>CP091718.1:1200000-1762500 GCA_022009675.1 Oscillospiraceae bacterium | reverse complement strand
GCTTCAACCAGATCTATCCCGACACCTTTACTGTTCCGGAACCGGTCATCGCCCGGCACGGCATGAAGATCATGTCGCTGGCGGAGCCGACAAAGAAAATGTCCAAGTCGGACGAGAACGAGAACGCCGTCGTGCGTATTCTGGATGACCGCGACACCATCATCCGCAAGTTCCGCCGTGCCGTCACGGATTCGGACGCCGTCGTGCGCTACGCCGAGGGCAAGGACGGCATCAACAACCTGATGACCATCTATGCCGCACTGACCGGAAAAGATATGGCAGAGATCGAGCGCGAGTTCGACGGGCGCGGCTACGGTGATTTCAAAACCGCTGTCGGCGAAACCTGCGCCGACGTGCTCGCCCCGGTACAGGAGCGCTCTCAAGACCGACAGTGCCGACAAGGTAATGCTGGAGGCGCAAATGAAAAAGGGCGCCGCCGAGGCTTCCTACGTCGCCCGCCGCACGCTGTCAAAAAGTGCAGAAAAAGCTGGGATTTGTCCAGTTGCACTGAATCAAGCCGAAACAGATGCTCTCAGCCGGGGCACCCTCCTCACGGAAGGTGCCCCGGGCTTTTTGTCGGCTCTTATCTCTGTTATCTATTTTCCCTTTCCCGTCGCCCCCTGCTCGTGTCCGCTGCCTTGCGATGAATCACGCAGGCTTCCGGCGCAGGCTTGCCGCTCCCGCAATCACCCCTCCGCGCGGGTTCCGCCGGACGGCGGCGCTACCGTCCGATCTTCGTCCGGGTGCCGCACGGCGGCTGCCGTATTCGGGCGCGTCGCGCCCGGAATATCCCCGTGCCGCGCACCGACATCCCGGCTGCCGGTGTCCCGGCTGCCGGTGTCCCGGCTGCCCTCATGCAGACCGAAGCTGACGGCAATGGCGTCGTCCACCTGCGCCATGACCGTCTCGTCCAGATGCCCCATCTTCTCCCGCAGACGGCGTTTATCCAATGTACGGATCTGTTCCAGCAGGATGACCGAGTCCTGGCAAGCCCGACACGGTCGGCATAAATATCAATGTGCGTGGGCAGGCGGGTCTTGCCCATCCGGGAAGTAATCGCGGCGGCGATGACGGTTGGGCTGTAGCGGTTACCCATGTCGTTCTGAACGATGAGGACCGGGCGCAGACCTCCCTGCTCGGAGCCGACGACCGGGCTGAGATCGGCGTAGAATATATCGCCCCGGCGCACCGGGGGGCGTCGGACGGCGGCAGGCGCCGTAATCGGGCGCGCCGTCGTGATGTTCGGAATCGTAGGATGCAGTTGACATGGACATGACGTACTCCTCCATCGTTTTACGCGGGTATGGCGGGCGCTTCCGTAGCTCCCCGCACGCCGGAGCTTCACGGGCACCCCGAAGTCAGATCCGGCGCGGACAGCACCGGTTCCGGACACCGATAGTGTACCCGCAAAAGACCGGGGTCTAAACAGCGGAACCGGAAATTATTTTTGTCCGGACGCCTGCCCCGGCAACGTATACAGTTCCGGCGCACACGTCCACAATCAGTATATGCGCCGATGCGGATGGCTGAGCCGCCGGAGTTGCGGTGCGGATCAGCCGTCCAGCCCGATTAGCACACCAGACCCCCCGATTGCCGGATTTTTTACGCAGCGTCCGCTTGTTCATAAAATATTAACAATTAAAACGGCTGTTTTTTTGCAAAAGGGCTTGACAAACCGCCCCGAAAGTGGTACAGTATAGGCATCGGTTAGCACTTGAGCGCATCGAGTGCTAAACCTGATACAAGCTACCGCCGACAGGCGGCAGACGAAGCGGAGGTGAGTCGATGTCGGAGGCAGACAGAACGCCCGAAGAGCTGAGCGAACGCAAAAAGCTCATCCTGAAGGCGATCATTGATGCCCACATTGCGGGCGGCGAGCCGGTCGGCTCCAAGTATCTGGTGGAAAGCAAGCAGATTGCCTGCTCCTCTGCTACCATCCGCAACGAGATGGCGGAGTTGGAGGCTATGGGCTACCTGGAACAGCCCCATGCGTCTGCCGGACGCGTGCCCAGCGAACGCGGGTACCGCTTCTACGTGGACTCCTGATCGAGCATTACGCCATGACGGCACGCGAGATCGGACAGATCAACCAGTTGCTGCAGTCCAAAATGGCAGAGCTGGATCAGATTCTGCTGACCGCATCGCGCGTGGCATCCAACCTGACAAATTATACCGGTTTTGCCGTAAAGCCCGGCACCTCATCCGTGAATGTGCGTCGGTTCGACGTAGTGTTCCTGGATGAAAGGACCTTCGTTCTCGTGATGGTCGCATCGGGCGGGCAGGTGAAAAACGCGCACTTTGCGCACGGACGGCAACCGTCCGCTGTCGCAGGCAGTCACGGATCAGCTTGCGACGGCACTGAACGAGCACCTGCAAGGGCTGACTGCCAGTCAGATCACTTTGCCGGTCATGATGGAGTTGGAGGAAGCCATGGGCAGTTGGGCGGAGCTGGTCTCCCCCGCCGTCAAAGCCATGTACGAGGTCATGGGGGAGATGGACGAAACCCGGTTCCGGGTCAGCGGCGTTGACCGCCTGCTCCAATATCCCGAGTTCAGCAATCCGGATAAGATGAAGGAAGTGCTGGGCGTCATCGAGAAGCCGGAGGAGATCGTCAACATGGTCTCCGACCCGCAGGATCGGGGCGTTAACGTGGTCATCGGTTCGGAGAGCACCGTGCGCGTGATGGATAATTCCGCGCTGGTATACATTCCCATCGTCAAGGACGGGAAGAACCTCGGCACGGTCGGCGTGCTGGGTCCCGCGCGGATGGATTACGCCCGCGTGTTGGCAACCCTGCAGGGAATATCGGACAACATATCCAGCCTGCTGGGCGGCGAAAAACAGCTTCCGGGCGCCACCGGGGATTTGCCGGACGGTAACGAAAAACAGACATAGCAGTGGCACCGACCACAGCAGGTCGGCGCAGGAAATAAGGAGGACTGAGCAGAATGGCAGACGAAATGAATTCTACGTGTACGGATAAGGCGCAGGATCAGACCGAGCAGGCTGTTCCGGACGCCGATACCGCCCGCATGGCGGATACCATGGCGGAAAACGCCACGGCGGAAGACGCCACGGCGGAAGGCGCCGCGGAGGCAGACACCGCCTGCGATGCGCAGGCAGGCACAGCTGATGACGCCGATGAAAACGGTAAGCTGCGCGGTTCCGAGCGGCGGCGCCTCAAGCGTGCCGAGGCGGAACTGGCAGAGGCAAACAAGAAACTGGAGCAGGCAAAGCAGGAACTCGCAACCGAGCGGGACAAAATACCTGCGGATGCTGGCAGAGTACGACAATTTCCGGCGCCGCACCGCAAAGGAAAAGGAAGGCATTTACACCGACGCCTGCGCGGACGCTGTCCGGGAGCTGTTGCCCATCGTGGACACGCTGGAGCGTGCCGTGGCGGATATACCCCCGGAAAAGCAGGATGACCCGGTCGCCAAAGGCGTCCGGATGACGCTCAAGGCGGCGGCAGATGCCCTGCGCAAGCTGGACGTCACCGAGGTGGAAACCGTGAAATTCGACCCCAATCTCCACAATGCCGTCATGCACGTTGAAGACGACACAAGGGGAGAGGGCGAGATTGTCGATGTGTTCCAGAAGGGCTACCGGAGAGGCGATAAGGTAATCCGTTTCGCCATGGTGCGGGTGGCAAACTGAGCCACGCGAACCGAAAAATCAAATCTTATCACACAAATTATTGATACTTCACATCTGTTGGGAGGATGAATGTTATGGCTAAAATCATTGGTATTGATCTGGGTACTACGAATTCCTGTGTGGCGATTTACGAGGGCTCCGAGCCTGTCGTGATCCCCAATCCCGAAGGCGCACGGACGACCCCGTCCGTAGTGGCTTTCTCCAAGACCGGCGAGCGTATGGTCGGTCAGATCGCAAAGCGGCAGGCGATCACCAACCCTGACCGCACGATCAGCTCCATCAAGCGTAAGATGGGCAGCGACTACAAGGTAACCGTTGACGGCAAGAGCTACACGCCGCAGGAGATTTCCGCTATGATTCTGCAGAAGATGAAGGCGGGTGCCGAGGCGTATCTCGGTACGCCCGTGACGCAGGCTGTCATCACGGTGCCGGCTTACTTCACCGACGCACAGCGTCAGGCGACCAAGGACGCCGGTAAGATCGCCGGTCTGGAGGTTCTGCGTATCATCAACGAGCCTACCGCCGCCGCACTGGCATACGGTATGGACAAGGAAGAGAATCAGAAGATCATGGTCTTTGACCTCGGCGGCGGTACCTTCGATGTATCGTTGCTGGAGATCTCGGACGGTGTCTTCGAGGTGCTGGCGACCGCCGGTAACAACCATCTGGGCGGCGACGACTTCGACCAGCGCATCATCAACTGGATGGCGGATAAGTTCCAGAAGGAAAACGGCATCGACCTGCGGAACGACAAGATGGTGCTGCAGAGACTGAAAGATGCCGCAGAGAAGGCAAAGATTGAGCTGTCCGGCATGAACCAGACCGACATCAACCTGCCCTTCATCACGGCGACCGCCAACGGCCCGCTGCACTTTGAGGCTACGCTGACCCGTGCCGAGTTCGACCGTCTCACGGCTGACCTTGTGGAAGCCACGATGGGCCCGACGCGTCAGGTGCTCAAGGATTCCGGACTCAACGTCAATCAGGTAGACAAGGTTCTGCTGGTCGGCGGCTCCACGCGTATCCCTGCCGTGCAGGAGGCTGTCAAGAAGTTCCTCGGCAAGGAGCCTTTCAAGGGCATCAACCCGGACGAGTGCGTGGCAATCGGTGCTGCCATTCAGGGCGGCGTGCTGGCAGGCGAAGTCAAGGATCTGCTGCTCCTGGACGTTACGCCCCTGTCGCTGGGTATTGAAACCATGGGCGGCGTGTTTACCCGCATCATCGACCGTAACACGACCATCCCGGTCAAGAAGAGCCAGGTGTTCTCCACTGCCGCAGACGGGCAGACCAGCGTGGAAATTCACGTCCTGCAGGGCGAGCGCGAGATGGCGCAGTACAATACGACGCTGGGTCGCTTCAATCTCGACGGTATTATGCCCGCTCCCCGCGGCGTGCCGCAGATTGAGGTCACGTTTGATATCGATGCCAACGGCATTGTCAACGTAACGGCTACCGATAAGGGCACCGGCAAGGAACAGCACATCACCATCACCTCCTCCACCAACATGAGCAAGGAGGACATCGACAAGGCAGTCAAGGACGCCGAGAAGTTCGCCGAGCAGGACAAGAAGGCGAAGGAGGCAGTCGAGACAAAGAACCGCGCCGAATCGCTGATCAATCAGAGCGAGAAGACGCTGAACGACCTGGGCGACAAGCTGACCGAGGACGACAAGAGCGCCGTCAAGACGGCGATTGAGAAGCTGCGCACGACTGTCAACGGCGGCGACACCGATGCCATCAAGGCAGACACCGAGGCGCTTGAGAAGGGAGTTCTGACAAGCTCTCCGAGAAGGTCTACCAGCAGTCCGCACCGCAGGGCGATGCCCAGAACGGCAACGCCGGCGGCAGCTATGAGGGCGGCGCAAACGGCGAGGGAGGCACCTACTACGATGCCAACTTCGAGGGACAACAACAAAGGGAACGCCAACTAAGGGACGCTGAGCAAGAGCGATCCCGGGCGGCGGCACAGGCAATGTGCCTCCGGACAGGTCAGCGGTTCCTCAGAAATACGTGACCAGCAATTACCCGACGGAGGCTGAAAACGCCCCCGCCGGGATTGCGCGGTATAGGGGCCTGCAGGGGCAGGCAGCCCCGTCCCCATTATGGGAACCTTCGGGAATCCTGCGTATTCCCCTTCCCCGCACGGTGAATCTGAACGAGAAAGAGAAAGCCCCGCCGAATGAGTCGCAGCGCCCGCAGGGCGCGGATCGCGGCGCGGAAGCTACGGTATAAATCATATGGCAGAAGACAGAGATTACTATGAAATACTCGGCATAGACCGGAACGCCGATGCGGAGGCGATCAAGAGCGCCTACCGCAAGCTCGCCAAAAAGTATCACCCCGATCTGCACCCCGGCGACACGGATGCCGAGAAGCACTTCAAGGAGGTCAACGAGGCGTACTCCGTGCTGTCCGACCCGGACAAGAAGGCAAAGTACGATCAGTTCGGCAAGGCAGCGTTTGATCCGACGGCGGGCGCCGGCGGCGGATACAGCGGCGGCTTTACCGATTTCGGGGATCTTGGTGATATTTTCGGGAGCATTTTCGGCGGTGCTTTCGGCGGCGGCACTACGTCGCGGCGCACGGGTCCCCAGCGCGGCGAGGATGTGCAGGTGCGTCTGACGCTGAGCTTTGAGGAAGCAGTTGCCGGCTGCAAGAAGGAAGTCAACTACGCGCGCCTGCATAAATGTCCCGCCTGCGGCGGTTCCGGCGCGGAAGCCGGCACTGCCGCCGAGACCTGCCCGGACTGCCACGGATCCGGTCAGCGCGTCGTGGTTCAGCGGATGGGCGGAATGTCCTTCCAGTCCAAGACTACCTGCGAAAAGTGCCGCGGTACCGGTCGGTACATCAAAACGCCCTGCTCCAAGTGCCGGGGCACCGGGCTGGAACGCGAAAACCGCAGTCTGACTGTCACGATTCCTGCCGGCATTGACGACGGGGAGCGCATCGCTCTGCGCGGACAGGGCTGTGAAGGCAAGAACGGCGGTCCCGCGGGCGATCTGGTCATCTTTGTGACCGTACGCTCGCACAGCATCTTCCGCCGGTACGGCGTGAATCTGTACTGCGATGGCCCGCTGACGATTGCCGAGGCGACACTCGGCGCCGAGATCGACGTCCCGACGCTGGACGGCAGCGAAAAAGTACACCATAGGCGAGGGAACGCAGTCCGGCACATCCTTCACCCTGCGGGGCAAGGGGGTTCCGTATGTCAGTAATCCCGGACGGCGCGGCGACCTGACCTTTACGGTCAACGTGGAGGTGCCGCGCGGACTGAACGAAAAGCAAAAGCAGGCGATGCGCGCCTTTGCCGATGCCTGCGGCGAGAAAATTACAGCAAGAAGTCCCGCTTCCGCAACTTCTTCAAGAAGTGATCCGCAGATCCGGAGTCAACAGGAAAACGGCAGAGTGCCTGCGTTCCCGCGCCGTCGGGCTTGCACGTGCAGGGGAAAGCCGACCGAGAAAGGAAATATGATGAGCGAACAGAATATGCCGGAGCGCGACCCGGACTACGTGTGCGAGGATTACGGCGATGTCAAGGCGTGGACGCAGATCCGCGTCACCGTGCCGCTGGAGCAGTTGGACACGCTGACCGCGCTGATGAGCATGATCAGCAATAACCTGATGATCGAGGACTACTCGGACATTGAAACAAATCTGCGCACCTGCTACGGCGACCTGATTGATGAGAAGATTCTGAACGCCGACCGCACCGTGGCATCCGTTTCGGTGTATGTGCCCTCTGACCGGAGTTACGCGGACGATGTGGCATTCCTGCGCGACCGCATGGCGGCGGATGGGCTGAACGGAAATCTTGAGCTGGTCGGCGTCAACGAGGAGGACTGGGCGAACAACTGGAAGCAGTACTACAAGCCCCTGAAAATCGGAAACCGCATTGTTATCTGCCCCGCATGGGAGACCTATACACCGACAGGCAACGAGCTGGTCGTCCGGATGGATCCCGGCATGGCATTCGGAACCGGGACGCATGAGACAACCCGTCTGATGATCCGCCTGCTTGAGGACTACACACAGCCCGGGTGCCGGATGCTGGACGTCGGGACGGGCACAGGCATTCTCGCCATCTGCGCATCCAGACTGGGTGCCGGCGTATGCCGTGCCTATGACATCGACCCGACCGCCGTGCGCGTGGCACGGGAAAACATCCGGGAAAGCGGGCTGACCAACATCACCTGCGACCGTTCCGATCTGCTCCGGCAGGTCGATCTGCACGACGGGCGGTACGATCTCATCACTGCCAATATCGTGGCGGATATTCTGATCCGCATGATGCCGGATGTCGGGGCTTACCTCGCACCGGACGGCGTGTTGCTCCTGTCCGGGATCGTGGAGGAGCGCTGTGCCGACGTCATAGCATCCGCCGACGCGAACGGCTACTCTGTCGAGACCCGCCTGCCGGACAACGGCTGGTGCGCGCTTGCGCTCCGGCGGAAACGGTAAGGCACCGAAACAGAACACTCCGGGACTTCCTGAAGCAGCCCGGAGTTTTTTTGATTCACTGCTCCCTGTCCGGGCATGGCGCAGCAAGGTCAGCCGGCAACGCAGCGGAAAAAAAGCACCGTTGCCGCGGGAATTTTTCAATGGCACCCTTGACAAAGTCCGTTAAGCTGTGGTATAATGGCACATATGCCCGTACAGAAAGACGGGGGCACCGCAGATCTCCCGGAAGAGACGCGACGCCGGAGAAAAGGATTGTTGAGTTATGAAACACACCGATATCAGGGAAATATTTGCGCACACCGAGGCGTATCTGAACGGAACCGTGACTGTATGCGGTTGGGTACGTACCGCCCGCGACTCCAAAAGCGTTTCTTTTCTGGAAATCAATGACGGAACCTGCTTCCGCAACCTGCAGATCGTGGTGGATAAGACGCGCATCCCGGAGGATATGGTGCGGGACGCCATGGCGGTCGGTGCATCGGTATGTGCCGTCGGACAGCTGGTCGCATCAGAGCGCAACGGGTGCGAGCTGGAGCTGGAAACGCTCACCGTCCTCGGCAAATGCCCTGCGGATTTCCCTCTGCAGAAAAAAAGCGCCACACGCTGGAGTATCTGCGCACCATCCCGCACCTGCGCGTGCGTACACGCTCTTTTGAGGCAGTGTTCGCCGTGCGCGACCAGCTGGCACAGGCGGTGCATCAATACTTCCACAGCCACGGTTACCGCTACGTTCATGCCCCCATCATTACCGGATCGGACTGCGAGGGGGCGGGCGAGATGTTCCGCGTGACCACACAGCCGTGGACAACCGATGCCAAAACCGAGGAGGAGTACTTCGCCGAGGATTTCTTCGGTCGCAAGGCAGGACTGACCGTCTCTGCCCAGTTGGAGGGTGAGATGGCTGCCATGGGGCTGGGGCGCATCTACACATTCGGTCCCACCTTCCGTGCCGAGCATTCCAACACCACCCGCCATGCCGCAGAATTCTGGCAGATTGAGCCGGAGGTCTGCTTTGCGGATATCAACGACATCATCGGCATTGCGGAGGATTTCATCAAATCCATCATCCGCAGCGTGCTGGAAAACTGCCCCAACGAGATGGCTTTCTTTGACCAGTGGACGGAAAAAAAGGCATTGTCGGCAAGCTGACGAAGGTCATCAACAGCGACTTCGGGCGTATTGATTACACCGATGCGGTCAAGCTGCTGGAGGAGTCCGGACGCACGTTCAAATACCCCGTCAGCTGGGGTTGCGACCTGCAGACAGAGCACGAGAAATACCTGACCGACGAGGTGTTCGGCAAGCCCCTGTTCGTGGTCAATTATCCCAAAGACATCAAGGCTTTCTATATGAAGCAGAATCCGGACGGCAAAACCGTTGCCGCAACGGATCTGCTGGTGCCCGGCATCGGCGAGATCATCGGTTGCTCGGAGCGTGAGGCGGACTACGACAAGCTCGCCGCCGCCATGACCGCCCGCAATATGCCGCTGGACGCATACCGGCAGTATCTCGACACGCGCCGCTTCGGCACCGTGCCGCACAGCGGCTTCGGACTGGGCTTTGAGCGCATGGTCATGTATGTAACCGGCATGAGCAACATCCGCGACACCGCCCTGTTCCCCAGAACAGTAGGCAGCCTGTGAGCCGATTGCCAACAAAACAAATAAAAATCCTGATGGGTTACTATAGCAACTTCCAAAATAGCAGTCACCCCTGACAACCGCAGCAAAAAAGTGGTACAATATGTCACAGGGAGATGAGGGGAAGGGCTTTTGGGATTTTGTGTGGAGGCGATAAGAGGATATGTATATTAAAAATACTACAATGGGTGATGTTATTGTCCGGAGGAATCTCCGCCTGTAATTTACTTGCATTTTATTTTTGCCTTTAATGTTTCCAATGGTACCAATGTCTCAATTATCAAGTTAACCTTTATAGCTATAGCAGAGAAAAAGGTACGGTTATATTTTAATTAGTTGTATGTTGACTATATTGATTATAATAGGTGCGGCATCGATTAAACGAAATCACATATTGTTGCCGATTTTTAGTTTGGCTGTATATTTAGGTGACTTGATGTATGTTGGGTGTTTATTTGTTAAGGATTTAATAAGTGGCTTTATCAATACGGTTGTTATTTGGTCAGGCATTGTTGATATTATAGCTATAGTCCTGTTTGCCCTATATTTTACGGGGCGAATCAAGAGTATAAAACAAAATATACACTATTGCAACTTCCCAAATAGCAGTCACCCTTGACAACTGCAGCAAAAAGTGGTACAATATGTCACAGGGAGATGAGAAAAATGGGCAAAATGCTGCACAATGCGGGGTAGAAAGCAGCTGCTGAACGAAGAGGACAAACAACACATATCACGCCGCAGGCATAGAGCTGCGGTATCTGCCGCCGTACAGCCCCGATATGAATCCGATTGAGATGCTGTGGTCGAAGGTAAAGGCGCTATTGCGCAAATGGAAGTGCCGGACTGCCGAACTCTTGCCTAAAACCGTCTCCTGTGCGCTTTTGTGCGTCAGTCAACGAGATTGCGTCGGCTGGTTTAAGGCTGATGGATATTGCCTGTAATTTGGGGAATTGCTATAAAAGCCCAAAAGGGGTTCCAAAAAAGCTCAGAATGAGTTTTTGGAACCCCTCTTTTTTCACATATAACGGTACTTCTTCCGCATTCCGAACAAGGAACGATGCGGATATGACAAACGCGCACACCTCCGCAACCGTAACCGCCCACCAGATACCGTCCTGATCCAGGACGAGAGGCAGGAACAGAACAGCCGAGGTCTGGAAAACCAGCGTCCGCAGAAAGGATATAGCGGCAGACACAAGTCCGTTGTTCAGCGCCGTAAAGAAGGAGGACAGGAAAATATCGACACCAGCCAGCAGGAAAGACGCGGCAAACAACCGGAAAGCGTGGCACGTCAGCGTATACAGTCCCGCATCGTAGCCCACGAACAGATGTGCCAGCGGAACAGCCATCACCACAGCGACACCGGTCAGCAGGGCGCCCGCCCCGCCCATGAGAATCATGCTCTTGCGCAGGACATTTTTCATCTCCTCATGATTGGAGGCACCATAACTGAAGGAAACGATGGGCGCACATCCGATGGCATAGCCGATAAAAATCGCTACAAAAATAAACTGCACGTACATCAGCACCCCGTATGCCGCCACGCCGTCGTTTCCGTCGAAATACTTGAGAAGCTGGAAATTATACAGCATACTGACCAGCGAGGAGGAGATGTTGCTCATCAGTTCGGAGGAACCGTTGCCACACGCCTGCAGGATGGGGCGGAGCTGCAGGCGCGTCCGGGTCAGGCGCAGGCGGCTCCGGTTGGGGAACAGGAAGTACACAAGCGACACACCTCCGCCGATACACTGGCTGATACCCGTAGCAACGGCGGCGCCCGCAACACCCCATCGGAAGACGGCAATGAACAGTGCATCCAGCACCATATTGGTAACCCCTGCCGCCACCGTGATAATCAACCCCAGCTTGGGCTTTTCGGCGGCAATGAGGAAGCTCTGGAACACATTCTGGAGCATGAAGGACACGGTAAAGGCTACAACGATGCGTCCGTAGCAGACACAGTCGTCAAAGGTATTCTCATCGGCGCCCAGAAACCGCGCCATAGGCTCCATAAAAACAAGTCCCAAAGCCGTCAGGACAGCGCCCAGCATGACCGTGACCCATATCATCATGGAGAATGTCCGGTTGGCGCGCTCCCCGTCCCCTTGCCCCATGATCTTGGAAACCAACGCCGTGCCGCCGGTTCCGATCATGAAGCCCATGCCGCCCAGCACCATAATGAAGGGCATGACAAGATTGATTGCGGCGAAGGACTCCTTCCCCGCAAAATTGGACACGAACAGACCGTCCACCACACCGTAGATGGAAGTGAACACCATCATGATGATGGACGGAAGCACGAAGCGCAACAGTTTTCCGTATGTGAAATGATCCGACAGGCGGATCTCTTCTTTCCGACTTTTCTCCATGTGACAATCCTTTTCTCCACCGTGCGGCGGGTGCAAAAAACGGCAAAACACAAAGGGAGTCTTCAAGGAAAACCGAACCGGCTTTTCCGTGAAGTCCCCTGACAAACAAACGCCGGGCAGCCGCCCGGCACAGAGCGTGCGTATTATATCATATTCCCGCAGGAAAAGTCAACAGGAAAAGACCCACAAAAGAGCCTTCACCCTTCGTGGGTCTTTTCCTGTATACTTTGCCACCCGATCCGGCAGTTACGTTGGGGATCCCTTAGTGGCGACGCTTCCGTCTCAGGCACGCGGCAGCTGCTGTTATCATCAGGACAACCCCGCCCCCGACTCCCACTGCCGAAGCACATCCGCCGGATTTGCCGGCTGCGGTGGTCGTCGCGACCGCTCCGGTTCCGGTGACGCTTCCGGCGGAACCGTCGGTCTGCGTCCCCGACGCAGGTGCCGCGATGGTAGCCCCGGTCTGCTCTGCCGGTTTGGTGGTCGGTTCCTCAGCCGACTCCGCCGGCTTGGTAGTCGGCTCCTCAGCCGACTCCGCCGGCTTGGTGGTCGGTTCCTCGGTCGGTTCTGCCGGCTTAGTAGTCGGTTCCTCGGCCGGCTCCGCCGGCTGGTGGTCGGCTCCTCGGTCGGCTCCGCCGGCTTAGTGGTCGGCTCCTCGGTCGGCTCCGCCGGCTTAGTGGTCGGTTCCTCGGTCGGCTCCGCCGGCTGGTGGTCGGTTCCTCGGTCGGTTCTGCCGGCTTGGTGGTCGGTTCCTCGGTCGGCTCCGCCGGCTTAGTGGTCGGCTCCTCGGTCGGCTCCGCCGGCTTGGTGGTCGGCTCCTCGGTTGGCTCCGTCGGCTTGGTGGTCGGTTCCTCTGTATCGGTGCCGTCCACACGTCCCACCATGATACCATCGGAGTTAAAGCGATAGAAGCCCTCCTCAATCAGCCCGTTGGTCTCCGCCTCGCTGACGTAGTACACGCCGCCAAAGAACTGATCGGTTGCGGCACGCTTGGTACCGTAGATATTGGTGAAGAAATAGTAATGCCCTTCCCCATCGGTCGCGATGCCGATCGCCTGCGGGACACTGTTGACGAAATAGTAGGTATAATCACACCAATCGTGCGTGTAGATGCCGTTCTTGATGATCATGCGGTTATCTGCCCCGAACTCGTAGAAGCCCTGCGGCATGATTCCGTTGAGCTTGTCCTCCGGAATCGAGAACATACCGCGCGCGGCACCGTTTTCCGCACTCCGGATGTAGTACACATCACCCGCATAATCACGAACCAATCCCTTAGCAACCCGCTGTCCGTTCTCATAGTAGCGGATAACGCCGTCCAGATCGCGGAACAGGTTCTCTCCGATCTCCTCCCGCTTCGGTTCCACGGGCTTCAGGTCAACATCGGATTTGCCGGTCAGCAACCCATACTGATTGAAATGATAGGTTCCCTCCGGCATAAGACCGTTGGTCTTCTCCTCGGGTATGTACCAGTCGCCGTCTGTCGCCGCACGCTTGACACCGTATATGGTAGTGAAATAGTAAATATCCCCGTCCTCGTTTTTGGCAAGCCCGACCGCTTCCGGCACGCTGTTGACGAAGTAATAGGTATGGTCGCACCAGTCATGCGTGTAGATACCGTTCTTGACGATCATGCGGTAATCCGCTCCGAACTCGTAGAAGCCCTGCGGCATGATTCCGTTGAGCTTGTCCTCCGGGATTGAGAACATACCGCGCGCGGCACCGTTGACCGCATTCCAAATGTAGTAGACATTTCCCTCGTCGTCCCGGACCAACCCCTTTGCCACCGGGACACCGTTTTCGTAGTAGCGAACCCGTCCGTCTGCATCATGTACCAGTCCGGATACCGCCGTTCCGGCAGTATTTCCAGCCGCGGCTGTCGTCAACGCGCCTGCAACCGAAAGAGCCAACAGACACAGCGCCGCCAACCAAGCCATAACTTTTTTCATATCGTTTCTCCTTTCGCTCCGCACCTGTTTGGTCAGAGGAATGCTCGGGGGGAATCGCCAGACACCGGTTGTGTTCGGGACGGTTCCCTCATAACTTCCGGTCTATTATACCATCCCCGACGCATTCTGTCAAGCCGTTGCCCGGTTTTTGTCGTCTTCCGGTTACTGGGGGCATTTCCCCGGAGCAAGTTCCACGGCAGATATTACCTTGGAGATATACCCGGAATACTCCCCGTTTCCTCCATTTTTTCAAAAAACTATTGACAACTCAAAAAAATCGTGGTATAATACAGTCTCGGTACGGTCTGCGATACGCAACCGTCTCCTTACTGCGCGGAAAATCTGAAGCCGCGCGGTCTTTCAGTCCATAGGGAGGTTTAACATGGAGAAGATCAACAAGTATTATGAGTGCCTGTTCGTCGTGGATGTCACAGACGGCGACGAGGCAGTCAAGGCAACAGTCGAAAAGTTCGTCGGCATCATCAACGCCAACGCCGAGACGGTTGTCGAGGTGGCACAGTGGGGCAAGCGCCGTCTGGCATACCCCATCAACGACAAGCCCGAGGGCTACTATGTCGTGGCAACCTTCAAGAGCGCGCCTGAGTTCCCCTGCGAGCTGGAGCGTCTGCTCAACATTGATGAAAGCATTATGCGTCAGGTGACGACCCGTCTGGACTTCACGCCTGTTGCCAAGGCTGTCGCGCCCGCCGAGGAAGTCGCACCTGCAGACGAAGAATCCGCCCCCGCCGAGGAGGTCGCACCGGAGGCTCCCGCCGCCGAGGTTGCCGCTGAGGCACCGGTCGCCGAGTAACAGCTGTCGTTTCGCCCCGCGCCCGGAATCATCCGGGGGAAGGTCGCCCGCACCCGCCGCGCTGTGGCGGCTACGGGCAGAGGAGTCTCTGCACGTCCCCTGCGCAAGCAGCAGAACGTCCGGAGGTCTCCGAACGCTACCCGGCGGCGGTTCACAGGAACCGTCAGCCATCCGGAAAGGAGAAACCGTATGTCTCTTTAACCTGAATAAAGTGATTCTCGCCGGTCGTCTTGTGGCGGATCCGGAGCTCAAGCAGACCCAGAGCGGCATTTCGGTGGTTTCGCTCCGTATTGCCGTCAACCGTCGCTATACGTCCCGCAATGACGGTCAGCAGAGTCAGCCCGAAGCGGACTTTTTCAATGTGACCGCATGGCGGACAACCGCTGAATTCATCGCCAAGTTTTTCCGGAAGGGCTCTGCCATCTGCGTGGTAGGCTCGATCCAGAACCGGAACTGGGTGGATCAGCAGGGCGTCAAGCACTACGCTACCGATATCGTTGCGGATGAAGCAAATTTTGTGGAGAACCGCAATGCGTCCGCTGCCCCTGACGCCGGCGGCGACACCTATGCGTCCGCGCCTGCTTTCTCAACCCCCGGTGCCGGCGCCAAGTTCGAGGAACTCAAGACCGACGACGACCTGCCGTTCTGACAGCGGCACAGTCTCACTGCGGCACGGTGCCGCACAAAAAATGAGCCGGGTGTGCCCGGCATGAAGGAGAATAAACATGGATAGAACTGAGAATACCGCACGGCCTGCTCGCCCGTTCAACCGCGGCAAGAGAAGAAAGGTCTGCATTTTCTGCGCAGACAAGGTCGAATACATTGATTACAAGGATACCGCCAAGCTGAAGCACTTCATCAGCGAGCGCGGCAAGATCCTGCCCCGCCGTGTCTCCGGCGCTTGCGCAAAGCACCAGAGAGAGGTCAATACCGCCATCAAGCGCGCCCGTCAGGCAGCGCTCCTGCCCTTCATCACAGACTGACAGGGGCGCAAACAGAGAGGGGAGAACCGGATTGTCGGTTCTCCCCTCTCTGTTCGCATCTCTATTCGCAAGCGCCCCGGTGTACCGACCTGCCAAGCTGCATCACCGGGCAAGGAACTTGTGAATTTTCTCTGAATTCCAACCCAACGCCTTGCAATTACGCCGGAAGTATGCTATAATAGGGACAAGTTAAGCCTCTCTTTCTGCCGTGAAAGCAGGCCATACCAGCCGGGGAGTCAGCGGCGCCCTGTACCTGAAATCCGCTATAGCAGGGGTTGATTCCCCTTCTGAGAATCGATCGTTTCGGAATGAGTTGTTTTTCCTGTGTTGAGGAATGGGTCTTGCGCAATGCGGAGCCGTGAACCATGTCAGGTGAGGAATCAAGCAGCATTAAGCGGTGAACCGTATGTGCCGCGAGGTCGCCTGTTCTGAGCAGGAAATCCAAAGATCGCCGGGGCGTGACATCCGAGGAAGGGGTGTATGGTCTTCTTTCACGGCAGAGCCGGAGAGGCTTTTCCGTATCATTTGCCGTCCGGCACGCGCGGACGCGCTTTTTGTGCGCAATCAGGGGAGGGATTCGGTTATGCATCAGGCACTGTACCGGAAGTGGCGCCCCCGCAACTTCGACGAGGTATGCGGGCAGGAGCAGGTCACATCCATTCTCAAATACGAATGTCAGACGGGGCATTTTTCGCACGCGTACCTGTTCTGCGGCTCGCGCGGAACAGGCAAGACATCCTGCGCCAAGATACTGGCAAAGGCGGTCAACTGTGAGCACCCGACAGCCGCCGGTCCCTGCGGTGAGTGCGCCGCCTGCCGCTCCATAGACAGCGGCGCCGCCACCGACGTGCTGGAAATGGACGCCGCCTCCAACAACGGCGTGGAAGCCATCCGCGACATCCGGGACGAGGTCATTTACACCCCCTCGGAGCTGAAATACCGCGTCTATATCGTGGACGAGGTGCATATGCTGTCGGCAAGCGCGTTTAACGCGTTGCTCAAGACCTGGAGGAGCCGCCGGCGCACGTGCTGTTTATCCTTGCCACAACCGAACTGCAAAAACTGCCAGCCACCATTGTCTCCCGCTGTCAGCGGTTCGACTTCCGCCGCATCGCCACCGCCGACCTTTCTGCCCATCTGGCAAAGATTGCGGAGAAGGAGGGCTTCACGCTGGAGCCGGAGGCGGCACGCCTCATCGCCCGGCAGGCGCAGGGCGGTATGCGGGACGCGATCAGCCTGCTGGAGCTGTGCGCCGGAGCGCGCCGCCCCATCACGCCGGAGCTTGTCACCGAGACGGTTGGCACAACCGGGCGCGAGGGTGTCGGGCGTGTGGTCGCGTCGCTGGTGCGGCGGGACTACGACCGACTGTTCGCCGCCGTGGACGATATGGTGCGTTCCTCCCGCGACCTTGCGGTGTTCTGGCAGGAGCTGATTTCTTACTACCGCGATATGCTGGTCGTCCGGACCGTGCCGGAATCGGATGCCGTGCGCTACCTGGATCTGACAGACAGCGAAACCGCCGCCTTGCGTTCGCTCGCCGCGCAGTTTACCAAAGAGACACTGCTCTGGCACATCAGCCTGCTGGAGGACGCCTTATTCGCCATGCAACGCGCCTTCGCTGTCCGTCGGACGGTCGCGGAGGTCACGCTGGTCCGATTGTGCGACCCGGCGCTGGATACCGCAACGGAAGCCATCCTCTCCCGCCTTTCCCGGGTGGAAGAGCAGTTGGCAGGCGGGGTAATCCCGGTCGCAGCACCTGTTGCCGCGCACGTCGCAGCGCCTGTCGCAGCACCTGTCGCAGCACCCGACACGCCCCCGCTGTCCGATCAGGCAGCGCCGACAGCACCGAAGGCTCCTCCGACAGTGTCCCCTGCCCCGCCGACTCCCGCGCAGGCATCGCCAACCCGACAGCCGGAGTCAACGGCTCCCACTGCGGGTCAGCGAATCCTGCGCCCGCTGCGCAATTTCCGCGAGGTTGCTGACCGCGTGTCCGAGAGTGACCCCATCATCGGCTCCTTCCTGCGCCTGTGCCGTGCATTCCGGACGGACGACGGTAAGATTATCCTGCGCTTTGAACAGCCGTTCCAATGCAGCATGGCATTGCCGGACAAAACGCCGCCCGAAGCCCTGCGCCGCGCCCTGTCGGTCTGTTTAGGGCACGCCGTTGCGCCGGAGGATATCATCGGTGAAATAGAGGGGCAGGCAGACCCCGCATCGCCGCTGGACGTGATCATAGAAGCGCTGGAGGACGATGCCGCATCGGGCGAAAAACCGCCCCGTGAGTCGGAATAAACAAGGCATCCGGAAAAGCGCTATCAAACACACCTATATTACTTAACTTATATTGTCACAGGAGGATTTCATCATGAGAGCAAACATCCCGAAGGGTATGGGGGGCGGTCCCCAGAGTATGCAAGCCATCGCCCGGCAGGCGCAGAAAATGCAGGAGGATATGGCGGAAAAGCAGGCGGAGCTGGACGCCCGCACGTATGAAGTGCAGGCGGGCGGCGGTGCCGTCACCGTGACGATCAACGGCAAGAAGGAAGTCCTGTCCATCGACATCAAGCCGGAGATCGTGGATCCGGAGGATATCGAAACACTGTCCGACATTCTGGTCGCCGGCATCAATGAGGCAATCAAGCGTGTGGAAGACACCAACACCGCCGAAATGGAAAAGATCACCGGCGGTCTGGCAATGCCCGGGCTGTTCTGATCCCGGTCGGATTTTATATGGCAGCCTATATCGAATCACTCCAGAACCTGGCAGACCAATTCATGAAGCTGAACGGCGTCGGGCGGAAATCCTCCCAGCGCATGGCGTTTTCGGTGCTGGATATGTCGGGAGAGGAAGCCGCCGCTTTTGCGCAGGCGATCTTGGACGCCAAAGCCAAGATCCACCTCTGCCCCGTCTGCCAGAATCTGACCGACCGGGAGTTGTGCCCGGTCTGCGCCGACGAAACGCGCGACCGGAGCGTGATCTGCGTAGTTGCAGACTGCCGCACCGTACTCGCCATCGAAAAGGTGCGGGAATACCAGGGAACCTATCACGTTCTGCACGGCGTTCTGTCGCCGCTCAACGGTGTCACGCCGGATATGCTGAAAATTCCGGAGCTTTTGCACCGGGTTGAGGAAGGCGGCGTGCGGGAAGTCATTATCGCCACCAATGCCAACGTGGAGGGCGAGACGACCGCCATGTTCCTCGCACGCCTGCTGAAAAAATATCCGGTCAAGGTCACGCGGCTGGCGTACGGTATCTCAGTCGGAACCGACATCGAGTACGCGGACGAAGTCACTCTGTATCGCGCCCTGCAGGGGCGGCGGGACGTGTAGCAAACGTTTTCACGATCTTACTTTCCTTTTGAAAGGAGCATCATATGAAAACAATCACGATCCATGCCGAGTTGGAGGAGCGCATCCGCCTGAACGCCGCCAGGCTGCAGGAAGCGTACTATCAGTTGCCCGACGTTTTTGCACCCCCGGAGTACCGGTCGTTCGGAGACAAGGAGGGAGAGCCCTGTGGGCGTTCCTGTGTCACCGTACCTTGACGGGCGAGGAGAATCCCTGCCTCCGTCCGATGCTGGCAGCCCTTCCGGCCCACACCAACGCAGGCGGTTTCTTCGGTCCCATACATACGGGCAGGGACGGCGATGTCATGGTGGATGAGTTCCAGTTCGGCGGCAGCACATGGTACCTGCGCGCCCTTTGCGAAGCGCATCGGCAATTAGGGGACGACTGCATTCCCGGCACTACCCCGTTGGCGCTTGCCAAGCGGGTATTTGAAGGACTGTACCTGCCGGCGCTCGGTCTGTTCGACAGCTACCCGATCGACCATGAGGAGCTGACGGGCGATATGTTCGGCAACGAGTTGCGGGTCGGAAACTGGATTCTGTGCAGTGACATCGGTGCGGCATTTCTCGGCATCGACGGCGTTGCCGACTACTACATTGCGACAGGCGACGTGCGAGCGTATGACCTCGTCCGTGAGATGACGGAATGCTTTGCCCGCATAGACAAGCTGAAAATCAAAGCGCAGACACACGCAACGCTCTCTGCCGTGCGCGGATTGTTGCGTATGTACGAGCACACGGGCGATAAGCGCTTCGCCGATGTCGCATCGGACACGTGGAATCTGTACATAACGCAGGGCATGACCGCCACCTACGCCAACTTCAACTGGTTCGGGCGCGGTGAGACATGGACGGAACCCTGCGCCGTGGTGGATTCGCTGATCGTTGCCTTGCATATGTATCGCCTGTTCGGCAAGCAGCGGGATCTGACCCTTGCCCGCCGCATATGGCACAACGGAATGTCAAGCGGTCAACGGTCGAACGGCGGCGCCGGCACAGATACCTGCGTGACGCCCCATGTGCCTTTCCTGCACACGGGAAATATTTACGAGGCATATTTCTGCTGTACCATGCGCCTGTCCGAGGGATTCCTGTGGGCAAAAGCAAAACGAAGACCTTCTGTCCATCGAAATTCCCGATCTTCCGTTGCGGGACAACGAGGGACGATACATGGCGGGAGACCTGATTTACGGCGAGATTTCCCCTGCGGATGAAGCCGGGAGTGCCGTACAAGTGGACGGACACACACTGTCTCCTCTGCCGAAAGTGTTCCGGCTATCCGAAATCAGGGCAGTCAATACGCAGACACAGGTAGTATTTACGGAGTGAATTGCCGCCGCCGGCGCCGTGCGGAATCCATGACCGTTTTCCGTGCGGTGTGCCGTATAGTTTGTTGTCCCGCATAGTATATCGAACCAAAACTATTGTAATGAAAGGAGATGCCCCGATGGCTTTCTGTTCATCCTGTGGTCACGAAATAGGCGAGGGTACCGCGTTCTGCCCCGCCTGCGGTGCAAAGGTTTCCGCGCCCGCCACCCCCGTTTTTGACGAGGAAGACATCAAGGAAAACAAACTCATCGCTGTATTCGCCTACCTGAATGTACTGGTACTGGTTCCCATTCTGGCAGGCAGGAAGTCGCCTTTTGCCCGGTACCACGCCAAGCAGGGGCTGGTACTGTTCGTTATCGAGGCGCTCCTGCACTTTGCATACGGCACTCTGAAGTCGGTGCTGTCCCCCTTCGTTGCGCACATCGCCTCAACGAACGGCTACAGCTCGTATAACTGGCTGGGGCTGGTGCTGTCTCTGCTGGGCGTTGTGGCGTTCGCCTACATCGCCTTCGCTGTCATCGGCATCATCCGGGTGCTCCGCGGCGAGGCAAAGCCCCTGCCGCTCATCGGCACCCTGCCGTTCCTCAAGTAAGCGCCCACTGTCACCGCCGCACGGTACCGTGCGGCGGTTTTTGACGTCTGCCGCGAGAGGTTTCCGCTTGCCGGAGGCTCCTGCGAAAAGGGGTTCCCGCGTATCCGGCGTGTAACCGTCGCCGAATATGCAGGAACCCCTCGGATTCTTATGCCGTTTCCCGTTTATACCGCGCTTACTCAGCCGGTGTTGCCCGCCAAAGGCTGTGCAGATTGCAGAAGGCGTACACCGCCTCTACCTCGTCCCCCTCACAGAGGGCAAAGCATACCTCCGGCTCGTCGCCGGGGCGCAGCTCGCGGCGCTGATTGCCGTACTTTGTCTGAAGCGATACCCACGCAATGTGGTGCTCCGGCGTCATAGGATGCGCAGCAGACCCGACGCGCACGTGTACGATGCCGTTTTCCACCGTCCAGACCGGGATATGCTTCTCATGGGAAGCATCGGTCGTACCGGGGATGATCTCGGTCATCTTCTGCCCGCAGCACATGACCGGCACGCCGCTGTCATGCACCTTTGCGATGATGTTGCCGCAATGTGCGCAGATGTAGAATTTCTGTTCCATTCTCTTTCTCCTTTTTGTGAATCGTATTTGTGCCGGGTCACGCAGGACGTGACCCGGTTTTGTCTTTTTGACTACACGCCAAGCAGCGTCAGAAGCGCATCCAAAGTACGGCGCCCGAATATGACCTGCCCGTCATCCAGAACCAGACAGGGCACGCTCATGACATTGTACCGCTCCTTTAGTGCCGGGTACAGCCGGATATCGTAGACCTCCGTGCAGACCTGCGGATTGAGCGCCGCAATGTGCTGTGCCGCTGCCACAAGCTCCGGGCACATGCTACAGCTCAGGGAAACCAGCACCTGCATCCGTACCGGGCGATTGAGCGCCGCAATCCGTGCCCGCAGGCTGTCCTCCAACGGCTGTCCCGGTCCCGCCGCGTTGTACAGTCCCAGCACGAACGAGGTAAATTCATGCCCGCCCGGCACGCCGTGGAAGGAAAGTCCGGTGTAGACGCCGTCCCGCAGAATCCGGACGCAGGGCAGATACGCCCCATCGCCCGCCGCCTCGGTCACGGTCAGCTTATCGGTCAGCGACGCCAGTGCGTCGTGGTACGCCCGCAGTTCCGCTGTGACGGCGCCGCCGTCCGGGTGCAGTTCCAGCGTCAGCGGGGACGCCATCCGCCCGAACACAGTGCGCAACTGCGCCAGCATCTCGGGCGGAAACAGTCCGTCCCCCTGCCCCGCGCCGCCCGACTCCGGGGCGGATTCCGCCTTAACTTCCCCGTCCGCAGGCACAGCCTCCGGCTTGCGTGGATGCAGTCCGGTCTTTTTCCTGCATGGCGGCGGCGTATTTTTTTCCAACTCCGTGGCGGCGGTTGCTCCGTCCCCGACTGCCGTGACAACCTGGCGAAGGTTCTTCCGGCAGACATCGCCCGCCGCATAGATCCCCGCACGGCTGGTTCTGCGCGCATCATCCGTCAGGATATAGCCCTGCGGGTCGGTGTCCACCAACTCCCGGACAAGCGCGGTCTCCGGCTCGTACCCGGCAAAGATGAAAACACCGAAGCCTTCCTCCGGGGCAAAAACAGTCTCCTCTCCGGTCTCGGTATTGCGGCAACGCAGGACGCGCGGGAGACTGTCCCCCGTGACCGACACCACCTCGGTGTGCGTCAGCACGGTAATCCCGGGATGCTCGCGGGCAGGTTGTGCGGCAGCCGCCGCGCAGGTGAAGTCCGCGCCCCGGATAAGAACCGTGACGTGGGAGGCATAGCGCGTCAGGAACACGCTCTCCTCCGCCGCCGCAAAGCCGCCGCCGACCACAAAGACCGGCTTGCCGGCAAAGAATTCACCGTCACAGGTCGCGCAGTACGCGACGCCCCGCCCGCGGAAATCGTCCTCACCGGGAAAACCGATCCGGCGGGGGTGCGCGCCGGTGGCAATCAGAATACCGAAGCAGGTAAAGTCCCCCTTGTCGGTATGCACCGTGCGGATGTCGCCGTCAGCCTCCAGTCCCGTGACCGTTGCCAGGCAGAATTCCGCGCCGAAGCCCTCCGCCTGGCGGCGCATGGTATCGGTCAGGGGCACGCCCGGTTGTTTGGATGACACCGGGGTAGTTGACGACCTCCTCGGTTATAGTGATCTGCCCGCCGAAGGTCTCCTTTTCCAGCACCAGCACGCGGTAGCGCGCCCGCGCCAGGTAAAGTGCCGCCGTCAGTCCGGCAGGACCGCCGCCGATGACCGCGACGTCATAAAACCGGGTAGCATCCATCAAAGCATCCCCACCAGATCCAGGCTGGGCTTGAGGGTCTCGGCTCCGGGCTGCCACTTGGCGGGGCAGACCTCATCCCCGTGGGCAGCGACAAACTGGCTTGCCTGCAGGCGGCGGAACAGCTCGTCCGCATTTCTGCCGATATTGCCCGCGTTGACCTCGTACACCACGATCTTTCCCTCCGGGTTGACAAGGAAGCTGCCACGCTCCGCCATGCCGTCCGCCTCGATCAGAACATCAAAGTCCCGGCACAGGGCATGGGTGGGGTCTGCCAGCATATGGTAGGTCAGCTTGCCGATGCGCTCGGAAGCATCATGCCATGCCTTGTGCACGAAATGGGAATCGGTAGATACGGCGTAGATTTCACAGCCAGCCGCGCAGAAGTCGGCGTACCGGTTCTGCAGATCCTCCAGCTCGGTAGGGCATACAAAAGTGAAATCCGCCGGATAGAAGAAGAACAGGCTCCACTTGCCGAGAACATCGGCTTTTGTCACCTTCTCAAAAAGCACCCTTGTGATAGGACATGACGGAAAAATCGCTGATTTCCTTGTTAATGAGAGACATGGTAAAAATCCTCCTTGTTTTTGTTTGGAACCTCCGCACGTTCCGCTCTGTGGGAAGTCGGCAGTTCCTTTTTTGTTTATGGTTTTGGGGAAAGCGGGGAACTCAGGACAGATGCGGCGGGGCGGAGCAGGCGCTCCCGCGCTCCACGGCACGGCAGGCGGGACACAGCCAACGCACGCGCAGATCATAGGACAGGATGCCGCATCCAATCTGCTCCTCGATGGAAGCGGTCAGATCCGACAGAGTCCGATCCGACAGTGCGCCGCACCGGACGCAGATCAGATGATCGTGCCGCGACGTGTTGTCGTAGCGATCCGGACAGCCCGCCTCCGACAGGCGGATCAGCCTGCCCGCCGTAACCAGCGCGTTAAGGTTATTATAGACCGTTGCCTGCGAGATTTTCGGGTTCTTCTGCTTAAGTGCCAAAAATATCTGCTCGGCGGTCGGGTGCGAACGGGTTTCCAGAATGTAGCCGTCAAATATCCTCTGCGTATTTTTGTCATGCGGTTCCTCCGTAATTAGAACTATTCTAATTACATTTCCGATTATATCAGATTCGGGCAGACTTGTCAAGAGGGGAGCGCCGATTTTTTTATGAATATTTCGTTAATTCAAAGCAGCTCCTGCCGGGGGGCGGACACCCGCGCATCTTCCCTGCCCCGCAGACAGCACTATGCCCTCCGTTTCACGCAAGGGCATCCAAAAAAGCATCCCGGCAGGGGTGCAACACACCTCTGCCGGGATGCTTCTTTAAGGCAATACCGCGCAATACACTGCTAAAGCCTTGTGGCGCATCTGTGCCGCCGTCCTTGCGCGGTACCGCCTCGAACCAATCACTCCATTCTGCGCTTCCTGCGCCGCTGCGCGGAACCGCTCACTGCCAGCGCCGCGCCGGCAGATGCCAGCATCCCCGGCACAACCGCGCTTATCGCAGAGCGGCAACCCGTCTTCCCTGCTTCCGTCTCGGCACCGGTGGTTTCCGCGGGTGCTTCGGTAGTGGAAGGCTCGGTCGCGGTATCCGTCTCAGCGCCGGTACCGGTTTCGGTGCCGGGCTCCGCCGTGCGTTCATCGGTCAGTCCGGACGCATTGTAGGCAAACGCAAAGCGATCGTTGGGCGCCGTATCGCCCAGCTCCATAAAGCGCATGACATCGCCCCGGATGTCGGCATGGTCTGCCCACTTGAAGGTCAGCGACAGCGCTTTCCCGGACTCGCCTCCGATCAGCGTCTTGCTGACCGCCAGCATCAGTCCGTTCTCGCACAGAGCGTATTCCGCTTCTCCGACCTTCTCAAACTGCCACTTTCCGTCCACGAAGCGCTCGATGGATACGGTCTTGTCGGTACGGGAGCGGTTTAGGATGAAGTCATAGCCTTCCCAACCGGTTTTGCTGTCCCCATCCGTGTTGAGGTAAAGATTCATCCACGTCTCGTCATCGGCAGTGATCAGGGCATTGGCAGTTGTGACAAAGAAGTACACCTTGTCCGCATCCTGAGACACCTGCGCGCAGGCAATGTCGTTGCGGGCAGATGCGTTGGTATATCGGAACTCAGAAGCCCAGGACAGCTCGGAGCGCAGGTTCGCATCGCCCACCGTATCGGTGAACAGCGGAGTCACATTCTTCCACTGAGCGGCAATATCGGCGGCGTGGATATCCATCGTCCCACCGTTGACGGTCGCGGGCGCGTGGATGCCCTTGAATTTCCGGATATAGGAAACCATCTGATAGTAGTAGTTGTCGCCGAAGCCGACGCCGTCCCGCAGGCGCATCGGTTCCCCGTCACGGCTGTACTCCGGAGACATCTGGTCAACCATGTAGTAACCGGGAGTCAACGTACCACCGCATGTCTGTTCCTGATTGCCGGTCTTCTGCACGCCGGCGTACCACTCGTTCCAGCCGGTTATCATAATGACCCGGACATTCTGCTTGAGCGCATACTCAAAGGATTCGGCAAGCTGCAGTCCATACTTCGTGCTTTCCAGACCGAAGCCGAACTGCCCGATCGTATTGTACGAGGTATCGCCGTTTGTCAGACTGCGTCCGCGGCCGGAATGCGCGTGAGTTCCCAGCAGAACAGCCATCTGCTCAATGTTCCCCTCAAAGTCACGTCCGGGTTTTTGCGGGTAATCCTGAAGCCAGTCCCAGTACCCCAGACCCTTCCGGCGATCCGAATTCTGCCACGCCCAGGACTTGCGGACGGTACAGGTTTTCAAAAATTCCTCCATCTCACCGGATTTGATGGCATTTTTGATCTCCGGATTCTTCTCCACAAGCGCGTTGTACTGCTCCTGTGTCTGCGGCGTCGAATCGGAAACGGTCCAGACGCGGTACACGCCGGTACGGTACTGCAGACCGTCGTTATTACCCAGGATCAGCGGCTTGCCCTCCCAACGGAAGAGAAGCTCCTGATAATCCGGGTTCTCCAGGAAGGAGCGCAGTCTGTATACGCCGTCCACGAAGGTGAACGGCATATCGCCGAACATGAAGCAAATCTGCGGCGTGGAGCCTCCCGCACGGCGGATGTCCAGCCATGTCTCAAACAGGATTTTCAGCTGATCCTCATAGAACACGTCATTGGACAGGTCAAGGAAAACAAAATCAACGCCTGCGGCATCCAGCATATACGCATGCTTGCGGTAGACCCATGTGTCATTGCTGGAATAGTATCCGAAGTACGGCTCTGCC
The DNA here is from genome assembly GCA_022009675.1 of Oscillospiraceae bacterium. GTDB lineage: Bacteria > Bacillota > Clostridia > Oscillospirales > CAG-272 > CAMEON01. The sequence goes on along the minus strand of CP091718.1, from coordinate 1,735,847 downwards.
CAGTAGGCACCATCGCGCCCGGCAAAGGAGCTGAGCATTCCGGTGAGGAAATCAAAGCCTTTTTCCAGGTAGGTAGCGGTCACATCGTTGGTGTGCCGACCGGAAAAATGCGAGTGGAACATGAAGTAAAACATACCCACGAGGCGATCCTCGCCCTGCCCCGCCTCATCGGTCGGGGTGACACGGCCGAGATCGTCCACCGCAACCCATGTAGAGTAATCCACCGGGAGAATCGCCTTTGTCTCTGCCGGAACAACATCCACATGGCTGTACGTGACGTTATCCACAAAGCCGCGCGTGGAGTGAAGATTGACGGTGGCATAGCCTGCGCCGGGGGTATGGGGCGCTTTTGCCGTCACGTCACCGCAAGTAAGCGTCTGCGCGTAGGAATCGTACCCGATCGATGCGACAATCTTCCCGTCACACAGCACCTCCAGTGCGGTAACGGCATCCCGGAATACCATCCGGTGTGCGGATCCGTCCGCAAAGACAATGCCGGTATCAATGTCCACGGCAAAGCCGTCCCGCTCGCGGACGGTCATATGTCCGTCCGGAGTCAGCGTGAAAACAACGCCGGAGTAGGTGGGCGCATCGTTTTCCAGCATCTGCCGCAGAGTGACGGACAGGGAGCCTGCCGTCAGGGGAGAGGTCAAAGGCAAGCTCGCCGCCGCGCAGTCCGTAGTTGTCGCCCAGGATGCGCCGGGTGAAGAAGGAGCAGTCGCGGAACGCCCGGCAACGGAGCTGCCCGTCCACGACCAGTGCATCAGACAGACCGGTAAATCCAAAGTCCAGACCAATGTGATACTTGTCCGGCGATCCGGTGAAATCCATGGCGTAGTCATACTGACGGTACAGGTAATTGAGCTTTCCGTTCGCGGTCAGTTTCCCGTCCGCAGGCTGTGCAGCCGCATCGGCGCGCTGGTAGGTACTGTAATCCGGGGTGGGCTCTGTCGGCTTCTCCGGCTCTTCCACCTCATAGTCGGCGAAATTATCCCGGAACGCGGCGGCTGCCTCCTTGGTACGGAACAGAGCCATATACGCAACGTCGGCATAGTGTGTCCCCTTGACCGACTCAAACACATCATACCGGACAGTTTTGAGCAAGCCCTTATAGAGGGAATTGCCGCCGAGATTGATCAGAACATACTGCCAATCGGTGGTACTCTGATAGGTGAAGTGAACGGAAGCCGGCTCCGCGATGGAGGTCTCGTCCGTGATAAAATACAGCTGTCCCTTAAGGGGCGCGTCTGCATCCAGCCGCACCTTGATAAGCAGATACTTGTACTCGTCCGTCTTGACGGTGGAGCTGGGCAGATCAATAAACGCATACGGATCGCCGGCGTCCGTGTCCGGCTTGAACCGGGTGAAGGCGACGCCGTCCTCTTCCATAAACGCGGTGGTCAGCGCATTGCAGCCGCCGATGTTGGCGATCCCCTTGTCTGTGTCGAACCGCAGGGCGGATGCCATATGCGGCGCGTATTCATTGATATCCTCGACTGCAGGGGCGGTAGGCTTTCCGTACAGCCCGGCGGCGGGGGCGGAGGCGTATTCCGCCGTCAGACGAAGTGCGCAGGACTTGTCAAGCCGTCCGTTCCGATACACGACCTGGGATTCGTGCGCACCGGAAGCCGGCAGGGAGAGGTTGCCTGCATCATGGACTGCCAGCACATACTCGCCGGCAGGCAGGGGCGCCTTGTCGGGGAACGAGATCACGACCCACCCCTTTGCCTTCACCGTGACGGAGACTTCGGCAAGCGGCTCCTGCAGCTGCGAAATGTCGGCGTCATTGCGGAAGCGAAACAGGCTGACCGAAACCGTGCCGTTCCCGGACACCTCCAGGGCAAGCGTTCCGTCAGGGGCTGTCGTTACAAACTGCGCGGCAACCGTGTCCTCCGCGCTCAGCTTCACGGATGCCGTTGCGCCCGAACCGGCGAACAGCGAAACGGATGCCTGCGGGGCAACGGCAGAAAAAGCGGCAGTAATGACATCTGCCCCCTTTGCCGGAAAAAGCCAGCGGGAACGCCAGCGCGGGGAGAAAGGAGGGCGGTTGCGGACAAAAATGGAAAGCAACTTTTTTTCATGATACTACTCCTTTCAAATTATCATTTTGGACCGTCAGGAGGTACTCAGCTATCAGCTGTCGGAAAACGTGTGGGAATCAAAGAAACTCTGAATGGCGGATCGACTCGCCGCGGCGCGCCCCTGAAGCATCTCGGCAGAGCCGCCCCCGCGCGCATTGAGCGTTTCACGAATCGTCCCAGTGAACCGGCGCAGATCCAACGACGGATCGCGCCGCCCGATGACGTAGGCATATCCCGCCTCATCGGAACCGGTGAATACACCGCAGACGCCGCTGCACTTGTGGACGGCACGATTGAGAAGTTGACGCAGACCGTTCATGTCCAGCCCCTCCTCAAACAGGCAAAGGTTCCCGTCCGTCTCGGGCAGAGCAGCGGCGCGCGAGATCCTGCATCTGCCGGCGCAGGGACGCAAGGCTGTGGCGCAGTTCCTCGTTCTCGGTCTGCACGCGTCGGAACGCACCGACCGCATCCTCCCGGTGGACAGACAGCGCGACCGCAATCTCTGAGATGGCGCCAAACTGCTGCCGGTAATCGCGCAGAGCGCGGCTGCCCGCCAGCATATGCACGCGGATGCCGCCCTTATAGTGGATACAGTCCAGCAGCTTGATCAACCCGATCTCGCCGGTATTGCGCACGTGCGGCGCACAGCAGGCGCATCGGTCACACAGCAGGTCGCCGTCCCCGATCTCCACGATGCGCACATTCTCGGTCAGCGCGAGCTTGGCGCGGTACTGCAGGGTGGCAAGCTCCTCCGGGGCAGGATAGAATGCCCGCACCGGCAGGCAGGCGCGGATGTAACGGTTTACGGTATCCTCGATCCGGTTCAGCTGTTCCCGCGTCAGGACACCGTCAAAATCCAGCGTCACGTCCTCATCGCCCAGATGAAAGCCCACGTTGTGAAAGCCGTACTGCGCATACACAGCGCCGGACACGAGATGCTCTCCCGAATGGCACTGCATCCGTTCCAGGCGGACAGCCGCGTCCACCTCCCCGCGCACAACTGCGCCGGGGGACAGCGGGGCAGGCAGTGTATGGCAGATCACGCCGTCTGCGCTCACCTGCACATCCCGGACAAGTACCCCGCCCAACGTGCCGCGGTCGGCATCCTGACCGCCGCCCTCCGGAAAGAAGGCGGTTTTATCCAATATCACGGCGTACTCCCCTCCTGCCAGAGGCTCGCAGGAAAGGACGGTCGCGTCAAATACAAACAAATGGCTGTCTGCGTCAAACAGACGTGCGGTGGCTCGCATAGGTGACTCCTTTCTTTCAACGCATAACGGGCAGGCAATCCGCACGCCCGTTACACGGACCACCCCGATTGTACCATAAATAAACCGCGCTGTCAATGGGCAAACGGAACTTTTAGGCAGAATTACTATCCGGGGCGGCGCGCCCACGCGTTTGATCCGGCAGAATCATCCAACAAACAGGCAGAACGGGCATGCGCCGTACCGCAGGGGTACAGCGCACGCCCGTTCTTTGGAAACTGCTGATTTTAGGGCTGTCGGCGTTCCGGGCGACAGGTCAGGCACGCATCAGCCCTTGCTGTTGGCGATTGCCTGATCGATCAGCTTCTGGAGAGTCTCCGCCTGCTTCTTGCCTGTTATCGCGCCGACGATGGGCTCGCCGACGATATTGCCGTTCTTATCGACCACGTAAGTCGTGGGGGAACGAGAACAGACCGGCGGTGAACTTGCCCGCATCGCTTTTGGAATCGAACCAAATGTTCCGGTAGGACACGCCCTTCTTGGAAAGGATATCCTTTGCTTCCGAGATAGCCGTCTTGTCGCCGTCCAGCGTAAAGGAGTTGACTCCGACGACAGCACCGCCCTGCTCGGCAAGTTTCCGGTTCAGAGCCTCCAGGTCGGCAAGCTCGCCCACGCAGGGACTGCAGGTCGTGAACCAGAAGTTCACCACCGTGACGGTGTTGCCGGAAAACAGCTCACTGCTCTTCACGTCGTTGCCGTCCAGATCCTTGCCCTCAAACGCGGGGAACTGCATCAGATCGCCCTTCCCTGCGGGCTTTCCGTTCTCCGCCGGCACGCTCGCCCCGTCGCCGGACGGCTTTTTCCCGCATCCCGGGTACTTCTGCTCCAGGATCGTCAGCTTGCCCTCAATCTCGCGGATCTGCTGCGCGCCGTCCCGCAGTATCTTCAACTCGTCCGCCTTGAACTGATCCTTGGCGCCTTCAATGGTGCTGAGCAGGAAGTCTCCGTAGTTGCTGCCATTCTCAATCATGGACGAGCCCTTGTTTGCGGACAGGAAGACCTTCTCCCAAAGCGCGTTGTTATCGGACAGGATCGCCGTTTCCTGCGCCATCAGATCCTGGTGCAGCTTGGTCGCCTCTTCCATGGACTTCGGCTCCATCGCCATCAGTGAGGCGATCTCTTTTTTTCTGTCCCCGTCGTTTGCCTTGTCTTTTCCGGCATCGTTGCAGGCGACAAGACTGCATACCAGCAGGATAAGGGTAAGTACGGTTAAAATCTTGGTTGCTTTCATTGTTATGACCATTCCTTTCTTTCTGTCGCGGAAGTTTGGGGCGGTTCCGGCTTGCCGGAATGGCAGTCACGCCGACTGCCAAGGCACAAAACTTCCTGCCTGAAAATACTGCTTCAGACTTGCTCTTTTTCCGTTTCTGTTTCTGCCGCTGTGGTTTTCTCCCGGTTCGCCGGTTCCTTCTTTTCCGCTTCTTCGGCAGGGCAACCGTCTTCCTTTCCCTTACAGAAGCCGTACCGGAAGCTGACGGCTTTGGTGGGGCAGGCACGGACGCACATACCGCAACGGATACATTCGGTGTGGTCGGGCGTTTTCGTTACATCCACATCCATCTTACAGGCTTTTGCGCATTTCCCGCAGGAAACGCATTTGTGCTTGTCCACCTTCATTCCGAGCAGGGACACCTTGTTCAGAAGCGCGTAAAACGCGCCCAGCGGGCACAGCCACTTGCAGAACGGACGGTAAAACAGCACGCTCAGCACGACCACTGCGATCAGTATTCCGAGCTTCCAGGAAAAGAGTGTACCCAAAGCCGCCCGTATCCCGGAATTGACCGTGGCGTGCGGTATCGCGCCTTCCAGAACGCCCTGCGGACACAGATACTTGCAGAAGAACGGATCCCCCATGCCCACATCGTTGGTGATGAGTATCGGAAGCAGAACCACCATGACCAAAAAGGACAACGTATTTGATGTAGGTCAGCGGCTTCAGCTTGCTTGTGGAGAGCTTTCTTGTCGGTATCCTGTGGAGCAGCTCCTGAAACCATCCGAAGGGGCACAGGAATCCGCAGACAAAGCGTCCCAGCAGTACACCGATCAGGATGAGAAATCCGGTGATATAGTAGGAAAACCGGAATTTAGACGAGCCCACCACCGCCTGAAACGCTCCGATGGGGCAGGCGCCGGATGCCGCCGGGCAGGAGTAGCAGTTCAGTCCCGGCACACATACGGATTTCCCTTTTCCCTGGTAGATACCACCCTTCAGAAAGTTCGGGAGATGAATGTTGGTAAGCAGTGTCGCGCCCGCCTGGATCCAGCCGCGAAAGCGCGACAGGATGTGCGATATGCCCGCCTTCTTCTTCGGGGCTTTCACTTTTTCTGTCTTCCCCGCTCGTTTCCTATCCAATGCCCACACACTCCAGACATAAACGGATCGCCTTGCTCAGCACGGTGGCGACTTCCCCGCGCCAAGCACCATAGCCCAGCATCGCCGCACCGCAGGCAAGCAATGTAACCTGAAGCACGGCTTTCTTCGACCGGATCAATTCGATCCCCCCCTTTCTCGTGCTCACATTGTAGCACAGACGATATAAAATCTCCGTTAAGAACCGAAACTTAACAGAAATCTTACATCTTTGTGTTATAATAAGGTCGCAGGAACTGCGAAACGCAGGCAAGGAGGGCTTTTCTATGCATATTTTGGTCGTTGAGGATGAGCGTGCGCTCTGCGAGACTATCGTCCGCAGTCTGCGCCGTCTTGCATACAGCGTGGATTATTGCCATGACGGGGAGCAGGCGCTCGGTCTGCTCTGCGTGGAGCGGTATGACCTCGTACTGCTTGATCTGAATCTGCCCGGTGCCGACGGCATGACGGTCCTGCGCACGCTCCGCAAGACGGATCGGGACACGCGGGTGCTGATTCTTTCGGCGCGCAGTGAGGTCGCCGACAAAGTGGCGGGGCTGGATGCCGGGGCGAACGATTACCTTTCCAAGCCCTTTCACCTTGCAGAGCTGGAGGCGCGGATACGCAGTCTGACCCTGCGGCAGTTCACGCAGAATGACGTGATCCTGTCCTGCGGGGCACTCTCGCTTTGACACCAAGACCCGCACCGCTACTGCCGCCGGTCAGGTGCTGACACTCACAAGGAAGGAGACCGGCATACTGGAATACCTGCTCCTGCATCGCGGACGCCCGGTGAGCCAGGAGGAGTTGATTGACCATGTGTGGGACAACAGCGTGGACAATTTCAGCAATTCGATCCGGGTACATATTTCCGCGCTGCGGAAGAAGCTGCGTGCCGCTCTCGGCTACGACCCTATCCGCAACCGCATCGGCGAAGGATACGTCATGGAGGAGGAAAGCTGAAAAAATATTTTCAGGGTAGGAAGTTTTGCGCCCTGACAGGCGGCGTGACTGCCATTCCGGATAGCCGGAACCGCCCGAAACTTCCGTGTTAAGTAAGAAAGGAATGGTCAAAACCATGAAAAAGCTGTCCCTGCAATGGCGCATCACCCTGATGACCGTGCTTCTCATCGGGGCGACCTGCGTCGCCATGAATCTTCTGCTCAGCTATTCCGGCAGGCGCTATATGGACTCCATCGGTTCCTACATGACCAACTACGGGGAAACCGACAAGGGCGAGCCGGACTTTTTCGACCCGGAGCGTGAAAAGCTCGATCAGGAGCTGACCATCGTCATTCACGGAGCGCAGGACTCCTTTGCCACCACCGGCTGGTACATCACGGTGGCAGTGACGGTGCTCAGCGGCGTGCTTGCGTATTTTTTTCAGCGGTCATGCCCTCAAGCCCCTGCGTACCTTCGCGTCCCAGGTGGAGCAGGTACAGCCGAACAATCTGCCGGATATGAAAATTACCGAGGATGTCCTGCCGGAATTCCGGCAGTTCAGCAAACCGTTCAACCGGATGCTGGAACGGCTTGACGCAGGCTTTACCGCCCAGCGGCAGTTCACCGGAAACGCCGCCCACGAATTGCGCACGCCGCTGGCGCTGATGCAGGCGCAGTTGGATTTGTTTTCCGCAGAGCATCCCGACCTTCTTCCGGAAACGGCAGATTTTCTCCGGCTTCTCCGGGAGCAGATCGAGCGGATGACGCAAATGACCAAAACCCTGCTGGAGATGAGCGAGCTTCGCACGGTTCCCTGCACCGACCGCATTGAGATCGCACCGATGATTGAGGAGGTCTTTACCGACCTTGCCCCGCTTGCGGAAAAAGAGCGGCATCACGCTGGAAAGCGCCGGGGACGGCGTCATGACCGGCAGCGATACACTGATATACCGTCTGCTTTTCAACCTGACAGAAAACGCCATACGCTATAACCGCCCGAACGGAAAAGTGCGTGTGACGGTATCAACGGAGGCGAATCGACTTGTCATCCGCGTATCCGACACCGGCAGCGGCATACCGGAGCAGTATCGGGACAGCATCTTCCAGCCGTTTTTCCGTGTGGATAAATCCCGCAGCCGGGAGTACGGCGGTGTAGGACTCGGGCTGTCGCTGGTGTGGGAGATTGCCGCACTGCACGGCGGTGATATACGCGCGGAGCAAAGCTCGGAGGCCGGACGACCATGACAGCCCGATTCCCGTTAAATGAATAAAGTCGCCTGCGAAAAAAACCGCAGACCGGCAGTCCTGCATTTGCGGATTGCGTATATATGCAGAGCACCGGACACGTCCCTTACGGAAACGTGTCCGGTGCTCTCTCTTGCAGGACTTCAGGCAAGACAGCGAAGCGGTCTGCCTGTTTCCTTATACAATCCCCTGTGCCTCCATGGCATCGGCAACCTTGGCGAAGCCCGCGATATTGGCGCCGGCAACGTAATTGCCAGCCATGCCGTACTTCCGGGCGGCAGCGTCCAGATTGTGGAAGATATTGACCATGATGTTCTTCAGCTTGGCATCCACTTCCTCAAATGTCCACTGCAGGCGTTCGCTGTTCTGACTCATCTCCAGCGCCGAGGTCGCAACGCCACCGGCATTGGATGCCTTGCCGGGGGCAAACAGAACCCCCTTCTCCTGCAGGTAGGCGGTTGCATCCAGCGTGGTGGGCATATTTGCACCCTCCGCAACGGCTATGACTCCGTTTGCCACCAGCGTCTTTGCGTCCTCCAGTGTCAGCTCATTCTGCGTTGCGCAGGGCAGTGCCACGTCTGCCTTCACACTCCAGACGCCGCGTCCCTCGTGATAGATCGCGCCGTGTCTTGCTTCTGCGTAGGCGGTCAGGCGCGCGCGCCGGACTTCCTTGATCTCCTTGAGCAGTTCCACGTCAATGCCGGCGGGATCATACACCCATCCGGTGGAGTCCGAGCAGGTCACGGGCTTTGCCCCCAGCTGCCATGCTTTTTCAATGGCATAGATCGCCACATTGCCCGCGCCGGACACCGACACAACCTTGCCCGCAATGTCCGTGCCGTTGGCTTTGAGCATCTCCTCCGTGAAGTAGAGCAGACCGTACCCGGTCGCCTCTCTGCGCGCCAGCGATCCGCCGTAGGACAGTCCTTTTCCGGTCAGCACGCCTTCGTACACATCGCGGATACGCTTGTACTGGCCGTACATATACCCGATCTCCCGCGCGCCGGTGCCGATGTCACCGGCAGGCACGTCGGTGTCCGCCCCGATATGCCGGAACAGCTCGGTCATGAAGCTCTGGCAGAACGCCATGACTTCACGGTCGGACTTTCCCTTGGGGTCGAAATCGGAGCCTCCCTTACCACCGCCGATGGGCAGACCGGTCAGCGAGTTCTTGAACACCTGCTCAAAGCCCAGGAACTTGATGATTCCCAGATTGACAGACGGATGCAGGCGAAGACCGCCCTTATAGGGACCGATGGCGCTGTTGAACTGGACACGGAAGCCGTTGTTGACCTGCACCTGCCCCTTGTCGTCCACCCACGGAACGCGGAACAGAATCTGCCGTTCCGGCGTGGTCAGACGCTCCAGCAATGCCTCGCGGCGGAACTTCTCCTCGTTTGCCTCCACAACGGGGCGCAGGGATTCCAGAACCTCCCTGACAGCCTGATGGAATTCGGGCTGAGCCGGATTCTGCGCGACTACGCGCTCAATGACCTCATCTACATACGACATAGGGGAACACTCCTTTGCTTTTTCGTTATCGGATCGTATTATACACCAAATCCGCCCGGAATGCAAGAGGGTTTCCAGAATTTCTGCAAGAAAAATAAAAAATATTTCATTTCATCGCCGTTTACAGGCTAAAATGTCAAATATCGCGATTGAAAATGAAGGAGCGCAGTGTCAATCCACCATTTACGGCAGACAATCAGGCTTCGCGCGCTCACCCTTCCCGGATCAGGCTCACGGCGCCGGGGTGACAGTATATGTCAACAACACTGCCACCCGCCGCCTCCTCGCCATCCAGCGACCAGACAGTCGGCTCCGGGAAGGTGAACCGGGCATGCTTGGCGTGCAGGAAGTCTATCATGGGATTATCCGAGTAGTTGCTGGCAAGCAGAGAACCGATGATGCGGTTCAACTCGCTCGGTGTCCGCGGCTTGCGGATCAGGAACACCTCCAGTTCACCGTCCGTGAGCGAGACGCGGTCGGGCGGGAGCTTGACCATGCCGCCTGCCGAGGTCGTGTTGGACATGGCGCCGAAAACATATTCGCCCTCCAGTCTGGTTCCGTCCGACATCTCCACAATCAGGTGGCAGGGCGCGATGTTGGCAATATCCCGGATGCCGCCCAGCACATACGCCACGTGACCCATGACGTTCTTGGCAGTCTGAGAGGTCGCATAGGAAGTCTCGGTGAATGCGCCGAAGGAGGCTATGTAGGAAAAGAAGCGCTGATTCCCGCCGTCCGCCGGGCAGAATTCGCCGATATCCAGCGGGAAAGATTCTTTCCCGCCGGCAACGCGCGCGGCGGCGCGCAGGGCTGACGGCAACCCGATGCTGGCGGCGAAATCGTTGGTGCTGCCCGCCGGAATGTAGCCGAGCGTCGGGCGGTTTTCGGGCGGTATGCGCATCAGCCCGTTGAGCACCTCGTTCAGCGTCCCGTCCCCGCCGCAGCACAGGACGCGATCATAGCCCTCCGCGGCGGCTGCCGATGCCAGCTCGGTTGCGTGTCCCCGGTACAGTGTCGTACAGACCGTGACCCGGCGGTCAGAGGCAGGCGTGCCGTCCGGGAGATGGTACAGTTCATCCAGAATATCGAACAGTCCGGATCGGGATTTCATCTTCCCGGATACGGGATTCAAAATAAGCAGAATATGTTGTGCTGTCATGCTTTTCCTCCATTCACGGTCGATTCTTCCATGCGTGTTCCTGCCGTCAGCGTCCGCAGAATCTCACCAGCCATAATCATCCCCCATCACACCGCGCACAAAGGGCAGACTGCCGGGCACGGCGCGCCGGTCGCCCCCCTCCTGCCGGACAGGCAGAGGAACCTCCCCTGAGTAGACCACAGTCTGATGCCGGATTCCCCGCTTCCCAAGCTCCCGCCGCAGAACGCGAGCCAGCGGATCGGTGTTGGTTCTGAACAGATCGGCAATGCGGAACTGCTCCGGGTGGCATTTGTTACCCGCGCCCATCGCGCAGATAAGCGGCACCCCGGCTGCCTGACAACGCAGCACCAGCTCGATCTTGGCGGCGACCGTATCCACCGCGTCCGCCACGTAATCGAAAACGGAAAGGTCTATGCTGTCCGCGGTTTCGGGCAGGTAGAACATCTCATGTACCGTGACGCGGCAGGCGGGATTGATATCCAGGATGCGCGCCCGCATGACCTCCACCTTGGGCTGTCCGAGGGTGGAGTGCAGGGCGACAATCTGACGGTTGAGATTGGAGAGCGAGACGGTGTCCCGGTCGATCAGATCAATCTGTCCGACGCCGGCGCGCGCCAGCGCTTCGCACAGGTGTCCGCCAACGCCGCCCACGCCGAATACCGCGACGCGTGCATCGGCAAGATTGGCAACGGCGTCCTCGCCCCAGACGCGCGCCGTGCGGGAAAATGCTTCGGGAATGCGGTCGATGGATTCCATACTGTACAGGTTTCCTCCGAAAGAATCATGTTACTTTGTATTTTACCACAACTGCGTAAAAATTTCAAGATTCTTCTTTACAAAATGCGGCACTTGATTTATAATGTGGGTATAGTTCGGATACCAAACCGCACACCGATACGAAAGGAACGCCCACACATGAAAGAATTGTCTTATTTCCGCGAAACCCGGAAGGACAGCACCCTGCTGTACGACGGGAAGGTTCTGCACGTTTACAAGGATACCATCAACCTGCCGAACGGAAAGACCGGGATGCGCGAATACTGCCGCCACGGCGGTGCCGTCGCGGTCGTACCGCTGACACGCGAGGGCAAGGTGGTCTGCGTCCGGCAGTACCGCTACGCACTGGGACGCGTCACGCTGGAGATTCCCGCCGGAAAGCTGGATCATCCCGGCGAGGATCATACCGAGGCGGCACTGCGTGAGCTGCACGAGGAGACCGGCTACCGCACCCCCGCGCTGACTCCCATCGGGGAGCTGGCAACCTCCCCCGCCATACTGACCGAAATTATCTATATGTACCTTGCCGAGAATCTGGAGCCGGGCGAGACCGATCCGGACGATGATGAATTTCTGGAGCTTGTCGAGATCCCGCTGGAGGAATTGGTCGGGATGATCCTTGCCGGCGAGATACAGGACAGCAAAACGCAGGCTGCCGTTCTGAAGGTGTACCTGATGAAGCAGCGGGAGCAGGAGGCAGGCAGATGAATCTGGCAAATCCTGTCCGGACCGATCTTGCGCATCTGCGCACCGAGGCACGCAACCCGCGCACCCTGCACATCGACACCCTGCCTACGCCGGACATGGTGCGGCTGATGTGCGAGGAAAACCGCGTTGTGGAGGATGCCGTCGCGGCGCAGGCAGATGACATCGCCGCCGCCATCGACATCATAGCCGCCCGGCTGGATGCCGGTGGACACCTGATCAACAACGGCGCCGGGACATCCGGGCGGCTGGGCGTGGTGGATGCGTCCGAGTGCCCGCCGACCTTCGGCGTGGATGACCGACTCGTCCGGGCTGTCATCGCGGGCGGGCACGAGGCGATGTTCCACGCCATTGAGGGTGCGGAGGACAGCGCCGAGCGCGGCGCCGCCGAACTGGAAGCCGACGGCGTGGGCGCGGGAGATGTTGTCGTCGGTCTGTCCGCCTCCGGCGGAGCACCGTATGTGCTGGGCGCCCTGCGCCGGGCACGCGAGCTGGGCGCGATACCGATGGGCATCACCTGCAACCCGGAAAGCCGGATGCACCCCCTGTGCGATGTCATCATGGCACCCTACGTCGGACCGGAGGTCATCACCGGCTCCTCGCGTCTCAAGGCAGGGACAGCGCAGAAGCTGATCCTCAATATGCTCTCCACCGGAGCGATGATCCGCACCGGCAAGGTTGTGGGCAATCTGATGATAAACGTCCGCCCCACCAACGTCAAACTGCGTGACCGGTGCATCCGCATCCTCATGGAGCTTGGCGGATGTGACCGCGATACCGCCGCCGCACTGATCGACGATTGCGGTGATATCCGGACAGCGCTCGGCAGGCTGGGCAAATAAACCAGGGGCGCCCCGGAGGCTTTTCCTCCGGGGCGCTTTGTCTCAGACCGTTTACGGGTTCCCTTGGTTCGGATTGTACAGTGCGAGCCTGACGGAACGCAGCCACTCCGACGTAACGACCTCGTCCACGTGCTGAATGAAAACGGTAACCGCATCCTTTTCATCGCACCAGCGCAGGAATATATCGTAAGGCACCAGTTCGGATACGTTCTGCTCGCTTTGCGGTCCGGTGGCATCGACGGGTATTTCATAGTCAATGAAAGCTGTGACGGTACGGTCGCCATCCTGTACCGTCAGGCGGATATAGTGCCATGCGTATTGCTCGTTTGTCTTGGTAATCATCTCGCACGGGACACCTTCAAAGGTCGTCTCCGTGTGCACCCAGTCCTTGCCTTCCTCCGTGGACGGATCAAACAACTCGTCATAGTTTCTGCTGAACCATCCGAACGGATCGGCTGTCGGTTCGGGATGGATCACGCGGTATGCGGCAATGTCCGTGCAGGATATTGTCATTACCATGTTTTTCCCTTCCGGAGGGTAAATAAAAGTAACCGTACTTTGACCCCTGCCAGTAAGCGCGGAGGGAGCCGACGGTGCCGTCAGGCAGGGCGGGACAGTACAGCCGCGCCGTATTCACTGTCAGAATGCCGTCTTCCGTGCGGGAGAAGATGGTCTTTATTGTATTCTCGTGGGAAGAATCCACGCCGCGGGCGGCGTCGTAAAAAGGCATCGACCGAGTCAAACAGGATCTCGCCCATCTGGCAGCCCTCCACTGTTGCGGTAGGCGTATTGCCGTTGACAAAATTCATGTAGTAAACACCGCCCTTCTCGGTCACAGCGAGGCGGTCTGTTGTAAAGCTGCCGTCCGGCGGCGGCGCGACGGCGGCGGCTTCTGTGGCGGTTTCCGTATCGGCTTCCGTGCCGGTTTCCCCCTGGGTATACGCGGAATCTTCCGCCACCGATGCGGCAGCGCCGATTTTTTTCGGAGAACTCTTCAGGAAGTGCGCAGGCAGCCAGGCACATGGCAAGCAGGACAGCGACTGACAGTACGGGGATTCGTTTCATGTGGATACCTCCTTCTCACGTTCTTATCACCCGCGGATGCTCACGTGTGAACGCTCACGTGTGAACACTCACGTGTGGATGCTCACGCATCTGCGCAGGACAATGCAAATCCAGGCACGGCAGACGTGTGCATCTTACAGTTATATTATACCAATATCGGAGCACAAGTCAATACACATTATTAACAAAAATATAAAGTGCAAATTAGTCATTGCGCCGAGAGCACCGTTGATTGGACATCAAAGGGAGATCAACATGGCAAGAAGCCATGGGTATCTCATCACGACAGGCGCCGGAACCCCCATTTTTTTGTTTGACATTTCGCGCAAAATGTGATACAATATGAAGAAAGACGGTCGGTAAAACGGCTTTGCCCCTGCCGGGGTGAGCCGCCCGACTGCCCCCCGATCAGGGGAACTGTCAAAAGGATACACGATCATGCAATACGTTTTTTTCGGATAAGATTGCCAACCTGCGTCCCTCCGCCATCCGTGAGATCCTCAAGGCGCCGTCGGACGCGAACACAATCAGCTTCGCCGCCGGGAATCCGTCCCCGGAGTCCTTCCCTGTCCGCGACCTTGCCCGCCTTGCCGCCGATCTGTTCGCGCAGGAGTCCACCACCGCCCTGCAGTACGGCGTAACCGAGGGGCTACGAGCCGCTCCGGCGCGCGGTCGCCGAACGCCAGCGGAAAGTCTTCGGGATCGGCAGATCGGGCACCGCCGGGGACACCTTCCGTGACGAAACTGTCATTGTTTCGGGCGGTCAGCAGGCAATCGAGCTTGCCTGCAAGGTTTTCTGCAACGAAGGCGATACGGTTATCTGCGAGGAGCCTACCTTTGTGGGCGCGCTCAATGCCTTCCGCTCCTGCGGGGCGCGCCCGGTAGGCGTCCCGCTCCGGGATAACGGTCCCGACATAGAGGCACTGGAGCGCCTGCTCCGGTGCGAGCCGCGCGTCCGGCTGATCTACCTTATCCCCACCTTCCAGAACCCGACCGGACTGACCACATCATATGAAAAGCGGGTGAGGATATATGAACTGGCAAAGCAGTACGGCGTCATGATCCTGGAGGATAACCCCTATGGGGAACTGCGCTTCTCCGGTGGGGATGTTCCCACCATCAAGAGCATGGACACCGAGGGGCTGGTCATTTACACGTCCTCCTTCTCCAAGATACTCTCCGCCGGTATGCGGGTCGGTTTCGTGATCGCGCCGGAGGCAGTGGCATCCAAGATGGTGGTCGCCAAGCAGTCCGAGGACGTACACACCAACCTGTTTTTTCAAATGCTGTGCTACCGCTACATGACCGAATGCGATCTGGATGCGCACATCGCCTCCATCCGCGCCCTGTATCGGCACAAGTGCGGGCTTATGCTGGATGCGCTGGACGCCGCCATGCCCTCCTGCGTCACCTTTACGCGCCCGGCAGGCGGACTGTTTATCTGGGTGACCTTGCCGGAGTATGTGGATATGCCTGCATTCCTGAAGGCAACCGTCGCGGCAGGACTGCGGGTTGTACCCGGTGCCACCTTCGGCTGTGACCCCGATGCACCCTCGCGCTGTTTCCGGCTCAACTACTCTACCCCCTCGGACGGGCAGATCCGGGACGGCATCCGGCGGCTGGGGACAGTCGTCCGTGCCGCCGTCGGGGATGATACGGAAGGAGACAGATCATGACACACTGCTATACGGATTTTCTTCTGCTGTGCGCGCTCGGCACCGCCAGGAAAAAAACGAGGCACTGGCAGATGCACTGACAAGCACGGACGCACTGCTGTGCGGATGCCTGACGGAGGACACTCTGATTCACGGGCTGACCGTCCTGCAAAACGAGGGCTACATTTCCCTGCCCGGCGGCGAAGCGGACGCAGACACGGTCTGCCTGCTGACCGCCAAAGGCAGGCAGGCGATAGCCGTGCCGGTTCTGAGCCGTCTGTTCGGCAGGCGGGATGCCGCTCTTTTCGCGCGGGAAGACGCATTCCTTGCCGCGCCCGCCGGGAACGGCGAAACTACGGTCGTACTGCGCCCCGGCGCGTTCGACACCGTGCACAGCCGCCTGCTCCGCGCCGCCGGAGCGAACGGGGATTACGACGGTGCGCCGTGGATCACGGTCGCCCGCTGTGAGGGCGGCATGGCGGTGACGCTCCGGGTTCCGGGCGAGGAGGGACCGGACGAATCGGATGACAGTGCTGCTGACAGCAGCAGTGTCGGTGACAGTAGCAGTAGCAGTGACAGCAACGGTGGCGGATCGTATGACGGCGCAGCCCCGGAGGACGCCCTCGCCATGTCCGATTCCGTCCGGGCGGTTTACCCGGACGGGCTGTCTGCCGGGCGTTTCACGGATCTTCTGCTGGCAGTGCGGGACTTTTTCTGCGGCAAGCCGCAGGTGCGCAAGGCGGCGTTGCCTGCCGGCACCGACCTGTACGCCGTTTCGCTGATCCGCGAGGATGCCGAAGCGGTCAGAGTCTCCGCCGCACCGATACGCTTCAACAAGCAGCGGTTCCGTGGCGGGCGGGACGGAGAACTGGACTACGCCCAATGCGGCGATGACGTGCTGTACTTTACGGAAGACGGGTATCGGCTCGCCGGGGTGCTCTGCGCGGCATACGCCTCGGTGTGGGAGTTGCTGGAGGACGGGGAACGCGCGGCGCTGAACGAGCTTCGGCAGCACATTCGGTGACTGTTTGGTCGCCGGGGTGTTCAAAAAAACTCATTTTGAGTTTTTTTGAACACCCTTTTTGCAGGCAGACCGCGCCCCGACACCGCCGGAAATCCGGCATGAACCGGACAAGCGCCGCATACAATCGGACAGACCACAGGTCACCTCCGCGCCCCCTGCCGGGACAATCCGCCGGCACCCGCGGAGGTTCTCCCCAAGAAAGGACGATACCGTATGCAGACGCTGACCCGCTCCGCCGTTTCGGCGGGTTCTGCACATCCCCATCCCCTGACCCCCCGCCGAAGTGGAAGCATCCCGCCGCCGGGGCGGAAGTAACCGCCTGACGCAAAAAGCCGCGGCGGGGCTTCTGGCGCAGGTTCCTCGCCAATCTGGGCGATCCCGTCATCCGCATCCTGCTGTGCGCCCTGGGGCTGAACCTGCTGTTCGCCTTCCGGGGCGCAGACTGGTTCGAGACGGGCGGCATTGCGCTGGCAGTCTTTTTGGCAACGCTGATCTCCACCCTGTCCGAGCACGGCTCCGAAGCGGCGTATGCCCGGCTGTCCGAGGTCTGCGCACGCACTGTCTGCCGTGTCCGGCGAGCGGACGCCGCCGGGCAGGAAAGCGTGCGGGAGATCCCGACGGAGGACGTTGTCTGCGGGGATATCGTCACGCTTGCCCCCCCGGCGAGCAGATCCCGGCGGACGGGCACCTGCTGACCGGTGAATTGGCAGTGGATCAGTCCGCCATGACAGGCGAGAGTCGGGAGGCACGCAAAAGTCCTGCTCCGTCTGACGCCCCCACACCGGAGCGGCTCTCACCCGCCGACTCCTCCTCCCTGCTCCGGGGCTGCACCGTGCTGTCCGGGCAGGGGGAAATGCTGGTCGAGCGGGTCGGCGACCGGACGTTCCTGGGCGAAATATCCGACGAGGTGCAGACCGACACGCGCGAAAGCCCGCTCAAGCTACGGCTGACCCGGCTTGCGGGGCAGATCAGCCGGATGGGCTACCTCGCCGCCGCGCTGGTGGCGCTGATCTTCCTGCTGAACGCCTTTCTGTTCGACACCGGGTTTGACCGGGCAGTCATCCTTGCACGGCTGTCCGACTGGCGCTGGGTCTGGAATACCTGCTTCCATGCCGCCACGCTGGGGCTTACCGTACTGGTCGTGGCTGTGCCGGAAGGACTGCCCATGATGATCGCCGTTGTGCTGTCCTCCAACATCCGCAAAATGGTACGCGACCAGGTACTGGTGCGCAAGCCTGTCGGGATCGAGGCGGCAGGAAGCATGAACATCCTCTTCACCGATAAGACCGGGACACTGACCGAGGGGGTGCTGTCGGTCGGCTGTGCCGTGCTGGGCAACGGGCAGGAATTTCCCGACCTTGCGGCTCTGGCTACCGGCGCGCCCGGACTGTACGCCTGCATAGCGGATGCCTGCATGACCAATACGCAATCGGTACCCGGTATCCCGGCAGACGGCATCCCGGGCGGAAGCCGGAAGGTCGCGGAAGCCCCCCGCCTGCGGGCGCTGGGCGGCAATGCCACCGACCGGGCATTGATGGACGGCGTGCTGGCAAATCCGCCGCTCCCGACGCCGCCGACCGGGCGCGTGCTTGCCCGCCTGCCCTTCGACAGCACGAACAAGTACGCCGCCGCACTGATCGGGCGGGGCGGCAGTCGGTACCTGTATGTCAAGGGTGCGCCGGAGCGCCTGCTTCCGTGGCTGGATGGTGCACTGGCACCGGACGGAAGCCGGCTGGGGCGGGCGGACGGCTACGATCGCGGCGGATTTGAGCGCCGCATCCGGGCAATGACACGTGCCGGCGGTCGCGTCCTCCTGCTGGCACAGAAAGAAATTCCAGCCGGGCAGCCTGCCCCGCGCCGGCTGTCCCCGGACGGCGGCGGCTGGGAGGGACTGACACTGGTCTGCGCACTGCTCCTTGCCGACCGGCTACGCCCGGAGGCACCTGCGGCGGTGGAGAAATTGCGCCGGGCGGGCATCCACGTGGTCATGATGACGGGGGATAACCGCGATACCGCCAGTGCCATCGCGGGTTCCTGCGGCATTCTGGGCGGCGGCACCGATCTTGTGCTGGAAAGTCGGGAGCTTTCCGACATGACCGACAACCGCCTGCGGGAGCTTCTGCCGCGCATCGCCGTCATCGCCCGCGCGCTCCCGACAGACAAATCCCGCCTCGTGCGGCTGGCGCAGGAAGCGGAACTGGTGGTAGGTATGACTGGGGACGGCATCAATGACGCGCCGGCACTCAAACGGGCAGACATCGGCTTTGCCATGGGCGCCGGGACGCAGGTCGCCAAGGACGCCGGGGACATCATCATTCTGGATAACAATCTGTCCTCCATCGCCCGTGCCGTCCTGTACGGACGCACCATCTTCAAAAGCATCCGGAAATTCATCACGCTCCAGCTTACCATGAATCTGTGCGCCGTCGGCGTATCCATGATCTGTCCCTTCATCGGCATTGACGCGCCTGTCACGGTCGTACAGATGCTCTGGATCAATCTCATCATGGACACGCTGGGCGGTCTTGCCTTCGCAGGCGAGGCTCCGCTGGAATCCTACATGAAGGATCGTCCCAAACGGCGCGACGAGCCGATACTCAACCGATACATGATCCACGAAATCGCGTGGTTGGGGTGCTTCACGATCGGACTTTGCCTGCTGTTTCTCAAGCTGCCCGCCGTAGCGGCTCATTTCCGGACTGCAGAGGACAACATCTACCTCATGACCGCCTTCTTTGCTCTTTTCATCTTCGCTTCGGTTTTCAACTGCTTCAACGCCCGCACCGATCGTCTCAACCCGCTGGCAGGGCTGTCCGAAAACCCCGGCTTTACCGGCATCATGACCGCTGTTCTGCTGGTACAGATCCTGTTCGTCTACCTCGGCGGCTCGGTTCTGCGCACCGCCCCACTGACGCTTCGGGAGCTGAGCTATACTTCCCTGCTGGCGCTGACCGTCTTCCCGGCAGAACTGCTGCGCAAGATCCTGCGCCGGCTCCGCGGCAAAACGGAAGGGTATTGAAGAAAAAAGTCCATGTAGCCAAAAAAGGAACCCCCGCAGGGTTCCTTTTTTGGCTGGCGTCCGATGCTCAGTCGGGCTTTGTCTCGCTGAGGTAGCGGGTGCCGATGTAGCAGCGCTTGCCGTTATACTCAATCACAACATAATTGCCGTAGTCTTCCAGAATGACCACACGGTCGCCCTTCTTGAGGTATCCGACGATGTTGCTCGCGGAGCTGAAGTCCGGCGAGGAACGCACATTGAGCGCGGTCGCGGTCACGTACCGGACAACAGTCTGCTGCGGTTCCTGCGCGGTTTCCGTGGCAGTCCCGGTCTCAGTCTCAGCGGGCACATCGACATCAAACAGGTCGCGGAAGGACACAGCCCGGCAGGTATCCGCGCCGGTCGGAACGCCGATGGCTTCGGTATCACCGTAGCTGTATGAGCAGATGATCTCCACATCCTGCCGGTAGGTATCGCCTTCGACGGTATATGTCATCGAAACGCGGAAGGAGGAGTCGGCAAGACTGCCGTTCGCATTCAGTGCGGCGGCGCCCGTGACCTCAGTCAGCGTCACATTGTCCGCAAGCGTTTGCAGGGACTCCAACAGCGCATCGCGTTACTGATCCCGGACGCCGGATACCGTGACCGATTTGCCCGATGCGTTCAGCGTCTGAACGGTGACAGGATCAAACGGCAAAAGTCCCGGCGCGATGACGCTCTCATATATCCACGCGACCTGCGGCGCGGTCAACGCGGGCACCTTCACGCCAGCATCGGTCAGGTAGAACGTGCTGCCCTGCAGCGTATAGCCACCGGTTCCGGACTGCGTGCAGTTTCCGCCTACCCTGCGCCATTCCACGCTGTTTTTGACTTCGGTGGACTGCCCCGCACCATCGGTCAGGCGATTGACGCAAACGACGGTCACATGGGCGCCGTCGGTATTCGCTGTCCGCACGGCGGCGGCGATCAGCATCCTCTGCGGCTCCGTAAGCACATCGACCGGTTCCGTTGCGGTCGCGGTTTCCGCGGAAGTGGGAGGCTCAGTAGCAGGATCACGCGTGGTCTGCGTGCTGTCCGGTTTATTGGTTGAAGGCGCGGGGGCCTCGGTTACCGAACTCGTTGCAATCGGAATATTGGGCACATCCGGATAGACGACAGAAGCGGTTTCCCCGTCCCCTTTCGTTTCTCCGCAGGCAATGAGGGACAAGACCAGCGCAAGGGTTGCGACGGCACTCACAAGGGACACAGCAGCTCTGATTTTCACGGGATATTCCTCCTATACGAAAAAATTCAGGAAACACCGAGCCTTCCAGCCGCCCGCACCTTCCCTGCCCCGCGTACGCTGAGACAGTCGACCGGCACCTGCGTCCAAAGGAACGGTGCTACTTTCGTACTTCTGCTCAATTTGCTCAATAATTATATCATACCTGCGTACAAAAGTCAAGTGGCATATTCAATTCAAGCAGTTTCATTGGCACAGGGATCCTCTGAATAATCCGCATCTGTACTCACGCATAGGCGCCCCCCTGCCAAAGCCAAAATTTCCCGAAATATATTGACAAACGAGAGGAAACGTGGTATGATATCAGCGTGGTTACGAAATGCTGTTGCATCGTTGGACATTTGGTGACGATGGAGCGATTTGATGATTACCGCAAATACTGTGTTTGGAGGTGTTGTTATGCATAATAGAATAGTTTTTTATTTCAGGATACTGTTTATGCAGGCGGCACCTACGTTTGGTGCGGTGTAAAATAGTTGCCGATGTGATATACCGAGGCGGGCTGAAATGAGAATTATTCATTTTGGTCTGCCTTGTTTTTGTTGACTGAAATGAATAAAGGTCATTTTGCCTCGGATTATTCATGCAACCTGAAATGGAGTTGATTCATTTCAGGTTTTTGCTTTTTTAGTAACCACAAACTTTAATTTACGAATTCAATAATCGAAAGGGTGAGGCTTATGAATCGTCTGAAACACTATCTGTTAAACATGCAAAGCAACACGACCACATACAAGGAAATGTATGACGGTAAATCAATCCTTGTGCTTCCCAATCCCGATCAGGATCCGGAAGTTCAATATGACCCTGTATATTGGCATGAGGACATATCCTGCGAAATCTCCTATACTCACAAATTGGCATACAGTAAACCGACGCTCACATTGAGCATCCCCGTTGAAAAGCTGGGCTTTGATACGGTTACATCTGCCGCGGCGGATTATTGCTTGCGCGCCTTTATTCCGTATATCGACGAGCTCAATACCGGACTTTATAACCGCTCCCGTCCCGATGACGAAAACGGAAAGTATTATATCCATAAACCGGGAGGAGAGGTGCTTGTACGCAACACGGCGTATTTTGCCATTCGCCCGCAAAAAGATTATATAAACGGAAGCGGAAATACGGTATATTTGCCGGACGATGACGTTTCCCGTCCTCCGAAAATGTGTCTGTGCATCCGGATGCAGGTACAACTGCCCAAAGGAAAAACTCAGAAAAAGCAATTCAAATGCTTTGCCGTGACCTGCCCGCCGCTGTGGATATGTTTATCGCGCAGTTCGACATCGTAAAGTTCAATCAAACCATCGCACTTTCGACCAAACAAGCAGACATCCGCGCGTGGCTCGCAAAGAGTGACTACTGCGCTTTTATTGCCAATGGCAGCATTCTTCCGCGTGCCAAGACGACCGATCTGCCTCTTACGGGTGCTATTCCGTTTTGCTCGACACCAAATGACGAGATTGAAGTTTGCGGTGTGCGGGGTATGGCGATCCGGCGCGGGGTAACCGTCATCACCGGTGGCGGCTATTCCGGAAAATCCACGCTGCTCGATGCCATATCCGCGGGTATCTATGACCATTGCCTTGGCGATGGTCGCGAGCTGTGCATCACCGACGCTTCAGCCATGACCATTTCGGCGGAGGACGGGAGATCCGTCAAATCGGTCAACATCTCTCCGTTCATCAAGTGGTTGCCGGGCGGAGACACCCGCGATTTTTTTCCACCGATCACGCCTCCGGCTCAACCTCGCAGGCGGCGAACATTATGGAAGCCGTGGACTGCGGTGCGAAACTCTTACTCATCGACGAGGACCGAAGCGCTACCAACTTTATGATTCGTGATCGGATGATGAAGGAACTGATAAAGCGGGAGCCCATTACCCCGTTTACTGACCGCGTAGGCGAATTGTTCGCATCCTGCGGAGTTTCCACCATATTGGTCATCGGCGGAAGCGGGGAGTATCTGGCTGTGGCTGACCGCATCTACTTGATGGAGGACTACCTCATCCATGATGTGACCGGGCGCTCGCGGGAAATATGCGAGGCATGCGGTGTTTCGCCCGATCTGCCTCCCAAGACCTCGTGGACGCAGGCGCGCACGCTCTATTCAACGAACTTTACTTCCTACCCCAAAGGGAGCGGAAGTGAGCGGCTGGAGGTATCCGATATGGGCTTTATCTTCATTGGCGATGAGAAGATTGACATTCGGGGGCTTCATGATATTGTGTCCAAGCGACAGCTGGATGCCCTCGGGTATATGCTTCGCTGGATTGAGCTTCGCACCACCGATTGTCGCGTTCAGCTTGATGCCGTTATCGATGCACTCTATGATACGATTGCAGCCGAAGGTCTGGACACGGTGTTCTCGTCCTTCTTTACCACGACAGAACGTTTTCTTGATTTGCCGCGGAAGTATGAACTGAAGTCGGTTATCAATCGGATGCGAGAAATTACCTTTCAGGCAGGTGATGTGCAGTGAAGGATGCCATTGTCAGCACGGAATAGGGAGTGACGGCAACGTCATACTCCTGCAACCGACCAATGAGTTCTCCCGGACCGCGATTTTTGCTTTCACCCTGAGAATTTGCGAAAAAACTTTTCTGAAACCTCTTGACAAACGCCTCTGATCGTGGTATAATGTGCAAGTCGTCACGTGAGGCCCCATAGTCAAGCGGCTAAGACGTCGCCCTCTCACGGCGAAGGCATGGGTTCGATTCCCGCTGGGGTCACCAAACGAAACAATCCGAACTATTTCGCAGGTCGAAATTGGTTCGGATTTGTTTTTTTATTGCCTGCTTGGCAAGGAGCGCACCGCGCGACGCGCTCCTTGCCGTCATGTTCTGCCGTTTTCGCAATAGATGCGGAATATCAGGGGTTTCCCCATGGATAGCAGACATACTTTCTCCAAATGGCTCGATTGCTCCTGATTGGTGTCGCCATAAGGTCGACGTGGAAAGATAGGCATAGACGCACGAAACCCTCCCAGCCGTGAAGGTTGAGAGGGTTTATTCTTTTGTTATTCGTCTTTATTACCGCCACGTGGATACGGGTCTTTTTCCTTCCATCTTACACTACCATCTTTATAGTGGTAACGCTGCCCATGTCCTTTAACCATATGCTCTTCAGGAGAAGAACGCTCAATAGAAATGTCCGTGCATGGATTATCAACCAGAACATCATCATTGCTATATGAAAAAGAGCCACCATTTCCAGAACCTGAACGTCCGCCATTAATTACTGCATCTGTTGCAGCCGCTATTCCTGCCGCGCCAACTGCTTTAGCAATTCCAGTTAGTACTGGATGACGATTAGAAAAAAATCTGCTACAGCTTTAAAAAGCTTTTTTTACCGTATTCCAAAAACCTCCAGCCGGTTTTATATCAGGTTTTTACAGTATTCGTCGTGTTTACTTTTTTACCTTATCTGATTCAGGTTTAATCCCGGAGTCCTTTTTAGTGTCCACCTCTTTAATCGAGTCTGGCTTTTTTTCTTCTATTGCTTCAGACGTGACACTTGGCCTCATTACCGGTTCAGGCAAATCGATTATCTCACAAGGAATAAATGGGTTATCACCAAAGTCCAATTTTTCTTTAGTCACTGGATTGAAATACCAGTTTGTTGGATTTTTCCAGTTTCCATTATGAGCTTCTAAATGCTCAGCTCTTGTCAAAAACTGAATGTTTCCGGGGTCACCTTGATACTCCGGATACATCTCAGCACTCTTCATATGTTGACCTTGAAAAGCAACGCCATCTTCATCATAGGCCTTACCTTTTTCAATAATATCCCGCTGCTGTCCTGGAGTCCACTCTCTTGTCCCTTTCCCTTCCTGAACCAGCTCTTGTTCCTTATTCCAAGCGGCAAGTATCGCTTTGTTGGATTCTGCTGTTCTTCTTGACATAGACTCACCCCCCTATGCCAAGCAAATCGTACAAGTCATTCAAGAATGCTATAAAGTCATCATAGATTTCATCATCTTCGATCCTTCCAGCTTCTTGATTATAGACGGCAATTTTCTCACCAGCCTTTTCGCAGAGAATAGGGTCACCTGATGATAGTGCACCAATTACCATATATTCGTTACTAGGTCTGTCATTGTCGTTAACATCAATTACAGGCTTATGCTCAACACCATATAATTGAATACCTGCAGGCAAGAATAACTCTCCGCCATCAGAGAACAACAACCATTCTTTGTATTTTGCAGGCAATTTAACGCTATGTTCTTTCTCAAAGTCTGAAATCTTTTCTTCTGTGGTTTCATCAAGGAAATTCATTTTTCCTTGATTTTTATAATTATCAACTATTGCTTTTAACTCTTCTGAAATCATCGATTTCACCTCTCTCACTCAAAGTAATCTACTGCTTAACACTTAATCCCTTTTCTGAAGCACCGTGACAAGCAATCTTCTACATATGTTCCCATACAAGAAAGCCGGGTTTTCCGCAAGGCTCCTCTGATGGCACTCATTTCTTAAAAAGCATGGAAATACGCCACTGTTTGGCGCTTATTTTTACTATTTTGATAACAAGCATACCGTCTCCACATGCCCCGTCCGCGGGAACATATCGACCGGTTGCACCTCGCCGACAGCATACCCGCTCGCGCGAAAGAGAGCGCAGTCGCGCGCCAGCGTTTCGGGATCGCAGGAAACGTAAACAACGCGGGGGGATGCCCCGGCGGGCAAGTTCCCGGATCAGTTCCGGCGTGGTGCCCTTGCGCGGCGGGTCTATGATTACGATATCCGGTGCGGGCGCCGCCCCCGTGTCGGCAGCGGCAAACAGCGCGGCGGCATCCCCTGCGTCGGCGCAGAAAAAAAGTGCGCCGCATCAGGCGGAATCCGCCCCTGCCTCCGCATTCAGGCGGGCGTTCTGCTCCGCGCACGCCACCGCCTCCGGAACAATCTCCACGCCCGTCACCTGTGCGGGGCGTGCGTTGCGTCCGGGGGATAGCATGGACAGTCCGATGGTTCCCGCGCCGCAGTAGAGGTCCCACAGGCTCTCGCCTCCGCGAACCTCCGCCATGCGCGCAGCCGTTTCATACAGCAGCTCTGCGCCCTCGCGGTTGACCTGATAGAATGAACCCGCCGACAGCCGGAAGCGCAGTCCGCACAGCGTGTCCTCGATCCAGCCGGATCCGTACAGCTTCCTGTATTGCTCACCCAGCACCACGTTGGTATTCTTGCGGTTGATGTTGAGCAGGACACTGACCGTGCGCGGCTGTTCCGCCAGCAGGCAGTCCACCAGTCGTGCCTCTGCTGCGCGCCCGCCCGGCAGACCGTCGGCGTTGATGACCAGGCAGACCATGATCTCTCCTGCCGCCGTAGTGCGCAGGTAGATATGCCGCAAAATCCCCGCACCGGTTGTTTCGTCATATGCGGGAATGTGCTCGCGGTCACAGAAGCGGCACACCGTCCCGACCACACCGGCAAATGCCGGCGGTTGGAGCGCGCAATCGGCGCACGGAATCAGCCTGTGCGACTTCGCGGCATAAAAGCCCGCCTGCATCCCGTTTCTGCCTGCCTGCACCGGGTACATCCCCTTGTTGCGATAGCCCGCCGTCCTGCCTGTCGAAAGCGGCGGCAGGACACGGACATCTGCCAGCCCCGCCTGCCGGAAGGCGCTCTGCACCCGCCGATGCTTGGATTCCAGCTCGGCGGTGTAGGTCAGATGCCGGAACACACAGCCGCCGCACGCCTCCGGCGCGGTACAGAACTGCGCCGGCTCACGCAGGGGCGACGGCGTTACCACGCGCACCAGCCGCCCGACCAGATACCCCGCAGTCTCCTTGATGACGGCTGTCTCCACCGTATCGCCTGTGACAGCGCCCCGGACAAAGATCACCTTGCCGGCAGCCCCGCTGCCGGCGTCCGATGCTCCGGGGGCATTCCCGTCCGCGGGCAACCGCCCGACGCCGTAGCCGAGGTTGCTCAAATCCGTGATCGAAACGGTATATACCGCGCCCGTCCCGGCGGATTTCCCTGCCCTGCCCTGCGTTGTTTTTCTCCTGTCAGACATAGAATTCTGCTCCGTCCTCCAACCGCAGGCAGCCGAGTCTGCCGCCCTGCGCCAGGCCGCAGTTAATGAAAAATAATGCCGTTCCCGCGGTAAATGCGCGGCTCGGTATTTTGCGTCTCGGCGGTGGGCATATGCACCACGACCGTGATTCTGTCCGTAAAATACGTGTCGGCAGGATCCGGCGACTCGGAGAAGAAATCCTCCGGCGCCAGCTCGTCCAGATCCAGATTGGGCGTAAAATCGTATATGCCGCGATGCAGCAGCAGGTAGTCCCGCCCGCCAACCGTCACTTCTTCATACAGCGGCATATCCGTCAGATAATCCAGCACGCCCTCGCGGTCGTCATCATCCAGCTGGCGGTATTCCTCCATAGTGGTGCGCCCGCCGTCGCGGATCCAGTCTGCCATCTCCTCCGCAAAATCCGCCGGTCTCTCCCCGGTTTTCAGCATTTTCTCGTATGCCGTCAGCAGGCGGGCGGCAGTGTAGTCGCGGTCGCCCGCGATCGGGTAGACGTTGATGCGGGTGCTCAGATCCTGCACCAGTTCCATGGGCTGCGGACCATAGTCCACGATGTCCCCCAACACATACATCACATCCCGCTTTTCGCTGAAGCTGATCTTCTCCAGCAGGTCGCGGAACACATCAAGATGCCCGTTCAGATCGGATACTACGTATGTCATGATTCGGTCTCCTTTCCGTTCAACGCAGGATGGTTACAGCAATGCATAGCATCCGTCGCCGCTCATGGTCAGCGAACGGCGGAAAAACGCCGTCAACGCCTGCACCATATAGGCGGTGTCGGCGGCGCCTGCCGTTTCATACGAGGCGTGCATGGCAAGCTGTGCCAACCCGATATCCACCGTGGGTACCGATACCTGCGTGCCGGAAATGTTCCCCAGCGTCGAACCACCCGGCATATCCGCCCGGTTGGTGTAGACCTGTACCGGCACGTCCGCCTCGTCGCAGATCAGCCGGAACAGCCCGGCAGTCACGGCATCCGATGTGTAACGCTGGCTGGCATTATACTTAATGACCACACCGCCGCCCAGCGTCACGGCGTGGTTTTTGTCGGCAAATTCCGGGTGATTGGGATGGATCGCGTGCCCGTTGTCGCAGGACAGCATGAAACTGGATGCAAGCCGCATCAGGTACTCCTCCCTCGTCAAGCCCCGCTCGGCGGCGACACGCACCAGAACATCCGAAAGGAAAGTGGACGCCGCGCCCTGCCGCGTCTGGGAGCCGACCTCCTCGTTGTCGAACACGCACAGCACCGGCATGGCGCATCCGGCGCGGTCATCGTCCTCACCGGAACGGATGAACGCCGTGACGCAGGAAAAGGCGCATTGCAGGTCATCCAGCCGCGGCGCGGCAATCAGCCCGTCCCACTCGACACCGGGCTGCGGATTGTACAGGTACAGATCACAGGTCAGAAGATCCTCCGGATCGGCATCCGCCGCCAGCGC
The DNA here is from genome assembly GCA_022009675.1 of Oscillospiraceae bacterium. GTDB lineage: Bacteria > Bacillota > Clostridia > Oscillospirales > CAG-272 > CAMEON01. The sequence goes on along the minus strand of CP091718.1, from coordinate 1,707,459 downwards.
GACGCGCTCCCGCAGGTCGCCCGCATCCGCGGCTGTTCCCGCCAGGGGTACCATGTCCACTGCGGGATTATAGGACGCGTTATCGTTAGCGGCACGGTTCATGTGGATGGCGACAGACGGAATGATGGCGTTCGGCACGGTGTTCCCGTCCTGATCATGTCCCAGATCGACCGTCCGCGTCTCCAGTCCGTTGGGTGTGCGCACGACGGCACGTCCCGCAATTCCCAGCGGGCGATCCAGCCATGTCGCACACAGCATCCCACCGTACTTCTCCGTGGACAGCCGGACATAATTCTTGTCCGTGATGCCGGCGTTCTCCTTGATCTTGAAGGTAGGCGCATCGCCGTGCGCGGCGGCGATCATGAAGCAGGGAAACTCCTCCTCCGGCACCCGGAAGGCGATGAGCGATGAGCCGTTGCGCGTGACGAAATACCCCTCCCCCGGACGCAGTTTCCACGATTCCGTCTCGGACAGGCGCGTATATCCCGCGTCCTCCAGCATATCTGCCGTATGCGCCACCGTATGGAACGCGGTCGGACACGCGTCTATATACCCGAACAGTTGCTGATTGATACCCATAACGATTCTCTCCTTACCTTATCCGGGGGTCTGTCCGCTCCCGGCATTTTTCGACTCTATTATACCATGCCCGCCTGCGGCTGTCAATGCATTTCCGGACAGAAAGCGGGAGCCGACAGAACCGTCGGCTCCCGCAAGGAAGGGGGTTATTGCTTTTTGCGGCGGGGCAGAGCCGCCGTCATGACTGTGGCAAGCGCGATTCCGGCAGCCACCAAGAGCAGAGCGCCCCCGGCAAGTCCGGACTTACAGCCGCCCGCAGAAGCCGGCGCCGTTTCGCTGTCGGCGGACGGAGCGGAAGCCGACTCCGACACGCCGGTATCGGAATCAGGCACCTGACTGTCCTGCCCGGTCGCGGTCTCGGTCGCAGTAGCGGTATCCGACTCCACGCCCGCGTTGGCGGCAGTGCTGACGTAGCTGAATTTGAAGCGTCCGCCGGGTGCCGCATCGCCGGAGGTGTAGAAGTCCAGAATATCGCCGGAAAAAGCTGTGGTATCCGGGTCTGCCGTCACCGGTACCGGTGTCGTCGGCATCGTGTACGTTATCCGTCCAGGCAAAATTCACCGTGAAATCGTAGCCGGACAACCCGATGTCGGACTTGCGCACCCGAACGGTCATGTACCGCCCGTCCACCGTGTAGGCGCAGTCGGCGACCTTCTCGGAGGCATAGCCGTCCCCGGTGAAACGCTCCAGCACGACAGTGTCCGCCGAGGCAGCGGATTTGTTGACCACGTAGTCAAAGGTGTTCCAGCCTGCATTCTGCCCGTCGCAGTCGATGTACAGGTTCATCCACAGCGGGTCGGTGTAGGGCGTAATGTCGGACGCGCACTCCACATGGAAGTACAGGTACTCGCCGTCCCGTGCAAGCTGGGCACCGATGATGTCGTTGCGCCCGGAATAGTCGCTGTAATGCGTCCCGATGTACCCGTCAGAGTTCCGGTCGCCCGTATTGCCGATGGAGGCGGCATAGTAAGGCTCCACCGCGCTCCACTGCGTCTCGCCTGCCGTCAGGTCGATGGACGCCTTCTGCGAGGGCGTCGGAAGCGTGCGCACGCCCTTGTAGCGGCGGACGAAATTGACAAACTGATAGTAGTAGGTATCCCCCAGTGCGCCGCGTGACGGCTCCAGATCGCGGGAATACTCGTTGTTGAACTGATCCGGGAAGGCATTGGTCACGATAGAGTGACCGCCGTCCGGCCACGACTCATAGCGGCTGGCGCACCACTCATTCCAGCCGGTCACGAAAATGACCTTGGGATCCTTCTCCAGCGCGAACTCAAACTGCTCCGCAAAGTTGTAGCCCCAGAGCGTGCTGCCCGCCTCGTTCAGATGACTCTTGTCCTTGGTGTACGAGCGCCCCATGATCGGACCGCCGCTCATCGCCGCCAGCTCGCCTGTCTCATAGTTGGCGTTCTGCGCGACGCCGACAGACATCTCCTCGATGTTCTTCCGGTCAGACGAGCTGTAATGTGCCGCCTGCGGATAGGTTGACAGCCAACCCCATGTGCCAAACTCCCGTTTGCTGAAGTATGACGCATACCCGGGGCGGAAGGTGAAAAACTCGGCGATCTGTTTGTCCATCACCGAATCGGACAGGCTGGAGGGGTACGCCGCCAGCATGGGCTTGCCGTCCAGATAGTACCACAGCGAGCGGTACTTGCCGTCATGGAAAATGTTGGTATAGAAATGATTCAGCTGGTACTTGGTGGCATCGCCAGCCGCAAAGGGCATGAAGTAGGAGATCTTCGGTGTATTCACCCCGTCCTGCTGGGCGCGGAGCCAGGTCTCGTACAGCGAGGGGTAGGCATCCGCCCAGACCAGCGTTGCGTTGGTGTTGTCCGAGAACACGACATCCACGCCCGCCGCCGCCAGAAGCTCCGCCTGCCGGCGCTGTACCCACACATCATCCGAGCGGTAGTAGCCATAGATCGGCTGATCCCAGAAGTACTGCGCCCCGGTCGCCGACGGCCAGCCGGCATAATTGAAGTCATAGAGGTAATCCTCCAGCGGGATGCCCGCCGCCGTCTGCTTATCAATGAACTCCTGCACGTTGAAGGGCGTGCGCAGTCCGGCAAAGGTGGCGTGCCATATCCAGTAGAACAGCGCAAGCGTCCGATCCGTGCGCGGGTCGCCCACCTCGGCGTTGGACAGCGACGTGCGCCCCAGCGCATCGGTGAACACCCATGTGTCCGGCATAAGCTCGGCAGTCAGGTAGCGGCTGGTAGCCGGCAACCCGTAGCGGGTCAGATCCTTCATGCTCTCCCTGATCTCCTCATAGACCGGCGCACGCTCACCCTGGGCAGGGCTGATGCCTGCCAGCGGCTTGTCCGTACTGCCGAAGTAATGCACATTCATGCGGGCGGCGTTGGCGACCTCGATGCCGCCCTGATAGTTGCGGACGTTCTCCGGCGCGGTCGGCGACGTCCAGACGCCGATCTGCTCGTTCGCGTCCTCGCTGATATTGGTCAGCCGGAGGACGTATTCGCCCGCATCCATATTGTGCCCGAATTTCAGCTTCAGCGTGGCGTTGTCGTTGAAATCAATGAAGTCCTGCGTTGCCAGCGCCTGCCCGCCGACTGTCTTGCTGTAGCTCTCCGTCCAGCGGAACAGCTCCAACCGGAAGGAGCCCTTGTTATTATTGTAGCTGGGCGCCGCCACGGTCACATAGTCAAAAGGAACCGTCATGCAGAACTGGATGGCGTAATCGGTATACACCTGCACCGGCGTGTTGCTGTCCGCCTCACAAAGCGGCACTGTTCCTTCCGGCACGGACAGCTCCACGCCCTCCGGCGCGAGTTTCAGTGCATACAGATTGGGACCGGCGGTATCGGTCACCAGCGACAGAGTATGCTCCCCGGCGGGCAGCTTCACGGTTCCGGGCGTGCTGTCCTGCCATGTGCGCCAGTCAATGCCCGGCACCTGATTTGCCAGCGGCTCCGTGATCTGCTCTCCGTCCAGAAACAGGCGGAAGGTTCCGTTTGCGGCATCTTTTGCCCAACCGCTGACCACGCACCAGCGGTATGTACCGGCCTTCTCCACCCGCACCTTCAGATCAATGCGATCGCCCGGGCGGACGCGGTCAAAATAGGGATCTCCCAGTGTAGTCTCCACATACAGTTGCCCTTCGCCGCCGTCGATATGCCCGAAGGCTTCGCAGGCGTCGGCGAGCACAATGGTCGTCAGTGCGGTCGGGCTGACTGCTATGGTGTCCGCCGCAGTAATTCCGAGCGGCACAGTGCCCCCAAGCAGGACGGCTGCCAGCAGGAGCGCCAGCACCCGCGCGGTGAATTGTCTCTTGCGTTTCATGTGTGTTCCTTTCCCGAACGGGCAACGCCCGCTGTCATGTCGTTGGGGTCATTATACCATGCCCCCGGGCGGTTGTCAATATCCCATTTCCCTTATCCGGGCTAACGGTGCATTTTTTCTGAACGCCCACCGGACGCCGAAAATACCGCTGTTCGGGAAAAGCCCGGCAGGATATTGACAACCGTCCGGGGGCATGGTATAATAGTGGCACGCACCGACAAGGAGGCTGAAACATAGGATGAAAGATATTTCCCGCAACCTGACCATGCTCTGTGACTTTTACGAGCTGACCATGGCAGGGGGCTACTTCCGTTCCGGCATTGGCGACCGGATCGCCTACTTTGACCTGTCCTACCGGGACAACCCGGACGGCGGCGGATTTGCCGTGGCGGCGGGACTGGAGCAGGTGGTGGAGTACATCCGGAACCTGCATTTCACCGAGGAGGACATCGCCTTTCTGCGCGGCAAGGGCTGCTTCGACGAGCCGTTCCTCGATTACCTGCGCAGCTTTCGTTTTACCGGCGATATGTGGGCGGTGCCGGAGGGAACCTTCGTATTCCCCGGTGAACCGCTGATTACGGTTCGCGCTCCTGCGATACAGGCGCAGTTCATTGAGACCTACCTTTTGATGATCGTCAACCATGAGTCGCTGATCGCTACCAAGGCGGCACGCATCACCCGCGCCGCAAAAGGACGGGCGGTCAGTGAATCTCGGTTCCCGCCGGGCGCAGGGCGCGGACGCCGCCATCCTGGGTGCCCGCGCCGCCTTCATCGGCGGGTGCAGTTCCACCGCCTGCACTCTGTCGGACGAGGTGTTCGGCGTCCCGGCGGGCGGCACCATGGCGCATTCGTGGGTGCAGATGTTCGACAGCGAACTGGACGCCTTCCGCACCTACTGCGAAAATATACCCGCACAATGCGACCCTGCTCATCGACACCTACAACGTGCTGGACTCCGGTCTGCCCCATGCCATCGCGGCGTTCGACGAAGTACTGCGCCCGCGCGGCATCACGTCCTGCGCAATCCGCATCGACTCCGGCGACATCACTTACCTGACTCAGAAGATCCGCGCCCGGCTGGACAAGGCTGGCTGGCAGACCTGCAAAATTGTGGTTTCCAACTCCATGGATGAGTACCTGATCCGGGAGCTGCTCCGGCAGGGCGCCGAGATTGATGCGTTCGGCGTGGGTGAGCGGCTGATCACCTCCAAGAGCGATCCCGTTTTCGGCGGCGTCTACAAGCTGTGCGCCGTGGAAGCGCCGGACGGGACGATTATTCCCAAGATCAAGATCAGCGAAAACGTTTCCAAGATTACCACGCCGCACTTCAAGAAGGTCTATCGCCTGCGCGGACGGGATACCGGCAAGGCGGAGGCGGATCTCATCTGCCTGCATGACGAGACCGTGGACGATTCCCAGCCGCTGGAGATATTCGACCCGCAGAACACGTGGAAGCGCAAGGTTCTGACAGACTTTACGGCGGAGGAACTGCTTGTACCGGTCTTCCGGGGCGGCGAGCTGGTATACAGTCTGCCCACACTGCCCGAGATCCGCGCCCACTTTGAGGCGGAGTGCGACGGGATGTGGGAGGAGGTACGCCGCTTCACCAACCCGCACAACTACTACGTGGATCTGTCCCAGAAGCTCTGGGATATTAAGCAGGTCATGCTCAACAGCCGCACACACTGAGGTATACGCATATGACCGACCCGATCTGCCCGGCGGGCACCCTGCCCCGCCCCGACCCCCGGCTCTGGCTGGGATGCACCGTGACCATGGAGACCGACCGCCCCATCGGGTACACGCACACCAAAAACGGGCACACCTTCACTTACCCCATCAACTACGGCTACATTCCCGGTGTAACGGGCGGGGACGGTGAGGAGCTGGACGTGTATCTGCTCGGAGTGGACAGACCGGTCAGACGCTTCACCGGCATCATCATCGGCGCGGTGGTACGCACCGACGATGAGGAGGACAAACTGGTCATGGCACCCACCGGAGTACGCTGCACCGCCGCAGAGATCCGGGAGGCTGTGCATTTCCAGGAAAAAAATACCACAGCTCGTACATTCTGACAGCCCCGGAGCAGTCCCGTACCGCAACCACCGAATGATTAAAAGGAGATTGTCCCATGAAACGAACGCTCACCGCCTGCCTTTTGCTGGCAGGACTGACCCTGTCCCTGCTACTCGCATTCCCCACGCCCGCTTCTGCAAGGGAGACCCGAACCCTCCTGAAAAACGGAGACTTTTCCTCCTCCGAAAAGTACTGGAACTTCTGGACGCAGGATCCTGCAAGCGGAAAAAGCAAGCTTGTCAAGGACGGAGGCAAGGACGGCTCCGCCGGCATGAAGATCACCAACAGCCAAGCTGTCGCCAGCAGCTTGGGGCAGTTTGCCAACTGCAGGCAGGGCAAGACCTACATCATGTCCTGCGATGTCCGGACGGAGAACGTAACCGGCGGAACCGGTTTCTGCCTGGGACTTGCCACCTACGACAGTCAGGGTACCAACCTGGGCGAGCAGGTCAGCTCCTCGGTGTTCGGCACCACCGACTGGCAGACCGTGACCTTTATTTTCACAATCACCAACAATCCGGCTCAGGTCAACGTCGGCGCCCGGCTCTGGTTTTTCCACCGGGACGGCATATGTTGACAACATCACACTTAAGGAGATAATTGAAATGCCTTCTGTCAGCTCCACCTATGATTTGACGCTTTCGGAAACCGCCAATCGCCATACGGTCAATGCGCTGGGGTGCGAGTGGGACCCCAAGCTGCTGCTGCCCGTCAACCGCAACCACGGCGTCACCGACGAGGATCTGGACTTCATCAAGGGCAGAATGCAGGCTCTCGGTGTACAGGCGGTGCGCATGATGGTCACACCGGACTGGTTCGAGAAGCAGAACGACAACGATGATCCGTTCACCGCCAACCCGGACGGATTCGACATGGACAATGACGAAATGAACTGCCTCTTTGCCTACCTGAAGGTATGCGAGGAGCTGGGCGTGCGGGTCACGCTGACATGGTGGGGCGCCCCCGCCGGACACTGGCTGGCTCACCCCAACATCGGCGACTGGATCGGTGCCCCCAACGATGCGGAGGAAATGGCGGAGAACATTTCCTACCTGCTGCAGTACATCCGGAAGACGCTGGGCTACAACTGCGTCAAGGAGCTGATTATCCAGAACGAGCCGAGCTACTCCTTCCACGTGGAGGGCGGTGCGGTTGACTTCGACCTGTATGTTGCCTGCTACAAAGCCATGTATAAGCGGCTCAACGATATGGGTATGGGCGACATCGTGCTGGTCGGCGCGGACGATTCCCAGAACTTTGGCTGGTTCTGCAGTGCAGTCGAGGCACTGCGGGACGTGTGCGGCAAGTTCAACTCGCACAACTACGCATGGAGCTACAACCATCCCTTCCTTGACGTCGTGTCGCAGGAGTTTGTCACTGTCCGCACGGCTCTGGCGGGCGATACCCCTTCTTCCTTGGTGAGTTCGGTGACGGTTCCGGTATCGGCGCCTACTATGCCGCTTCCACCGAAACCTACGGGCGCGGGCTGTACATCGCGTCTGTGGTGGTCAACTCCTTCAGGCAGGTGCCGCCGGCGCGTCCTACTGGCCTCTGCACGACGTGTACTACTATCAGGGTTCCGTTGAACCGGGCACCGGCGCAGGCGACAACGGCGGACTGATGGGCATGGGACTTATCGGCTACAAAAAGGACGGCGCCTGGAGCTTCCGCCCGTCCTACTACGCCTACGGTCTGCTGTGCAACTATATTCCCTTCGGCTCGCAGTTGTACAACATCACGGGCGACACCGACCATGTGGTAGACACGATTGCAGCCAAAACACCGGACGGTCGCTGGAGCGTGATTGCAGTCAACCGCTCGGGGGCTGAGCAGACGCTCAATATTTCTACCGGAGAGGCTGTCGGCACCATGCTGAACCGCTACCTGTTCACCGAGAGCGCCCTGCCCACAGACGGCACCATGATCGCCGCCTCCGGGCGTGTGGCACCGACGGACGGTGTGTATAGCTTCACGGTCCCCTGCCAACAGCTTCGTTGTGCTGTCCTCGATCGGCATGAGTGAGCAGGACATGACCGTGGAAACCGCTACGGAAACCGACCCCGCCACGGAGCCTCCCGTCTCCGCAACCGAGCCCGAAACGGCGGACAGCGTGTCCGATACCGCAACGGAGGCAACGTCCGGCGGCTGTAAGTCTTCCTTTGCCGGCGCGGCGGCTATCCCGGCACTGCTGACCACAGTCGGCGCGGGCGTTGCCGCGGGCAAGCGGAAGAAGGCGCGGGACAACGCCTGATGCGTTGCCGCAAGAACCGGATCCACTGAGGTAGCCTTTCATGAAAGCACTTATTGTAATTGATGTTCAGAACGATTTTGTCACCGGTGCGCTCGGCACGAAGCAAGCGGTTGCCATTTTGCCGAACCTCAAAAGCAAAATAGATGCCGGCATTGCCGCCGGGGATGAGATCATTTTTACCCGTGATACGCACGGGGCGGATTATGCGGACACGAACGAGGGCAGGCACCTGCCTGTTCCGCACTGCATCAAAGGAACAGAGGGCTGGCAGGTCGTCAGGGAGATCGACCGCCCCGACTGCGTGCATATCGACAAACCGACCTTCGGGTATACCGATTGGGCTGCCCTGCTCGGCGGCAGGGAGATCACGGAGATCGAGATCGTCGGCGTATGTACCGATATCTGCGTTATTTCCAACGCGCTGATTCTGAAGGCGCTTTTCCCGGAGATTGATATCACGGTTGATGCAGACTGCTGTGCGGGCGTCAGCCCCGAAACGCACCGGGCGGCGCTGACTGCCATGCAGTCCTGTCAGATCCGCGTTGTCGGCGCGTGATTCCCTCCCCCCTCTCTCTCTCTGCGGACATGAGCCTTGGTTCTTCATGATCTGCGTACGCAAAAGGCAGGCGATACTCTCGCCTGCCTTTTGCTTGCGGGAATCACAGCGGCGCGTCCGGTCGGACCGCCGTATGCGGAACAGTCAGTTCATATACGTCACGGTCTGCCCGCGCGCTATGTACATGACAGACGGCGGCTGGCTGTTCCCATCCAACCCAAGGAGAGTACTGACCGTCACCAGCTCGTAGCCCTGCGCGATCAGCTTGTCTGCCGCACGGATGAAAATATCCACCGAGGACATATACAGGTCGTGCATCAGCACGATGGCACCGTCTGCGGCACTGTCCAGAATCAGCTGCACCTTGTCGTTCACGAACTGCTCGTATGCCGCCCGACGTGCGGCGTCCTCCGAGAACTTATCCGCCGTCTTGGGGTGGTTGCTCCAGTCGGTGGTGTCAATGCTCCACGCCACCGCCGTATATCCCAGCGAGGCGGTATATGCCAACTGTTCCGCCGTGACGGCGCCGCCCACCGGACGGTACAGTCGCGGCTTGGGCACTCCGGCGGCAGTGATCGCCGCGGATGCCCGGTTCAGCGTATCGGCAATAAACGCCTGATCCTTGCCCCGGAAGGAGTCGTGATTATAGGTATGCGATCCGATCTCACAGCCCAGCGAGTCGGCGCGGCGCAGTGCCGACGGGTACTCTGCGGCGCGACTGCCCACCACAAAGAAGGTCACGTTCGCCCGATGCCCCGCCTTCTGGAGCGCCTCCACCTTGTCCAGCACATAGGTGGTATACGGGTAATAGCCTGCGTCCAGATTCTCGGCAGGCGCCTGCGGACCGTCATCAAAGGTAAAGGCAATGCGTTTCTTTCCGGTCGGCTCATCGTCCTGCCGTGCGGTGGTACCCTCCGCGGCAGAGGAAGCCGCGTTCCGGCTCTGCTCCTCGGCGGTGATGAAAAATAACACTGCACCCGGTGCCGCTCAGGCAGGCAACCGCCAGCAGGCAAACTGCCAGCAATGCCGCGCCCAGCCGTATGCCGCGGGCATCTGTTTTTCTGTCTCTGCGTACTGTCATGGTATTCTGAATCCTCCGCTACTCAAATCAGCTTTTTTTGCCAGCCTCAAACGCCGGGGCTGCCGCTTTACCGACGTGCCTGTACAGGTTCCGGATACCGTCAAACACAATGGCATCCAGTCGGTCTGTGTCGGGCACTCCATCCGCCCCTGAGGACAGACTCGTCCACGCTGACGTTGACAATATCCCCGATGCAGATGCCGTCCTCATTGAATCTTACCAGCCGGCACTCCAGCGCCAGCGGCAGCTCCCGGATGACCGGCGCATCCACCGTCTCCGCACGTTCGGTATGCAATCCTGCCCGCGCCAGCTTGTCCGGCACCTTCCTGCCGGAGACCATCCCGACATAGTCGCAGGCTTCGGCGTGGGCGGCATCGGCTATGCTGACCGTGAACGCCCCCCGCGCACGGATATTCCCGGTCGTGCGGTGATCCTGGGACAGGCAGAGCATGATCTGATCCGTGTCGTAAACGCCGCCCCATGCGGCATTCATGGCATTGGGCGTACCGTCCTCGTTGTAGGTCGTGACAATCAGCACTGGCATGGGGTAAAGCCATGTCTTCTTCCCGAAATTCTTTCTCATTTTCTCTTATATCCTCCTGATTTGTTTCATCTGACGATACTTCCGGCGGCGTAGCCGTGCCGCCGTCTTTGCGCGGTGTTGCCTTTCCGGAGCCCCGGCAAGTCCCCGGAATGCACGCTTCCCGCTTTTCTCAACTCCGCAGATACCTGCCCCATGCGTCCCGGTAGGCAGCATAGGTGCTCCGGCGACGCTCATCCAACGCGCGCGTCTCATGCCACTCGCGCACAACGCGGCGGTATGCGGTCGCGGTCGCGCCGTCAACAAGCCCGTCGGTCACCCCGCGCCAGCCAGCCTCGTCCGATCCGTACACGGCGCCCCGCAGGCAGGCGAACTGCCAGTCAAAGCTGTCCGCAATGGCGCGGATACACTGCCGCTCGGCGCCGCGCGCCGCGATCTGCTCCCGCAGTTGCCCGATCCCGACAGACAGCGCCGCCAGCATATCCATTGCGGCACCGAACGCTTCCCCCGCTCCGGCTACCGCCGCCGCGCGGCAGGTGCGGAAGGTTTCTCCGGCACAGTCCCTTCCTTCAATGACAGCCACAGTGCCGAGAACACGCCGCCCGGCGACGCGTCCCGATCAAACAGCTTCTCCCGCTCGGCGGTGTACGCCGTCTGCAGGGAGCCGAAGTGCCCGGCATCCGGTGTTCCGCCGTGCCCCCACGCCGCACCGACTGTCTTCAGCAGTTCCGGCAGCGTTCCGCTGACTGCATCCAGGAAATCCGGACAGTCTGCCGCATCGCCGCGCCCCAGTGTCCAGCTCTCCCCTTCCCACTGTACGCGCGCCAGGCTGTCGGCGAGCAGGGCACGCAGGGCTGCAAGTCCAACGCGGCGAGCCCGCAGGATCTGCTCCAGCCTACGGTTCAAATCGACGCAGCAGTGATACTGTCTGTCCGCGCGCGCCGCGTCTTCCTCCGGGACATCCGCCCGTCCCGGCGCACCGGGCGCGCACAGGAGCGGGCGCAGGGTGATCCAATGCTCCGCAAGAAACGTCCGCATCAGGCGACAGCTCCGGTCGATCTGTCTGCGCGGCAAATCATTGACGGCATCAAACCGCCGCAGTTCCCGGTACACATCGCAAAGCGCCAGACCGCGTATCGGATCGTCACTGCCCTCCGGCGGCGGTGCCAGCACCTCCTCCCGGAAGCTGCTCTGCGTTTCGTCCTCCTTCTGTGACAACCCGCGCAGGCGCTCCTGCACAAGCTCCTCCAGCACGCCAACCGTCCGATCCCGCAGATCGGGACGGTTTGCCAGCAGGTCGCGGACAAAGTGCCGCTCGGCTTCCGCGCAGGTCATCCCCTCTGTACGCGGACGCGGATCATACCCGTCCGGCAACAGAGCCGCGTCCTGCTCCAGCACGCGCAGGCGGGCAACGCAGACGTCGCGGAAATCCTCATACCCGGAGCCGGCGCCCGTCAGAACCGTCATTGCCCCCGATGCGCTCGCCTCCCCCTGCGGCGAAGTCAGCCAAGCCCTGCGCCGCGCGGGCGCCAAGCTCCTGCTCGGATCCGGACGCCAGCACAACGCGCAGAAGGCGCTCCTCCAGCCGCAGTCGGTCACGGACCGGCACGATGCCGTCCTCCTCGGTGTCAGCCCGGAATGGCGCACACACGCTGTCCGAAAGCAGAAGCAGAGCACACGGCTCCGGGTGCCGCAGTACCAGCCGCCGCCCCGCCATGGCATCCCCGGTTTCGGGTGAAACACGCTCCGTGCGCTGTGTCCACAGGGGGAACAGCCCCTCTCCGTCCAGCAGGAAAAACGTTGAGATCCCCTGCCGAAAACATCTCCAGCGTATAGTTGCCGTCCTCCTCACCGGGCTTCACGCGACAGGCGCAGAAGGATACTTCGAAATACTCCGGACTGACTGCCGGCAAGCCGCGCCGCCGCCGGGCACCACCGGCGGAGTCCCGGTCGGTCAGATTGCTTTGCAGGCGTCCCAATTCTTCGGAGAGGCGCAGTCCCAGCTCCCGGCAGACATCGGGAAAGGCGTCTGTGCCGTTGCCGTCACGCCGGAAGGTCTCGACATACCCGTCTCCCTCCTCCGCGGCGATCAGGTAATCCGTGCCGACCGCCTCCGCCAGCGCCGCGCAGAACCGCGCCAACGGATGCTCGCGCTGGCGGGTACAGTCCCCGAAGGTCATGCGCAGGATGTCCTCCCGCACACCGCCGGGGCGAAGCATGGGAAAAGTCTCCCGCATCAGCTCCTCCGTCCCCCCCTCACAGGCGGTGTACAGCGGCATACTGACGCCGCCGGCGGAGGCGAATCCGTTTGCCGCTATCAGCAGATGCCGCGTGGCGGCAGGCATGGCATCCGTCAGCAGCCCGTAGGATGCCGGACTGCCGCACAGAAACGCCGTCGGCAACCACCGCGCGGCAAACGGCATCTCCTCCGGATCCTCCTCGTCGGCGGATATATCCCAGCCGGGGCTGATGCCGTCTGCGGCTTCTGCCGCGTCCGTCAGTCTGTCCTCAGCGTCTGTATACATAGCATATCTCCTCTCCTTCTGTTGCGGGGTAAAGGGCAATGCCACCTCCCCGGTCGGTCAGCCGCCGCACGGTGCGGGCGGGCTGTGTATCCGTCCGCACCGTGGGCAGACGGGGCTGCCGTCCGGGGACAGGCGGGTGATATTCCGGAAATTCATACGTCGCTCGGCATCTGCCCGCCACGTATCTCCGCCCCGCTCCGGTACGGTCTGTACCGCGGTACGGCGGACGGGGATGCGTCCCTCCGGCGGACATATGCCGGTCGTGCGGTAAGCAAGTCCCGTCACGGGACAGAGGCACCGGGCTATGCGGGTGCGGCAGGCAGGGCAGTCACGCACCCAGCCGTCTGCCGTCACGCGCAACGCCCCCAGCGGATGTCCGCAGAAGGGACAGTCTGCATCGTCCCCCGCCTCCGGCTCGGAAGCATACACCATGGCGCGCAGCAGAAGCTGCTGTACGCGGCGGAAGGACTCGATGTCGGTCAGGCTGAGCGTCAGCCGCCCCGCGGTGCCGAACGGATCCGTCGGCAGATACTCGTCCGCCGGGCAAACCGACCGGAATGCCCCTGCCGGATCCTCCCCGTCCCGCACGCTCTGCCGGACGGTGGGCAACAGCAGGATGCGGTAGGTCAGATCGCGGCGAACCTCTATCAGGATGCCGCGCGGCGTCACGCCGTCCGCCGGCGGTTCTCCCTGCACTACGGTCAGACGCAGCGACCACGCCCCGAAGGCGAGACGGATATCCATATCACAAAAGCGGATTGCCTGCTCCGGCGGATCCGGTGCGAAGCTGAAATGTCCGGCGGCAAACAGCGAGAGCGCCTCGCAGAAGGCAAAATAGCCCTCCGCCGACAGCCCGCCCGCATCGCCGGACACGGTCTCGGTACCGATACCGTTCTCCGCACAGAAGCACAGCAGGCTGTACACACAGTGGTAGTCACGGTGCATCCGGAACAGATTGGAACGGTGCAGGACAAACCGTCCTGCATAGCGGCTGCACTGCCGGATCAGCGGGCAATCCATCCGGGAAGTCAGCGCGTCGTACAGGTATTCCATCCGCGCAAGGCACCGCTGTGCCGTATCGCGGTACGCCTCCATGCCCCGCATATAGCCCGTGCGCAGTTTTCCCACCGCCAGAACATAGTACAGGTGACTGCCGCGCTCCAACAGGTTGCGGCTCAGGATATCGTCCGCGTACAAAAACTCCCGCACGGTGCGGATATGATGCCGCAGGAACGCCACAGTCTGCAGGATCAGCCGGGTAAAGCCTATGTTTTCGTACAGGGCATACTCGTCCTGGTTGGTCACGGTCAGCAGGCGCCGGGGGCGGATACTGCCCGCCTCCGTGATGTCCTCCCACAACTCACTGTGTGCGGAAGCGTGCAGGATGGAGCGGTTGTTCACCACCCGCACCGACTCGACCGGCAGGATCTCCTGCTCGTCCTTCAGATGAATGATCGGTTTGGCAAACACCCGCCGCAGGGCAGGCAGTGCCAGGAGCATTTCATCCAGAATGCGCGACAGACGTGCAAAGTCAAAGTTGTCACGCATGGAAAACAGGTTGATATGACTGACCGTCGCCCGGTCAAAGGCGGCATAGTCCGGCGGGGTGCAGTCGGCGGCGCGGGCATATGCCGCCAGCGCGTCATACCCGTCAAACCGCGCTCCCTCCGATCGGTCTACGGGCGGTCTGCGTCCCTCTGAAAGCGCGGACATTACAGGAACTCCTCATTCAGTCCGCGGACAAAGTCGGCGCACCGATGCAGTCCCAACCCGTCAAACTCGGTAGCCAGCGCCTCCCTGTCCTCCACGTTCCGGTTCTCCAGTTTGGCGACCACCTCGCTCAGCAGGATATTCTCCAGTGCCTCATTCAGGCGGCTGGCGGGCGAGGGGAAGCAGGCGCAGTAAATCCGTACATAGTCCTCCATCTGCCGGGCAACCCGGTTGCCGAAGGACACATTATACGGTGCCAGCAGTTCCTCCACGCGGCGAACCGTCCCGTTGGTTTCCACGTCAAAGGGGAAAGAATCCCGCGCCTGCCCCAGCAGGGAAAGCAATATCGGGCAGGACAGATACCGGGGTGCCTGCACTGCGCCGTAATGCTCGATCCGGGCGGCACGGTGGCGGAAATTCATGGTATGCGCGCGGTCATACACCTTGTCGCTGATACCGAAGGTGGATTCGTCACGGTTGGCGGTGCCGACAAACCAGACATTACGCGGGATGCGTATGGTATGCCCGTCAATCAGTCCCCGGTAGGGGCGAAGCTCGTGATCCGACACGCAGTACAGGGGCGTGTTGAGCAGCTTCAGTTCCCGCCTGTCCTCCCTCGTTTTCCATCAGCGAAAGGAAATCCGAGAAGTAGTACTCGATGCGCGAGAGGTTCATCTCATCCAGCACGATGAGCGTGACGGTATCCGGATCCAGGCAGGCGCGGTACAGTGCCTGCGTGAACTTGCGCGGGGTATATGTCCGGCTGAACTCGTTGTAGTAGCCGAGCAGTTCGTTCTTGTCGCGCCAGGAGGATTCCACCTCCACAATCTCGCAGTTGCCCATCAGCGCCTCGCACACGATCTTCGGCAGGCTGGTCTTGCCTGTTCCGCTCATGCCCTGCAGGATGGTCAGGCGCGATGCGCCCAGCCCCGCGATGAAATCCGCAATCTCCTCCTCACGGTAGGACAGATGCAGGCGGCTGTCCCGGGCATACGACACCACGAAACGCACCACGCTCTCCAGCGTCGGCGACGGAAACGCCTGCTCCCGCCGCACATCGGCATCGGCGGAAAGGCGACTCCGCCTGCCGTCCAGCTCCGTGAACGCCGGGCAGGGGTCGAAATCCGGCTTTTCCGTATCCGGCGCGCCGACTGTTTTCCCGGCGACCGCCCGCGTACCCCGTCCCTCCGTCCGGGCACGTTCGCGCTCGTCCCGGCTCATGGGCGACAGAATCAGCAGGACGCCCAGCAGAAGCACCCCGATCAGCATCGGGTAAATGGCATCGCTGGACAGTTTGTACGTGACCTGCGGCAGGTACGGCGTCAGCTGATCCGGCAGGAGCATGAAGATAAGCTCCTCGTTCAGCCCCTGCACCACCTCAAAATACTTACAGCTGACGCCGACCAGCAGAACCGCCGCCATATCCGTGGCGATACCCGCCACGCAGAGCCGCGAAAAACCGGGATCTGCCGAGAAATGCCGAGACCGACACAAGCAGGAACACCACCGTCAGCGAAAGCAACAGCATGACAAGGAAAGCCATCTGGTGGTATGCCTTGCCGAGCGGTCCGTAGGTCTGGAGCAGGCGGACACCGTTGATGCGCCGGATAAACGTGCCGAAGCTGCCCGTATAGCGCACCGTGATAAGATTGGTCAGCAGGGTGGAGCATGCCAGCACGCTGAAAATGACCTTAAAGCCCAGCAGTACATACTGCCACGCCCGTCCGGTTTCGCCGTGTGCCGTGTCCGGTTCGGCAAAGCAGACTCCCTGCACGCAGGCGGTCAGGACAGCCAGCACAGCCGTCAGTGTCAGCGGCAGACTGCCCCCGGGGTAGTACACCTTCCCGTTCATGTTCATGACAAAAGTCAGGATGACGCCCGCAAGGAAATACACCCCGGTCAGTCCCAGATTGCCCAGCACCACGCCCCGCGCCCGACGCGCGACCTGCACCGCCGGAGCCGACAGCCGGCAGAGCAGCTGCACCAGCCGGACAAGGCTCGCTGCCAGCAGGATAAAGCACACCGTGAAGGCGGCGAAAGCCGTAACATCCCGGCTTCCCGTCCGCAGAGCGTCAAGGGGCGTCACCGAGACATCCTCCGGGAAGCGCCCCTTGGTCGGCGTATAGGAAACAAAGGGCGTGAACAGCACGGTGGCGGCGGACAGGAAGGATGCCCCCGCCAGGATTGCCATCATCAGGCGACCGTGCCGACCGCGCGCCAGCTCTTCCTCCCCGGAGGCTCCGCCTGTCGGCGAAAGACCCGCCTTCCGGTCAGCCAACGCGCACAGGATATCGTAGGCTATGCCCGCCAGCGACAGCAACAAGCCGAACACCGCCAGCGCGATGCCGCCTGCGCTCAGTCCCATGGCACCGCCCGCGCCGAGAATGATGCCGTCTGCGATCAGGGAAACGGTACAGGGTGTCAGCAGGGATGCCCGGCGGAGCGCCGCAGACAGAATGCCGCTGATGCAGAACGCTGCCACGACAAGTACCAGCAGGACAATCCCGCTGCCCATAAGTGACGCGGAGGAGAATCCGTCCGCAACGGCAGCTGCCGCCGCCCATACGGATACTTTCGTGTAGTAACCCGCCGCACCGTCTGCCGGCGGCAGTTTTGCCGTCAGCAACAGGACGCCGGTCAGCAGGATCAACGCCAGCAGACCGATTGATACATACCTGCGCACAGATGGCTTCGTCATGGTATCCATGTTTGTTGCGTCTCCTTCAGTGATTTTTGCAGGCTCCGGCGCCTGTCGGAATGCGTCGTCCCGCCGGAGGGCGGGACGACGGGGAAAGCGGCTCAGCCGAGCTTGGGCAGGATCTCCACCCGGTCAAGATTCTCGCCGGTCAGATCCAGGCGGAGCACCCCGTCGGCGTCCACGGTCGCCTCGCGGGTATCGGACGTACCGTCCTGCGCGTACAGTGTCGCCTGAAAGGTCGTGAACCGCGGCGGCTGATAGCAAAGCTTCATCGCAATCGTGCCGTCCTTGCAGAAAACCGTCAGACTGCCGTTGCGGTTTTCCTCCAGTCCGTAGGCGTGCCCGCCGTAGGTCGTGGAGACAACGCCCATCGTTTCGTAAACATCATTGAAGGCGGGAACAATATGCAGTCCGTCTGTCTCGGCGGACACGCCCATCAGCCCGTAGATATACGCCGTCGGAACCAGTCCGCTCTCCGGGAACTCCCCGATAAGTCCCTCCAGCCAGTTGGTGGATCCGGGCACCGTATCATCCGATTTCAGCCGGTGGAATTCGTACACCCGTGCGATCTGCGCATACCGGTCGGTGACTGCCTGCGCACCCTGATACTTCAGGCGCGCCATCAGTTCATAGAACACCGGGTAGAAGATATACCCGCCGTTCTCGCAGTGTGCGCCGTAGGCGGCGGAGCCGAACGGGTCGATGCCGGCGGGTCCGTGCCACCACACCTGCCCGGTCTTCCGGTTCTCCTCGTTGTTGATTGCCAGCGTATTGGTGACAGCCGCCAGACGCAGGTCAGGGTCAAACGCCTTCATGCGGCGCCACTGTCCCGTCTTGCGCATCAGAGTCAGGTAGGACATGACGTCCGCCCCGGTGCGGGTATCGCCTTCGACTATGCGGGTTCCGTCAATCCACGAGAACACCGATGCCGCTTTGTCCGCGTCGCCCAGTCCGTACTTGAGCGCCTCGAAATTCAGGAAGGTAAGACCGTAATCCACCGCATTCCCGTTGATGTCGATGCAGGCGACGTACCGTCCCGTGGCATCGGACCAGAAGGTGCTGTCATACTTCTCCCGCACCGTCCGACTCAGCTCGGTCAGTGCCGGAATATTATCCAGATATGTTCCGCCCAGCATCCCGTAGATGCCGATCATTGCCTGCGCCGCCTCATAGAACAGCGCACTCTCGTAGGCATCCAGATTGCCGAAGCACAGGTTGTCCCAGTAGTTGGAGGAAGCCGAGCGCGGCAGTCCTGTATTGTCCCAGCAGGTCTTGCCGGTTGCCCGGACGTAGTCAAAGCGGGAGCTGCCGTCCTCGTTCAGGAATGTGGAATCCTCTGTAAGGCGGATGAGCCCCTCCTCACCGTGGAGCCTGTAATAGATGTAGTTCCAGGCGGCTTCCACCTTTTCCAGCACCGTGCGTCCCCGGGAGAAATCCAGCTCCGCGTACTCACCGCCCGCAGTACTGTTGTCCGTCGCGTGCAGGAATTCCGTGCTGTTCTCCCAACTGATAACATCGTACACGGCGGCTATGTAGCGGAAGGTGCCGTCATAGTGGAGGCAGTAGGTATCGCCCACCTGCCAGTAGGGATACGTGGACCAGGACCACATATAGCCGTTCTCGGTCTGCGGGAAGGACTGAATCTTTCCCTTCAGCTCATTGATGTAGTTCGCGTCGCCGCTCCACATAATTTTCTCGGACATCCACTCAAAATAGGTCGGCTCATTGCCGAAGCGATAGACCAAGCTCTGCCCGTCGTCAACGGCACCGAACATATGCCACATGGCGTTGCAGACGTAGGCAACCGAATCGTTCTTGTCATTGTAGAAGGGCGCGTTCGTGTATCCGGTGTTGAAATCCTTCGCATCGAAGGAGTACTGCGCCCCGGACACGACCGTTCCGGAAGCGGCATAGGTCAGCGGGACTGTCAGCCCCTCTCCGGTTCCGCCGTCGGCAAACAACTGCCGGAAGGCATTGTCAAAGCCCGCTAGGGACGGGGCGGATACCGCCAGCGTCTGCTCCTTCACCTGCATAGCAAAGCCGCAGTCGCCGATCTCCGCCGTATCTGTCGCACGGCGCAGGACTATGCGCACGCCCATGTCGCCATCCTCATCCGTCCGACTGACCGGCAGCTCGGCGCCGGTCAGCTTCCTGATGCTGTCGCGCAGGGTGTAGGCTGCATACAGGCAGGCGGCATCATCCGCCTCATACACGATGCCTGCGGTCACGCCGCCGCCCGCCAGCGTCAGGGTATCGGGCGCAGGTTCGGTTGCGGATTCGGTCGATGCGGCGCCGGTCGTTTCCGTCTCACTCACGCTCCCGGCAGTCGTTTCGGTAGCGGAGGCGGAGGTCTCCGGGCTGTCCCCGCCGGGGGTGCAGGCAGACAGTCCGCCGCACAGCACAAGTCCGGACAGCAACGCCGCAACCGCACGTCTGAAATCTGTTCTGGTTTTCATGGTAATATCCTTCCTTTCAGGTGTTGTAATCGGGGCGTTTGCTTATCGCCCGTACAGCTGATTGAGTTCCCGGTAGTACGCCCGGTCGATGCCGGCGAGCTGGTCGCGCGTGATGCGGAAGCACCAGTTGCCCTCGGCTCTGCCGGGGACGTTCATGCGCGTGTCCGCACCGAAGCCGAGAATATCCTGTATCGGCAGGACAGCCAGTCCGGCGGTGGAAGCAAGCAACGTGCGGATGACGGCACGGTACGCTTCCGGGCAGTTCCAGTCGGTTCCGGTGAACCCGCAGTAGCGCAGGATACGGCGCCGGGTGGTGGGATCTGCCTCCCAGATGAAACCGAGCAGTGTATTGTTGTCGTGCGTCCCGGTGTAGGCGGCGCAGTTCCGGTCGTAGTTGTAGGGCAGGTGGATGTTGCCGGGATCTCCGTCAAAGGCGAACTGCATCACGCGCATACCCGGAAATCCGCTGTCTTTCACGAACTGCCGGAGTGCTTCGGTGGATTCGCCCAGATCCTCCGCCAGCACCGTGACCTCCCGCCCGGTCGCGGCACGGATGTCCGCCGCCACGTCCCGGAGCGCCTGCACCAGCGGCATACCCGGTCCCGGCTCCCAGTGCCCTTCCCGGGCGGTCTTGGCGTCGGCGGGAATGCTCCAGTAGGATTCAAACCCCCGGAAGTGGTCAATACGCACCCCGTCAAACACCGACAGCATATGCCGCATACGTGCCCGCCACCAGGCGTACCCGTCCTGCTCCATGCGCTTCCAGTCGTAGAGCGGGTTGCCCCATAGCTGCCCGTCCTTGGCAAAGTAATCCGGCGGACAGCCCGCGACCGCAGTTGGCGCACCCGCCGCATCCAGCAGAAACTGCTCCCGGTTGGCAAATACGTCACAGGAATCGTAGGAAACGTAGATCGGCATATCGCCCAGTATCTTCACGCCCCGGTGGGCGGCATAATCGTGTATCGCCTGCCACTGGCTCATGAAGCGGTACTGGATAAAGCCCCACGCCTCATACTCCTGCTCATCGCGGGCGGCGGCATCCTGCCACCGGTACCACGGGAGGTCGCCGTTGGCGCGGCGGCGTGCCATGAAATCGCAGAACTGTGCCAGATACGGGTTATCCGTCAGGAACGCAGCGACACGCGCCCGCTCGGCGGCATCCGTGCGCTCCGCCGCCCGGCGGAGCAGATCCAGCCGTGTCCGGTACAGATAGCCGTACTCGGCGGAGAAGGGAGTCGTCTCCCTCACCGCCTCGACCTCGGCGGCGCTCAGAAGCCCCTCCTCCCGCAGGCGGCGCATATCCACAAAGTAGGGATTCCCGCCAAACGCGGAAAAGGATTTGTAGGGCGAGTTGTACTCGTCGCTCATGCAAAAGGGCAGAACCTGCCACCAGCCGAAGCCGCAGTCCGCCAGAAAATCAATGAATTCCCGCGCCTCCTGCCCGAATCCGCCAATGGAGTCGGAGCCGTACAGCGAGGATACGTGCATCAGCACGCCGGAGGAAACGATGAAGCTGCATTCCGTTTTCCTTTCTCTTCTCTTTGAAATCGGAAACGCCGGTTTACCCGGCGGCTCCCTTTTTCTTCGGGGGACGCCTCAGTGCGCCTCAAACCAGTTCTTCCCGATGTGGGCATCCACCGCCAGCGGCACAGACAGGGTAGCCGCGTGCTCCATGCAGTCGCGGAGAATATCCATCGCCTGCGCGGCGCAGTCGCGCTCCGACTCTAGAATCAGTTCGTCATGCACCTGTAAGATCATGCGGGCGGGAATGCCAGCCTCCGCCAGACGCTTATGCACCCGGATCATGGCAAGTTTGATGATATCCGCCGCCGTACCCTGAATGGGGCTGTTCATGGCGACGCGCTCACCGAACTTCTTGCGCATTTTGTTGGATTCCGCCAGCTCGGGGATGCGGCGCCTGCGTCCCGCTTTGGTTGTGACGTACCCCTGCTCGTAGGCAGACCGCACTATATCGGACAGATACTTTTCGATATCCGGATAGCTGTCCATATACCCGGCGATATAGGTCTTGGCTTCGGAGCGGGAAATGTGCAGATCCTCTGCCAGGGAGAAGTCGCTCATGCCGTACATCAGCCCGAAATTGATTGCCTTCGCCTTCTTGCGCATTTCGACCGTCACCGCATCCGGCGCAACCCCGAACACGCGGCTTGCCGTGTCGGTATGAATGTCGAACCCGGAGACAAACGCCTCCCGCATGGCACTGTCCCCGGCGATATCCGCCAGCAGGCGCAGTTCAATCTGGGAGTAGTCCGCATCAATAAGCACCATATCCGCGCGCGACGGGATGAAGAACTTGCGCATCTCGCGTCCCAGCTCGGTGCGGATGGGAATATTCTGCAGATTCGGTTCGGCAGAGGACAGCCGCCCCGTGGCGGTTCCGGTCTGCTTGAAGGTGGTATGGATGCGCCCGTCCCCGTCCGCGACCTTAAGCAGTCCCTCCACGTAGGTGGAGCGCAGTTTTGTATACTGCCGGTAATCCAGAATGTCGTCCACAATGGGGTGGTAGTGCCGCAGTTTTTCCAGTATCTCCGCCCCGGTTGCGTAGCCGGTCTTGGTTTTCTTTCCTGCAGGGAGCATCAGCTCCTCGAACAGCACCTCCCCCAACTGCTTGGGGGAATTGATATTGAACGGATGACCTGCAAGCGCGTACACGCGCGTTTCCATGTCGGCGATCAGGGCGTCCAGGGAAGCGCCGTAGCGGCGCACCGCAGCCCGGTCGATTTTGAACCCGACCTCCTCCATGTCGCACAGGACTGACGCAAGCGGCATCTCAATATCGGCGAATACGCTCCACTGCGCCGTCTGATTCAGCCGCGCCGTCAGGCTGTCCGCCAGCGGGAGCAGGAGCGGCAATGTGTCCTCGTCCCCTGCAGGCATACGCCCCAGCCACGTCAGGAACAGGCGTTCCGGCGCATAGTCTCCCTGCCCTTCCCCCGCGACGTATGCCGCCAGCATAACATCGTAGGCGCAGTTGCGGAAGCGGATACCCTTCGCGTCCAGCTCCTTATACAGCGACTTGCAGTCATAGCAGACAAACTGCCGGGCGGGGTCGCCAAGGAACGCCGCAACGCCCTCGCAGGGTTGGCAGGACAGTCGCTTCTCCCCGTTCCACAGCTCCAGCGTTCCCGACTCTCGGTCGAATGCCAGCGCCCAGCGTCCGGCGGGCAGTGCCGCCAGCTCCTCCGGACGGACAGGCGTCGGCTCCACGGCAGGCGCGGTCGGTGTGCCGGTCGGTTCTGCCGGCGTGGCATCGGCACACGGAGCGGCAGGGATCCGAGCCGCCCCGGCATCCGCCGCAGGCACGGCAAGCCGCCGCACTGTCCACCAAGCCGAAACGCTTGAGGAATGCGGAAAATCCGTAGTGCGAGAACAGCCGCCCCGCCTCGTCCCGATCCATCGGGCGGCGGGCAAGCCCGTCCAGCGAAAGCTCCAGCGGTACCTCCCGGCAGATCTCTGCCAGCCGGCGCGACAGGCGCGCGCTGTCCTCCCCTTCCTCCAGCTTGCGCCGCAACGACGGCGTGAAACCGGCGGTCGGCAGGGCGGCGTACACGCCGTCCACCGAGCCGTATTCCGCAATCAGTTTGAGCGCCGTCTTCTCCCCGACGCCCGGCACGCCGGGAATATTGTCCGAAGTATCACCCATGAGCGCCTTGACGTCCACGAACCGGTCGGGCGTAATGCCGTAGCGGGCGGTGAAAGCCGCCTCATCCATATCAGTGGTCTCGTTGTTGCCCGCCAGCAGGACATGGACACGCGGACTGATAAGCTGCAGCGCGTCCCTGTCTCCGGTCAGCAGGTATGCCGTGCAGTCGCCGCTCTCCTCCGCCATGCGTGCCAGCGTGCCGAGAATATCATCCGCTTCATACCCCTCGTGGGACAGGATATGCAGTCCCAGCATGGCTGCAAAGTCCCGCGAAACCGGCATCTGCTGTGCCAGCTCATCCGGCATTGCACGGCGCCCTGCCTTATACGCATCATACATCCGGTGGCGGAACGTGGGCGCCTTGAGATCATAGGCAATGGCGGCGTAGTCCGGCTCCAGCGCCTCTATCTGCTTTGACAGGATGTTGACCATTCCGAACAGCGCGTTGGTCGGGAATCCGTCCCGGTTTGTCAGCATCCGGATCCCGTAATACGCACGGTTCAGTATGCTGTTGCCATCTATACACAGGAGCTTTTTCATAATACCTCCGCTTATTATAATCCGGGTACAGTATACCACAGAACGCAGTGGTTTGTCAAGGATTTTCCGGCAAAGTGACGGAGCGCTGGGGAGCGTTGGGAGGCTTGAAAGAAGTACGCAACGCCCAAGAACTATTCCCGAACGAAAACATATTTGACAAAACGCCGGATTTGTGGTATAATACTATACTGTAAAGTTGTGTCCGGGAGGATAATACCGGGATGGTGAAAATAACAGAAGTGGCCGGAGGGAGCCGCGCAGACCGCCACGGAGTGCGCGCGGGAGACTTTCTCTGCACAGTCAACGGGCGCGAGATCACCGACGTGCTGGACTACCGCTTTTTCCTTGCCGATACCGAGGTGCGGCTGGGACTGATGCGGGACGGCAGTCCGCTTGAGATCGTCATTCATAAGCGCGAATACGACGATATCGGACTGGATTTTGAAACGCCTCTGATGGACAAAAGCACTCCTGCGAGAACAAGTGCATCTTCTGCTTCATCGACCAGCTCCCCGCCGGAATGCGGAAGACGCTGTACTTCAAGGACGACGACTCGCGCCTGTCCTTCCTGCACGGCAACTTCGTCACGCTGACCAACCTGCATGACGCGGATATTCAGCGCATCATGGAGATGCACATCTCCCCCATCAACGTCTCGGTGCATACCACAAACCCGGAGCTGCGCGTCAAAATGATGCACAACAAGCGGGCTGGGCTGGTGCTGGAGTATCTGCCCCGGCTGGCAGCGGCAGGCATCACGCTCTGCGGGCAGATTGTGCTGTGCCGCGGCATCAACGACGGCGCCGAGCTGGATCGCTCCATGCGCGACCTGTTCGCACTGGGCGATGCGCTGGAAAGCGTGTCCATCGTTCCCGCCGGGCTGACACGCTACCGCCAGAAGCTGTTCCCGCTGGAGCCGTACACGGCAGCTGAAGCCGGGCGCATCATCGACCAGGTAGACGCCTTCGCCGCCGGATGCCGCGCGGCGTGCGGTTCGCGGAAGTTCTTCTGTGCGGACGAGCTGTACCTCACCGCGGGGCGACCCCTTCCGGGCGAGGAGTACTACGAGGAGTTTGCCCAGCTGGAAAACGGCGTCGGCATGATCACTTCCCTTGTGTCGGAATTCAACCGGGAGATGGCGTTTCTGGATGAGGACATCGCCGAATTCCGGGCGGCACGGGAAGCGGCAGGGCTTCCCCCGCACCGATGCATCTCCGTCTGCACCGGCGTCGCCGCCTACCCAACCATCCATTCGCTTGCCGCCCGACTGGAAGCGGAAACAGAAGGGCTGGAGATCCACGTTTATGAAATCATCAATCACTTTTTCGGAGAAACCATTACGGTCGCGGGCTTGCTCACCGGCAAGGATATGGCAGAGCAGCTGGCAGGGCAGCCACTCGGCGAGGAACTGCTGATACCGGAGAACACGCTCCGGGCTGACGAGGCAATGTTCCTCGATGACATGACGCCGGATCAGCTCTCCGCGACGCTCGGCGTCCCGGTCACACCTGCCAGAAACGACGGCTCCTCCCTCGTCCGCCAGATGCTGGGCATCGAGTAACACACCTCCCCATCAGACAGAAAGGAACACGAACCCATGTCAAAACCTATTATTGCCATCGTGGGACGCCCCAATGTGGGCAAGTCCACGCTGTTCAACAAGCTCATAGGGCGAGCGGCGCGCCATTGTTGAGGATACGCCGGGCGTCACGCGCGACCGCATCTACGGCGAGACCGAGTGGCGCGGCAGACAGATGGTCGTCATTGACACCGGCGGCATCGAGCCGAAAACAGATGACATCATCCTGTCCCAGATGAAGGTGCAGGCACAAATCGCCATTGAGGACGCAGACGTCATCATCTTTCTCTGCGATATCCGCACCGGTCTGACCGCCGCCGACCGCGATATTGCGGTCATGCTCCAGCGGAGCGGAAAGCCGATCATTCCCGCCATCAACAAATGCGACAGCACGGGGAGCCTGCCCTATGAGTACTACGAATTCTACGAGCTTGGCTTCGATCAGGATCCCGTAGCAGTGTCCTCCATCCACGGGACGGGCACCGGCGACCTGCTGGACGCCTGCGTGGAAAAGCTCCGCGACTGGGAGGACGGTGATCCGGCAGATGCCGGCATCCGTGTTGCCGTCATCGGGAAGCCGAACGCCGGAAAAATCCTCTCTCATCAACCGTTTCCTCGGTGAGAACCGCATGATCGTTTCAAGCATCGCGGGCACAACGCGTGACGCCGTGGACACGCGTTTGGTTTCGGAGCATGGCACCTTTACCTTCATCGACACCGCCGGCATACGGCGCTCCTCCCGCATCGGCGATCAGGTCGAGAAATACTCCGTCCTGCGTGCCCACATGGCAGTCGAGCGGGCTGACGTGTGCCTGCTGTTGATCGACGCCTCGGTCGGTATCACCGAGCAGGACGAGAAAATCGCCGGCATCGCGCACGAGGCTGGCAAGGCGACCATTATCGTGGTCAACAAGTGGGACACGGTGGAAAAGGACAACGGTACGGTCAAGGCTTTCACCGACCGCATCCGCACCTCCCTTGCCTATATGCCCTACGCACCCATCGTGTTCGTGTCGGTCAAGACCGGGCAGCGCGTGGACAATCTGTACGATCTCATCAAATCGGTGTACGAGCAGGCAAACCGCCGGATCAATACCGGCGCGCTCAACGACGTGCTGGGGGAGGCAATGATGCGGGTTCAACCGCCCACAGACAAGGGAAGGCGGCTGAAGATCTACTATATGACGCAATCCTCCGTGGCGCCGCCCACCTTCGTGCTGTTCTGCAACGACGCGGAACTGTTCCATTTCTCCTATCAGCGCTACATTGAAAACTGCCTGCGCACTGCCTACGGCTTCGCGGGCACACCGATTGTACTGGTCATCAAGCAACGGGGCGAAGATCCGGACATTCAGGTGCGCCGCCCCGGGAAGGAAGGCAATAACGAATGAATTTCTTTGATCACGTCAAGATATATGTAAAGGCAGGCGACGGCGGCAACGGTGCCATCGCCTTCCACAGGGAGAAGTACATCTCGCACGGCGGCCCCTCCGGCGGCGACGGCGGCAACGGCGGCAACATCGTGTTCCGCGTGGATCGGGATGCCAACACCCTGCTTGCCTACCGCTTCAAGCACCGCTTCGTGGCGCAGAACGGTGGGGACGGATCCGGGGAGAAATTCCACGGCGCCAACGCCCCCGACCTTGTGCTGTCGGTTCCGGCGGGCACGCTCATCAAGGACGCCGCCACCGGCAAAATCATACACGATATGTCGGAAAATGACGGTACGGACTATACCTGCTGTCGAGGCGGGCGCGGCGGCTGGGGCAACAAGCACTTCGCAACCCCGACCCGGCAGGCGCCTCAGTTTGCCAAAAACGGCACCAAGGGTGAGGAACGCGAGCTGGCGCTGGAGCTGAAGCTGATCGCAGACGTCGGACTGATCGGCTACCCCAGCGTGGGCAAGTCCTCCCTGCTCGCCTGTATCAGCGCGGCACGCCCCAAAATCGCGGACTACCATTTCACCACGCTGTCCCCCAATCTGGGCGTAGTGCAGGTGGACGGCGGGCAGGGCTTTGTCGTTGCCGACATTCCCGGTCTGATTGACGGTGCCGCCGAGGGCGCGGGGCTGGGGCACGACTTCCTGCGGCACGTGGATCGCTGCCGCCTGCTGCTTCACGTGGTGGACATCTCCTGCTTTGAGGGACGCAACCCCATTGAGGACGTCCGGAACATCAACCATGAGCTGGAAAAATACTCCCCCGCGCTTGCCAGCCGCCCGCAGATCATCATAGCCAACAAATGCGATGCGCTGGATGAATCGGTCGTGGATACGCAGGCGTTTGAGGAATTTGTGGACGCGAACGGCTGGGAAATGCTGTACGTCTCCGCCGTGACGCATGAGGGCATCCCGGAAATGATACACCGCGTATCCGAGCGCCTGCGTCTGCTCCCGCCGGTGACCGTGTACGAAAGTGAGCTTCCGCAGGAGACTGCCGAAGCGGCGGGCGTCCGGGAAACGGTTATCCGCAGGGAGAACAACACCTTCTTCGTTGAAGGAGACTGGATATATAACCTCATGGGACGCATCAATTTCGACGACTACGAGTCGCTGAACTACTTCCAGCGTGTGCTTCAGACTGCCGGCGTTTTTGCCATGCTGGAGGAGCGCGGCTGTCACGACGGCGACACGGTATCCATCTACGGGTTTGAATTTGATTTCGTCAAGTAAGCCCCGCGCAACGCGCAGGGATCCCCAAACAACGCGACAATCAATCATGAAGGAGAAAGCGGCATGAATATCTGGCACGACATTGACCCGGCGGAAATCACCCCGGAGGACTTCACCGCCGTGGTGGAAATACCGAGAGGCAGCTCCTGCAAGTATGAGCTGGACAAAAAAACGGGACTTGTCCGTCTGGACAGAGTCCTGTACACCGCCACGCACTACCCCGCCAACTACGGCTTTATCCCGCGCACACTCGCCGATGACGGCGACCCGCTGGATGTGCTGGTGCTATGCACCGAGTCCCTCTACCCGCTGACGCTGGTGCGCGTCGCCCCCATCGGCGCCATGCGCATGATAGACAGCGGCAAGCTGGACGACAAGATCATTGCCGTCCCCTTCTCCGACCCCACCTATCTGGGCGTCAAGTCCATGGATGAGCTGCCCCCGCACGTTCTGGCAGAAATACGGAACTTCTTCACGGTCTACAAACAGCTGGAGAACAAGCAGACCGCAGTCCGCGAGATGTTCAGCCGCGAGGAAGCCGTTGAAATCATCCGCACCTGCATCCGGCAGTACAGCGAAGCATTCAGCGAAAAAACGGAGGCGCGCCAGTTATGAATCGGTTACTGACCATGTTCCGGAACGGGCTGAAGCCTGCTTTCCGGCGGGAGCACGTCATCTGCCGCGTCCTGGCGGCGTGGTGCCTGTTTGCGGCGTTCGTCCTGATGACAGGAAGCAGTGAGGAAACGCTCTTCACATCGCTCTCCGCCTTTGGCGCGGACGTTTCGACCGCTCTCCTGCTGGGCGGTATCGCGCTGAATTTTGCCCTGCTCTCGGTAGTCGCCGCACCGTTGCCCACACTGGAAACAGACTCATGGTTCCTTTTGCTTGGCGCAACGGTCTGCGTTGCCCGGTGGCTGACAGATTACAGCAAGAAAGGAAAGAATGAATTCCTGTTCCTGCTGGCGGTGCTGGTCGCCTACACCTTCTTTCTCGTTTACTTCCTCCGGGTAAACCATCTCCTGCTGGACAAATGGCAACCCGGCAAGCGCACCGTCACAACCTTCGCGGTGGTGTGCGGACTGATCGGCGGCGGCGTTATTGCGGGCATCACCTGCCTGCGCTATGCCACCTTCTCCTCGCCCAACTTTGATTTCGGTCTGTTCTGCCAGATGTTCCACTACATGAAGGTCAAGGGACTGCCGCTCATTACCTGTGAGCGCAATGTTCTCCTGTCGCACTTCGTGGTACACCTGTCGCCCATCTACTACCTGATTCTTCCCTTCTACGCTCTGTTCCCCTCGCCCATGACCCTGCAGATTGCGCAGGCTGTATTGGTTGCAAGCGGCGTGATTCCGGTACTGCTGCTCTGCCGCCACTACAGGCTGGGCGGCAAGGCAACCATGCTGGTCTGCCTCATCTACTCGCTCTTCCCCGCCCTGGCAGGCAGCTGTTTTTACGATCTGCACGAAAATTGCTTCCTCACGCCCATACTCCTGTGGCTGTTCTGGAGCTTTGAGAAACAGAAGACCATACCTCTGTATGTCTGCGCGGTGCTGCTCCTCATGGTCAAGGAGGACGCTGCGGTTTATCTGTTGCTGTTCGCGCTGTACCTCATTCTGTCGCGGCGGTCGCGCCTGCATGGCGCCATTATGGCGGTCATGGCGGTTCTTTGGTTCGGCATCGCCATGCTGATCCTGACCAAGACAAGCGCGCACTGGTCGGAATACTACGCCGGTCTCGGCGTGGAAGCCAATCCATCCATCGCGGGACCCATGATCAACCGCTTCAACAATCTGATTCCGGACGGCAGCGAGGGTTTGCTGGGCGCCGTGCGCACGGCGCTGGTAAACCCCGGATACCTGCTGACTCAGCTGTTCACCACATCGAAAAACGGATGGGGAAAAAGTTCATTTACGTCCTGCAGATGATTCTGCCGCTCGGCTTTATCCCGTTCTGCTCCCGTAAGCCCTCGCGCTGGCTGCTGCTGACCCCCTGGCTGATGAATCTGCTGACCATGTACCAGTATCAGTACGACATCGGGTTCCAGTATCACTACGGCATCTCGGCGTTCCTTATCTATGCCATGATCCTGAACCTGCCGGAGCTGAGGACACCTACGCGGCGGGGTCTGCTGTCTTTCGGGGCGGTGGCGTGCTGCTGCATCTACCTTGTGACCGTCATCCCCAAGCTCGGTTCCGGTATCGACCGCTGGAACAGCGGCAAGGATACCTACCGGCAGATGGACGAGATTCTGGATACCCTGCCGGAGGACGCCTCGCTGTGCGTCTCGACCATGCTTCTGGCGCACGTGCATGACCGTGATGTGCTGTACGAGGTGGGATACAACATCACAACCGTCACGAAGGACGGCGTAAAGCAGAAGGGACTTATCCACGACGACGCAGACTATGTTGTGCTGGATCAGCGCTACAATAACACCGACTACCTGAACGTGTACCTTGCAAACGGCTATGAAAAGGATCCGGACTACGCGCAGTATGAGAAGCTGATTCTTGTCCTGCGGCGGGTCGCGGCGTAACGCCGGCGGGCGTAAGCGCCTATACTGAAACCGAAACACAAGGAGGTTTTTGCCATGTCGCATTTTGAATCCGTCGGGACGTCCGCCCTTGCGGGCGATCTGATCCAGCGCATCGGGGACGGCTGGATGCTCATTTCGGTCGCCAACCGGGAAACCGGCATCCCCAACACCATGACCGCCAGCTGGGGCACGGTGGGCGTGCTGTGGAACAAGCCGGTGCTGACCTGTTTCATCCGTCCGCAACGCTTTTCCTACCCGCTCGCCTGCCGCGAGGCGAGGATGTCCTTTGCATTCCTGCCGGAGCAGTACCGCGCGGCGTTGCAGTACTGCGGCACACACAGCGGGCGGGACGGCGACAAATTTGCCGCCGCCGGACTGACGCCCGCCTTCACATCGGATGACGACCCGGTTCCCTACCCCGTCGAGGCATCCCTGGTCGTGGTAGGGCGCAAGCTGTACGAGGACGACCTGCGGGAAGGTAATTTCCTTGATCCTGCCCTGTTCCGCAACTATCCCCACAAGGATTTCCACCGCTTCTTCATCTGCGAAATCGAGCAGGTGTTGGCGAAGCAGGAAGGGTGACAGTCACACAAGGTGACAGTCACGCAAGGTGACAGTCACACAAGTGACAGTCACGCAAGTGACAGTCACGCAAAAAAGAAAGGAAGACGCCATGCAAACCCGTACCGAACACGATTCCATGGGCGAGATACAGGTGCCCGCAGACCGCTACTGGGGGTGCGCAGACACAGCGCAGTCTGGACAATTTCCGCATCGGTGAGCGGATGCCTGCCGAGATTATTCACGCCTTCGGTCTGCTCAAGAAAGCCGCCGCGCTGGCAAACCGGGAGCTTTGCCCCGCCCGCATGACCGAGGAGAAGCTGACCGTCATCCGGCAGGCGTGCGACGAGGTCGCCGCCGGAGCGCTGGATGACCACTTCCCGCTGGTCGTATTCCAGACCGGAAGCGGCACGCAGACCAACATGAACGCCAACGAGGTCATCAGCGCACGCGCGAATGAGCTTGCGGGGCAGCGGCTCTGCCATCCCAACGATGACGTGAATATGTCACAGTCCTCCAATGACACCTTCCCCACTGCCATGCACATTGCGGCACGGCTGGCTGTCCTGCACAGCCTGCTCCCGGCGATGGATCGCATGATCGCCGAGCTGATTCGCCTGGAGGAGGATAACCGCGGCATCGTCAAGACCGGTCGCACGCACCTGCAGGATGCCACGCCCATCGCCTTCTCGCAGGAAATATCCGGCTGGCGCGGAATGCTGGAGACAGATCGGCGGCAGATTCTCTCTGCCGCCGAAGAGCTGGCGCATCTGGCGCTGGGCGGGACTGCCGTCGGCACCGGACTGAACGCCCCGGCTGGATTTGACGTCCGCACGGCAGAAATACTGTCCGGGCTGACCGGCGAGCACTTTATTCCGGATCCCAACAAATTTCACGCGCTGACCTCCAAGGATGAGTTGGTCTTTGCGCATGGGGCGCTGAAAGCGCTGGCTGCCGACCTCATGAAAATCGCCAACGATGTGCGATGGCTGGCAAGCGGTCCGCGTTGCGGGCTGGGTGAGATCCGCATCCCGGAGAACGAACCGGGGTCGTCCATCATGCCCGGCAAGGTCAATCCGACTCAGTGCGAGGCTGTCACCATGGTGGCGGTGCAGGTCATGGCAAACGATGTTGCTGTCGGGCTGGCGGCATCGCAGGGCAATTTTCAGCTCAACGTGTTCATGCCGGTCTGCATCGACAACTTCCTGCGTTCCGTCCGCCTGCTGACGGCGGCGATCGACTCCTTCCGGATTCACTGCCTTGCGGGACTCACAGCCGACCGCGAAAGAATGGCGCACAATCTGCACGCCTCGCTCATGACCGTGACGGCGCTGACCCCCTACATCGGCTACGAGAACGCGGCGCGTGTCGCCAAGCTCGCCCACCGGGACTCGGTCACCCTGCGTGACGCCTGCCTGTCACTGGGCTACATGACCGCCGCGGATTTTGACCGCGTGTTCCACCCGGAGCAAATGGTCTGAGCAGCCCCGCGCAGCTGTTCCATTGCCATGGTGAAAATCTGAACAGCGTATTTCGGCGATTGAGTCGGTCACAAAGGGCGTTTCCGAACAGCAAATCCGGATAAAGGGGCTGTTATGGTACAGGCTGGTTTGGCATAGATGGATATTGTCTGTGAGTTTGACCGTTTCTATAGAATACACATGTGGAAGTGGAATGCAATTGAAGTGGGAGATATTGCAAGATGTATAAAAACGTTATAAAGAGACTTATTGACTTTATTCTGTCGAGCATTGCCATAATCGTTTTGGCACTGCCGATGCTGATTATCTCTATTGTGATAAAGATAGACGATCCAGGCCCGGTTTTGTTCAAGCAGAAACGAGTCGGTAAGAAGAAAAACGGCGAGATTACATATTTTATGATTTGGAAGTTCCGCAGCATGAAGATGTCCACACCGCACGATACCCCTACACATCTTCTTGAAAATCCGGAACAGTATATTACCCGTGTCGGTCGCTTTATCCGCAAGACCAGTCTTGATGAACTTCCTCAGTTTTATCAAGTGTTCACATCGAAACTGTCTATAGTTGGTCCCAGACCCGCTTTATGGTCACAAGAGGATTTAGTGGCAGAGCGTGAGAAGTACGGTGCGAATGATATTAAACCCGGCATCACCGGATGGGCGCAGATCAATGGTCGAGATGAACTTGAAATTGATGTGAAAGCAAAGTTTGACGGAGAGTATGCTGCTGCTTTGAACGCAGGAAAATTCAAAGGCTTTGCGATGGATGTGAAGTGCTTCTTCGGAACCATTGTAAGTGTACTAAAGTCTGACGGTTTTGTCGAGGGTGGTACAGGAGAGATGAAGAAACAAGAAGAAAAAACTGCTGAGCAGGAGGTGACAACAAAATGAAATTAGTAAGCGTTGTTGTTGCCACATATAAACGAGAAGTAGAACTCAAAAATGCGCTTGAATCTTTAGCCAAACAAACTTATCCTAACATGGAAATTGTTT
Source organism: Oscillospiraceae bacterium (assembly GCA_022009675.1). GTDB lineage: Bacteria > Bacillota > Clostridia > Oscillospirales > CAG-272 > CAMEON01. Next base: position 1,673,650 of record CP091718.1, on the reverse strand, counting down.
TGGTTGATGACAATGGTAATGATGAGTGGAACAGTAAAAGTATCAGAAACAGTAGAAGTGTTTCGCAATCGCTACCCTGAGATCATATTAGAGTATATTGTGAATAATCCCAATCAAGGTTCTGCAAAAACACGAAATATTGGTATACATTCGGCTAATGGATATTATATAACATTTTTGGATGATGATGACATCTACCTTCCGGATAAGATACGCAAACAGGTAGAGTTTATGGAGACTAATCAATGCGATTATTCGATTACTGATTTGCTCCTTTACAATGAGGATGACAAAGAAATTGACAAGCGAATTCGATCTTATATTAAAGAAACGACTGTCGAAACGCTAAGAATGTATCATTTGAAGTATCACATGACCGGAACGGATACAATAATGTTCAAAAAAGAGTATCTAATCCAAATCGGTGGTTTTGCGTCAATAGATGTAGGTGATGAATTTTATTTGATGCAGAGAGCCATCGAGGAGGGCGGAAAATTTGGATACCTTCCGGGATGTGATATCAAAGCGTACGTTCATACCGGTGACGGCGGTTTGTCAAGCGGAGATGGAAAAATTAAGGGCGAAAATGCGCTCTATGAGTACAAAAAAACTTTTTTTGATCAGTTAGAAGCAGGTGATATTAGATATATAAAAATGCGACACTACGCGGTAATTGCTTATGCTGAATTGAGACGCAAGAATTATGTAAAATTTATATCAAATGCCTTGAAATCGTTCCTTGCTTCTCCCTGTAATTTTTTCACGATATTAAAACGGTAGGAGAAGCTTATGAAAGTTATTGCATTTACTTTCAATGACGGAAGATCAGATAATTATGGGAACCTCTAAGGTTACGGGTCTGCGGGCAAAATCCATCGTATATATTGACAGTGAAATCGGAATTGATGACAAAAGAATAAAAGATCTGGGAGCGATAAAGGATGATCGTTCTTCTTTTCACTCGCCGTCTTTACGGGATTTCTATGCCTTTATATCTGGTGAAACAGATATATTGTTGCCTTTTTGTACGACAAATCGGAATTCAAAGGCTTTTTCGATAAAGAAGGTACAAAAAAACAATAGAGCTTCGGCTGTTCGACGAGAAAAGAAGAAAAAAATCCAGATCGGAGACATAATTGAATTTTTCAAATACTGAGACCGGCGAAAAAAATCGGCGCAAAAAGTAAGTGCGCAATATGTCTTTGATTCTTTTTGAGTCGTTGTATAAAGAGCTGTCACTTCTGGAGTGCGGTTACACTGAAGCTGATATTGAAACTGCCTCGCCCGACGATATGAACGTGTACTATTCAAAAGATAATCAGCAGAAATACGGAGTTGTCGGAATCAGAATAGCTTTGCTATGCGGAACTTGACGGACGTACTGTTAAAGTTGCAAAATTGTCAAAGGCACGCATGTTGGAACTTGAGAATCTGTCGGCAAAAGGATACCGTCCGTGCGGTGGTGAAGTGCGGTTTGTTGTAGCATGGAAAGGCGAAAGTGACATAGAAGAAACGGCAGGTTTACTCCCCAACCTGCATTTTAAAAAAGATTGATGAGAGGATAAAAATCATGTTCGTCTGCCACGGCAATATCTGCCGCAGTCCGATGGCAGAGTTTATTTTCAAAGACCTTGCGAAAAAGCAAGGCGTGGCGGATCGCTTTTTAGTCGCTTCTTCCGCTACAAGCACGGAAGAAATTTGGAACGGCATCGGCAATCCGGTCTATCCGCCGGCGAAAGCCGAGCTTGAGAGACACGGGCTGTCTTGTGGCGGCAAACGCGCGGTGCAACTGCAAAAGAGCGACTATGACAAATACGATCTGTTCATTTGAATGCAAAAGAAGGGTAATTACAAGCAAACACATAAAGGCGCGTGCGACTGTTTTGGAAGCAATGTAGGGCATCAGAATCTGCGCCGCAGGAAACAAAGAAAGCCCCGCCGAAGCGGGGCAAAAAACTATCTTTTTTCGATTGGAATCCAAAGCTCGCGGTATCTCTGATTGCGCTTCTCTCCCCCGTACCAGTGTGTTACCACAAGCTCAGGAGCATCTTTCAGCACATATCCCGAATTCGGCAGCCATTCGCTTGCGATTTTTTTCCTCAGCTCAAGGAATATCAGCGTTGGATACGCACATCTCTCGGTTTCAAATATCGCATAGGTGCATTTTGGAATCGTGATATTTTGATAATACCCGGCAAATTCTTTCCCCAAGACTTCATCCTTGTTGAGATTATTGCGATAATATTCGGACAACCGGCCTGCGATATAAAAGTCGTATCCGTTGTCGTCAATGTTGGTAATGACGTCAAAATTGCTTACATGATCACCCGAAAGAGCTTGGAGAATGTACTGTAACGGTCTTGTTTTTACATACATTTCTTCTTCCTGTTCTGCACGTTCTCCGGGAACGTCCGAAAAAAATGACGCTTATAGCCCGTCAGTATCATTTCTTCTTTTTCTTCAATTCTTGTAATTCATGGTGCTACCGCCTTTCAATATAATTTGAATGGACAGGCGGGAGAAGGATCTGAGCATCTGACCATTCCTGCGCGCTTCGGATGGAGTGATGCCGTGAAATTTTTGAAATGCTTTTGCGAAGCTGTCCGGAGAGTCATACCCGTATTTCATAGCTACGTCAATCACTTTTGCTTTTTCGTTTGCAAGCTCCGCGCCCGCAAGCGATAATCTGCGGAGCCGGATATACTCCCCGAGCGTGTAGCCGCAGAGTATACCGAAAATCCGCTGAAAGTGATACCCTGACGAAAAGCTTTTGCTTTGCAACCTCCCTCGTAATCAATTTCATCTGTAAGGTGATTTTCGATGTAGTTTATCGCATTTTGAATTCCACATATCCAGTCCATATTCATCCTCCTGTCAAACATATTATATCATCGCAAAAATTATATTTCCCGATATTTTATGCGGTGTTTTATCGGATATATTGTAGCATAGCTAAAAAAACAGTTGCAACAATTTTGCATATCAATGATATTGATAAAGTAAAAAGAGGTGGAGAAGGGCGACCAGTCGCCGGTTTCTCACACCTCATCGGAAAAAGCGGATACTAAATCGTCCGCTTCCCTTCCCTCATCAAAAACTGAACAAGAGGGACGTTAACTCGCCCACGTCACTTTCCTCATCCAGACTGAACGAGAGGGACGCAGAAGCACCCACTTTATCCAGCGACAGTATAGCACAAGAAATTGATTCTGTCAATAACTTGGGTAAAAAAATAATCATGAAAAATTTGCGAGAGAATTGACGGCAGTGTCGCCCGTTTTGCCCAAGCCGATGAAGATGTTGCCGATGATGGCACCCCCCGCATACGCAATATAGAAGGATACAAGTTTGATGACGGATGACAGATGACAGATGACAGATGACAGATGACAATGGGAAAATTTCATCCGCATTTCCGAGATTCTGCGCATAACGGAGGAAGGGCGTCCAGGCGGGAATCGTGACCGCCCCAAGCGCAACGTTTGCGGCGGCAATGAATATGAACAGAAGAAAATCACAGTGCTTTGCAAAATTCCGCCATAGAATTTTTGCTCCGATGCCGTATATCCGCATTTCAGAAAGCAATTTCCGGCTGCCGTATTGTTTTTATCCACCGAAGCTACGATAAAATCAAAACCGTTTTCTTTGGCATATTGCTCCGCAAAATGCAAAGCAAAAGTTCCCGCGCCGCACCGCTGAAGCTCTTTTGCTACAAAAAAAGCATGGATATGCGTGCTTTCCTTTCGCCCGATACTCCGCTAAAACGCATATAGCAGGCAGGCACGGCTCCTTTGCATACCAGAAAATGCTTTTCATCGGAATTATCGGCGGAAAGTAATTCTTTCCATTCATGTAAGCTGATATTTTCTGTTTTCAGCTCATTTTTGTTCTGAACAAACATTATCCTGACAAAAATAAGCCTCATCTGACGTCGCGGGAATCACGCAAAAGCAACTCGGAATTTTGATTTCATACATTATTTCCCCGTCGTTATCTAAAAGGTTGAATGTTTTAAAAGGCTTCTCTTCAAATCCGATCGATTTCTGTAAATTTCGGCTCGGCATATTGTCCGGATCGACATAGCAGCGAAGAACAGCCGCCCCCATTTCGGAAAGACGGCTTATCGCCGTTTCTGCCATCTGCCGTGCTATTCCCATTCTCCGGTATTCCGGTGTTACAAAAAGATCGCCGTAGCACCAGAGCGAAAAAAATCGGTTTCGTTGCGGATGCAGTGTGCCCTGCCGACAACTTCTCCTTTCGCTGTCACTGCGATTACCTCAAAACAATCGTTTTTCGTCTGTAAGCCCATCGAAAACATCTTTACGCACGCAGTTTACATATTGCGACGCTGATGTTCCCCTAGCACATTTGCGCGACTTTTTTTGCAAGTTCGTCGCTTAAAAATTTACTTGCCCGAATTGTGATGATTTCTTTCATGAACGTTACCTCTTTTCAAAAATAAAATGCTCCTGATAAAATCAAGAGCATTCCGACTGTAAAGAAAACGGTATATGTCAGTCCGTGGACAAAATGGCAATTGATTTTATCATTATCAGTTCAGTCATTTTGCCCACCCCCTTTTGTATCTGAATTTTACGTTGTTATTGTATCATAAATCAATCCATATGTCAAGGGTTTGATTTTGATAATTTTCGGATGTTATTCTTTGTACAGCCTTCGCACACGGCATTTGAATCTTTGCAATACCCGTATGCCCCAATGAAAAGCGGGCGGGAACTCTGCTCCTCGATGAAATGCCGCTTGCAACAACACATCATACATCGGAGATGTCCCGACCGTACTTCGGCACGATCTTTGGATCGTAATCGCTCTTGCGATCTTGAGGGACATTCACTTCCACAGGTCCATAGTTGGAACGGAGCGTCTTGGTTTTGTAGCCATTCCGAGGATCGGTGTAAGCCGGATCTTCCTCCTGCTTTTCCTTTTTCTGCGTTTCCATTTCTCCTTCCATCATTCCCTGAATGGTTCTGCCCAACAGATCCCGCAGAGCATTCTGAATATCTTCTGCGGATCTGATGTCGTATTCCTCAATCAATCTGGCTATGATCTCTCTTTTCCCGTCACTCATCGACGGGGATTTCCTTGGTCTTCCCATTTTTCTCTTCCTTCCTGTGCTCTCTTCCTATTATACCATTATACCACATTTCTTCGGTATTTACAGAAAATTTTGCACAGGCTCGCTCAGTCGGTGCTTGCGTGGCTGTTTTTCGACTTTTGCTTGTGATCCTTGATGTTTTATTCATCATTTTATGCATGATTGAATGTTCGGGAGATTTGGAGGCGAGTTATTCAGCAGTTCCTTAGCTTTTTTCTCGCCACTTTTTACTTTTATACTCAACCGGTATATTATCGTCGAACAATGGGGAAACAAAGCCTAGGGCTTCGAGTTCTTCAAACCATTTCTCCCTTTGTGAAGAGGGAAGCTTTTGACCGCACCAAGGACAATACTCTAGCAAGATAATAGATGTATCATCTTCGTTCAACAGTATCCCAAACTCATCAAATACTTCATTGTATGCTATTATGTTGTGTTGAGTATAATATAGCATATTGTTGCAACACATATTCGAGAATTTAGTTATAATTTTAACCACCTTCCTTTAACTGCACTTTTTATCATTTCACCAGTTGTTGGATCCATTACACCAAGATGTTTTCCTAAGCGGTCAAAAACTTCGATTTCATTGTGTAGGTTGTCCCAGGAATAGAATCTTTGATTTTTTCCTGAACCAGAAGTCTTAAGACCATTCTTAGAATTCTTAAAACCTTTCCATACTCTACTTTCACTCTTGGATGGATTCTTTATTTGTGCCTTTTTGCACATATTGTGAGTGAATATACCTTGTTCACCAACATAATAGGTATGGAAATCTTTGACCTCGAAATTATATGTTGTCTCCGGGCTTTCAAGCAGTTCATGCTGAACCTGTTCGATGATCACATATTCGCCATTAAGAAGTTGAAGCCTATCCCCGGCACGGAGGTCTATTGCGTCAGTCCAACCCCTTTGTGGTACCCAGAACGGGTGTGTTGGTGTCGCGGTGATCTCTTCGCCGTTTACAGTAATATGTACAAGTTCGCTACTCTCACGGACAAAACTATTTACAACTTCTTTGAGTTCTGTTTCCCCGGTTTCCGGATCTGTTGCATACACCAACATGCCAGCTGTTATCTGTTCAATGGGCAGACTGCCGTTTTCCGTTTCCACTAAGGTTCCGGCAACAAAGCAGGTCCCATCACAAGGACTGCTGGTAACAGACTTGGATGATGGATTGGGATTTGGATTTTGCATCCGATACATCTGAAGACCCGCGAGTTCACCCCAAGCAGCTGCGCCGACAACACCTAAGCAAGAGTGCATGTATCTTCAACTGTCAATGCTATAATCTTTCATACAAAGAATAAAGCAAGAAGCCCACAATAAACGAACTCCATTCTATCACTAATATTACAGTGGTTGTTAGTCCTATTGAATCTAAGTATGAAAAGAAAATTGTAAAAAACTGGCAAAAATAAGCATCTATAACACAAATGAGTCCAGCAATATAAAAACAAAAAGGAACAAGATAATTGACATAATTAGAAGCATTTTTCTTAATATGGTTTTAAGTTTCATTTCACTGAATACCCCCTTTTGCCGCTCTTTTTGCCGGATTACTTGCAAAACACGAATAAATCGTATTACCAACAGCTATTGCGGCAAAAACCGTATGAAATAAAATAACCCATCTTAGATGTTGGCATTGACAAAAATTCTCTTGCATTTCCGAATCTATTAATAAATTCTCCAGCGGCACTGCCTGGTAAGCCTTTTAAGCTACCATCGAGTTTCATCAATTCTAATGAATCTTGGAAAGGTGCCGATTGAGAATAAAAAGCCAGATCCAAATCCGATGGCTTTTGTGGCAGGAGTGATTCCAATTATCTTCGCCCCATTATCGAATACAGAATTGACCATATCATCAATTACATTTGAAGCATCATCTCCATCTTGTGTGCTTTTTTTGCCTTGTAAAAACTGCTACCTCGGTAGCTTTTTGCCGCAATTGTGATTGCAGATGTTATCGCTATGGTGCCAGCCACCGATGCTGCCCCAAAAGTTGCAACAGTTGCTACCACACTTACAACTATAATGGCGGTAACCGCGACAATGGCTGATAGTTTTTTCCAACTGAATGTACCAGATGGATCAATATTCATTACTGGATTATTATCACAATAAGCAAATAAATTATAGCCTATTAAACTGTTGTCAGTACCGAGATAATCACTCTCGTCCGCATTAATAAACCGCCCCACTGCCGGATCATAATACCGACTCTGCAAGTAGTACATCCCGAGTTCGGAATCGTAATAGTACCCGCGGTAACGGAAGGGATTATACTGTGCATAAATATTGGCTCCGATACTGCTGACTGGCGTAGCCGTGCAGTTGCCCCATGCATCATAGGTAGATGAAACAAAATTTCGCGCGCGTAGTTGGGGCTACGCGAAGAAATTTTGTAAAATATGACGGGAAAAGATGCCGCGGATTCGTCAGCATCAGAATTTTTAGAGGTTCCCTTTATATACATCCAACTTGAATTATCGAATCACAATACTTTTTTTGCAAGTGTTTTTTGACTTGTCGGAATCAGAATAATCTTGTCTTTTTCTTTTTAAAAAATCAATTATCCCCAATTCCACCATAGCTTGATAACGTGAAAAATCTAATGCATTTAGCCACGGAAAACAAAAAATATCTTTTCCAAGTGCATAATGTATTGCTACGGAAATACTCCAAATTTCACCGCTTGCCTCATTTAATGGCCGGTCAAATCGATTATCAGTCAGATGAAAAGTCATCTTTATATCATCAAGTGTGTAATTAAAACCTCCTAAATCAATTGCTGACGATATATAATCGCGAGGCGTATTTATATTACTATGCAATTCTAATTCTGGGAAATCTTGTTCTGCTATAGAAAGCCGAATGAGCCCTGAGAAAATCCGCATTAACATTGGTGTGATCTATTATAATGGAACCAACGTCATTATATTGCCCACGACCTCCTATACATGAACTTAATGCCCAGCTTCCACACCCAAAAATCACTTATTAAGCCATATGAACACCCATGAGCGAATTTATACGAAATAATCAGGGAACCCCTCTTTACATCGTTTATCTATGGACTCACATATTGTCCAATCTCGATAATTTCGCAATTCAATTATATTTATCATTTGAATCCAACCTCGACAATATCAAATATCTTTACTGCACCATCGATCATATTTCTGAATGCACCTTCGAATCCAACAGTCGTATCTGGAATAAAAGTTGAACAATTTGTTCGAAAGCGAATAACCGTATCACATGAATATGCGCCCAACTGTCTTGCTTGATCTAATGTTGGTTGAAAGTTTAATACACAAACACTTTTTTCTACTTGAGAGGGTATTAATTGTTCCGTTTGTGCAATTTGCTGAGCAGCTTGAGAAGATGTCACTTGATAATACACTCCTTCAACTGCTTGTTCTGCTAACACACTGCCAGTTCCAACAATAGTAACACCTTCTGCTGTAACAGATATTCCAGCTACACCTGTTATAGCGGTAATGGCAGGTGCTATAAAATATCCAGCAATCCCGCCGATAATTCCGCCTCCAATAGAACCACCTGCAACATATTTCCAAGTGTCACTTTTATCTACACCTTTTTCTTCAGCATATTTATAACCTGCTACACCACCTGCTATAGCTCCGATTGTAGCAAATGCTGCTACACATATAAGAGTCATTGAAACAAAAAACTCTCCGTCCGGATCAACATTCATCACGGGATTATTTGCACAATACGCAAATTGATTATAGCCTAACAGCCCACCGTTCAACTGTCCATCAGAATTAATAAATCTGCCAATAGCCGGGTCATAATACCGACTCTGCAAGTAGTACATCCCGAGTTCGGAATCGTAATAGTACCCACGGTAACGGAAGGGATTATACTGTGCATAAATATTGGCTCCGATACTGCTGACTGGCGTAGCCGTGCAGTTGCCCCATGCATCATACTGATAGGTGTATACCTTGGTTCCGCTTTCATTATAGACGGCAACAATATCTCCCTGCAGGTTCTTTTCAAACCAGAAAGTGTAGAAATCGCCCTCCGCCATGCTTGTCGTGCGGTACTGCATCCCGATCGGCGAGCCGTCTGCATCGTACAGGTACACGCACAGGTTGCCGCCCCATTTCTCCGCCACGATCTGCGAACCGGACAGGTAATACGTGTGTTCAACCCCGTTGACCACCTTCTTGGTACGGATGCCTTCGTCATTGTAGTCATACGACAGCACATACGTTCCTTTCGCTGCCGTTGCCAGTTGTCTGCCATTCTTCCAGGTGAAGCTAAAACTGGAACCGTTGTAATAATTCAACGGATTTCCAATGGCGTCATAGGTAATTGTATGCCCGTTGAACGATGTCAGAAGATCTCCCCAGTCCGCATCATTGTAGCCGTATGTGTTTGTGCTATACAGCGTTGACGGTGTTTCTCCCTCCGCTGTCAGGGTATAGGCTTTCTTGGACAGAATGTTTCCGGCATGATCGTAGGAATATACATACGTGCGGTTTTTGACACTGTTGTCCTCGCGGAGCAGTTGTCCCAGGTCGTCGTATACATAACGGTATGATTTGGCGTGCCTGTTAGGCTTTATTCTATCATTTACAACGACAAGAAATCCTTCAGATGGAAGTTATCGTCCTGGGCAATTGACCATTCGCACCGAAAATGAAGTTATGTAATTGTTTGAATAGCCATTCAACTGCTCATATGACACATGCGAAATCAAACCATGAGCGACCAAGTACAGGTGATTGGAAAACGATTGTAACCCGTATTTGTTCCCGGCAATTTGCAAACCGTGATTCGGTGCAATGAATGGCACGTATTATCCGACGGTACTTTTCCGGCAATTTCTGCCTCCTCCTTCCACGCGAACAACCGTATAAATTGCCCTGGTAATATTTCGTTTTACGATAAGAACAGAATAGACCAAACAAGCAATATGAGGCACATGATTAGCGCAATGAAGGCAATGAGAACGATGGGACCACTGATTTTCCGGGTTGATTGTATGGGACCGTTTTTGATGGAACCGGTATGTTCTAAAACAACGCCGGAGCGGGACGAATGATTTTCCAAAGTTTCTATCAATACGGGATCCACAGGGAATGAAATGCAATTTTTACAATGAAACGGTGCCATGATGATGCCATACATGTGTGTATATTCGGGCGATAAGTCAGGATCGGTAGAAATACATACATAACGTCTTCCATGATCTTCACACAGCGCCAGTTTCCTTATACTTGTCCAATCAAATGATTTTTTGACTTTTCCAGCTTTCGTAACGATTGAAATGCCTTGACTTTCAATATAAATTTGATACAGGAACAAACGGCACTTGATCATAAGGACGATACCGCCGACAGCCAAAAAGGCGGAAAAAGGCAGGGCATATGCCAATAGCAAGAGAATGAATCGATTGTCAAGGTCCAAGAAAATCGGAATGATAAACAATGTCACAGCACATAAACAGCTAACGATTCCGGCATAAAATGAACTTTTCTGCATGACAGAAAATTTTCGGTACATATTAGCCAATGGGAATGACCTCCTTTGTCGGATTTCTTACTCCTTTTTCTCGTTGGCGTATACTGTCTTCAACAGTGTTATAAATCCATTGCCCTGTAGATGATAGCAGGTTGTAAATACTGTGCCCAGCACAATGTCTCCGGCAATCCCCACAGAACCCAAAGTAGCAGGTGTAATGGACAGGGTCGTGATGACTACATTTTGTACTCCTGCACGTAATGCTGAATATCCATCTATTTCACTTATACTTTGCGGTTGAGAATTGATGCACTGTGATGCAATATCAGATGCAACTCCAGCGATAAAGCATGCATCTATTGCTAAAAGCATCGTTGCCGTTCCAACAGAAGATATACCACCAGTGGCAACGTCTTCAGCAATACTCCCGCCAATAGCACCACATATCCCACCATTTATTGCACCAATGGCAATGCCAGCACCAATATCACCACCTGAAGTGATTGCGGACAATGCGCCAAATGCTCCACCAACGATCGCACCACAGAGTCCGCCTACGAGAGCCCCGAGCCATCCTCTACCGGTTTCATCTGTTCCCATAATAGGATTATTGTTACAGTACGCATACATATTACTCCCCAGTACCCCAGGGTTCAGTTGCCCGTCCGCATTAATAAACCGCCCCACTGCCGGGTCATAATACCGACTCTGCAAGTAGTACATCCCGAGTTCGGAATCGTAATAGTACCCGCGGTAACGGAAGGGATTATACTGTGCATAAATATTGGCTCCGATACTGCTGACTGGCGTAGCCGTGCAGTTGCCCCATGCATCATACTGATAGGTATATACCTTGGTTCCGCTTTCATTATAGACGGCAACGATGTCCCCCTGCAGGTTCTTTTCAAACCAGAAAGTGTAGAAATCGCCCTTCGCCATGCTTGTCGTGCGGTACTGCATCCCGATCGGCGAGCCGTCTGCATCGTACAGGTACACGCACAGGTCGCTGCCCCATTCCTCTGCCACGATCTGCGAACCGGACAGGTGATACGTGTGTTCAACCCCGTTGACCACCTTCTTGGTACGGATGCCTTCGTCATTGTAGTCATACGACAGCACATACGTTCCTTTCGCTGCCGTTGCCAGTTGTCTGCCCCTCTTCCATGTGAAGGTGTAGAATGATAGGTGTAGTTGTTTGCGAACAATCTACAACTATTGGAACATTGAGACCTTAACACCGTTCATTCTAAAGTCTGCATAAACACCAATAGTTACCTTTTTCTGTTTTTGACATAAAACTCATTCCAATTAGGGAAACCATCATCAAACAGCAGCAAATCCACATCATCTACAGACAGCGCCACTACAGGATATTCATAGCCATCGTAAAAGTACCTGGGGCACGTCATAATGGTTATCATATCTCCAACAGCAATCTTGTTCTCATAATCATTTTTTCGGACAATGTCTGCATTTTTCCCTCTGATTCTAAAGCATATATCGTCAAGCTTTGTATTCATGTTAGAAAGAGCAAATGTAATGCCGTACTTGGGGTCATCATATATCTCGGTTACTTCGCCAACAACTTGAATATAATTCGACTCATCCCTATAGTACGCTACCAATTTTGGATCCGCAGTATTACAATAAACACGCCCCCGCACAAAGCAACGGGATGAAAACGCATAAAGAAATAAATTTCTTCACCGCTGTTCCTCCAAATAAATATTTTTACCGAATTGTCCGATGGGCAAATGGACCGACCTTCTTACTCAACCACAGATAATAAAAACCTTCATTAATTGCTACTTGTGAATGCGATCGTGATTGAACGCTCCCATAATAATCAGCCGTAACCTCCCAAGGTCTATCGTAATAACTCGCCTCGTTTCCCCATTCGAGCCAGGACGGTTAGCCCACAGCATCATAGTAGTCCGCTTCGCTGTGTTACATGAGGCTGCTATATTACTTTTCTCCCCAATATGCGATCAATGTCCCATCGCTTTTCATAGCCACATCGTATACACCGCCAGTATGCTCTCCCACTTTATAGTGATGTTGATAATATCTGACCCACCATATATCGTGGGTGGTATCATAATAAATTTCCGATCTGTATCCAAAGCTTTTGAAATCGTCAAATTTATTTTTTAATACCATTGCAACAACCTGTCTTGCCTCTTTCCCATCTTCTATTGGTCGATACATTCCACCGTCATATGGAAAATAGTCCAATTCATATTGAATGAGAGAGACATCAAATTCTGTGATTTTTTTACCTGCTCCCTGTACCAAAAGGCATATACCGCACAGATGGCTAACAGCGAGATCATCATGATGCAACCGAAAAAGATGAGCACTCGTTTGATTTTTCTATTGACCTTTATCCCATTCATAAACCGACCCCTCCAGTCCATTTGGATAATAAACGACTAAATGATTCGAAGGTGTAAACAAATATGACGGTAAATCTTGGGCGATGACATTTGATTTATCTTCATAGCTATGTACTTCGCTACGATATTCATCTATTTCCCTTCCATGTGATTCCTTCCATGTGATTGAAGTAATGTTTCCGTTGACACCATATGTATATGAATATGACATCTCTATATCATTTACGAATCATAATTTTACTACTTGCCTTTAATACGTCGCGCCTTTTGGGGCAGGACTCGTTTTTATCCAATCGAAAATATTTTCAATTGATTTACTTCGACAAAACTCATTAAATTCTTCTTCTGTTTCAAATGCTCCATATTTGATATCAAGTTCACTGTCAACAAGATAATATAAAACATTTTGAGTTTCAATAGTATTAATGTCTTCCTCACCTATCTCTAATGGGTCAATCCATTGAATACCAATATATCTTTCATCATAACTAAAAAGATAAAAATACGACTATTTATCATAACATTTGTCAATTCATCCGGCTTGCCTTCTACTGGAATATAACGATTAGTGTGTAAAATTATTATATCACCACTAAGACGAGAAATTTGATATCCATTTGGCAATTTATAATCCCATTCACCGAAAAATATTCCAATTAGTATTGCATGAAGTTAATACCGAAAAACAGAACTATATACAAAACTATGCCTTTGAACAGTACATTACATTTTTCTTATATAAGATATTAATTGCATACAAACTCCTTTCACCATATAAAAAGCTTCATGAATAAATCCATAGTTGAAAAACATTCGAGGATTATGAATTATCATATTTCCATTTGAGCCATATCCCATAACACGATTATTATTACAATACGCATACATATTGTAGCCCAGCAGTCCTGTTCCGGTGCTGACATACCCATCCGCATTCAAGAACCGTCCCCACTGCGGGTTATAGTACCGGCTTTGCAGATAGTACAGCCCGGTGTCGGTTGGGTTCTGTTATGTACCCAGAGGGGTCATCCCCCTCCGGGACTGTGACTTTTCGGGTGGTTACCTGATGAAACAAAATGTTGTCTACCGGCAAGCATCGCCATTGTGATACCACAAAAGCAAAACTTGTCAGGTGTACTCCTGAAACCTTTTTAATGGCTCGATATAGCTTTGTCGCTAAAAGTAAAGCTCTATTAGTGTATATTTTGTTTTATACTCTTGATTCGCCCCGTAAAAATATAGGGCAAACAGGACTATAGCTATAATATCAACAATGCCTGACCAAATAACAACCGTATTGATAAAGCCACTTATTAAATCCTTAACAAATAAACACCCAACATACATCAAGTCACCTAAATATACAGCCAAACTAAAAAAATCGGCAACAATATGTGATTTCGTTTAATCGATGCCGCACCTATTATAATCAATATAGTCAACATACAACTAATTAAAAATATAACCGTACCTTTTTTTCTGCTATAGCTATAAAGGTTAACTTGATAATTGAGACATTTGCCATTGGAAACATTAAAGGCAAAAAAATAAAAATGCAAGTAAATTACAGGCGGAGATTCCTCCGGACAATAACATCACCCATTGTAGAATTTTTAATATACATATCCTCTTATCACCTCCACACAAAAATCCCAAAAAGCCCTTCCCCTCATCGTTATTGTTAAAAATCAGTATCGGCCGTTCTTTTCCCTCTTATATCCTATTGAATAAGCAAAATTATGAAAACGCCATTCATCTACAAGAGAATTGACCGATCGATTCCATGCCGGATCCACCGGATTTTCAGAATTATAATCAATCATTATCTGAGCTATTTCTTTCTGATGCTTTTTCTTCCCTATTTTATAAGATTGCTTAATCTGCATGTTGGGGTCATCATTAGTCCTATAATCAAAAATAATAACATCGGTGTCACTTATGTTACTCTCTATTTCGGCTATTTTATCTTCAGTAACAATATATACATTACCTATACCTCCGCCATATGACGAATATGGCTCTACACTAGGCTTGGGCTGTTCTGGTCCAGGTGCCGGCTCAGAATTTGAGGAACAACCGGATAACAAACACACACACACTGTTATTAGCCCTATGAGAATCTAGGATTCCCCATCCGGATCTGCTCGCATAACAGGATTATTTCCACAATAGGCGAACATATTGTAGCCCAGCAAGCCACCATTTAACTGCCCATCCGCATTGAGAAACCGTCCCCACTGGGGGTTATAGTACCGGCTCTGAAGATAGTACAGCCCCGTATCGGTATCGTAGTAGTATCCCCGGTACCGGAAGGGGTTCAACGTGCGGACAATTTGCTTCTGCGCCGTGGTGGCCCCGGTGGCATACGCATAGGTGAAGTTGCCCCAGGCATCATAGGTGTAGGAGCCGATTTTTGTCCCGTCCTCGGTGTAGATGGCGATGACGTCCCCCTGCAGGTTCTTCTCGAAGTAGTAGGTGTAGAATACATTTTTGGCATCACTCTTGTTTCGGTACTGCAACCCGATGGGAGCGCCGTTCTCATCATAGAGGTATACCAGGAAGTGGTTCGGGGTCTCCGCGCCACTACTGCTCTTCGTCGTCCATGTCTCGGTGACGATTTGGGAGCCGTTCAGCGTGTAGTGGTGGATCGTACTGCCGTTTGTCTTGACGGTTCGGATGCCCTCGGCGTTATACGCGAAGGTATACAGGAACTGTCCCACGTTCATGGACATCTCCATGAGTTTGCGACCGTTCCACTCCAGCGTATACCCGTTGTAGGTGGTGGGGTTGCCGATGGCGTCATACTGATATACCGTCGAACCGACCTGTGTCAACCGGTCGCCGGTATAATTGTAAGACTCGGTCGCGGTTTCGTTACCCGGTGTGCCCGTCGTATACGCATATTTTTTCTTACTAAGCCGATTGCCTGCGTTGTCGTAGGTGTACACGTAGGTCTTGTTCAGGTACGGGTTATCCTCCCGCGTCAGCTGTCCCAGCTTATCGTAGGTATACCGCGTCACCTTGCCGCTCTGGTCGGTGATCCGTATGATATTGCCGTTGGAGTCGTAGGTATACGTGTATGCGGTCGCGGCGCCGTTCACCTCCGACCGGTACGAGCTGACCTGCCCGGTGGTGCGCCCGCTGCCGAGCTGCCTGTACCCGTAGCTCACTGTCCCGCTGAAGCCGCCTGCCTGCCTTTAAAGAAAAAAATCTAATGAAATTACAAAATACAATCCACAGTAAACTGTTCAAATTGCGCGCTAAGAGAGTATTGTTTTTGAATTTGATAATTGAGGATATCACAGACTGCTCCCGTGTAAAGCACATCCCAAATCTGACTACCATTTGAAATATAGCGTGCTTGGTACAAAAACGTATTGAGATGGATCATAATCATAGTTTGGCTGCAGGAAATATTCTTTACCATCTAAATGTAAAAGAATTTCTCTTCTCTGCCGAAGAGCGTCCTGAAAATATTCAAGTGTCATGGGAAAATCTCCTTTTCGATTGGGATGGGTTTTGAACGTATAGGATTGCTAGGATCATTCCAATCCCACTTATGCTTGTGAGGAAATTCATGTGTATTCTTAGGATCAGCATGCCGATAATCTATATCGTTTTGTGCTTTTCCGTCCGGGCCATAGTGCCTTCGTTGCTTAGTTCCTTCGCTGTCATTTAAATCTAAGTCGGAGTTTGGTTCACCCTCTATCGGAAGGCTTCGGTCTGGTGGCTTGGGCTTGTCCACCGGTTCTTTTTATGGATGCTCTCTCGTTGACGCGTACTGGCGTATCACCATAGTCGCATAGTAACTGGCTTGCCACTCAGTAAGTCTGTCGCTGTTACTGTTATCCATTCTGTGTATCCACTGATAATAGTGAGTCAACTCATGTGAGATGGAATGAAGGATCCCCGCCAATGCATTATCCTGTCCAAAGCTCCCCGCCTCTGATAAATATTCACCTGTGGAAATCCTGATATACGGCTCCTCCAGCGGATCAATTGGCTCCCAGAAAGTTGCGCTTACCTGTTCTCCATCCTTGGCTCTTATCTTTTCCGTTGACCTTATATAAACCACCACACGGATAGGAAACTCATAGTTTTTACGAAGCCACGCTCCGAATTCAACACAGGCTCTCCGGACTTCGGAGTTTACCTGTTGATTGAACCGGAGACGAAGCCCCCTGCGGACTTGGTGCTCACGGTAGTATTCATTCTCTTTGGTATCTATTTTTCCACATTTTCATATTAATACTTTTGATGATCACGTCCCGGTGTATGGTGAGGAAGAGGTTTGGGACGCTTATTGGGATTTGGATTCCAATTATCTGCTCCTTTCTTTTTTCTTTTCTCTCTCGCCCTTGCTTCTTTTGTCCCGGTCGAGCAAAGGGATCTGGATCATGTTTTTCCTTCGCCACAGTCACTCCAATACGAATACTAACCGTAGCGGCGTCAATAGCGGCGTCAATCACCGCCGTATCATACGGCAAAACATCAACTGTTGGAAATGAATTGTCCACTGGAAAAGCAGCAGCCTCGTCTGAAACAGTTATAGCCTCTATTATGACGACACTCCCGAGCACAAGGCACCCCGCGCCATATATGATGTCCCCAATTGGCAACGGTCCGTCGGCAGCAGCCAATCCCCATGCGGACGAAGCCCATCCCGCAAGCAGTGCAATCGCGTCATCCCCTTTGGGGTCATAGTAGTTTACCGGATTATTGTGGCAGTACAGGTAAAGGTTGTAGCCCAGTATATGACTGTACAGGCAGGAGTCTACATTGAGGAACCGTCCCGTTTCAGGATTATAATACCGACTCTGCAAATAGTACAGTTTGGTCTCAGTATCGTAGTAGTACCCGCGGTAGCGGAAGGGGTTATATGTCCGCACGATGCGCTTCTCCACCGTCGTCGCATCGGATGCCGTGCTGAAGGTAAAATTTCCCCAGGCGTCATACGTATACGTACCGATTTTTCTTTCCGGCGGCGTTATAGATAGCAACAATGTCCCCCTGCAGGTTCTTCTCAAAGAAGTAGTCCTGGAACTCCCCGGCCGCCATGCTCTGCGTCCGGTACTGCATCCCGATGGGCGCGCCGTTCTCGTCGTACAGGTATACAAGACAGTATATGCCGAACTCCTCCGCCACGATCTGGCTCCCGTTCAGCAGGTAGCGGTGCTCTTGACCGCCAATCGTCTCGGAGGTCCGGATCCCGTCTGCATTGTAGGCAAACCGGTAGTCAGACTGCAGCACGGATTATAAAGAAATTTTTTTGATGCAATCTGTCCAAAACAGCAATAAAACACTATAAAGGGAATTTATCTCCTGCCACCGCGCGTATAATTTCTTTTGTTCTTTTGTTGAGAGATATAAAAATTGTCTTACGAGGATCAAGTGCAGGGAAAGAATTCGCGGAGACATCTCCTATGCACAGAATATCGACCGAGTATTTTTTTGGGTAAAACCCCCAAAAATTCACTTCAATAATTCGGAATGCAAGTGCATCATCCCAATATAACCGAAAAATATTTATTTGCAATTCCTTTATCATCAATAAAAAAATGCGAAGGAACGCATTATGAAAAAGTATGAGTTCAATGGTAATGAAAAAAACAAATAAAAAGAACAAAACACAGAAACAAAGGAAACCGAATTGACCTTGTCTAATATACATAAGGGAAAATATTAGTACCAATAAGCACGGGATCAATGGCGCTATAAAAATATACCTTATTATTCCGGAAGCTGCATATTTTTTCATTAAGCAAACACCCCCCTTTATTTTTTTCCATGCTCCTTTAATCCATTCCGCAGGGTTAAACTTAACCACAGTTTCTGTGTTAGTTGCAGAAGCGTGTATATCTACGCCAGCTCCAACGCCACCAGAAACCGTAATACCTCCCCATTCATCATCAGGGGTGAAATTTGCTTCTAAACCTGCTGAAACAGGACCATATACATTTGCAGAAGCACCATAATTATGAAAGATACCTTCAAGATCATCAACTGTATCACAGTTTGTAATAGAAAATATTCTTGACACACCTGCTGAAGCTGGTCCGATAATGGCACCGCTTTGTTTTTCAAAGACATTCGCTTTCGTTGTTTGTATTGCGATGTTACCTGACGAATCAAATGATATGTTAACAGACCATGTAAAACCATCCAATTAAAAAAATGCTGATATATTGTAACCAGTTGAAATTGTCCATTTGCCTGCTGGATCATATCCATTCACAGGATTATTATCACAATAAGCATACATGTTATATCCGGTAAGGGTTCCGTTGGCATTCACATATCCATCCGCATTGATGAATCTACCCGTCGCGGGATTATAGTATCTGCTCTGCAAGTAGTACAACTGGGTCTCGGCTGGATTCTGCTATGTGCCCAGGAGAGGTTTTCACCCTCCCGTGACCTGCTCTTTCGGGCGGTACCTGCCGAAAAAAAGCGAATGTGACTGCTCTGTACCAGGTACCAGCAAGCATCGCCGTTGTGATACGTACGATCATTTTCATTCGATAATAATTCCAAAAGAAATGATTTGTCTAGTTCGTCTTGAATCTGATAAAACAATTTGCCAAGTTGCTTCATTGCAGCATTATGCCGTTAACATCTTCTTTAGTAGTGCAATCACTTAAATTTGCACAATGCAGAAGACATAATTCCTTATAATCCGTCATCATATTTTTTTACTTCAAACATTCTTAATACCTTAATTCCACATTCATATTGACTGGGTTGTTTAGACAGTAAGAAAACTGATTGAATCCAAGATCCCAAAAGAAGTGTTTAATTGTGAATCCGCGCTTATAAACCGTCCAACCTCAAGATCATTCCATGATATTTATTCCCGGTGTCCATTTCCCATCGCCACGATATATATAGTCCTCATCCCAATCCTCTGATTTGATAATGTAGATAGATATCACACCGACATTATTATTGTCAAAATCATCCTTTGTACATTCTCTAATAGCTATATAATATTTTTGCGCACTTGTTTCAAGATAAAAGGCAGACTGTACTATCTTTTGCTTTTTTTGCTTGTTCTGTTTTTATAATCAACTCCTACTCCCGCTTCTGACGCATCAGAAAAATGAAACAATATCTCCTTGAATGAATTCAAATAATTTTATGGAATTTTCTCCAAGATTACTTGCCTCACTTTGTGCGACTTTTTGAAAACAGCGCTTCAAGTTCGGTATTGTCTTTAAACTTTATCGTATTGATCACTTTTTCAAAAAGTATTATTAGCGATACTTTCATCATTTTTTTCTTAAAAAGCATTCATATATTCATCTCCAAGCGAACACGATGTAAAAAGTATTAGCACAATAAATAGAAAACACATCTTTTTCATATTCATAACCTCATTATCAAAATTTTGGAGAATGGCTAAGTTAAGATAGTCATAGAATGACCACCGCGAATCTCCGCCCCACGTATTCTTAAATGCCTGATACATCCCAGTACTATTATAGCAATTCCCAAAATTACAGGCAATATCCATCGGCTTTAAACCAGCCAACGCAATCCCGTTGACTGACGCACAAAAGCGCACAGGAGACAGTTTTAAGCAAGAGTTCGGCAGTCTGGCACTCCCATTTGCGCAAAAGCGCCTTTATCTTCGACCACAGCATCCCAATCGGATTCATATCGGGGCTGTACGGCGGCAGATACCGCAGCTCTATGCCTGCGGCGTGATATGTGTTGTTTGTCATCGCCGTTCAACAGCCGCTTTCTGCCCCGCACGTGCAGCATTTTGCCCATTTTTCTCATCTCCCTGTGACATATTGTACCACTCTTTGCTGCAATTGTCAAGGGTGACTGCTATTTTGGAAGTTGCTATAATCAGTGTTTCCTTAGCCACACAGCAAGTTCTTCCGGATAGTTATAAATATCGACCAGCTTCACATACTGTACAGCTTCGCCTGCATATCCGTAAGGCAGTATAGCTGCATATGCATCATGATACACCAATCCGTCCGCGTCATCATATTCCCGGAAAAGAATTACTTCTCCCCCCCAGAGGATCAGATGAAAAACTTCCACACTGATACTTATCACGAATTCCCATCATCCGGGCAATTTTGTCCAGTTCGCTTTCGTCGATGCTCAAATATTTTCTTTTCACTGGTGATGTTGTTATAAGTGCTTCCTGCAAGGGTTTCCCCCAATCATTCTTTTCCTTCAAACTGGCCAAATTCTCCTCATTTCCGGATAGTTGAGATTTTTGAAAGCATGCAGCATTCCAAATTATAATAGGAGCAAGTGTCCTCGTCACTTCTTTGCATGACCATATACGCGTATACGAATCCGTCCTCAGTATCATAAAACAAAGCCATACTTGTGCGATATTCGAACAGCACCCTTCCATAAGCATCGGTGTCCATCGGCGTGATGGTTTCATAGTAATCTGTCATAGGAAAGGAGTTGTGGGTCACGCTGTATGAGATCCATATCCGAGCCACTGTAACCATGAGGTTCGCAAGCACACAGTGGAAAAATGATAGACAGACAAACGATAAAAACAGCCATGCGCAAAGCCATATTCCTTGTAATCATTAGCCCCTCCCTTTAACAAACAATCATTGGCGGTCTTATAACATCCCAATAGTATCTCCACCCTGCTTCCTCAGCACCCTCTCGATACCGGCTTTGCAGATAGTACAGCCCGGTCTCGGTATCGTAGTAATACCCCCGATACCGGAACGGATTGAGCGTGCGGACAATCCGCTTCTGAATCGTTGTCGCGCCCGACTCGGTGGAAACCGTGCAGTTGCCCCATGCGTCATAGGTGTACGAGCCTATCTTGGTTCCGTTTTTCCGTGTAGATGGCGATAATGTCCCCTTGCAGGTTCTTCTCGAAGTAGTAGGTGTCAAACGTATACGTTCCATAGGTCTTGTTTCGGTACTGCAACCCGACGGGAGCGCCGTTCTCGTCATACAAATACAACAGGAAGTGGGTTCCCATATCAAAAGAAATGATTTCTATCGTTCCTTATTGATGCAACGTTTCCTCATTAGGTTTCGTTTCCGGAGGCAGAGAGATCTCTTCAATATCACCTACGATCAGATTTTTTTCGTAAAACTTTATACGGACATATCCCCCGTTTTGCATAGGGTAATCGCAAAATCCTCCATAAGATGTAATCTGCAAAGTCTCTATGGGCGCAATAACATATACATCTTGATACGTGGATTTTCCTATTACAATGGATTGGAAATCCTCCCTTGTGTAATAATCTTTCATAGATGCCTCCCTACCATCGTTCGTGCTTGATATTAATCGGCATCCGAAAACGAAAGCCATACATACGAGACAAATAGATACAAAAATAATCCAATTCATAATTCTTTTCATTGCTTGCTGCCTCCTTATTTAGATACTGCAAAGTAGACCGTCCTACTGTCATAGTAATTGGGCACATAGCCTATCTCTTTCACTATGCCGAAATTGTATAAAAGAAAGGTATTGACTTGAGGAGCATCCCACGAAATTACACTTGGATTATCTCCATCAATTAATCTTGTACTACAGAACCCCGGTTTATGTGACCAAGATCCGTCACTATGTTGGATCATGAAATGGTAATCATCTTCGCCAGTACGCAATGCTATCCTGTACTCATTGCTTTCAATTGGCGAATCATAAGAATCAATGATTCGCATCTTTCTGCCATCCTTTTGAGCATCCATCAAAACCATTTCCGCGACTTTGTCGACGCTAAAGTCTTTTACCGCATCCGGACTTCCTCCGACATATTTCCACTGATTTTCCCCTAGTGCATACGCATAACAGTTATAGTCCGTAGAATCCGAAGGACTGTAGCGTCAACCTGTTGCGAATGCCTATCCGTTCTCGTACAGTACGCATATACGATCTTGCTCTTTGCCGGATATACGCTCATACTCCCGGTCAACATAATACATTGGGATAGATCTGGTGTACAAATATAGAATGACTGGGGGAATGGATTGATTCGGTTAGACTTCATGTAGGCTGCGCTTCGAGAATCATAGGGATTGTACGCCTTTGAAAGGCGGCAAACTGTATCTCCTTTACATTGATATACATGGTTTGTCCATTCTATATCAGGTATAGATGCGACTGTTTCCTCTCCCATGTAATTTGAATTGTCAAAGAAGAACAGCGTAGTCCCCTGCTCTTCAATCCACAAGAATGCCTCTTTTTCGCCGATAATCTTGCGACCTTCCTTCTTGCAAAACTCCCAAAGATACCCTCTGTATCCATAATGATGAATGATTTCAATGTGCTCGTGATACCCGGGCACATGTTTATCAATATACTGGTTTATAAACTTTTCCTTTATAGTGTCTGAATCATCCCGAATTATAATAGACTCTCTGCACTGATTTTTCCACAGCAAAGCCTCTATCATTTTCATGGTAATACCTCGATAATCTTGATTATGTTTTTTTCGCTCCCATTGATACTGTAGTGAATGTGCGGATAGGTATGCGTGCTGATTCCATTTGCAGGGTGGGCAGGGTCAATCCGGATGACCTCTCCACCTGCCTCTCGGATTAAATCTAATGCTTCTTGCTCGGTGGGTATTCCGCCTTTTAAAGAAGTAATATCCCCACCCCCTCGCACTGTTTCTACATTATATCTCCAGTTCTTATCCCCACGCCATCCTTTTCCACCGCCCCCCGTTGAATCGGGGAACCTGTGGCAATGCCTTCTGCGGCAAGAGCAATCGCCCCAACCCCGGCAAGAGCAACAGAAGCAACTGCCAAGCATTCGGCAGTTACAGCAACAGCAGCAGGAATTGATACTGCACCAGCCCCTGCCGCTTATGCCTGTAAGCCCAATTGAACCAGCTATTGAAAGCACAGCTAAGCCAATACAAGCTGTCGCAACAGCTGTTCCCAACAGTGCTTCTCCGACAAACTTAACATCATCCCAGAAGGATTCCCACGAGTGCCCTGTCAAATCCATGTACATGACCGGATTATTATTCCAATACGCATACATATTGTAACCCAGCAATCCCGTCCCTGTGCTGACATACCCATCCGCATTCAGGAACCGTCCCCACTGCGGCACATAGTACCGGCTCTGCAAATAGTACAGCCCCGTATCATAGTCGTAATAATACCCCCGATACCGGAACGGATTGAGCGTGCGGACAATCCGCTTCTGAATCGTTGTCGTGCCCGACTCGGTGGAAAAAGTGCAGTTGCCACATGCGTCATAGGTATACGAGCCTATCTTGGTTCCGTTTTCCGTGTAGATGGCGATGATGTCCCCTTGCAGATTCTTCTCGAAGTAGTAGGTGTCAAACGTATACGTTCCATAGGTCTTGTTTCGGTACTGCAACCCGACGGGAGCGCCGTTCTCATCATAGAGGTATACAAGGAAGTGGTTCGGGGTCTCCGCGCCACTACTGCTCTTCGTCGTCCATGTCTCGGTGACGATTTGGGAGCCGTTCAGCGTGTAGTGGTGGATCGTACTGCCGTTTGTCTTGACGGTTCGGATGCCCTCGGCGTTATACGCGAAGGTATACAGGAACTGTCCCACGTTCATGGACATCTCCATGAGTTTGCGACCGTTCCACTCCAGCGTATACCCGTTGTAGGTGGTAGGGTTGCCCACGGCGTCATACGCATAGGTGACGGACCCCACCTGTGTCAACCGGTCGCCGGTATAATTGTAAGACTCGGTCGCGGTTTCGTTACCCGGTGTGCCCGTCGTATACGCATATTTTTCTTACTAAGCCGATTGCCTGCGTTGTCGTAGGTGTACACGTAGGTCTTGTTCAGGTACGGGTTATCCTCCCGCGTCAGCTGTCCCAGCGTATCATAGGTGTACCGGGTCACAAGGCCGTCCTGGTTGGTGCTTTTGGTGATGTTCCCGTTGGCATCATAGGTGTACGTGTACCGGGTGGTGCTGTCCCCCGTCTCAGACTGGTAGACCTTCACCTGCCCGGAGGTGCGCCCGGTGCTGACGTGTCCATCTGCACAAAGGGATTGGCTATATTTTAGTCAATAGTTCCAACTACTGGATTATTTAGCTATCGTGATAGAAATGATGCCTTCTTGGTGTCATTGAGACTATTGGATTAAATGAACATATATTCTGAACTGAAATCATTCCCCCAGTACGGTTCAAATTTATCTGAAAGAATCAGATCGAATGATAGCAAATGAGTGAGCACACGTGAACATAGCGGATTCTTAAAATAATCTGGATAAGCATTTCTATAATTTTTGTTCTGGTCCAATGTTTTTATATCCCCAGGCGCATCTTTGGTTGGCAACCAATCCAGCCACGCAAATTTTTCAGCCTTTCCGCCCAATAATGGCTTTAAGTCTTTCGGTATATCCATGACAGGCGTATAGTTCAGTTCATTCACAATTTCGGAGCTGGGCATGGCGCTCCCCATCCAGTTGTAAAGAGCAACCAACATGGTTTCATCATAATATCCGGAATCATAAATCTTCGTAACAGGATGCTTTTCAACTCTGACAACCCGCAACAATACATACTTCATGAAGCACGGATGATTTTCCAGATTCCGCTTGTTGGAAACGATCCGATATGCAAGTAAGTCTCCCTCTTTCCATGGGCAGTGATGTACGGTTGGCTTTTTTTGATTTTTCAAAGCCGGCATTGGTTGCAGTATAACATTGCGGAATTCCTTCAGCACCTGTTTCCGCTTTTCATAATTCTTTTTCGTTACCCGCTACATTCCAGCGTTCCAAGTCCTTCCCAGCATCTAAAGCTCTCAAAGCTTTCGCTTTCACAAAATCACTCAGCCGCCCCTTCTTCCATTCAGAAAGAGCCAGTGCATACCAAAAAACTTCTTCATCCGGGCCGTGACTATTCAAAATACTGGAATAATACTTTATTAGCATGTCTTCTGCTTCGCTGTTTTCCTTTCCTGTGGCTAACAGGATACCATAGTCTCTTCGAATATCCATGGCTAAGTCATCAGAAAATATTGCTGTTCCCCATGCACTCATTTTATCCCCCTATTAAATTCATCAACTCATCTTCTGTCACACTTCCGATTATTTGTGCAATAGAACTCATATAGTCCCAGTATCCTGGCAAATTACCAACTGCAATTTCTCTTCTAGCATTATCCAAATAGCTTAATGTATAAGCAGATATTAGAACCTGCTCGGCAACTTTAGCTTCTTTAGTACTAAGGCCTGTTGCCACAACAACCATAGTATAACCTATTCTTTCCGGATGCAGAGGATCTCGTTTATGTTCGCTCATTCTTCTCACCGGATCGTTACTCCTTCCGATATATTTAACCTTTTTGTCATCATTGCCTATTAACAAATATACACTTTGATCTTTTGTGTCAGGAATATTCGGAATTGCTTCAACTTTCTCTTTTACATTTGACGCTACTTCCTCGTTGGTTTTTCCGACTCATTCGCAACACATACAATAGTGACTACGGCAACTACTTCGATAACCAAAACTGCAACCGCTATCCAACCAGCCGGATTCCACCAGTTTGTTGCGGCAATCGCTGCTTCCGTTGCCATATGACCCGTTAGGTCAACATTATTAACCGGATTATTGCTACAATACGCATACATATTGAAGCCAATCAAATCCCCGTTGGCATTCACATACCCATCCGCATTGAGAAACCGTCCCCACTGGGGGTTATAGTACCGGCTTTGCAGATAGTACAGCCCCGTGTCCGTATCGTAGTAATACCCCCGATACCGGAAGGGATTAAGCGTGCGGACAATCCGCTTCTGAATCGTTGTCGTACCAGACTCGGTGGAAACCGTGCAGTTGCCCCATGCGTCATAGGTATGGGAGCCTATCTTGGTTCCGTTTTCCGTGTAGATGGCGATAATGTCCCCTTGCAGATTCTTCTCGAAGTAGTAGGTGTCAAACGTATACGTTCCATAGGTCTTGTTTCGGTACTGCAACCCGACGGGAGCGCCGTTCTCATCATAGAGGTATACCAGGAAGTGGTTCGGGGTCTCCGCGCCACTACTGCTCTTCGTCGTCCATGTCTCGGTGACGATTTGGGAGCCGTTCAGCGTGTAGTGGTGGATCGTACTGCCGTTTGTCTTGGCGGTTCGGATGCCATCGGCGTTATACGCGAAGGTATACAGGAACTGTCCCCCGTTCATGGACATCTCCATGAGTTTGCGACCGTTCCACTCCAGCGTATACCCGTTGTAGGTGGTGGGGTTGCCGATGGCGTCATACTGATATACTATCGAACCGACCTGTGTCAACCGGTCGCCGGTATAATTGTAAGACTCGGTCGCGGTTTCGTTACCCGGTGTGCCCGTCGTATACGCATATTTTTTCTTACTAAGCCGATTGCCTGCGTTGTCGTAGGTGTACACGTAGGTCTTGTTCAGGTACGGGTTATCCTCCCGCGTCAGCTGTCCCAGCTTATCGTAGGTATACCGCGTCACCTTGCCGCTCTGGTCGGTGATCCGTGTGATATTGCCGTTGGAATCGTAGGTATACGTGTATGCGGTCGCGGTGCCGTTCACCTCCGACCGGTACGAGCTGACCTGCCCGGTGGTGCGCCCGCTGCCGAGCTGCCTGTACCCGTAGCTCACCGTCTGGGAGAAGCCGGCATTTTCATTCGCCGTGGTGGTTTTCTCCGTCAGGCGGTACATGCTGTCGTACCCGTAAGATATGGTCGCCCCATGGTGCAGACCGCCACCGAAAATCTCCAGCTCGGTCAGCGCACCGACGCCGCTTCCGTCTCTGCCGGAAGCGCTGTTGTCATACGTATACTCGTAGCCCACAGCATCATAGTAGTCCGCTTCGCTTAGGTAGTTCGTATCGCCTACGGCATAACGGAAGGTGGTCTGGGCATAGTCTAACCGGTTCAGGTCGTCATACCAGAAGAAACTCTGGGAAAGGTCGGTGTAGGCGTTCTCTCTGACAGCCAGCTCCGTGTACCCGATCAGCTGACCGCGGCTGTTGTAGCTGTACTGATACTTCCGCCCGCTCTCGGTGCATTCCAAGGAATGGACAGCGCCGGAGGCTGTGTAGGTATAAATATACTTATGCTGTACACTCTCATTGTCATTATAACATATTTCACTCACTCTGTCAAGCGCATCATATGAATAATGCATAGTTTTTTTCCGCTTCCGTAGGTCAGCGTGGTCAGCTTGCCGTTGTTGCTCCCGTAGGTGTAGGTGGCCAAGCCGGGTTTCCGTCCGCATAGACGGCGGTGACGTTGCCGAAATCGTCATAGGTGAAGGTATATACCGTACTGGCGGTGGTGACAGACTCCATCTGTCGGTTGCTGTTATACGTATATACCGCCTTCTCGCCGGCTGTATCGGCATAGTATGCATTGACGGAGGGGGAATATGCCAGTGGGTACACATTGGTCATGCGCCCCAGGGCATCGTACATATAGTACAGGCCGCTTCCGTCGTGGTACTTCTCATAAAGCAGTTGTCCGTTGGGCCCGTAGGTGTAGCTGGTGGTATAACCGGAGGTGTCGGCGGCAGAAAGCACCCTGCCGAACAGGGCGGAGCCTGTGGTCAGGTTATAGGTGGTATAGCTACGGAGCTGAAGAGAGTTACTGTCCTGTGTAGCGTCATCCTTCGTGCCAGTCGCCGCATAGCTGACGGTACCTGTGTTCAGACCAAATGCATTGATGCTGTATTCTGTTTTTGAAATAGCTGTGGTGGCCGGATTCCATGTGGAAGTTTCGGATTCAAATCGGGTAAACAGATACCAAGACAACAGGTCATTGCTCTCTGCATCATACCTGAAGGTGGTCTGTGATTTCAGTACACGATTTGTATATTCATTGGCTGTACCGTTTCCGTCCGAGTCCCAGGTTTCGAGCAAAACCCGTGTGCTGCTGTCATACATGTTGTACTGGCAGCACCGGATGTCAGCGTTATATCGGCACTCCTTTGCATATTGCAGAAAAGATAAAGGAAACCATCAAGTATGAACTTGGATTAACGGTCTCCATCGGAGTTTCCTTTAATAAGATATTTGCCAAACTCGGTTCGGATATGAAAAAGCCCGATGCCGTCATCGTGATTCCGAAAGAATCTTTTAAAGAGATTGTGTGGGATCTCCCCGCATCGGATATGCTCGGCATCGGTCGGGCAACTGAAAAGAAATTATCGTCAGTTGGCATCTACACAATCGGACAGCTCGCGCAGTTTTTGGTCGAATTTTTTCAGAGAAGACTCGGAAAATGCGGTGTTGATATATGGCGTTTCGCCAACGGTCTTGATACATCGCCCGTCACAGTCAGGGATATTGAAGCCCCGGACAAAACCGTCGGACATGGTATGACGGCAATTCAGGACCTTGAAAATCCGGCAGAGGTCTGGAAATTCATCCTCGAACTCTGCCAAGACATAGGACACCGGCTCTATGTCTTCAACAAGAAAGCAACAGGCATCGCAATTGCGATTCGAGATAAAAACCTTTTTACAAAGCAGTGGCAGTGTGGACTCCCCGTTTCCACACAAAGTCCATCGGTTATTGCGAAGGAAGCCTTCTCCCTGTTTTTACACAACTATGACTGGACACATCCGATTCGTTCGATTACGGTCAGAGCCATCAATCTCACATCGCTGGACACCCCATGTCAGCTCGACCTGTTTTCCGATCCAATCAAAGTTGCGAAAGCAGAATCTCTGGACAAAACCATTGAAAACTTGCGCTACCGCTTCGGAAAGAAAAATTATCCGTAATGCCTGCCTGCTCAATAATCCTAAAAATGTCGCCGCATGATAATCCCGATATTATCATGCCGACAGGAATACCTATGTAGGAGGTTCAATATGCAAACGACCAAATTTGTCAAGCAACCGGTCGCTGTCAGCGTTATCGTTGAGAAGGACGGGCGCGTTTTCCCGAAGAAGTTTTTATGGAAGGATGGTCACACCTATAAAATTGACCGAGTAATGAGAGTCGAAAGAGCAGCTTCGACCAAGGTCGGAGGATGCGGTATCCGCTACACCGTATTGGTGGAAGGACTGCCTCGCTACCTGTACGATGAGGAAGGTAAATGGTTTATGGAAGACGAGGTTGTAATCGAGGTAGATACATGATCATAGGTACAAAAGCCGAGTTTGAACAACTCGCCGACTTCATTCTCCGGGATTATCTCGGAAATACCTATGACGGCTATGATCCACTTGACATTCAAGCCTTCGCCAAAGACTACTTAAAACTCGATATCTCTTATTTTGCCTTTGACCCTGACACAGGAATCGAAGGAATGCGGACAGGAAATCAGATCATTCTCGACGACAGACTGATCGATGACAAGAAAGCCGGCGAGCGGAACTTCACGATTGCTCACGAGTGTGGTCACGATCTGATCAATTGGCAGGATCCGTCCTATTCTCCGCAAACGGTTGTGAATTACCGCATCAAAAATTCAGGCAAAAGCCTTGTGACGGAAGATGATTTCAAGGAATGGCAAGCAAATGTGGTAGCCTCCTGTCTTCTGCTCCGTCCGAATCTTGTCGGCTGGTCTATGTTCACCTTTATGCGCAAAGATAAAGTGACTGTGTTTGACGAACATTATTTGTATCCGGAAGACCGCTATCGACTACGGATGATGGCGTGTTATCTCGGAGTATCTCAAACCTGCCTTTTATATCGCCTTGATCGGTTGAACATGGTTGATCACAAACCATTTAAAGAATATGACCTGCTGACGGCATCGTTCTTTACATGGAGGTGATAGCAGTGCCAAAAAGAATTGTTCTCGACCGGGAATACATTGCCCGTGTCAAAAAAAGATAATGCGCCTTTAATGGCTACCGTTGCAACAATGGAACAGAAGAAAATCCCGTGTAAGTTCTGCAAGCTCAGGACGATAGATAAATACGAAGATCTGCAAGGACATTTTTCTGCTTTCTGCAATCGTTGCGGACAAGTCGCGGTTTATAATGCCGCCGACTACAGGCACTATTCGTATCTGCCGCATACGCGGCCCTGTCGCAACTATGATCGCAAGGACTCGCGTATAATGATGGCAAATATTACGAAAAAGCCAAACGGCACATTTTTTTGATTCGTGTCTCCAATGGAATGAAGAAAACGGGAAGCAAGACCTTGTTTCCACTATCTATAAGCCTCCGGTTGGATCAACGTCAGCCATGGCGAGGAAGGCTGCTGAAAAGTATGCTGTTCTCTTTGAGGAACTTGTACATAGCGGTGGCTATGAAAAGAAAACAGGCGGTCAGCCGGGAGATCAGGGCACGCAGAAGAATGACCATCGAGCAGTTCGTACAGGATTATTATTATCCTTCCATTCAGAAGCATCTCTCTCCCACGACCTGTAGAACCTATGAACTGATCATTGACTCGCTCATTCTGCCTTCCTTTGGAAGAGTGGAGCTTGAGGATGTGGATTCGACTCACATTCAGAGTTTTGTCGATTTTTTGTCCACACCCGAAGCAAGTGCCAAGGGAGAGCATGGTCTGTCTCCGGCATCGGTCAAACGGTATTCAACCGTGTTTTCCTCTATTATTACTGAGGCATGGAAACAGAAGTTTATTGAAACCAATCCAATCGGAAAGAATTATATCCATTATCCGAAAATCGTTCAGCCAAAGTTGGAAGCCTATAGCGATGAAGAAGTTGAACAACTGATGGAGGCACTGGAGAACGAAGACATTCGCACAAGGGCGTTGCTGACGCTTGCGGTTACCACGGGTATGCGCCGCGGAGAACTGGTAGGGCTTATGTGGGATGATATTGATTTCGACAAGCAAATCATCACCATTTCCCGGAGCGTTTATAAGCCCAAGGGAGAAGAGCAAAGAATCAAAACCACCAAATCCGTTAGCAGTAACCGGACGGTGTATATCCCCGAAAGCTGTTCCCGCATCCTATACGAACTCAAAATCCAACAAGGCCAGCGACAAGCGACACTCGCAAGGGGTGTGGCTGGACTCCGGTTTTGTCTTTACGGACAAGTACGGCAAGAATATCAGCCTGTATGCGCCAACGCGAATCTGCGCTGAAGTACAGGCCAAATACGGGTTAAGGCATTTGAAACTGCATGGCTTACGTCATACCTGCGGTTCGCTGATGGTGGAGCATGGAGTGGATCCCGAAACGGTTAAAACCGTGCTTGGTCACGAGAGCCTCAAAACAACAAACAGATATTTGCATCCTTACGCGGAGAGCATGAAGGACGCATCAGAGAAAATGGAAAGAATAATTCGAGGTAAAGCAGATGGTGAAACTCCGATCCATCTGTCAGGCGGTGAATGATATCAGAGCATCCGACCCCGGAACCGCTATGACAGAAGGCTTTTTACGATTGCTGATTGAAAACGGCGACGTGTCTTACGAAATATGCGGTTCCCGGGTGTGCCTCAACATCGCTATTCTGTTTAAGGAATTGGCGTGTCTGTTTGAATTGGAATCTGCAGCTATGCCAAAACTGCGTACTATTAAAGGCGCACTGAAGGAAATAAAGGCTACTGATCCCGGGAGCGTTATGACGGATTATAAAATCCGTTGGCTGATAGTCATAACCACCGGCTAAGCCGGTGGCTTGCTCAGCCCTATAAGGGCATGTTACTGGCGGGGCTGAAAGCCCACTGAATAAAATACAACAGTTGCAAAATTGCGCTACTTCCACAAATGTGGAATTGCGTTTTAATGATATTACCATCTTACGATATGCCCTTTCGGGCATAGTTGTATTTCAAGGTAAAACAACACTCACAATGTTGAGTTTTCATGTGATTGCATATTTAACATTTGTTTTTGTTCAACGGCAAAAGCCTCTTTGGAACCACCCGCTTAGCGGGTGAGTTTTCGAGAGAACTCCTCCTTCGTCGGAGTTCTCTATACAAGAAAAACGGAGATCGTACGATCTCCGTTTTTGGGTCTCAGTCTATTTTTGAAATCCGAACCGTTCGCTTCTTCCATAGAAATGGTCTTTTTGTCCGTTCTTATGATTGAAGGTAATGAGGATACGGTCATCATAGAGAAACACAGTGTTGATGAAAGTATCAATGAGCCGCTGGCGATGTTCCTTTTTCGTGATGTCGTACTTTGCCATTCTTTCAAACCAAAAGGTCAATTGCTCTCTTGTCAGTTGCGGACATTTGAAGTTTTTCCTCTTCGATTTGTTCTTCCAGCATTTTTCGGCGTTCTTCCAGTTCATTCAGACGCTCCTTGGTGGAGTCGGTGATGATGCCCGCCTGCAAGGCATTTAACAGGTTATCGATTCTATGTTTGACCTCCGCGAGATCCCGCTTCAACAGAGGCAGCGTGGTGTTTTTCCTTGCTCAAAATCGCGAGGATTTTGTTACTCCAATCACGAATCAGTTCTTTATCGCAAAGAAGCTCGTGAACACTTCCCACCACAATATCTTCAATCCATGTCTTTCTCACAGATTTCTTCCGGCATCCGCCATGCCGTTTGGCATTGGAGCATTTGTAGTAGTGGTATACGGTCCCCGAACTACTGGTTCCGCTTTCCCCAAACATCATTGAACCGCAGTCACCGCAAAACAGTTTGGTTGTCAGGAGGTAATCGTCCTCGGCTTTGTGTCTTGCCGGGGCTTTTTTGTTCTTTACAAGCTGCTTCTGTACCCGTTCAAACAGTTCATCGGAGACAATCCTCGGAATTCCGCCCGGCACGACCATATCTCTGTACTTATACTCTCCGAGGTATTTGCGATTTTTCAGCATCAGAATGACAGTGCTGATGGTGCATTTCTTTCCTCGATGGGGAATTGCGCCGTGACGGTTGAGGTCTTCGGCAATGTCGATGACTTTCTTGCCATCAGCACAACTTTCAAACGCCTCCCGCACAAGGGGTGCGGTCAAAGGATCAATCTGATAATGCTTTTCTTCATCCACATAGAAACCGATGGGTATCCCGCCGCCGTTGCTCTTGCATTTGAGGGCGTTCTCCATGTGTCCCCGAAGTACCTTTTTCCGAGAGGTCGGCGGAGCAGTATTCCGCCATGCCCTCCAGTACTGATTCCAGCAGAATGCCCTCGGATCCTTCGGAGATGTTTTCGTTGGCGGAGATGACACGAACACCGTTTTTACGAAGTTTTGCCTTGTAGGTTGCGCTGTCGTAGCGATTACGGGCAAAGCGGTCGAGTTTCCAAACAATGATAGCTTCAAACCCGCGCTTGGTACTGTCTTTGATCATTTGTTGAAAGGCAGGGCGCCGATCGGTCTTTGCCGAAAAGGCGCGGTCAATGTAGGTGTCAACGACCAAAATATCATGCCGCTTGGCATATTCCTTGCAGTCCCGTAATTGACCTTCAATCGATTCTTCCCGTTGATTGTCACAGGAATAGCGGGCATAAATGACCCCTTTCATGCCGTCTCCTTTCTATCGCTCTCTGTTTTCAATGACACTTCTTTCTGCCACGCTTCGTATTCCGCTTTCCCTTCCGGTGAGGAAAAGAATGCGAGAATATCGGGGAGAAAGGCTCGTGCGAGTGCTTCCAACTCGATGTCGGGCAGATTGATCTCCCCGCGATTCTCTTTGAGAATTTCAACGATGCGTGCCAGTACGGCATTGGCATCGCTCAGATCGAGAATCAAACCGGATTGCTTGCTACATAGAAGTCGTTTTATTTTTTTCCAACCATTCCGATTTTGCCATAGCATTCTTCCTTTCCTTGCATAGGGGTATGGGGACTCCCCCACCGAATTTTGATTGCAAAAATTCATTGCTCGTTCAGAATAAAGGACGAGTTTTTCTCTTTTTCATAGAATCACTTCAATTCTTTGAGAACGCGAAGGACGATTCCTTGCACCGAAACATTTTTTACATGCCGATCAAGTTCTTCTCCTCGGTAGGTTTTATTCTCTGCGTGAAGAATAAAGCCGCCGTTTTCCTTGCCCCGGTACAACCGTTTGAAAGCGGTTTCCGTTCCGTTGACAAGGGCAATTACAAGATCTCCGTCATCGAAAGTATTCTGTTTTCTTGCGATCAGAAGATCGCCTTCTTCAACGCCGATGTCCACCATAGAGTTTCCTTTGGCGTAAACTCCGAAGAATTCACCTTCACCAACCCATGAACGCGGGAGCGAAATCACCTCGCAGATATCTGCATACGGCTCGTTCGGCGTACCACAGGAAACGGTGCTTTCATAGAGCGTAACCGATACGGAGTCGCCGATTTTGCGGGACAAATCAGTTTCAATTCCACGCCGTTTACCGTATGAAATCTCTCCGCTTTCACTCATCAGACGCAGACATCGTTGCGCCGTTGCGCGGGGTATACCCGTCCCGGCTTCAATCTCCCGTGTGCTTGGAGAGCGTTGATTCTCTAAAAAATATCGGTCGACAAACTCTCGAATCACGGCAAAATTGCCTTCGTTTCGTTTGCGCATAATGCCTCCGAAAATATAATTGCCCATATTGGCTCACTAATATAATACCATGATCTCAGGGATTTGTCAAGGCGTTTCGGAAAATTTCCAAGCGAAAATTCCGGCAAACCGGAACGCAGAAACTCTGCAATCAGAAGCGATGGGACTACATTTCATGTGTGTTTTTATGTGTCTTTCCTTCTGAACGAGCAATGAATTATGTCCCCATAATTCGAAGATGGGGTATCCCCATACCCCGACAGCAGAAATTTATTCAATTTATTATTCACCAATTTGTTCATATGACTTGACGCGATGAACAAATTGTGGTATACTATACATTGAAAGAAAGACTTTTTGCTCGGAGGTTGCTATGCTGTTTGCCGAAAGTGAAACGGTGGAATTGAAGTCCGTCTATGTAGAGGACATCAAGAAAGAGATCATCGCCTTTGCCAATACGCGCGGAGGCACGATTTATATTGGCGTAGAAGATAACGGAAGTGTTTGCGGCGTGGGAAATGCCGATGCCGTGATGCAGCAGGTAATGAATGCGGCAAGAGACGCTATAAAGCCCGATGTTACGCTGTTTATGCACATCGAGGCATTACCTGCGGATGAGGGAAAAAGCATTGTTGCCGTGCAGGTACAATGCGGGGCACATCGTCCGTATTACCTTGCCGCCAAAGGACTCCGTCCGGAAGGTGTATTTGTCCGTCAGGGCACATCCTCTGTCCCTGCATCCGATACCGCTATCCGCCAAATGATCAAGGAAACCGATGGCGATAATTACGAGGATATGCGTTCGCTGGAACAGGAATTGACTTTTGAAAAGGTGACGGCGGAGTTTGCCAAGCGGAATCTCTCCCTCGGCGAAACGCAGATGAAAACGCTCGGACTTATCGACCGCGACGGGTTGTATTCCAACCTTGCCTTGCTCCTTTCAGATCAGTGCCCGCATATCATCAAAGCCGCTACCTTTGCCGGCGTCAATCAGGACAACTTCCAGGACCGTCGGGAGTTCACCGGTTCGCTCTTAAAGCAGTTGGAGGATGCGTATGCTTACCTTGATATGCGCAACCGGAATGCGGCGACCTTTGAGGGGTTACAGCGCATTGACCACAGAGATTATCCCGATACCGCCATTCGCGAGGCGCTCCTCAACGCCATTGTTCACCGGGACTATGCCGTTTCGGCAAGTACGCTTCTCAGCGTGTATTCGGACCGTATTGAGCTGATTTCCATCGGCGGTCTTGCCGGGGGCATTTCCTATGACGATATGATGCTTGGTATTTCCTATTGCCGTAACAAAAAACTTGCCGACATTTTCTATCGCATGGGACTCATCGAGGCATACGGAACCGGCATGAACAAGATCATGTCCTCCTATCAGAATTCTCCGAGAAAACCGGAGGTGACTGTAACTTCCGGGGCATTCAAATTTGTCTTGCCGAATCAGAGCATATCTTTGAAAACGACTACAAATATAGTCAAAGAGCCGCCTGTTTTCACCGAACGGGAACAGATCGTCCTCACTGTTCTCTCCGATCATGCGCCACATCCCCGCACGGAAATCGAGAAAGCACTCGGCGTTTCCACCTCCACCACACGCAGAATTCTGCAAAAAATGATGGAGGACGGAAAGATTACGGCGAGCGGGACGAGAAAGAATGTTTCGTATAGTCTTTCAATTTCTGATGATTCAGTAAAATAAGGAGTAGCATTATGAAACCGAACGAGCAGCATTTGGAATTCATCCAAAATAGTATTTCACGCATGAATCAATGTTCTTTTCAAATGAAAGGATGGGCAATTGCCGCCGTTTCAGCGTTGATTGCTGTGTATGTTTCAACAATATCAGAAACAAATACGGGAAATAAGATGTACCTTTGGATAGCGCTTGCACCTGTGGTTTTAATTTTTGGGTTTTTGGACGCTTTCTATCTATCAAAAGAATACAAATTTATTGGTATTTATAATAATGTCGCCGGACTTGAAAACCATATTGTAATTCGTGAGTACGAAATGCCTTTGAACAAATTTACGGGATGGCACTATTCTTTTTGGAGAGCTTTTATAGGATCGGCATCAACAGTTCCTTTATACGGAGCTTTGATTATTGGATTGACTGTTTGGGGGATAGCAAGATGAAAGTGTTTATCAGTTATCACCGAGCCGATGCTAAATATCGAAAAAAGCTTGAGACTATTTTAAAAGCACATCAAATCGAATATTACGCGGTTCCGGAAAATGCAGATTTTAATGGAAAAAGCAATGAAACGATTCGAGATTTTACATGTAGACATGTTAAGAAATGCCAAGTGTTGCTATGTTTGATTGGTAAAGAAACATACAGTAGACCTCATGTTGATAGAGAAATACACACAGCGCTTCGTGGCATAGTGGGTCAACGACTTGGGATTATAGCTGTTCATTTACCTTCCAGAAGCGATTCACTAGAGCATGTTGACACTAAGGTCAAAATATGATATAATAAATACATGAATATCACAAAAGCGCAGTACGCAAGAATCGAAAAGTATTTTCCGGTTCAGCGTGGGAATGTAAAAATCGACAATTACACATTTATCAACGCTATCTTGTATATTACCGAAAAATGGGTGCAAGTGGAGGGCACTTCCAGAGAAATACGGCAAATGGAATAGCATTTACCAAAGATTTAAAAAGATGGTGTGAAAATGGCGTAATACAGCGTATTTTTAATGCACTGCAGCAGGAAAAAATTATCGCGATCAAAGTACAAGTGCTGGCTTTGGACAGTACCTCTTGTAAATTGCACCCTGACGCACATGGCGCTTTAAAAAACACGGACAACAATGTATCGGGAAATCAAAGGGCGGATGGAATACCAAGCTTCACGTGGTATCCGCAAATGACAAGGTCATTGTCGGAATGCACTTATCCGGTGGAAACTGTCACGACGCCCCACAAGGAAGAATCTCAATTGAAAACATAGGAGATAGCTATTCGGGAATTCCGTACTTAATGGATAGAGCCTATGAGGGTGATAAAACAAGAGAACTCTGCCAGTCTTTCGGACACAAACCGGTTGTCCCACCAAAGAAAAATCGCATAAATCCGTGGGAATATGACCATGAACTATATAAGCGAAGGAATATTATCGAAAGACTGTTTCGATGGCTAAAAGCGTTTCGCAGAGTGTGTACAAGATATGATAAACTCGATGTTATCTTCCTGTCGTTCGTTCAAATCGCGTGCGTCTTCATGTGGCTAAAATAGTGTCAACAGGCTCTAAGTCAATTGGAATTGAGCACTATTTCGCCCAAGCTATGGGATAACAAAAACTATGTGGTGTGGGCATATTGGAGCGAGATGGATCAAGCGATTGAATCATTGGTGCGGACAGCATTTGAGCGTGCTAATGATAGATCCCTGTGTACCGCGCATACGAACGCATGTATGCCCTTAAAACACAAAATATACTACGATAATTAAAAATGCTTTGTATTGTGATAAAAATTCAACAGCTCCCTCATAAAAAATTGACAATTTGAAATTGTCCGAGGTCGTATAAAATGATTTTTATCGTGAGATGAAAATGGAACAAAAATATTGATATAAAAAGAAAAATTATATCTATCAGCTGGATGCGAATCTGCTTGCAATTTTGCTTCTCGATAAGAGCTCCGGCAAAAAAATATTATTTGGGCGACCGATAACTATGCCGAGCGCGGGTTTGGATATCAAAGCAGCGATCAGATCATGGTAGATAGCATTACGCACCGTAACGGAAGCGTTATCAAACCACGAACGACAAAATCAAAAAAGGAACAGGCAATTCGCGTTCGTGACAAGGCGGAGGTTTTCACTCCGTCGTGGGTATGTAACAACCAAAATAACCTTGTGGACAACGCATGGTTCGGCAGAGAAAAATGTGTTTAACACCGAGAACAGTCAGACATGGATCACATCGGTAGAAAAAATTACTTTTCCCGAAGGCAGGACATGGCAGGACTATGTAAAAGCCAATCGCATGGAGATTTCCTGCGGCGAAGCACCATACCTTGCGAGCCGTTATGACACCGTGACCGGAAAATGGATTGAAGTGCGCGACAGGATCGGCATCCTGGATCGCAAAATACGCATTGTCAACGAAAACACAGAGACCGAACAGGATTGGATGAAGTGGGTAACCAAAGCCTTTCAATCGGTGTATGGCTTTGAATGGCAAGGCGACAGCCTGCTTATTGCCCGCGAGAATCTGTTGTTTTCCTTCATCGACTACTATACGGATCGGTTCACCGTACCGCCGATTAAGGAATACCTGGTAAAAATCGCAAAAATCCTTTCATGGAATCTTTGGCAGATGGACGGGTTAAAATATGTGATTCCGAATTCCTGCAAACCGATTGAAAATTTTCAGTTGTCCTTGTTCGATGATAGGACAAAAAACGAGCCGTGCCCCGGCTGCTTGAAAAACGATAACGCTCTCCATACCGGCACCTACTGCCGAATCATGGATTGGAGCCGCGAACATTCCGTAAGATTTATTGACTTGTTTGAGAGGAGCGAAAAACATGGAAAGGTTTGATTGCACCTATAAATACAAACTCATATATGTTTTCAGCATGCCCTACGATACCCATAAGGGGCTTCTGAAAATCGGTGAGGCGACATTGACCACGGATACGAAACCCGAATACCTGACACCGAATTGCCGCGAACTGAATCAGGCGGCTATTGCCCGTATCAAAGGCTACACAGCAACCGCAAGCGTGAACTTTAAGTTGGAATATACCGAGCTGGCTGTCCTGCAAAATGACGGATATTCATTCACCTTTAAGGACAAAGATGTCCACAAGGTTCTGATGAATTCCGGCATTCATAAGGTTCAGCCAAACGGTGCAACGGGCGAGGAATGGTTTGCCACGACGGTAGATGTGGCAATTCGCGCGATCCTTGCCGTAAAACAAGGCAAGTCCGCGCTTTCCTCGACCGAGAAAACCTCTGACGGGCAGACGGTTGCAAAAATAGATTTCCGTGATGAGCAGAAGGCAGCGATCGAACAGACCATCAAAGCGTTCAAAAAAAGAGAACGAAATGCTGTGGTATGCCAAAATGCGTTTTGGCAAAACACTGACAGCCCTTGAAGTCGTGCGCCGTTCGCAGTATCGCCGCGTGATCATTGTCACGCATCGTCCGGTCGTCAGCGACGGATGGAGCACGGATTTTGCAAAAATCTTTTATCCGGGTTCATCCGAGCATGACTATTCTTTTGAACTGAAAACCAACGACTCCGCCTATACCTACGATGAGAAGATTGACCTTGAAAACGATCTGAAAATCAAACGGCTTGATAAAGACGGCGCCTATTTCCTCTATTTTTGCGTCGATTCAGGATCTGCGCGGCTCCAAACGTGTCGGCGGAAAATTCAATAAAAACAACGCGGTATTTGACCTGGATTGGGGATCTTATCATCGTTGACGAAGCCCACGAAGGCACACAGACCGAACTGGGCGATCATGTCATAAAACAACTGCGCAAAGCGAGCACCAAAGTGCTGGCTTTGTCCGGCACGCCGTT
This sequence comes from Oscillospiraceae bacterium, assembly GCA_022009675.1. Lineage (GTDB taxonomy): Bacteria > Bacillota > Clostridia > Oscillospirales > CAG-272 > CAMEON01. The sequence continues at coordinate 1,632,743 of CP091718.1, read as the reverse complement.
CAATCTGCTTGATAAGTTCGGCGAAGACAATGTCTATACCTGGGACTATGTCATGGAGCAGAAGAAAAAGGCAGAGTGGGACGCGGAGCATTATGGTGACCACAACCCCTATGCCGATCTGCCGCAGATGCATATCTATACCTACGATCTCGGCGAAAAACTGAAAAAAATATGTCTCGGACGAATACGATACCAAGGCATTCAACTTCCGCGAATTCTTCCGTGTATGGTCAAGAGGCCCGCATGGCAGGCGTGAGATCCCACAAGGTGCCGTTGAGGGCAACTTCGTACACGAAGCGGACGTCCGTTCTTTCCTGGATCTGATGGCAAAAGAGGACAAGGACAGCATCTATCCCTTCTCTACCGATGCCTACCGTAATATGTTCCGCCATACGCTGTGGATGGTGCCCGGCGTCAAAAGAGGCAAAGGCGCTCAGCGAAATGCTCCGCCATCACCCGGTGTTTATGCATTTCGGCATTGCCAATGTTGCCGGAGAGGGTGATACTTACGAGGAAGACCACGCAAAGGACGCGCTGGAGCTTGTTCGCAAAACCATCCGCGAAAATAAGTATTCCATCACACTTTCCTGCGGAAAAAACTGACCACTGGCGTGACCGTTCCGGAGTGGACGGCGGTGCTGATGCTTTCCGGCTCCTATTCCACAGCTGCTTCTCAGTATATGCAGACCATTTTCCGTGTGCAGTCTGCCGGATGTATTGACGGCAAGCAGAAAACCGATTGCTATGTTTTTGACTTTGCACCTGACAGAACCCTGAAAGTGCTGACCGAAACCGTACATCTTTCCCGTAAACCCGGCAAAAATCAGAAAAAGCGCCGCGAGGTAATGACAGAATTTCTGAACTATTGCCCCGTCATTGCGATTGCCGGATCGAGAATGACCAAATACAGCGTCAGCTCCATGATGGAGCAGGTCAAGCAGATTTACGCCGAGAGAGCCGTCAACAGCGGATTTGAAGACGAATCCATCTATAACGATGAGCTTCTGAAGCTTGACGATATCGATGCTTCCAAATTCAATGCGTTGAAGGACATTATCGGCGCCTCCCAAGCGCAGAAGAAAAAAGACAGCGTCGTTGTCAACGGTCAGGGACTGACCGATGAACAGATCGCCCATATCGACGACGGTGATGATGAGCCCGTCACACCTCCCACACCGCCAACACCGGAAGAAATCGCGGATCGCCTGAAAAAGAAACAGGCAAAGGAAGCCCGCAAAAAAGCCATTGATATTCTCCGCGGTATTTCTATCCGTATGCCGCTGATGATTTACGGCGCCAATGTGCCGATTGACGAGGACATCGACATTGACCGCTTTGTGGAACTTGTGGACGATACCTCATGGGCGGAATTTATGCCCAAAGGCGTGACCAAGCCGCTGTTTGCGGATTTCACAAAATATTACGACCGAGATGTGTTCATCGCGGCAGGCAAACGCATTCGTAAACTGGCGGCAGCGGCGGACAAAGAAACGCCCACAAGACGCGTAAAACTGATTGCCGAGATCTTCCGCCATTTCAAAAATCCTGACAAGGAAACTGTCCTGACACCGTGGCGTGTTGTCAATATGCATATGAGCGATACGCTGGGCGGTTGGTGCTTCTTCAATGAACAGTTTGAGGACGACACGCAGGAGGAAAAGCACCGCCTGGACGAGCCGCGCTTTGTGGATCAGGGAGAGGTGACAAAAGAAGTGTTCCGCGAGGACACACATATTCTGGAGATCAATTCCAAGACCGGATTGTATCCGCTCTATGTCGCTTACAGCGTTTACCGTCAGAAGCTGGAGGACACCACCGATGACGACTGGGAGCCCGCCGAGCTGCAAGCCATGTGGGAAGAAGTTCTCCGCGACAATATTTATGTCATCTGCAAAACCCCGATGGCAAAGTATATCACAAAACGCACGCTGACCGGTTATCACGATAATGTCGTCAATGCCCACTATTTTGATGACCTTGTCAATATGCTGAAAAAGCAAGCCGGAGCAGTTCAAAAAGAAGATCCTCAAAGGCAGCTATTGGGGAAAAAGAGGTGAAAGAAATGAAGTTCGATGCAATCGTCGGGAATCCGCCGTATCAGGAGGAAAGCGGAAACACTAGAAAACCTCCGGTTTATAACTATTTTTTTATGATGTTTCATTTTCCCTTGCAAATATAGTTACATTAATTACTCCGGCACGCTTTTTTTGTTCAATGCTGGTCAAACCCCGAAAGTTTGGAATGACAAAAATGCTTTCAGACACACACTTTTAAGGTAATTAAGTATTTTGAGGATTCAAAAGAAGTTTTTCCCAAGCGTCGAAATAAAAGGTGGGGTTGTGATTGCATACCGAGATGCGCGTATTGACTTTGGACCGATAAATACATTTGTACAATATCCGGAACTTAACTCTATTTTGGAAAAGGTTAAAGCATCCGGTGCCCCGGGGTTAAATACAATTATTGCATCACAAGGACTTTTTCGTTTTTCCGAAAACTTTTTTTGTGATCACCCCGAAGCTAAGGGGATAATTGGAGAAGGTACAGGAAATAAAAATTGTTTCTAATGTAGTTGAGAAAAATGCCCGATGTTTTTTTCTTGAAACAGCACCTGATATGGGCGATTATGTTAAGATTTTGGGAAGGATTAACAATAAACGATCCGTGCGATATATATCAAAAGATTATTTATTGCGTGTTGATCAACTCGATTATTTCAAACTATTTATTCCGGAGGCTAACAATAGTGGTATGTTTGGTGAAACATTAACGGAACCGATTGTTGGTGAGCCAAATGAATGTTCTGCCGACACATTTCTTTGTGGCGGAATGTTTGATTTGAGAATTGAGCCAGAGAATTTTGCAAAGTATTTCAAAACAAAGTTCTTTAGAGCTTTGTTAGGGATAAAAAAGACCCCCCATCATTGTCCGCCTATTGTATGGGAAACCATCCCAGTACAAAAACTTTAAGCCTAATTCCGATATTGATTGGACAAAATCCATCTCCGAGATTGACCGCCAACTTTATAAAAAATATCACCTTTCTGCTGATGAAATTGAGTTTATTGAGTTAAATGTAAAATCCATGGATCCGGCAGTTAAAACAGAGTATGAAGCCGATCTTTTGATGAAATATGATGATTTGGTAAAAGCGCTCCTGAAAAAAATACGGTGCCGCAAAGCACGATTATTTCACCGACAGAGAATGTACCATCAAGAACAAGTTGGTTTCCCGTACTGCCGAAGGTCTCTTCTGTCATCATATCGATGAAGATAAGGCAATCATGCTCAGTAATGATGAGTATGCCGCGCGGAATCCGTTTGAGTATTAGAAAAAGAATCGGCTTGTCTATTGCAATCCGTTCGAACATCTGATACTCCATGTAAAGATTTCGGAAGAGCCGAGAAACCAGGACGCCAATGAAAACGAACTTCCCGGTATTGGCGCTGCTATCAACTATATCTGCAAGCAGCTCAACGACATTTACGCCGGCAAAGAACCCGCCGAGGAATGGCGCAAAAACCGTGGCTTCCAAAGTGCAGGAAAACTTTGACGACTATATCCGCATCCTCCGCCATCTCTGGAGCATCATCGAGCAAAACCCGCTCTATAAACCATCATCACCAAACAAATGCTCGGCACCGGCTGGGACGGCAAGACGGTGGATCGGGTGCTGGAGGCGATAGAATGACAGATTACTTAAAGGCGTATGAGAAATTCAAACATACTAAAGAAGTTGGCGATTATATCAATGATGTACTTTTTCTTCGGCACTATAAGGTTGCTGCTCTTTGGGATGTGAACAATGTGACGACCTGAGTGATTTCTTGTCTGTAGATAGCGGGCAGTCTCTTTCTGGTTGGATTTTTCTTCGCAAATTAATTTTTTTCCTCAAAGAGACTCCGCTTTCTATGTCATATGTTTGATTCCAAGCTTTAGCTGTGGTCGGAATCCCTAGCATTCACTACTCTTTTTGAATTTTGCTCATGGCTGTTGTAGAATTTGGAACGGAGGTGTTCACTGTGATAAAATCAATTAAACTCAAAAATTGCGCCACTTATCCTTCGACGGGTGTTTCGATCGAAAACTGCCAAAAGATCAATTTCTTTTATGGTCCTAACGGCAGCGGAAAATCCACTATTAGTAATTTCTTGCGAAATCCGACGGATTCTCAATATAATGAGTGTGAAATTAAGTGGGAAAATGACATTGCGGCAGATGTTGCTGTATATAATCGTGAATTTCGTGTAAAAAACTTGAAAGAAAACATTGCAGGTGTTTTTACACTTGGTCAAGCAACAATTGAAGACATACAAGCTCTTGAAAAAATGAAAGAGCAACGCGCAAAGCAGAACGAAGACTATACAACACGGGATAACGCCCTCAAAAAGAAGCGTCAAGGAGAATCCGAATTCAAAGCCTCATTTAGAGAGGTTGTATGGGAACGGATACTAAAACCCAATGAAGTAGATTTCCAAGAGGCTTTCAGCGGCTTCAGAAACAATAAGGAACGCTTCCGGGACGAAGTTCTTAGACGGTACAAAATCTCGCATACTTCCTGTGAAGCAAGAGATAGTCTGCTTTTGCGTGCTAAAACTTTGTTCGCACAAAAGCCGGAAAAATGTTCAGTTATCTCGTTTTCCATTGACGACGCCGTCGATCGGCTTGCTGAAATTGAAGCTTCAACGATTTGGAGCAAAGTAATTGTTGGAAATAAAGATCTTCCTATCGGACGGCTTATAGATGTTTTGGATAATGCAGACTGGGTAAACCAAGGAAGAAAGCATTTGAGAGAGGGTAGGATTTGTCCGTTCTGTCAACAACCCACAATTACAGAGGAACTGAAAAAAGTCAGCTTGACGCTTTCTTTAGCGGAGAATACGAGCAAGATGTCAACCAAATAAAACAGTTCATTAGCCAGTATAGCGTATATACTGTTGAATTGTTGGGACGCATAAACGCACTCCGGACAAACCTTGGGGCTTACCCTGCTGCTAGAATTGACACGAATAAACTTAATGGATTGATAGATCTGCTTAATGGATATTTTTTTCTAAGAATAAAGCCGAAATGCTTATTAAAGAAAAAAGAACCTGGCAGAATCATTACGCTAACAGAAACCGCTGTAACGACAAGTGCAATAGCACAAGTTGATGTGTCCAAAGTTTCTAGTCGTAAGGTTTTTGGTATTGGATGATCCGATCTGTAGTCTAGACAGTACGGTTTTATACATAGTAAGTTCTATGGTTAAAGGGCTAATAAAAGATGTTCGTGAGGGTAATTCTGATGTGGAGCAGATTTTTATTCTCACTCACAATGTGTTTTTTCATAAGGAAACCGCTTTTATTGATCGCAGGACTGAAGTTTGCAATGATATTCATTTCTGGATTATTAGCAAGGACAATAACATATCCTCTATCAGGGCATACGAAAGAAATAATCCAATTAAAACGTCATATGAACTGCTGTGGGAAGAATTAAAAAGCAACACAAATGCTTCGCTTATTACAACGCAAAATATCATGCGAAGAATTTTGGAAAATTACTTTAGTATTCTCGGAAAAGCAAAGGATGACACAATTGTGGACTCTTTTCCCTACAATAGAAGAAAAAGATGATCTGCCGTTCTTTGCTGAGCTGGATAAATGACGGATCGCATACAATCCCTGATGATTTGTATATTGATAGTTATACAGATTCGATAGAACGTTATAAGCAAATATTCAAAGAAGTATTTATCAAAATGGGGCACGACGCTCATTATAAAATGATGATGGGAGTGACATGAAATCTCTCGTAGTTCTTGCGTTTCGTGGTAACACCATGTCAACGAAAAATCAGATAGCCCATGCTACCTGAATAATGAAAGCAATAAATGCCTGCATTTGATTTAAGAAGACTCAAGTATAACTAAATTACGTTACGGAAGGAGTGATATTTTATGCAAGAAATAAAATGTCCAAAAATGCGGTGAGGTATTTCAAGTTGATGAAACAGGGTAGAGTCAAATTGCGCAACAAGTTCGTGATAAAGAATTTGTTAAAAGAAATTGAACGCAGAGAAAGAGAATTAGAAGCCAGGCAAGAAAAGGAACTTGAATTGATTCGTTTACAAGAGGAAAAAGAATACACTGCAGGCATTAACAAAAAAGATGCTGAAATTTCTGCCAAAGATCAGCTGATTGCAGAATTGCTGGCCAAGTTAGATGCAAGTGAAACAGCAAAAAATCTTGCCATTTCCGAAGCCATCGAGAAGAAGAATCAAGAGATTTCCAATGGAGTGAGAGAACATTCCGAAAATCTTATGAAGAAAGATGCCGAAATCTCTGCGAGAGATCAAAAAATAATAGAGTTGCAGGCGAAATTGGATGCTGGTGAGACTACAATAAAGCTTGCTGTTGCTGAGGCGGTAGAAAAGAAAAACGAAGAATTATCCCAAAAGACTTCAGAGATTGCTGATCTCAAAGGAGAACTCAAAAAGCAAAGAAACAGAAAATCAGTTGAATGAAAAGTCGCTAAAAGAACAATACGAAGATAGACTTAGGCTTAAGGATGAACAGATTGAATATTACAAAGATTTCAAGGCTCGCCAATCTACAAAAAAATGATTGGAGAAAGCCTGGAACAGCACTGTCTGACGCAATTCAATTCTATACGCATGACAGCTTTTCCAAATGCTTATTTTTGAAAAAGATAATGACGCCAAAAACCGGTAGTAAAGGAGACTTTATTTACCGTGAATGTGGCGAAGATGGCACAGAGTTTATTTCAATTATGTTCGAGATGAAAAAAACGAAGCTGACACAACTGCTACAAAGCACAAAAAAACGAGGATTTTTTTAAGGAATTAGATAAGGACCGCAAAGAAAAAAAGCGTGCGAGTACGCAATTCTTGTTTCATTGCTGGAAGTTGATAATGAGTTATATAATAACGGAATTGTTGATGTTTCATACAAGTATCCAAAAAAATGTATGTCATTCGTCCTCAGTTCTTCATCCCAATAATTACATTGCTTCGAAATGCCGCTCAAAAACTCTTTACATTATCGCCAGGAACTTCAAATGGTGCGCAACCAACAAGTGGATATTCTTCATTTTGAGGACAATATGAATGCGTTCAAAGAAGGTTTTTGCTCGCAATTACCGTTTAGCCAGTGAAAAAAATTCACAGCAGCAATTGAAGAAATAGATAAGACTATAGATCATTTGCAAAAAACAAAGGCTGCATTGCTTTCTTCAGAAAATAATCTCCGCCTTGCAAATAACAAGGCGGACGAACTAAGCATCAAAAGGCTCACAAAAAATGCTCCAACTGTAAAAAGCCATGTTTGACGATCTACATCGCGACGATTAATTTAGATTTTTCCACAAAAATTAATGAAATATCGTAACTTCGATAAGAACGCAATATGACTATATAGAGAATTATTTCAAGTCATCATATCTCCCTCGCTGTAGGCAAAGAAAAAAAGCCCCGGCGGCGGAATATGATTTTCAAGGCTTCGAACAAAGTTGGTCAGGAGCCTTTCTTAAAAAGTGAAAAAGTCTGCATATAGTGTCGTTTTTGATTCAGAGTTCAATTTCGTTTCATATCATAAAGGAGCAAGTACCTAATAAAAGAGCAGAGGGCAGAATATCCGCCCTCTGCTTTTTGTCATTATTTCAGGTAATCATGCAATACAGTTTCTTCTGCATCATGCTTTGCGGTATTCATTTCCTGCACCCAATGAAGCGGGTTCGCGGCTTTCAGGGCTTCCGTGATGCCTCGTTCATCTATAAGTCGGGCAAGTATGATGTCAACTTCGTTTCGCACTTCTGCGTCAAATTTGGAGAGTTCTTCACCAAGATTGCCACTTGTCAGCAGAGAAATGTATGTACCTCGCCGATGTTTCTTGAGATAGTCAAGATACATCCACCCGTATTTGCCGATCGGCGCTTCTTCTGCTTCGGGAAGTGCCAGCAGGGGATAAAGGTAACCGTTCCTATTTTTGTATGTGATAGCATTTTTCATATTCATATCCTTTCGTTCTCTTGTTTTTGTGTGACAACTGAAAAAGGATCAACGGTGGGGCGCGGGAGCGATGCTGACATAGAATCATCTTCATACTTCACCATCGCCCGTCTTTATATCATCAGGTAGTGTGCTTTCGCCGGATATCGAATTGGTATATTCTTTGTCGGGGCGCTCATCTGCACTCTCTGCGCGCTTATTCCGAACATAACGCTCCGTGCTGTCGAAGAATACAAAAAATCCGAACCCATCTCCTATGGAGAATAAGTTCGGATTTCTCAATTTTGGTCTGAGTGACAAGACTTGAACTTGCGGCCTCTACCACCCCAACTGACATGGGTCTGTCCTCTCGTGCGCTTTGCGTGCTTTCATACCGTTTCCGCTCCAAGACACTTGCTCTTGGGGCTTTTTTTGTCCACTGTTTCCGCGTGTTCCGTGTTTGTCTGTGGTAAAAACTGTGGTCAGACCGCTTTTTGGGCGGATTCCGGGCGGGCTTTGTCGGCAGAAAAAAGGATAGGTTTTTTTCTGCTGCACTCAAAAATCTGTAAATGGTCAGCCCTGTGGTCACCCGCGCTTCATTGTATATGCCGCCTGTTTCAGACCCGTCTGTGACACAAACTGTGGTCAAAATCATAGCCCGCAGAACCGGTTTTTGCGACGCAGTAGACAAAGAAAAGGGATTTGAAAATTCCGGCTGTAATTTTGAATCCGACTTGCAATCCCGTGCGTATATAATCGGTTACAACGCCACGAAAGCCAAAACAATGTTGCCTATTTTTCAATCAGATCTTCCACCGTGCAGCCGAGAGATTTTGCAAGGCGATACACGGTCTCGACACTTGCTTTATTGATGTCCTTGTTGCGCTGCTCATACATTTGAACAGAGCGAAGACTGACGTCTGCTTTTTTTGCAAGCTCCGCTTGTGTGCATCCGTATGCGGTGCGAATACGTTTCAAATTGGTTTCCGCGTAGTATTCGCGTATCCGCTTGTCAACGACATCAACGAATTTTTGTAATGTCTGCTTCGTGAAGAGGATGATACATTTGCAGCAGGTCGTCATAAGAGAAAACCCTGAAAATTTCGCTGTATTTTCTGCCCGAAAACCATTGATAGTAGGCAACAGCCCAACCAATCCAGTATTCTTTTGAACGGTCGAGCCGTTCTTTTTGTTTTTGGGAAAGCTCTTTTCCCGTCGTTTCCGATATGATTTCGGAGGCAATCTCAATTCCGCTCATTCCCGCAAGGGTAGCGGGCTCTCCGTTTTCCATACGACCGGAGACAGTGCTCGCCGAAAATAGTTTGATAAAATCGTTGCCCGCAATCCCGCAGGTATTGATGGCGTAATCGAAGGCATCACCCAATACGGACTGTGCTTTATTCAGATATATTTCTTGGTATGCGCGAGTCATCGTTTGTAATCCCTCCTCTTATAATATCCTGTATATACAAGCCGTCGCTTTCTTCTTCAAGCAGCTCAAGATACAGTCGGTTCGCCTCATCATCTCTTGCTTTGCGGAGAACATAAAACTCTTCTTTTTCGGCAACGTCGAACCCCTCAAATCGAATGCGGGAAAAAGCGAATTGCGATTTGAGAACAATCTGTTCGCCAAGCTTTCCGAGCTTCATTGCAGCCGCAAGCTGTTCAACGGAGATTGCATTGTTCAGAAAAGATTCCGCATAATCGAAATATGAGTCATCCGCACGGTAGCCGGTAACGATATCGAAAGCATTTACATTTATGCCGAAATTGTCAATCAGATATTTTTTCGCTCTTCTTGCAATAGGCGTCCTGATGGAGAACAGGCGATGCTCGACAAGAACGGCAATCCAGTTGAGAATGGTGTAATCGGGGCTGTTCAGATTCAGGATCTTCATATATTCGGTATCCAATGTATAACGATTGCAGAAGCCGTCTCTTAAAGAAGAAACCGCCCACTCTTTCGCAAGCTTTTCGGTTTCGGTGCAGTAAAATCCGAGCCCGAAATCATTATTTCTTTTGCCCTCACCGAAAGAGGGTGCTTCTATGACCTTTTCCGAGCCGTGAAATAAGGTGATTATTTTGTTCATATCAGGCTACCTCCGATTATCTTCGCCTACATTGTATCACCAAAGCGATAATTTGTCAAGCGATTACAAGAAAAAAATATCACCAAAGTGATATTTGCAAAGATATGACTTCGGGAATGACAGTTAGTCGTCCGATCCTTTCGTAAGTTCCGTAAAAAGCATCGCGGTATTCCTCAAGAATCCGTTTTGCGGCAGCGTCAATGACCGCGTCGGGATCGGATTTCGGATTGTTGTCCGAAGCATTTTTCGCAACTGTCGCCGCAGGGCTTTATAACCGACAATTCCTCAAAGTAATCCGGCGAGGCAAGACACCGCCTGAGATAATCATGCCCTCCGTCAACCGAGCAAGCTCCGCATCGGCAGGTGACAAACTCGTGGCGGTCGGTCGATTCAATGATGTCTCCGCACAGTTTGCAACGGCACGCGGTTATGTATGATTTCGGGCTTTGCGGAATTGCACTGATAAGTGTCGTGGTTGCACATGATTGATATCCTCCGTGAATCGGATTTGTTGAGTGGTTATTTTGAGGATTATACACCTTATGCGCGGCAATGTGAATAATCGGGAGGTTAAGAAGATAACCTGAGGGATGAGTTTATACAAATAAATATCGGCGGCACGCTCTGTTCCCGAATTTTTGGGACCTTTATATTGCTTTAACAGAGCATCAGCACGCAAAAAAATCGATGTTCTTTGAATTTATTCTGTTTTTCCCCTTGCAATTTGCCGGAAATTATTGTATACTGTAAAAAGTATAAATCTATCTATATATGAGGTGGAAAAATGGCTGCAAGCTATAAAAAAATTATTCAAACTGCTGATTGACCGCGAGATGAAAAAGCAAGGAGCTCGCCGCAAAGGCGGGAATCAGCCCGGCAACACTCGCAAAAAAATGAAAAAAGACGGTGCAACCGTATCAAGCGACGTGCTCGTGAAAATCTGCACGGCACTCGGTTGCACGATGGATGATATAGTAGAGATAGTTCCATCTGAAAATGGTAGTAGAATCTGAGGAAAAACAGCAATGACTATACTGAGCTTATTTAGCGGATGCGGCGGGTTGGATCTCGGATTTGAAAAAGCCGGATTCGAGATACCGATCGCAAACGAATACGATAAAAAGATATATGAAACATTTAAGGTGAATCACCCAAATACTCATCTGATAGAAGGCGATATTCGCAATATTGCGGAAGATGATTTTCCGGATGAAATCGACGGCATTATTGGCGGACCGCCTTGCCAAAGTTGGTCGGAAGCTGGTTCACTTCGAGGGATAGATGACGCGAGAGGTCAGCTGTTCTATGAGTATATACGAATCCTGCGAAAAAAACAGCCGAAGTTCTTCCTTGCCGAGAATGTTAGCGGCATGCTTGCAAACCGCCATTCGGAAGCCGTGAAAAAAATATTCTTGCAATGTTTGAAGATTGCGGTTATGATGTTACACTGACATTGGTAAATGCGAAAAATTACGGTGTGGCACAAGAGAGAAAGCGTGTTTTCTATATTGGGTTCAGAAAAGACTTGCATATAGATTTCAGATTTCCAGAGGGATCGACGGTCGATAATGAAAAAAAGCTTACCTTGCGCGATATTATATGGGACTTGCAGGATACGGCAGTCCCGACATCCCCACATAACAAACACAATCCTAATGCGATCAATAATAATGAATATTTTACAGGTGCATTCTCGCCAATATTTATGAGTCGAAATCGCGTTAAGTCATGGGATGAGCAAGCGTTTACTGTTCAAGCATCCGGACGGCAGTGTCAGCTTCATCCGCAAGCACCCAAAATGATTAAGGTCGGAAAAAAACGATTGTCGATTTGTTGAAGGAAAGGAATCCTTATATCGGCGCATGACAATTCGTGAGGTTGCCCGGGTGCAGGGATTTCCTGATGATTTTCAATTTATCTATCAGGATGCCGATGATGCTTATAAAATGATTGGAAATGCAGTCCCCGTTAATTTGGCATACGAAATTGCGATTGCAATTAAGAATACTTTGGAAACAATTATTTTTTTCGATAATCACTAAAGAAGGAGAATGGGATACATGAGTGTTAATAGTAATAACCAGGGACGAGCATACGAATATGCTTGGATGACTGCGTTGCTTGAGCTTCTTAAACCGTTAAGAAAAAAACAGATGTAGTATATAATTCGAGCTATGAGGCAAACGAAAGGGCTTGGAATGCAATAAGTCAGGAAAAGCAGAAATTGTACACTACTTCGGCTAATGCGGCTGCGAATACAATTGTTGAGTTAGAGCCAATGATGGATGAAAATTCGGTAGACACATTGCTTCTTGAATTTCAAAAGGATGAGGCTGGAGAGAATGGCGATGTTCGAGACATAGTTATCCACAGAGATGATATTGATTGGGAAATTGGATTGAGCATAAAGCATAATCACGATGCAGTCAAACACAGCCGGTTGAGTCATGTATTAGACTTCGGTAAGGAGTGGTATGGCGTTCCTTGTAGTCATGATTATTGGAACGATATTAATCAGGTTTTTGAATTATTGAAATGCGAGAAAGACAGAGGAACTGCATGGGCTGATTTGGATAAAAAAGAAGAAACCGTTTATGTGCCGTTACTTCAGGCTTTTTTGAACGAGGTTACCCGGGCATATAGAGAGAATCCTAATATAGTTGTAAAAAAATGTTTGAGTATTTGGTTGGAGTGAAAGATTACCACAAGATTGTCAGTCACGACAGCAAAAAATGACCCTAATACATACATTTTAATCTTCACGGCACATTGAATCAACCAAGCGCAGTAAAAAGTATCTGCTTTTGAAGTCTTAACAGCAGATATTCCTACAGAAATTATTGCTATGAGGTTTAAGAAAAAAACAGTAATACTACAGTGGAAATTTATATGGATAACGGTTGGGCGTTCAGCTTTAGAATTCATAGTGCAAGCACTGTAGTCCAACCGAGTTTAAAGTTCGATGTCCAATTTATTTCTACGCCAGTTTCTGTAATGAATATTGAGTGCAAATGGCACTAAAGGTTGCGAGCCTGTTTGCGGGAATAGGCGGCATTGAACTGGGTTTCGCTCAAGCAGGATTTCAAATTCTATGGGCGATAGAAAAGGATCACAAATGTTGCCTTACATATCGGCATAACCATAAAGAAATCCCGCTGCTTGAGGCAGATATTCGCAATGTAGATCCTCATTCTCTTTCTACGGTCGATGTTATAGCCGCCGGATTTCCTTGTCAGCCATTTTCGATTGCTGGTCGGCAGCGTGGCTTTTGTGATAACCGCGGCAATCTGTTTTATGAAGTGATCCGTTTTGTACAAGCTATTCAGCCACGAGTTATTTTTCTTGAAAATGTTCAGAACCTACAAGAGCATGACAACGGCAGAACATTTATCACGATTCATAATGCGTTGGTTGAAAACGGGTATTATATCAGATACCGCGTTATGAGAGCTTCTGAGTATGGCAATGTCCCGCAGATCCGCGACCGTATTTATATTGTGGCATTTAAGGATATTGTTGATTGTGATGTATTTAAATTTCCCGATACAATTCCACTAACAGTTTCAATTGACAATATAATTAATAGGCATGAGGAAAAGAACCGGGTCTACTATTATCAGAAAAATGATCCTTTTTTCGCAAAGGTGCGAGAAATTGTAACAGATCAATCATCTATATATCGTGTGTATCATGAAAGTATAAAAATTACACAAAACCACATGTGTCCAACATTGACTGCTTCAATGGGGACGCAAAGGGATCAAGTCCCACTTGTAATTGATAATTACGGGATTCGAAAGTTAACGCTTCGTGAATGCCTTGATTTTCAGGGATTCCCTAAAGACTTTTATTTTCCCAATACGATTACAATTGAAGATGCTTATAAGCAATGCGGAAATACGGTTTGCGTTCCCGTAGTCAAAAGGGTAGCTGAAAGAATTATAAAAATAATGCGATAGTAGTTTGGAGGTGATAGTGTGGTATCATTGAGTGATTTTTTTCAGAGTGGATGAAAGAGAATACCGAATTGTCCGACAGTTCAATCTATAAATACACGCGGGCTGTAAATACGATCTCAAATGAACTGCAGGAAAAGGGAGTGATTGCGAGCAACCTTCTTGTAATGTCTACTTTGCAACTTGACATTTTTATACCTTTGATTTTAAATGATCCGGATTTCACGATAAAAAACCGAACCGGAAACAATATGTACAGCAATGCTCTGAAACAGTATAGGTTGTTCAGAAATGTCGAAAACTTCGATGTTGCCAATCAAAGCGAAGTTATGGGTGCCATTGAAAATTATGCAGAGCTCAAGGAGACGGAACGCAGTGCATTGGTGAAGTCCCGAATCGGACAAGGAATATTCAGAAAATCACTTATTGACAAATATCACGGACGTTGTGTTGTTACCGGTATCAATGAAAAGAAACTCCTTATTGCTAGTCACATTAAGCCGTGGGTGGTATGTTCAAATGCAGAACGCTTGAGTGTTGAGAACGGATTATTACTGAGTCCGACATTTGATAAGTTGTTTGACTGTGGGTTAATCTCTTTCACGAATATCGGAAAGATATTGATTTCATCACAGCTATCGGCGGAAGTGATTAGCAAATTGCACATTTGCGTCACAGATACATTTGATTTGAAAGTATCGGACGATTTAAAACACAACCTCGAGTATCACAGAGATGTGGTATTTACAACACAGGGACGAAAGTTTGTGAATATCGAATAAAATGATTTACCACCAATGATAATTTAAATGACCGTTAATGATTAACAGTTAGGAAAGGAATAAAAATGAGATCTGAAACACTTACAGCGTATGTTTTGAGCTTTCGGTATATGGAGCGAAATAATCCACACTATGAAGAACAAAAAGATAATATACATGCGGGAGAGACACCGAAATATTCCTTTCAACAGTTTATTGCCGACTATATTGATAGCACAAGCAAAATGGCAGTTGGCGAAAACTCGGATAGAGGAATTATATTGTCCGGGGATAATGCACATTCTATAGACTTGTCCGAAGGTGTTAAAAGATGGCATTTGGTTCCTCGCGCGGGTAAGCAAGGGAAACCCCTCACTGTATATAAACCATCACTTTCAAAAAGAATACAATTTCAACTCCGACAGCGCGGCACTTTATGATCATCATGTTTACATATACGATTGTCATAGTTTTATTATTGCAATTTTTCATCGCGAAAACGGATCTGGTTGCAAAAGCGTTTTTATGGAAACGGCTAATAACATGCTAAAAAAACAAAAAGGGTATGTAATGAATATGGATTTATATGTTCCAAATCAGCAAATGCAAATAAATTTTTTTGCCCATCCAAAAATCACGCTGCAGGTGGTTCAGGGCAAAAAAACTTCCGATATTGCAGATAATCTAAAAAGAAGAAAGAAGAAAAACAGTTATCAGAGAACTGGGGCTTAATTTGGAAGCGAGCGAGAATAGCTCAATAAGAGATATTGTGCGAAGTTTGCAGCTTGGAAAAATTGAAAAGGATGAGGCTTTTGCTTTAATCAAAACAGAAAGCAACGGAAGTGAAGAATATAATGACGCCGAGATCCAAGTTCGCATTGGCGGAAGAAGGAAGACTGTACGGTGGAATGAAATTGATAGCGCGATCGGCAGCTATGATATTACTGTATCTGTAAATTCTTCGGAAAATCGAAAACGACCTTTTGTTGAAGTGTTATCGGAAGAATCGGATAAATATTATCGAATGATAAAAATCTGAGATGGAGGTGGCGATTGAATGACCGATTTAATATGGGCTATCATATCGGCACTTATAGTATTTATAATGTTTTTTTGCAATCGCAAAGTAAGACTTGGATCATTGATCCGACAGCAATTTAAGGTTTTTACAAATGACAAAAGCAAAAAAATTTCTTTCTGGGACTTATTGTGCTTTTTTTTACTTTTTTTCCAATTATCTTATCAGCAATTTTTAATTTTTTTGCTCTTCGGATTAATTTGCAAGATACAGTTGCCGAAACATTGACAACAGTTTTTTTCTCTGATATTCACAATTCTGTTTGGATTTGCAACAATATTGATGGGAAAAAAAGTGAGAGTGCAAACCGTATCGAAAAGGAAAAATCATAGAAGAAACCTTTGTCTCTATTATATCTGCGACGGTACTTTCTCTGATCGCTACGATTATGTCAATTTGCATTACAGTAGTTTCTGTCGATATGGTAAAAAAAGTTTTTTTGGTGTGGAACATTATCTATATCTTTTATGATTGTCATGCTTATTCTGCTGATAATCAAAAAGATCATTCGTGATATATTGCTCAAAAATAATGAACTAGGGAAGATTTGCAACATAACGAAATGAAAGTGGGCAAAAAAACTGTAAAATCATGTTCGTCTGCCACGGCAACATTTGCCGCAGTCCGATGGCAGAGTTTATCTTCAAAGACCTTGCAAAAAAGCAAGGCGTGGCGGATCGCTTTTTAGTCGCTTCTTCCGCTACAAGCACGGAAGAAATTTGGAACGGAATCGGCAATCCGGTCTATCCTCCGGCGAAAGCCGAGCTTGAAAGACATGGGCTGTCTTGTGGCGGCAAGCGCGCGGTGCAGTTGCAAAAGAGCGACTATGACAAATACGATCTGTTCATCGGCATGGACAGTGCAAACATCCGTAATATGCTCCGCATTTTCGGCGGCGATCCTGCGGGAAAGGTGCATAAACTGATGGATTACACCACCCGCGGCGGCGATGTGGCAGATCCGTGGTATTCCGAGCGCTTCGATGTGGCATATCGGGATATTTATGAGGGCTGCACAGCACTTCTTGATGCCATTCTGAAACAGGACAAGCAATGAAAAGAGGCGATTTTTATGACCGAAGTAGTAGCGGCTCTCATCTGGGAGGGCGAAAAGTTTATGATCTGTCAGCGCCCGGCGCACAAGGCAAGAGGACTTCTTTGGGAGTTTGTTGGCGGTAAGGTGGAGCCCGGCGAAACAAAGGAACAGGCGCTCATTCGGGAATGCAAAGAGGAGCTTGCCGTCACTCTCTCTGTCGGCGATGTGTTTATGGATGTTGTCCACAAATATCCTGACATCACCGTACATCTGACACTGTTCAATGCCATCATCGCCGATGGCATTCCGCAAAAAGCTGGAGCATAACGATATCCGGTGGATCACGCCGAGCGAAATTCCGAACTATACCTTCTGCCCGGCGGATGAGGAGATATTGAAGGAAATCATTGAGGTCTGCAAATGATTAAAGAACTGATGCACGATCCGATTTTCCTCGCCGGGAAGTCGGAGATTGCGACGAAAGAAGATTTACCTGTCGCACAGGACCTGCTCGACACATTGATGGCACACAAAGAAACCTGTGTCGGTATGGCGGCGAATATGATTGGCGTGAAAAAACGCATCATCGCGTTTCTTGATGAGAGCGGACGAACTCCGGTATACACCGTGATGCTCAATCCCGAAATCATCAAAAAGGATGATGCGTATGACACCGAAGAAGGCTGTCTGTCGCTTCTCGGAGGTCCCCGCAAGCGCAAACGGTAACATACTGCTAATTAAGAAACGGATAAAATTTACAAATAAAAACAGAGGAAAATGGAGGAAATGCACTTGAAGCAATATAATGTTATTGTCGTTTTTGACCACGAAGCCCGTCATGTACTTATGTGTATGCGTAGCAAAGAACCTTATAAGGGTAAATTTAATTTCATTGGTGGAAAAATTGAAAATGGTGAGATTCATTTACAAGCGGCTTATCGCGAATTATATGAGGAAACATCTATTACGAGTGATGATATTAAATTAATTCATGTGATGGATTTTGTCTTTCATATAACCAATTGTAGCGTTGAACTATATGTCGGTAAGTTAAATAGGCAAGTAAAGCTGATAGAGGAAGAAAAATCCCTTTATTTTGGGTAGAAATTTCGAAGGATTTTAGCGATTTAAACTGCTTTTGCCGGCGATGGGGATATTGCATATATTATAAAAATATCTTGATAATTTAGGGTTGAATAATATATTAAATCATTAGGACGCACGAACCCAATATGCATTTATTGCCGTTTAAATTATTTAATAATAAACAATAAATACGTATGCTTATGCACTCAGCAGTAAAGTATGTAAAGAATAAAAAAAGGAGAATTAATATGAATGATAAAGTATACATTGCAGGTCCATTATTCACTCAAGGGGGATAGGTGGTTTTTTTGGGAAAAAATTGATGATTTGCTGCAAAACCATGGATTTGTGACTTATTTGCCTCATCGGGATGGCGGATTATGTCCTTCAGACGGGCGTGATATAAAAACTATCAAGGTGCAGTATCAGACCGTGAATATGCAGACAAGAGTGAAAACCTATACCGGCTGGACGGCGCAGATCATTCAGCACGAGGTGGATCATTGTAACGGGGTTTTGATATAGTCTGCAATACGATTGATACTTAATTGCTAACTTTCCCGCTTTCGCTGGACTTCCCGCCGCCGTTGTGGTATTGTGTGTGCTTACAAAGGAGGTGCGCACAATGGCACGGATTACGGCAAAAAAATATGTTGCGGCAAGGCAAATGAAAAAGAACGGAGACTGTATTCCCGGGGACAAACCCGGAGGTGCAGTCTCCGTTTGTGTTACCGGCGAAGGGGTGAAAAGCAATGAATAGAAACTGCAGTCCTTCCGCCATCGGCAGGCGCATTGCCGACTTGCGCCGCGAAGTCGGGCTTACACAAGGAGAGCTGGCGGAAAAAGCGGATATTTCGGTGGTGCATCTGTCAAACATTGAGCTCGGCAAGAAAACGCCGGGATTGTCTACACTCATCCGCATTGCAGAGGCGCTCGATGTGGCAACCGACTGGATTCTGCGGGCAAACACACCCGGTACATACGCCGTGGCAAACGAGAAAATCGGAGAGTTGCTTGCCGATTGCACGAATGACGAAATGTTGAGCATTCTTCGCATTCTCGAAGAAGTCAAGAAAGCCATGCGGCATAGCTGAATAAGGAAAGGCGCGAACGGGACTGTCAGCCTCGCTTTCGCATTTGAATGCAAAAGAAGGGTAATTACAAGCAAACATATAAATCGCGCGTGCGACCGTTTTGACGGCAATGTGGGGCATCAGAAACTGCGCCGCGGGAAACAAAGAAAGCCCCGCAGGAGCGGGGCAGACGTCAGCAAGTGAAGCATTCCACGTATTGCGGATTTTCTTTTATGCGTTTCTTGAATTCATCTGGCAAAATCTCAATCCAGCCTTTCCAAAATGTCTGAGAAAGCGACGGAAATTTTTCGCTTGGGACTGTAACTTTAGCTACGAGCGGAGAAGAATATTGATATTCACCGGTACAACGTATGGACTGATAAAGTTTTATATGCTCAAAGCCTTTTTTGAAATATTCAAGTGCTGTCTCGGTGTGATTTTGACGAGCATCAAATACTGCCGCGTACAAATAGAGCCTTCCTATATGGCTGTGTGCAACACCGCACCGCCCATCACTGAAAACCGATTCATACAACCGGGCAAGATCCATCAAAAGCTTGATTCCTTCAGCTGTTGTAAAGAGAGATATTTTTGTACACACGGAATTCGCGAGAACATTTTTCAATTCGTTCAACAGGGAAATAATCGCTTCTCCTTGATATTTGTCCCGCTCTTCTGCTTCGGTGGCCTTTGGCATGGCGATTTCACGGCACATGACAATGGAGTTTTGTCCCGAAGCCAAGGCTTTTGCTTTATCATGATAGCCCATCTTTGCATATCCGGTTATCATCATCATAGTGACTGCATCACGGTCTTCGGGCGAGATGTCCATACCCAAAGCTTTTTCAAATACGCGGAGTTCTTCCTGCCAGTATACATTATTTGAGTTATATTCGGTGTCTTCATATGCATAATCGGAGTCGGTTGTGGTATAGCTTCGCGCACCGTATTTCTTCCAACCGTGGAGATTGAGCGCATATCCGAGCTTGATAAGCACCTGCGGCTCTGACGGAAACTCATCTGCCGCCGAGCGAAGCATTCGGATGCATTCTGTCATGTCTTCCTGACTGTTTAACGCAATTTCTGCCTCATTCAATATGTTTTTTTCAGCTTTTCCTGTCTGTCTTTACTGTACCCGAAAAAGCTCGTCGATACTGACATTGAAATAGTTTGCAATCGCGGGTATCAGCTCCATGTCGGGATATCCGCCGTTTGCTTCCCAGCGGGAAACCGCCTGCGGGCTTACGCCAAGCACTCCCGCCAAGTCCTCCTGCTTTCTTCCATCGCGTTGACGGAGCTGTCGTATTTTTTTCGCCGATTTTAATATACATATATTAATCTCCTGTTATCGTTATCACCGGTGTGATTATATTTTATCATGAAAGCCGTTCGTCGTCAATTATCAATTTGTTGTTTAGCGAACAAGTATAACTTGATTGACATCGTATGCAAGCCATCAGAATCTGCGCCGCAGAAAACAAAGAAAAAACCATAGCGAAACAAAAAGTTCTGAAAACCTATTGACAAAGCGTCTTTGCTATGATATAATAACAGAACAATGAGTTCTGAAATTGTTTGAGGTGTACTTATGAGAGTCATGAGTGAAGAAAAACTGCAAAAGCTCGCGGAGTTTATCAAGCAGTATGCGCGGGACAACAATGGGGAGTCCCCGAGCCTTGCAGATATCATGGAATATATGGGCATGGTCAAGTCGACAGCGTATCGGCATATCTTAGAGCTTGAAAAGCGCGGCATCATTTCCTATTCGGGGAAAAATACGCTGGAAACACCCTTGCAGAAGAAAATGCACGTGATGTCCCGCCGCATTCCCGTGGTCGGAATGATCGTGTGTGGCACGCCCGACGAGCAGGAGGAGCATATTTCAAGATACCTTGCCGTTCCGGAAGAATGGCTCGACGGTGAATGTTTTCTGCTGGAAGCATACGGCGATTCCATGGCGGACATCGGCGTTCATGCGGGCGACCTTGTGCTGGTCAAGAAAACAAATGTCGCAAATGACGGGCAGGTGATTGTTGCACTTACCGAAGAAGGAAACACGCTCAAACGCCTGCACTACGAGAACGGCAAGCCTGTGCTGTATGCCGAAAACAGCAACTACACCGAAAAGCAACGCGTCATCCACCCGAAAGAGCTGACGATTCAGGGCGTGGCGCTGAAGGTTATCAAAGATATTGTCTGATGCACAACATAGAAGCGAAAACCATCCTGTCCGCGAAAAACGGCATGAATCTCTACCGCGGGTGCACGCACGGTTGCATTTACTGCGACAGCCGCTCGGATTGCTACGGGATGGATCACGAATTTAAAGATATCGCGGTCAAAAGCAATGCGATTGAACTGCTGGAGGACGCGCTTCGCCGCAAGCGCAAGCCCTGCATGATCGGCACGGGCTCGATGTGCGATCCGTATATGCATTGCGAGGAAAAACTTGAGTTGACCCGCCGTGCGCTGGAGGTCATCGACAAATACAGCTGCGGTGTGACGGTCATCACGAAATCCGACCGCATCCTGCGTGACATCGACCTTTACGAACAGATCAACCGCCATTCCAAGGCGGTCATACAGATGACATTGACCACGGCGGACGAGAATCTTTGCCGCATCATAGAGCCGAATGTCTGCACCACGCACAGGCGCTATGAGGTGTTGAAAGAATTTCGAAAGCGCGGGATTCCGACGGTTGTGTGGCTCTGTCCGATTCTGCCATATATCAATGACACCGTGGAAAATTTAAATGGGATTCTTGACTACTGTTTTTGACGCGGGTGTGAAAGGCATCATCAATTTTGGGTTTGGCGTGACTCTGCGTGCGGGCAATCGGGAATATTTTTTTACCGCAAATTGGACGAGCATTTTCCGGGAATGAAGGAGCGATATATCCGCCGTTTCGGGGATTCATACGAGTGTGCATCGGAGAATTCTGCGTCGCTTTGGAAACTGTTCACCGACCGCTGTCGTAAAGCCGGGGTGATGACCTCGCCGGATGAAATTTTTGCTTATCTGCGTGAGTATCCCGTGAAAAACGGGCAGCTCAGTTTGTTTGGCTGAAAGGAAATCCTATGATTGATAGCATTTTTTTACACCGCCGACCGTGCCGAATGGCGGGCGTGGCTTGAGGAGCATTTTTGAAACCGAAAAAGAAATATGGTTTGTGTTTCCGATGAAAGAGTCGGGCGAGGCGAGCCTTTCCTATAACGATGCGGTCGAGGAGGCGCTTTGCTTCGGTTGGATCGACAGCACGATCCGACATATTGACGCGCTGCACCGCGCACAGCATTTTACGCCGAGAAAGCCGGGCAGTCCATACTCGCGCCCGAATATCGAACGCCTCATCTGGCTTGACGGGCAGGGGTTGATTCATCCGAAGATTCGGAAAAGCGTGATCGACCTCATCCGTGCGCCGTATGTCTTTCCGGAAGATATTTCGAATGCGATACAAGCCGACTTAGCCGCGTGGGAAAATTATCAGTCGTTCCCGGAGGGCTACAAACGCATTCGCATTGCCTATATCGATGCAGCACGGAAACGACCTGCTGAGTTTAAGAAACGCCTGAACAACTTCATCATAAGAACGCGGGCGGGCAAGATGATTCCCGGTTTCGGCGGGATTGACAAATACTATGGGAGCATGTGAGGAAAGCGGTATGGAAATCTCTAAAACGACACAGAGAGCACAAGGCGAAGAAATAAAGCGCATTCCCATTGCGCGTTGTCCGGTGGACGGTTGCGGAAGAACGCTTCTGTACAGCACGGATCCGAAAGAGAAAAAAACACGGTGACGATCAGCGTTGCCAAGCCGGACTACCAAGGTAAAACGATGCTGTGCCCGCGGTGCAAAAACCATGCTTGCGGTGATTGAAAAAGCCAAAAGTAGCGCGGGGATATGTCGCCATTCCCGTTACAGGCGCAACATTTTTAATCGAAAGTGAGCCATCCTCCCGTCGGTGAAACCGGGCGTCAGGAGTGAGTATCGGAGAGGAATCTTCCGATACTCATTTTTCCTTTTGCCAACGGTCTGGAAATACAAAACGAACAGAGACGTCCGCCTTTTCGACTTTCGTCCCCGTTCCTTTGAGGGGCTTTTTATAGCCCCGATAAAATCATTCATTCAAAAAGCTTTTTCAATTTCGGCGCGTCTGTCACTTGTGCGTTCATATACAGTCGAATTGAACCATTTTCTTTCAACAAAATCCTCAGAAAAAGCGTCCATGATCTTTTTTGCAATTCGAAATTGTGAACTCGCTTTTTCATTTTCTCCGCGGCTTTTCAGATACTTGCCTGCAATCATCAACATGTCAATCAGATCTTCGGCGGATATGTTTTTCTGTTTCTGTGCCGCTTCGTAACTGTCCTCGCCGTCAAGGAGAGATGCCATCAGTTCGAGTTTTGAAAAATAAATCTCCGGTATCATTTCAAGCGTCGGCTCAATCAGATCAACCCGACCGTTTTCCTTGTAGCAGGTGGCAAGGATGCGACAGGCATCGTATTTTACGGAGTCGTCTTTGGTTGATGCTATAAGAGACTTGCAAGTGTCGATAACTTCACCGGCACGGGTCTGATAATCCAAGGTGTAGAGCAAATTATTCAGTATAACATCATTGCCCGGAAATCTTTGTAAGCCTTTGCGCAGGATTTCTTCGGATTTTGCAACATCGGAGTTGCGATACCTCCATGATTCGGCGCATATTGCTTCTACATGTTTCTCTGTTTCAAACAGATTGAAATCAAACAGTTCATCGGTAGAAACGCCGAAAAACGACGCAATTGCCGGAATTATGGTTACATCGGGCATGGTGTTTCCGTTTTCCCATTTTGAGACTGCCTGAAACGAGACGCCGAGGTAATTCGCAAAGACCTCCTGTGAAATGTTCTTCTGCTTTCTCAGACTTTTAATTTTCTCTCCGAGTTTTATCATAAAATGTTCCTCCAAAATAATTTGGATCAGCGCTTATCCTGATATTATTATACTGCAATGCGGCAGGATTGCAATAACTCATATTGAGAGAATTTTTCTAACGCAGGTTGAAAAACGGGGGATCGCATACTAATTTCCGATAACTCTTTCGATTTCCGCTGGATATATGAAAATCTTTGTGGTATTGTTGTGCGTGAAAGAAGGTGAAAAACATGAGTAAACGACGTCCGAACGGGGACGGGATGGTCAGAAAAAAAGGCCGGACGGAAGATGGGAAGCACGCATCATCGTCGGGCACAAAGAGAACGGCAAGCCGATCTACAAATCGGTCTTTGGCAAGACGCAAAGCGAGGCAATGACGAAATTTTATAAGCTCCTCGAGACCTATCGCGGGGTGGAACTGAACGAGGACGCCCTCGTGAACCTGAACGAATGGCTCGACCGTTGGCTCTGCTATCAGAAGGATGTGGTGCGCCCGCAGACGCTGAACAAGTATATTTTTCTATGCAGATGCCTACGTCCGTCCGTATCTCGGCGACAAGAAAATTTCGGCGATCCTCACGCGGGATATGCAACAGCTCTATGTAAAACTGCTCAAAGAAGGGCGCGTCACCGAGAGCAAGACCAAAGGAAAATCGCTCTCGGGCAGTACGGTCAGAGCAGTGCATATGATGATGCACAAGTGCTTTGAGATGGCAGTGGAGCAGCATATCATCGTCAAAAATCCGACCGACGGCACAACAATCCCCGCACTGAACAGCACGGAACGCAAAGTATATAACGAGGAACAGCTCAAAAAGTTTCTGAAAATCATTGAGAATGAACCGTGGTGGCGGGACTTCTTCTACCTCGAATGTATGACGGGACTGCGCAAGGGCGAGATCTGCGGACTGCGCTGGGAGGACTTCAATGAAGCGGAAGGCAAGCTCAGTGTTGCACGACAGGTTATTCCGGTCAGGGGCGGAATCACGGTCAGCGATCCGAAAACCGACACCGGTATCCGCACGATCGTCCTGCCCGAAAGTGTTGTCCGCATGCTGAAAGAGCGAAAGAAAGCCATCGGCTCCGAATGGATTTTTCCGAGCCTGCGCGACGCGGAAAAACCGATCAATCCCAACACGGCATACGGTACCTTCAAGCGAATCATCAAGAAAGCGGGGCTTCCCGACATCCCGTTCCACGGTCTGCGCCATACCTACGCCACCCATTCGATTGCTGTCGGCGTGGATGAAAAGACGCTGGCAAAGGAACTCGGACACACAAAACCGGGCTTCACGCTCGACTGTTATGCGCATGTGACGGAAGAAATGCAGAAGCGAGCCTCCGAAGTTACGGGCAATGCACTTGAAAAAAATCCTCGGAAAGGAGCTGAAACCGTGGGCAGACGAAAGAACGGACAAGGGCTGATCCGTCAGCGCAAAGATAGCAGATGGGAAGGCAGATGTGTGGTCGGTTACGATGAAAAAGAATCTGCCGATTACGAAAAAAATGTCTTGGCAAAAAAACCAAGCGCGAGGTCGAAGAAAGGCTGAAAGCCCTCAAGGAAACCGTACAGAAGCCGGTCGTGAAAACCGCCGCGGACAGGCCGTTCGGTGAGTATATCGACTACTGGTATCGCAACTTCAGTGAGTTGAGCATTGCCGCAACCACACGCCTGAAATATGAAAAACGACATCTACAAGCACATCATCCCCGGCATGGGAAAAACATTCCGCTTGCCGCGCTCAAAAATAGCGATCTTGAAAAGTTCTATGCCGAACAGATGAAAAGCGGCAACCTTGATCGCAACGGTGTCGGCGATAAAAAACTGTCGGGCGCGGTCATACGTTCGATGCACACCCGCATTAAATGTGCGCTCGATCAGGCGCTGAAAGAGGGACTGGTCAACCGCAATGAGGCGGTCGGTTGCAAGCTCCCGCCAAAGAAGAATAAAGAAATCGAAGTGCTGTCACACGAAGAAATCGCGCGGCTGCTCATACAGGCAAAGGAAGAAGGCTTCTATGAACTTATCCTCCTCGGGCTTGCCACAGGCATGCGGCGAGGCGAACTGCTCGGGTTGAAATGGGATGACATCAACTTTACGACAGGCGAGTTGAGCATCAGACGCGAATACATCACACTCGGTTCGGACTATATCATCAGCACGCCGAAAACAAAATCCTCGGTGCGGTCGGTGCATCTGCCGCAGTCGGCGCTGAATATTCTCGGAGAGTATCGGGAAACGGTCAGCTCCGAGTGGGTGTTTCCGTCGCCGCTTGATCCGACACATCCGCGCAGTCCGACGAGTTGTCGCAGTCGGCTGTCGGATCTGCTGGAGCGCGCCGAATGTAATCACATCCCGTTCCACGGTCTGCGGCATATCTTCTCAACCATGGCACTGGAAAATGGGTTGGACATCAAAACGCTGTCTGCCGTCCTCGGTCACTCTTCGGCGGAGACGACTATCAGCGTATATTCTCACGTGACAGGTGAGATGGAGCGCAACGCCGCAAAGAAAATGGACGATGCCTTCGGCACGCCAAAGCCCGCAGATTCGCCCGTGTGCGATGATAACCACGAAGACGGGCAAACACCCGAGCAGAAACAGAAACCCGCTGAATTCACCGCCAAAAAGAGCAAGAAGCGCAAGCCCGGCACGGGCTGTATCTCAAAGATCAGTAAAAACATGGCAGGGCAAATATACGCCCCACGGCAAAGACGGCAAGCGGGAACAGCATATCGTCTACGCAAAGAGCGAGGAGGAGTGCGAGAGGAAGCTGGGGGAGATGATAGAAAAGCTGAAAAGCAATGAAATAACAATCGCATAATCTTCATGTATGCCGACGTTTCAGCTTCTTAAATGCGAAAATTGAAAATAATTTTCAAATAATCGGAATAAGGAGTTGACAATCGGCATATAATGTAGTATACTGGTAACGGTATAATTGAAGGGAGATAGAACATGCTGATTAATTTTAGATTTGATAATTACAGGTCGTTCTATGAAGAAGCCAACTTGTCGATGCAGACGACCGTGGATTCCACGCTCAGTGAAATCAACACATTCACCGTCAATGAAAAAGTGATGGGCAAAGGAGATAATGAACTTCTGAAATCTGCGGTGATTTTCGGAGGCAACGCATCGGGCAAATCCAACATTATGAAAGCTTTTGCTTACATGGTCAATGTCGTGAGACTTTCCTCCGCTCAGATTCCGGTTATTGCGGGAAACGAACCGTTTGCTTTTCAGGCGGATGCCAATAAAAGTCCCACTCTGTTTGAAGTAGAATTTATTCAGAATGAAATTTACTATAAGTACGGGTTTGAGCTTCTCGGAGGCGCAGTATATCATGAATGGCTTTATAAACGTGAAGAACGGCTGACAAAGGTATTTGAGCGGACTTATGATAAACTCGAGATTATGGGGCTTTCCAGCCAGGTCATTGGTCTGATAAAAGTCCCGCCTGCAACTCTGTTTGTATCCATCGGAAACAACTTCAATCTTCCGGTCAACAAATATTTGCAGGATGTTATTCTGTGGTTTTCCGGCGTACTGATTGTGTTTGAAAACATGGCAAACTCACTTGATATCTACACCATGGAGAACGGGAAATACAAGGAGCAGGCTTTGGACATTCTGCAGCGTGCGGATATCGGTATTTCTGATTTTGAAGTAATCAAGGATAAGATTGCTACGGTTGAAACGCAGAACGATATTCTTAATATCAACACCCAGATGCAGATTAATCCCGCGTTGATGACCGGGCAGATCAAAACCGAAAACGAAAATATGTATCACATTGATGTAAAAACGGATTTTGATGTCTTTAACAAAAACAATGAAGTTGTCGGCAAAAAGCCGGTTATGCTCTTCAAAGAGAACGGATTCAACTCCGAGGGTACTATGCGGTTGTTCTGTTATCTCGGTTGGATACTCGCGGCGCTTGACCAGGGAAGAACAATCTTCATCGATGAAATTGATGCGAAATTGCATTTCTTGGTTGCGGATTATATTATCGGTTTGTTCAACTCAATTGAACACAACCCGAAGAATGCGCAGCTGATCTGCACGGCGCATAATGTCATGCTGATGGACGAAGGCCTACGCCGTGATCAGATTTACTTTACCAGCAAGGATCAGTACGGGAGAAGCTCACTTGTGTCGCTCTCCGACTTCAACGGAGTTCGCAAAAATGATCTTTTCAGCAAGCGTTATCTTGCCGGCTTCTATGCTTCGCTGCCGGACCTTAAAGGCAAGGATTGAGGTGAGCATATGCCGAGAAAAAACAAGCAACTTGCGGTTCGGGATGAGTTTTTTTGATTCTGACCAACGGAAAGCGGACGGAGAAAAAACTATTTTGAAGCAGTTCGCTCTAATTATAAAAAGTATTTTTCAAAAATCAGCGTGAAATTTATGAATGACGATCCGGTTTCACTTGTTGATCATGCGATCGGGATGAAAAAAATGCTCAGAACAGGGTGTGGTGCGTTTTTGATAAGGACGAATTCCCGACTGATTCTGTTGAACCGGCGATAAAAAAACCGCAAAAAGAGAATGGAATCGGAATAGCTTTTTTTCCAATATGGCGTTTGAAGTATGGCTGATTGACCATTTTGAAAAGTGTTATACAGAGAAAACTGCCGAGAAACTTATTGCGGATTTTGACCGGATCCTTAGGGCAAAGGGATACACCAAGGGGTATGCTAAAGAAGACAAACAGATGATTACAGATGTTCTTATGCCACGCTTGGATGAGGCTGTTCATAACGCAGATGTGGTGATGCAGAACAGGATTCTGAAATATAAAGAATACCGCAAAGATGATAATTATCCTTTTTGCGATTGGAATTCTTTCACCAATGTCCATAAGCTGATCGATGCTTTAAAGCTTGAGAAAAAATCATGAAACTGATACGCAGTAAACAAAGAATACGAGAACTGCAAATTGAAGAGCTAAAGGAATTGTAGTACATGGAACTGATAAGTATTGAAATAGAAAGTTATAAATCAATAAAAAAACGCCTGTTACAATTTTTGACGGATTGCCGACTGTGCTGATAGGCAAAAAAACGGCAGCGGAAAAAAACGAATGTTTTGGAAGCTTTATCGGCAATTGCTTTGGCAAATACCAATTACTACGGAGATAGAGAAAAAGGGCAGATTGCCTATCGTGCGCACATTCAACTGACGGAAGAAGATGTAACTGCGATGTTACCTGAAGTCGTATACGATAAAGGCAAGTGTGAGGTGGTTGCCTATAGCAGCGGTAATGATTTGAAGATTGACAGACTCCGTTCTGAATATATTGTCTCATCCATCAAGAAAGAAATCGCTGATATTCGCGACTTGGCATTGCAATTAAAAGACGCTGTTGATTTATACGAAAAGCAATTCACGAAAATATCTCATGACGGATATGAAGAATTGCCGATTCATTGCTATAACCTGAAAAGACGCAAATGGCGGGTTGACAAATTACAAAGAGTTATCTTGGCGAGCAGAGCATTTTATAGATAATGTGCGTAAAGTCCTTGAAAGCATGCTGAGAACCTTTGAAGATGATGAAACGGCGCTGACATTCATTGCTCAAACTCCTCTTTATTTGAGGATGGATGAAAATAAGCCATTCAGACTTGAATACATAGAGCCCTCACTTGCCAACTTTGAGCAGAAATTCGTATCCATCAACAGAGCTGCGATCAAAAGGGAAATCACAAAAATCAATAAAGCGACAAAAGATGCATGCGAGCGTATTGATCGGTTGATGAAGGAGATCGAGGAAAGAACAAAGCGTATTCAAGAAGGACTGGACACCGATTATATATTAAGGCAAGAACAGGATGACCGCTATTATTCATTTCTGCGACATGTTCAGCATATCATTGGCAAGCGATGCTTGATTCTGAAAAACGAGAGCAGTGATGTGATCTTCAAAAAAGAGGATCGCAATTACTCTTATAACAATCATGCTAATTCCATAATGGAAACTTATTTGCGGCGGGTATACAATGGGAGTGATCGTGAAGATCTGCTTAAATCTTCAAAAATGAATTGACTCTTTCAAAGCAAGCGGTCGAGGATTTTGAGGCGTTTTTAAACAGCAATATTCCTTCATTCGACAGAGAGATGTATGAAAGTATATCGGTCCATGCAGATGAACAAGGACATATTTCTATTTTCTTAAACGAAAAAGACCGGTGAGCAGATTAATCTCAATGAAACGAGTGCAGGCAGAAGGTGGTATTTCACTTATTACTTTATGAAAAATATATTGAGTAAGGGCGATATTTTCATTATTGATGAGCCTGCCGCAATGTTGCATCCGAGCGCACAACGCGAGGTGCTCCGCGAGTTGATAGAACTTACAAAACGCGGGATAAAAGTGGTGTATTCCACGCATAGCCCGTATTTGATTCCCGAGGAATGGAGGTGCGTACATTTTGTCACGATGACGAAGGATGGTACGAAGGTGAATGGTATCTCATCGAATCAAGAACTGATTAATCAGATGGCAGATATCATCGGAGAAGATATTTTTGATATTCAAACGGTTTTTTTGATATGTATACGCAAAGTGATACCACTAAGATAGGCAGGAAATGTTACAACGCAATCAAAAACAAAGGCGAAAAATTGGAGGACGCGGCTTCCAAGTTACTTGTTTCTGTTGAGACGATAAAAATCATGGAACAGAAATGGTAATCATTTTCGCTGTCCGAAACTTGAAAATATAATTGCGGTTTCTAAATACACAAACATCAAAAATTCAAGACCTATTAAATTGAGTGGACAGCTGTCCACTCGATTTTTATTTGGCGTAAAGTATAATAAAGGTACCAACACGAAAGGAGGTACTCAAAATGTCAAAAATTCAAGACAATCGATGTTTGGAATCGAGTATACGGTGCGGAGCAGGAGGCTTTACGATTACGCGGGACGTTTGATGAAAAAAATCAGCTTGTGGGAATCCGAACAGCTCCTATCATCCGACACTTGACCACATACGTCCGCTTTCAAACGGCGGGTGCGACGTGCCGGAGAACATAGTTATTTGCCATCGTGATACCAACGAAGAAAAAAAGCGGATTTATTTCCACACTGGATGGCAAACGAAAAACGCTTTCATGCGCGTCGCGTGAGAGGCTCAAGAGTCGAATACGAAATCGTCGAAGATTGAAGGAGAAGGAAAAAAATGAGTAAAGAACACAGAGTATCGGGTAACACCCACAGCAAAGAACAACTGAACCATTACGCAAATCAGCACAATCCAAACAACAGCGCATATCAGGCAAACAGGGACAACCGCTCGAATCAGTGCAACCCGAACAACAAAGAATATGATCATAGCCGCGACAGTGGTCAAAAGCGCTGAGGAAAACGCTTATGTTCGATTGGCTGAAAAAAGCTCCTGCAATTGATCCGGAAGCCGAGAAAGCGCGTCTCATGGAACTAAGCGAAAAAGAACTCTTGACTGAAATGATTCTGGAACTGAAAAGAATCAGCGAAAAGTGCGACGAGATCGGCAGGAAGATCGTTATATGGAGCAACTGAAAACTGATACGCAGTAAACAATCGAGTAGGAGGCTGCCCATTAGCTGAGCAGCCGACCTCTCACACCACCGTGCGTACCGTTCGGTACACGGCGGTTCAATCATAAACAGTGCAGAGACTTGTACGCTTCGGATATATCGTAATATCCACGGCGTGCAAGTCTTTCGTTTGTAATGGTGTGGGTCAGTATCCCACTTCCTGCAACAGCCCAATAGCCTTTACGGGTATTTCCGTTTCGGTATGCCTGCCAGTCGGGCATTCCCAACTTCTTCAGGTTCTCCACCCTTGTTCTCGGCTTCTTCCACTGCTTCCAGATATACATTCGTATTCTTCTGCGAAGCCACTCGTTCCACCTTTCCATATCGTTCTTCATCTCCGCTATTCCGTAATATCCAAGCCATCCTCGCATGAACACCTTTACCTTGTAAAACACTGTGTCAAGCTTTCTGCCCTGACTTCGGGAAGTAAGTCTTTTTCAGCTTTTCTTTGGCTTTTTCTTCTTCGACTTTGCGTGAACCCGGATATATGTACCCTTTCTGTTCCTTCCCATCGCAAAGCCGAGAAACCGAAATTTCGGATTGAATAAACGCTTACCGCCCGGCTCTTTTCCGTATTTACCTTGAGCTTCAGTTTCTTCTCAAGGTATGACGTACTTGTTCCGAGCAATCTTTCTGCCGCACGGATACTCCCCGCAAGGAGTATTATGTCATCTGCGTAGCGGATTACCTTTACCCCTCTGCCCTCAAACTCCTTGTCGAATTTGTCGAGATAGATATTTGCAAGTAATGGCGAAAAGATTTCCTCCTTGGGGGAACCTTCTTCCGTTTTCATTACGATACCGTTCTCCATCACTCCGCTCTTCAGATATTTCTTGATAAAGGTCTGTCAACCGCTTGTCTTTAACTTCCTGTCGGAGCATATTCATAAGCAATTCGTGGTTGAGTGTGTCAAAGTATTTGGATAAATCAAGGCATACGGCATATTGGTACCCCTCGTCCGCATACTCCTTCACTTTGAGTATTGCATCCTTTGCGCTTCTGTGCGGTCTGTAGCCGTAGCTTCCGTCCGAAAAACTTCGGCTCATAGATTGGTGTCAGCACCTGCGCTATTGCCTGTTGGATAATGCGGTCTATTACGGTTGGTATTCCAAGCTTTCGTACACCGCCGTTATCCTTTTGGATTTCCACTCTTCGCACCGGAGACGGCTTGTATTTGCCGTTTCTTATGCTTTCGAGCAGTTCTTCCCGATGTTCCTTCAGCCACGGAAGCGCTTCATCTACGGTCATTCCGTCTACTCCGCTTGCTCCCTTATTGGCTTTCACCCGCCTGTAGGCTCTGTTCAGATTATCTCTGTCAAGCACCTTTTTCAAGCAAGTCTGCACCGTCTCTTTTTCTTCTGCTTTCTGAGTTTCGGCACTGTACGCTTCTGCATACTCTTTGTGTTCCACACCATCCCTTTGCAGGAAGCCACCACTCCCCGGTGTATTCTGTTTTTCATTGTACCGACCTCCTTCAGCCGTTTACTTGAGACTTATGATTGTTCAGCCCTTCCCGAGCTTTTTCTCGGTACTATGGCTTCTGCTGACTTCTTGCGGTTCGTTGTTACTATGCTTCGTTTCGAATTCGTCTACTCCTATGCACCCGCAAGACCTCCCCGGGTAAGCGTAATCACTTTCACCTCATATATCTGCTGCATTTACGCCTTGAATTTCGGGCAGTATCGGACTTTGTTTTGTCTTGCAAACTCATCCATTTCAAAACGCCTTTTTTTTTATGCAGTTTCTGTTCGTCAGACCGAGGTTTTGCCTCCGACTTCTTTCAGACTCCGCCTCACGACGGACGCCCTTGTCTTTAGCTAACAGTTCCTACTGCCATGCCTGTAGCGGACTTTCACCGCCAAGTTATTACGCGTGCCGGGCACACAAAAATAAAGCCGAAAAACGATTCGTTTTTCGGCTTTATTTGGTCTGAGTGACAAGACTTGAACTTGCGGCCTCTACCACCCCAAGGTAGCGCGCTACCAACTGCGCCACACCCAGATACCATGCCCTGTCGGGACGCTCGCGTCCCGACAGCCCAAATAGTATAGCACACAATATGGAAAATGTCAAGTGTTTTTTGCCCGTCATTGTGACGAGCAGCCGTGCGCGAGCGGTAAAAAAAATGTGCATTATGCCGTTCGCGCCGTCCTATGTGCGCCAGCGCCGGATAAGCCGCATCGGCGCCGAAGCGTTCGGTACGATGCAGGCGTTCCGCACATATCGGATATCCGACTGCAATTGCCGGACGACCGGCTCATATCCGGAGCGGGTTTCCGTCCTTTCCAGCAGTGTGGTCAGCAACCGCTCCAGCTCCCGGCGAGTCATGATCTGGTGCTTAATCAGAAAATGCAAAAACGCCTGTCGCGCCGACGTTTCCCTTCCCTGCCCCGGGCGAACCGGATAGCCGCACAGCGCCAGCGGGGATTCCGATGGCGCGTCCGCGCCCTCAACAAACGGGTCGGTAAACCGCCCTGTATGCGCAACCCGCGCCATCCGTACCGGCAGGATGCTGTACCTGTGCATCATCCGCCGATATTGCAGGTCATTCAGAAATGCGCACCGGCAATCCTCGCAGTACTTCACCTCCTGCATGACGGCATCCCCTTCCATCGTGGGAAACACGGCAAGCACCTCTATCACCGGGTGACGGTGCCGCAGGCACAGAATGTTCACGCCTCTGTATATGTACAGAGTTTCCGAATTCAGGGGGAATGTCTCAACAGAAATCATACCGGAATCCGTCCTTTTACAGCAGTGTCCCGCCGTGTTTTCCGACAGGTTTTGTGTTCCGCCGTCATGGCGCCATTACTCCGTTTTCCCTTACCGGTTCTGCCGCATGACCTCAAACGCCAGCACCGCAGCTGATGCCGCCGAGGGGAGTGAGCCGCGGAAGCCGTGCCTGTCGCTGTATCCGATGCGGACAGTCAGGTCAGCGTGCTCCAGCACGCCCCGGCTGATGCCCCGCTTTTCACCGCCGATCACCAGCAACAGCGGCAGGCGCAGGTCTGCCTCGTACAGATCGACCGAATCGCGGATGCCCGCGCAGATCACGCGGAACCCCCACGACCGGAACAACTCCGCCGCCCGGGGCGGGTCGCAGGAAAAGAGCGGGAGCTTTTCCGAGGTACCAGCCGATGATTTGGCAACGATTCCCGCCGCACTCATCCAGTTGCGTGGCGGCAGAATTGCGCCGTCCGCCCCGGCGGCGTACAGGGAGCGCAGGGTATATGCAAAATTGTACGGATCCTCAATCCCCTCCGGCAGGACGTAAAAGCCATCCCGGCGTATCGCATCGGGACAGGCTTCCAGCCCCGGAATCGTTCGCCCGGAACAGCGTGCGGCAAAGCCGCCGTGCGTTTTACCAGCCGTCATGGCGTCCAGCTCGTCCGCGCCGACCAGCGTCACCGGAAATCCCAGTTCCCTTCCCCGCGCGCGCAAAAACGCCAGCTCTCGCGGCTTGCGCTGCGCACGCTCGCGATCGGCGTACACCTCCAGCACCTGACGGTCGTTGAAAGCGCGAACGGCAGGATCCAGAACGGCGGATATGGCGGTCATGCCCTCAAGCAGGGCGGTTTCAGGCACGGATGTACTCATGTATAATTCCTTTCAATACTTGACCTTCGCGGGTTTGAAGATATATTTTTCGGTCGCTGTCGCATACATTTTCAGCAAGAAGCTCGCCGGCGGCATACCCGGCAGGGAGGGAGGCTGACATGATGAACAGGGAATCCGACCGGGAACGGTGCGTGGTGCTGGCGTCGTATCTGGTGGAGAACCGTGCCACGGTGCGGGCGACGGCGCAACGGTTCGGCATCAGCAAAAGCACGGTACATAAGGATGTGACCGAGATACTGCGACACGTGGATCGTGCGCTGTACGACGAGGTCAGCCGCGTGCTGGCGACCAACAAGCAGGAGCGCCATCTCCGCGGCGGCGAAGCAACCCGACGGAAATACCGGCAACTGGCAGGCGGCTGACCGGATGCCCGCTCACGCCCCGCCCAGTGCGTCCAGTTTTTTTCCCGGACGCGTTCCATATCCGCCAGCATATCCACCTTTTTTTGAGGCATCGCGCAGCAGTGCCGCCGGATGGTACACGGCGGTCATGCAATACTTTCCCCGCTGAACGAATATCCCATGCTCCCGCGTGATGCGGAAATCCGGTCGGATCAGCCGCATGGCTGCAATGCGCCCCAGGCACACGATCAGTGCGGGATCAATCAGTCTGACCTGCTCACGCAGATAACCGATGCAGGCATCCTCCTCGGCGGGCAACGGGTCACGGTTATGCGGCGGGCGGCACTTGAGAATGTTGGCAATGTACACCGACTCGCGCGCAATGCCCACCGCGTACAGGTATCGGTCCAGCAGTTTTCCCGCCGCACCCACAAACGGAATGCCGGTCTTATCCTCCTCGCCGCCGGGCGCCTCGCCTACGAACATAAGGCGCGCACGGGAGTCACCCACGCCGAACACGGATTTGGTGCGTGTTTCCCACAGGGGACACGCCCGGCAGTCCGCACAACGCCCGCGCAGGCTGTCCAGCGCTGTTCCGGCGGATGTATCGGCTGGTGTATACGTATCTGTCACGGGGATCACTCCTTTCGGTCGGACGGATCGGCGGCATCTGCGTCGGGCTCGTCCGGCTGTTGCGCCGCGCCGGATGCAGGGGATGCCGGCATCATCCCCGCAAGCGGGTTATGCCGCATGGCTTCCTCCATGCTCCGGCTGGTCAGGTGGGTATATATCTGCGTGGTGTTGAGTTGCTCGTGCCCCAGGATGTCCTTGAGCACCCGGATATCCACCGCGCCGGACTGGTACATCAGCGTAGCGGCGGTATGGCGCAGCTTATGCACCGACAGCCGCCGCGCTCCCAGTCCTGCGGCGGCGAGGTACTTGTACACCATATGCTGTACCCCCTTGTCGCTGAAGCGCGTGCCCCGGTTGCTGAGGAACAGTGCCCTGTCCGTCACCTTTCCGTTTGCAGGATCCAGCCGCTCGGCAAGGTGGGCAGTCAGGGCGGCGACGCAGGCATCGTTGAGGTAAATGACGCGCTCCTTGTTGCCCTTACCCACCACGCGCAACGAGCGCAACTGCGGATCAATATCCTGCAGATTGATGCTGACCAGCTCGCCTACACGCATTCCGCAGTTGAGAAACAGTGTCAGGATGGCATAATCACGCACCCGATGGGGCGAATCGCGGTCTGCGGCAACGGTTTCAAGCAGCGTGACGGATTCCTCCAGCGTCAGGTACTTGGGAAGTGCCTTTTTCTTTTTGGGGGAATCGATATTGGCGGCAGGGTTGACGGCAAGGTAGCCGCGCTTGTTGACCAGATACTTGAACAGTGCCTTGATGGAGGACAGCTTGCGTGCCTTGGCAGAGGAACGGTTTTCGCGCACCGAGTCGGCGTAGATCAGGAAGGCGTATATCTGATCCGCCGTGACCGTGCGCAGGTATTCCAGATCCACCGGCAGGACACTGACGGTGGCAAAGCGCTCGGGGTCATTCAGCACCTCGGCGTCCTCCCGGCAAAGCAGGTACCGGAAAAATGTGCGCAGGTCGAGCAGGTACTCCTCCACCGTGCGTTGCGAACAGCCCTGAATGGCTGATTTATATGCGGCGAACTCCTGTATGACGGCAGAGAATTCGCTCACTTCGATCTCATGGCGCACGGTCTGCTCCTCCCTCCGGATCCCGCACACGCGGGATTTTTATCATGCCTTCATTATACCCGACCTAAGCGGAAAAAGCAAGAGCTTTTCCGAAAAAGGCAACAGATTGTGCATTTTCAGTGGATAAACTGTAAATATTGTCTTCCGCGGTTGATTTGGTCACACTTTTTCGCTATAATAGAGGCTGACCGATTTCCGAAACGATACCCTTTCCACGGAGGCACATATACACATGAAGCAGTTTTTCTCCCGCTACTCCTACGACAGTATGCGGATGTTTCTTGACCAGTTCGCCATATCCCTGTTCGGTTTCTGTCTGGCGCTGACGGCGGTTCAGATGGAAAAACGACACGTTGCTGCTGGTCTTCAGCCTTGCGTCCATCCTGTTCTATCTCGCCCTGATTTACGGCGTAGCGCAGCGGGTCGGCGCCAAGGACAGAACCTCCGTTGAGCTGGGCAAGCTCCCGTTTCGCCCTTTCATCGGAGCGCTGATCTCCCTGCTTGCCAACAGTCTGAATCTTGTTCTGGCAGGCGTTGTGACGTTGCTCTCGCTCCTGCCCGGCGGAAACGCCGGCATGGCTCGCTTTGCCGCGATGTTTCTCAACGGGATGTATCAGGGTGTATACACGCTGATCAAGGTCGGCAGCATCTCACTGAACAACTGCTGGTGGGCGTACTTTCTCCTGCCTCTGCCTGCCCTGCTGGTGTCCACGGTCGGGTACATCGCCGGGGTCAAGGACTGGCATCTGACCGGTCTGTCCACACCGGAGTTGCCTGCCTCCGACCGTCCTACGCGCAAGGAGCTTCGTGAACGCAAGCAGGAAGCTGCCCGCAAGGCGGCGGAAAAAGCAGGCGCGCGACCGCATGGACAAGGACAGTAAGGACTCTGATTGAATCCAGCTCCGCCGTGCCTCTGGCACGGCGGAGCTTTTTATCGTATCTCACGTGAATATGCAAAGCGCCCCTTGACGAACACGCACACACATGGTATAATGAAACCGCGCAATGCACCGCGCGGAACAGTCACAAAAACGAGAGGAGATACAGAATGGATTTCAAGACAGTAGGCAACGAGTACCGTCCGGTACCGTTCTGGTCATGGAATGAAAAGCTCAGCGTCCCCGAATCGATCCGGCAGGTGGATCTGATGGCGGACGCCGGCATCGGCGGCTTCTTCATGCACGCCCGGGGCGGTCTGCAGACCGAGTATATGGGCAATGAGTGGTTTGAGAACGTCGGCGCCTGCATCGATGAAGCAAAAAAGAAGGGTATGCACGCATGGGCATACGACGAGAATGGCTGGCCCTCCGGCTTCGGCGGCGGAAAAGTCAACGGCAAGGGGGAGAAGTTCCAGCAGAAGTACCTGCGCATCAAGACCTTTACCCCTGATCTGGAGGATCCGCGCGGTCCCCGCGTCATCAGCTGTTTTGAGAACTACTGCTTCTACTATGATGTCAACCCCTTCTACGTGGATACCCTGGACGGGGAGGTCATCGCGGATTTCCTGCATGAAATATACGAACCGTACTATGAAAAGTACGGAACCGACTTTGACGGCTTCTTCACGGACGAGCCGCAGATTTCCCGCAACGGCATCCCGTGGAGCCTGACCCTGCCTGCCGAGTATGAGAAGGCATACGGAGAGCCGATCTACGACCGCCTGATCGAGCTGTTCCTGCCTCAGGGAGACTATAAGACCACCCGGATGCGGTTCTGGAAGCTGATCACCGAGCTGTTCTCCCGCAACTTCATGAAGCAGATACACGACTGGTGCGCCGCGCATGGGCTGAAATTTACCGGGCACCTTGTGCTGGAGGAGTCCTTTGAGTCACAGCTGGTATCCAACGGTGCGTGCATGCCGCACTACGAATACTTCGATATTCCCGGCATGGACTGGCTGGGACGCGACATCGGGCGCTGCCTGACGCAGGCACAGCTTGCCTCTGCCGCCGCCCAGACAGGAAAGCGGCAGATCCTGTCCGAGACCTTCGCCCTGTGCGGGCATAATGTCGGGCATGACGAGCTGAAGCGGAACTACGAATGGATGATGGTTCGCGGCATCAACCTGATGTGCCAGCATCTGGAGGGATACTCCCTGCGCGGCATCCGCAAGCGCGATTACCCGCCTGCCATGTACTGCCAGCAGCCCTGGTGGGCAGATTACAAGGTGTTCAATGACGCCATGTCCCGCGTCGGGATGCTGCTGGCACGCGGCGAGGTCGCGGTGGACACGCTGGTCATGCACACACAGACGTCCGCGTGGATATGCTACGACAACGCCAAAAACGAAGGTCTTGGCGGCTACAACCTTGCCCTGCTGAATATCATGGACGAGCTGGATAGCAAGCACATTCCCTTCCATCTGGGCGACGAGCTTCTGATGGAGCGCCACGGGCGCGTGGAGGGCGACACGCTGGTCATCGGCGAGATGCGCTACCGGAAGGTTATCCTGCCGCCGCACATCGCGTTCCTGGAGAACACCGAGCGCCTGCTCAGGGAATTCCGTGAAAACGGCGGGCAGGTCGTCACGGCGGATGCCCTGCCGGACAACCCCATCATCAACAACCCCGCCGTTACCTATACCCTGCGTCGCTTCCCGGGCGAGGGCTTTACCATGCACTACTTCGTCAACTCCACCGCCGAAGCACAGCATGCCGACATCCGGTGCGGCGGCAAGGTGCTCAACATCGTGACCGGTGAGCTGGAGCCCTTCTTCGGGCAGTACACCTTCCCGGCGTGGGGTAGCCTTGTAGTCATCGACGACGGAACACCGCATGCGGTCGCCCCCGATTCCGCGCCGGCTCTGCCTGCCGCGCTGACGCTTGCCGGCAAGTGGACGGTTGCGTCCGCGACCGAAAATGCGCTGACGCTGGACAAGTGCTCCTACTGGTTTGACGGCGTGCTGCAGGAGGAGAACGGCTACATCCTGAACGTCGGTTCCCGTGCGCTCGACCGTAAGGAACCGGTGGATATCCGCTGTGCCTTCACGGTGCTGGCAGATTACGTGCCGGAGAAGCTGTTCCTTGCCTGCGAGACACCGGAAATTTTCGACATCACGGTCAACGGCAAGCCGGTTGACCGGACCGACTGCGGATTCTTCCGCGATCATTCCTTCCGCAAGCTGGACATTTCGGGACTCATGAAGCCCGGCGAGAATGTCATTGAGACGCACGTACTGTTCCGGCAGTCGGACGAGGTGTACGAGAACATTGAGAAGAGCCGTATATTTGAGAGTGAAAAGAACAAGCTGACCTATGACATGGAGATTGAGGCAATGTACCTTGTCGGGGACTTCGGCATTGACGGCATCGGCAGTTTTGAGGACATCCCGCACGACGCCAGCTTCTTTGACGGCACCTTCCGTCTGGTTGCGCCGCGCCGCGAAATCACGCTGGAACATATCGAGCGGCAGGGCTACCTGTTCTTTGCGGGCGAGCTGACTGTCCGGCGCGAGCTGACGCTGAAGGAGGGCGACACCGCCCGGCGGCTGGTCTTCCGCAAGCAGGGCATCAATGCCATCCGCGTCCGTGTCAACGGGCAGGAGGTCACCCGGGTTCTGTGGGCGCCCTACGAGGTC
Source organism: Oscillospiraceae bacterium (assembly GCA_022009675.1). Lineage (GTDB taxonomy): Bacteria > Bacillota > Clostridia > Oscillospirales > CAG-272 > CAMEON01. The sequence goes on along the minus strand of CP091718.1, from coordinate 1,591,915 downwards.
GATCTGACGCCGTACCTGCACGCGGGTGCCAACACGCTGGAGCTGACACTGGTCAACAATCTGCGCAATCTGCTCGGACCGCACCACCATGTAGGCGGCGAGTTGTACGCCGTTGCACCGCCGGCCTTCTACAACGAGCCGTGCATCTGGAACGGCTACTCCGGTGGCTATTACACCGACCGCTACTGTTTCGTCAACACATCCCTTACGGATGCGGCAGACGGAAACGGAGCACGAGTGAGCGGGTGGGGCAGCACGCCCGGTTGCGTTGCCGGACTATCCTGCCGCATCAAGGGCTATTCCGTCCCACCCATCCGTCCCCTTCCCCCACCGGGGAAAGGGGACGTTTTTGACTTTTATTTCATTGCTTCGCCGGCTCTGCCCACCGCCCGCGCGCCGAAAAAGTTAAATATTACCATTGACTTTTCCGTTTTTTTGTATGCTAAAATGCGTTCTGTATGCAGTCCGACCGGCGCTCCCCTTTCGGGATATGCGGCGGGCTGTCAAATCTGTGGAAAGGACGCGGGCAGCCGGCTTCCCTCCGGGCAGTAAGCGCAAAGGGGAGAGGCGTCGCGTAACAGCAGTCGCAAGGACATGAAAAAGGACATTCTTCGCACCATAGGGGAAAACATGGACGGCTTCTCCAAGGGACAGCGCCAGATCGCGCGCTACCTGCTGGAGCATTACGACAAGGCGGCGTATATGACCGCTGCCAGACTGGGACACGAGGTCAGCGTCTCCGAATCCACCGTGGTGCGGTTCGTCATCGAGCTGGGCTATGCCGGGTACCCGGAATTTCAGAAGGCGCTCCAGGAGCTGATCCGCACACGGCTGACCTCGTTCCAGCGCATGGAGGTAACCAACCATCTCATCGGAAACGGCAACGTGCTGGAAAAGGTTCTGCTGGGAGACATGGACAAGATACGCAGAACGCTGGAGGGCATCGACCAGAGCGCCTTCAGCAGTGCGGTGGACGCGTTGGTGAACGCCAAGCGCATCTATATCATCGGCGTGCGTTCCTCCGCAACACTGGCAGGCTTCTTAAACTACAACCTGCGCATGGTTTTCAACAACGTCCGCCTCATTGAAACCACCTCCGGCAGTGAGCTGTTCGAGCAGATCATGGATATCGGAGCCGGGGACGTCATGATTGCCATCAGCTTCCCGCGCTATTCCAAGCGCGTTATTAACGCCGTAACCTTCGCCAAGGGTGCCGGAGCGCGGGTGGTCGCGCTGACCGACACCGCAGAGGCGCCCATTGCCGCCGACGCGGATCACGTACTGGTCGCGCAGAGCGATATGGCTTCCTTCGCCGATTCCATGGTCGCGCCGATGAGCATTATCAATGCTCTGCTGGTCGCCATTTCGCGTGCCAAGGAGGCGGACGTGAACGACCGCCTGCATCGGCTGGAAGAGATATGGGATCACTATGACGTGTACGACAAGAGTCCGGAGTCAACTGCCGAGGGGGATATCAAGGTATGACCGACCGACCGCGCGTGCTGGTTGTCGGCGCCGGTGCCGCCGGCATGATGGCGGCAATCGCCGCCGCCCAAACCTTGCAGGCCGCGGGTGAGCCAGACGGCGGCGTGCTCCTTCTGGAGCGCGGAGACCGCCCCTGCCGCAAGCTCCGCATCACCGGAAAGGGCCGGTGCAACGTCACCAACGACTGCGACCGCGAGGAGTTTCTGCGGCACGTACTGACAAACCCCCGCTTCCTGTACAGCGCCCTGTCCGGCTTCGACACGCAGGACACCCGGACTTTCTTTGAGGGATGCGGCATTGCGTTGAAGGTCGAGCGCGGCAGGCGTGTCTTCCCCGTGTCCGACCGTGCGGGCGACATTGTGGACGCGCTCGTCCGCACCTGCCGGGCGGCAGGCGTCCGCAACCAAACCGGGCTCGTGACCGGGCTCGCGCTGGTAGAAGGGGAGAAATCAGCGCCGCGCATCGCCGGCGTGCGGATCGGAGAGCGCCTGATCCCGGCAGATACTGTCATCCTTTGCACCGGAGGCTGCTCCTACCCCATAACGGGGTCGGACGGAGGCGGGTATCGGCTGGCAGAGTCCGTGGGGCATACGGTTCTGCCGCCCGCACCGTCACTGATCCCGATTGTGTGCGACGGGGATATCTGTCGGCGCATGATGGGTCTGTCACTCCGCAACGTGCGCCTGCGCGTGCTGGATACGGCGCATGGCAACCGGGTTCTGTACGAGGACATGGGCGAAATGCTGTTCACGCATTTCGGCGTTACCGGTCCCCTTGTGCTGACGGCATCGGCGCATATGACCGATGCGGCGGGCGTCCGCGCGGGACGCTACCGCCTGCGCATCGACCTCAAGCCCGCGCTGGATGAGGCTGCACTGGATGCGCGCATCCAGGCAGATTTTTCAAAATTCTCCAACCGTGACTTCATCAATGCGCTGTCCGATCTCCTGCCGCAGAAGGCAATCCAGCCGGTGGCAGAGCTGTCCGGCATTCCCTTCCGCAAGAAGGTTCACGATGTGACGCGCGAGGAGCGCCGCGCACTGATCGGCGTCCTGAAAGGACTGGAGCTGCAACCGATCGGATTCCGCCCGCTGGCAGAGGCAATCGTGACGCGCGGTGGCGTGGACGTCCGCGAGGTTGATCCCCGCACGATGCAGTCGAAGCTCTGCCCGGGGCTGTACTTCGCAGGTGAGATGCTGGATGTCGATGCCACTACGGGCGGCTACAATCTGCAGATTGCTTTCTCGACCGGGCATCTGGCTGGGATCTCGGCAGCGCAGGCAGCCGGCGAAAGCGTAAATAAAGTGTAAATTTTTCAAGTCTGCTCTTGCGGAGCAGGGTACAGTGTGGTATAATTCTCCCGTTGCGCAGGCGTCCTGTCTGTGACAGCAAAAATATATTACGCACACAGCGGCAGTCGGCTCGCCCGGTGTTCCGGCAGATGTTGCCGGGATCGGTACGCCTGTGCCCCTGTGGTGGAAAAAAACCGAAGGAGGACATGAAATGTCTATCGTAACCATCAAGCAGTTGCTGGAAGCCGGCGTCCATTTCGGACACCACACCAGACGCTGGAACCCCCAAGATGCAGGAGTACATCTTCACCGAGCGTAACGGGATTTATATCATCGACCTGCAGAAAACGGTGAAGAAGTTTGAGGAAGCGTACAACTTCGTGCGTGACCTTTCCGCAAACGGCGGCACCCTGCTGTTCGTCGGCACCAAGAAGCAGGCTGCCGAGGCGATCCGCGAGGAGGCGGAGCGTTGCGGTATGTACTACGTCAACGTCCGGTGGCCGGGCGGCATGATGACCAACTTCAAGACCATCAAGCGCTCTATCAACCGGCTGAACACCCTGAACAAGATGCAGGAGGACGGCACCTTCGATCTGCTTCCCAAGAAGGAAGTCGCCGCCAAGCAGAAGGAAATTTTCGATCTGGAGAAGAACCTGGGCGGTATCAAGACCATGGAGCGCCTGCCGGATGCCATCTTCATTGTTGACCCCCACAAGGAGCACATCGCCGTTCTGGAGGCGAAGAAGCTGGGCATTCCCGTCATCGCCATCGTTGACACCAACTGCGACCCCGATGACGCCGACTACGTGATCCCCGGTAACGACGACGCAATCCGCGCCATCAAGCTGATTTCCTCCGTCATGGCTGACGCCGTGATCGAGGGTCGCCAGGGCGAGGAGACCGCCAAGGCAGAGGCTGAAGCCGAGGCTCCCGCCGAGAAGCCCGCTGACGAAGAGTGATCCGGTCGCCCCGATACCGATATAAGCAGAAAGGAATAGAGAAACATGGCTGTTATTACCGCTAAGGATGTCGCTGCGCTGCGCGCAAAGACCGGCATCGGCATGATGGAGTGCAAGAAGGCACTGGTTGAGGCGGACGGCGATATGGAAGCCGCTGTCAAGATCCTGCGCGAGAAGGGCGAGCTGAAGGCTCAGTCCAAGATCGCGACCCGCATCGCGGCGGACGGTCTGGTCGATGTGATGAAGGAGGGTGACACCACCGCCATCATCGAGGTCAACTCCGAGACCGACTTTGTCGCCAAGAACGAGCTCTTCCGCGAGTTCGTCAAGAACCTGCTCAAGACCATCATCGCAAACAAGCCCGCTGACGTGGAGGCTCTGATGAGCTGCAAGTATGCCGGCGAGGACTGCACCGTTGACGAAGCTGAAGGAGATGATCTTCAAGATCGGCGAGAAGCTGAGCATCCGCCGCTTTGCCGTAACCGAGGGCATCACCAGCACGTATATTCACGGCATCGGCTCCATCGGCGTTATCGTCCGGTTCGATACGGATGTGGCAGACAAGGAGGGCTTTGCCCAGTTCGCCAAGAACATCGCCCTGCAGGTCGGCGCGTACACCACCCCTATATTAACCGGGATCAGGTTCCCGCCAGCGTTCTGGAGGCAGAGACTGCCATCGTCCGTGCGCAGATCGAGAACGATCCCGCCCTGTCCCAGAAGCCGGATGCCATCAAAGGAAAAGATGGCTGTCGGTCGCCTGAACAAGTTCTATGAGAACAACTGCCTCCTCGACATGGAGTACTTCCTGGAGGACAGCATGAAGGTCGGTCAGTACATTGAAAAAGACCGCTAAGGAGCTGGGTGGCAAGATCGTTGTCGCGGAGATGTACCGCTTTGAAAAGGGCGAGGGCATCCAGAAGAAGGAAGAGGACTTCGCTGCCGAGATTGAAAAGCTGGCAGGCGGCAACAAGTAATCTTTCCGTCCTATCGCTTACCGCTCTAAATTCACGGCTATACAAGCAAGGGGCGCATCCGGAATCCGGGTGCGCCCCTTGCTTGTTGGTTTCGATTCGTGTTTTTATGCATGGATTTGCAAGTGTGCCACCAGTTCTTCGCCTCGCCATGCCGGATTCGGATTTAGAAAATGCAAATCGCATCGTTATTTTTCAGGAACAGCCGCAAGATGTGAAAAATTTTGAAATTATGGAAAACGCATCTTGCAAATCAGCCCGATGTGTGGTATACTGTACGTCTATACACTTACTACACGCCGCCATATTCCGCAAACGCGCGGCGAGAGGAGGTCACGCCCATGTCATTGGAATCCACCTTGAAATACTGCCAGCTGCCGCCGGACGCAGAGGAAAAAACCGAGAGCGAGTTCCGCGATCTGCTGGACTCGTGCCGCACCGCCTACACAATCCCCGCCGCCGCATTTGACAGCTACAAGGTCAAGCGCGGACTGCGCGAGCCGGACGGAACCGGCGTGACCGCCGGCGTGACCCGCATCGGCAATGCGCACGGCTATGTGGTCAACGAGGGCGAAAAGTGCCCGGTTGACGGCGTGCTGGAATACCGCGGGTACAATATATGCGACCTGCTGGAAAGTTGCATCGCGGAGGGACGCTTCGGGTTTGAGGAGTGCGCCTTCCTGCTGTTCATGGGGCACCTGCCCACGCGCTGGGAGTTGCAGGAATTTGCCGATGTGCTGGCAATGCTGCGCCATCTGCCGCCCCGCTTCACCGAGGATATCATCATGAAAGCGCCGTCGCGTTCCATCATGAATAAACTGGAGGTTGCAGTCCTGTCGCTGTATGCCTACGACGACAATCCGGACGATACTTCACTGGAAAATATGATGCGGCAATCCATGGAGCTGGTGGCGCGCCTGCCCGTCATTGCGGGGCAGGCATACGCTGTCTACCGCAACACCTTCTTCAACAAATCGCTGAACCTGCATAATCCGCGCGACGGGCTGTCCACGGCGGAGAATTTCCTGCGCATCCTGCGCCCCGACAAGAGCTACACGCCGGAGGAGGCGCATCTGCTGGATCTGTGCCTCATCATCCACGCCGAGCACGGCGGTGGAAACGCTTCAACCTTTGCCACGCGTGTGCTGTCCTCCACCGGAACCGACACCTATTCCGCTATTGCGGCAGGGATCGGCGCGCTGAAGGGTCCCCTGCACGGCGGCGCGAACATCAAGGTGCAGGAGATGTTCGACTGCGTGAAAGCAAACGTCCGCGACCCGCACAACGACGACGAGTTGTCCGACTTCCTGCTTCGCATCCTGAAGGGCAAGGCAAACGACGGATCCGGGCTGATCTACGGCATGGGGCACGCGGTCTATACCAAGTCCGATCCCCGCGCCGTCATGCTCAAGCGTTACGCGCGCCAGCTGGCACAGGACAAAGGCTACGGCGAGGATTTCGAGCTGCTGGAATCCATAGAGCGTCTGACGCCGGAGGTTTTCAACACGTACAAGGGCAAGCATCACGATATCTGCGCCAATGTCGATCTCTACTCCGGTCTGGTATACCGGATGCTGGGCATCCCGACCGAGATGTACACGCCGCTCTTCACCATTGCCCGCACGGCAGGCTGGTGTGCGCACCGCATGGAGGAAATCCTGTCCTCCGGCAAGATCATGCGCCCCGGCTACAAGTGCATCGAGCGGGAACGTCCCTACACGGAGCTGACCCGGCGCTGAACGCCGTACAAGGCAGAATGCAAAAAACACCCGTCCCTGATTCCATGAATCTTCGATTCCACGAATCTTCGATTCCACGAATCTTCGATTCCACGAATCTTCGATTCGATGAATCCTTGATTCCCGGAATCAGACGGGTGTTTTTGTTGTGAAGCTGACCGTGCCGGCACGGAACCCGTGCGGCGCCGCCTTGCGAGCGGATCAGCGGATATCGACGTTGACGCGCTTCCCGCAGTTGGCGGAGGCTGCCTTGATTACGGTACGGATTGCCTTGGCAATGCGCCCGTGGCGTCCGATGACCATGCCCATATCGTCAGGGGCGACGCTCAGGGTCAAGGTCACGGAGTCCTCGGTTTCCTCGCACGTGACGGCAACCTCATCCGGATGATCCACGATAGCGGCAGCTATGTCGCGGAGTGTCGTCTGAAGCTCTGCCATAGGGTGTACCCGGAGAGGATCAGGCGAGGATGCCGTTCTTCTTGAACAGAGACTTGACCGTTTCGGTGGGCTGAGCTCCCTTGGAGAGCCAATCCTTCGCCTTATCGGCGTCCAGCTTGACCTCGGCGGGCGTTACCATGGGGTTGTAGGTACCGATGATGTCGATGAAGCGACCGTCGCGGGGGTAACGGCTGTCCGCCACAACCACACGGTAGCTGGGAGCCTTCTTGGCTCCGGTTCTTGTCAGTCTGATCTTAACCATTGTTTTGTTCCTCCAGAAAGTGTTTTATTGATTTCAGCTTCCTCCGCCCTGGGGCGGCATGAAAGTTTCAGAATGGAATACCTCAGAACGGGAACCGCATCCCCCTGCCGGGGCGCCCCTTTCTGCCGGGCTTGCCGCCCATATCGGTAAACTGCTTCATCAGCTTGCGGATCTGCTCGAACTGCTTGAGCAACTTGTTGATCTCCTCCACCGTGGTACCGCTTCCGACGGCGATGCGCTGCTTGCGGCTGGCGTTGAGCACGATATCCGGGCGTCGGCGCTCGTCGGCGGTCATGGCGCGGATGATAGCCTGCTGGTGTGCCAGCGCCTTCTCGTCAATCTGCGCGTCCTTGAGTGCGCCGGGCTTAACGCCGGGGATCATGCCGGCGAGCTGCTCCAGCGAACCCATGTTTTTGAGTTGCTCGAACTGATCCAGGTAGTCGTCCAGCGTGAAGGTGGACTGGCGTATTTTCTGCTCCAGTTCGGCGGCTTTCTTCTCGTCAAACTGCTGCTGTGCCTTGTCGATAAGCGTCAGCACATCACCCATGCCGAGAATACGGTTCGCCATCCGGTCCGGATAGAACGGCTCAATGGCGTCCAGCTTCTCGCCGATACCGACGAACTTGATGGGCTTACCGGTAACATAGCGGATAGACAAAGCCGCACCGCCTCGCGTATCGCCGTCCAGCTTGGTCAGAATCACGCCCGTGATATCCAGCAGATTATTGAACGTCTCCCGCAACATTGACCGATTCCTGCCCGATCATGGAATCCACCGTCAGCAGGATCTCGGTCGGCTTGACGGTCTGCTTGATGCGGATCAGCTCATTCATCAGCGCCTCATCAATCTGCAACCGTCCGGCGGTGTCTATGAACACCATGTCGTAGCCCTTCTGTTCGGCGAGCTTCACGCCCTCGGCGGCAATGCGGACAGGGTCTTCCCTGTCGCCCATCTGGAACACCGGGATGTCCAGCTTCTCGCCCAGCACCTCCAACTGCCTGATTGCGGCAGGACGGTACACGTCGCAGGCGACCAGCAGCGGGCGCTTGCCCTGCTTCTTATACATACCCGCAAGCTTGCCGGCGTGGGTGGTTTTACCGGCGCCCTGCAGACCGACCATCATGACAATCGTCGGCGGCTTGGGCGCAATTTCGAGCTTGGACTGCGAGCCGCCCATAAGGCGGGTCAGCTCTTCGTCCACGATCTTGACAATCTGCTGTCCGGGCATAAGGGATTCCATGACCTCCGTCCCCACCGCGCGTTCGGACACGATGCGGACAAAGTCCTTGACGACCTTGAAGTTGACGTCTGCCTCCAGCAGGGCGAGCTTTATCTCGCGCATCCCCGCCTTGACGTCTGCCTCTGTCAATTTACCGCGGCTGCGGAATTTTTTGAACGCATTCTCCAGCTTCTCGCTGAGACTTGAAAAACATCGCCATATGGCACAGCGCCTCCCTTCCCTGGGCACCCGTGCACCGGGTGCGGTGTTACCTGAAAAGCCGCGTTACCCGGCACCGACGGCATCACACAGCCTGTCGATCGCCTCGCGCAGCGCCGGCGAGACGCAGTCCTTCTCCGCCTCACAGAGGGCACGGATGCGACCGGCACAGGTCTGCGCTTCGGTGAACCGCCGCAGCAGCCCCAGCTTTTCCTCATAAAAATACAATTCGGTTTCGGTTTTCTTGACGGTTTCGCGCACAGCCTGCCGGGTCACGCCCAGTTGCTCCGCGACCTCGGCGAGCGACAGATCGTCATTATAGTACAACTCGATCATTTCGCGCCGTCGTTCGGGCAGTATGTCTCCGTAAAAGTCCAGCAAAAGTCCCACTTCAAGGTTTTTTTCAAACATACCGTGAAACCGTCCTTTCACACCGCAAGGGTGTAAAGCAAAACGCTTTACAGATTATAGCACACTTCCGCGCATTTGTCAAGAGCTTTTTGAAATATTGGGGTGGTGGTAAAAGTATAGTGAATTCCCGAAGTAAATTTCACAGTGGAATTTACTTCGGGAATTCACGGTGAGATATGATACTGCCGTATGGCGGGATCTACCTCCGGATTGCCGATAGTCAACGCGCAGTTGCTATTTCACGGGCGCCGAGAAGCAGGCAGGAGAGGTTCAGTATAGTCATGGCTGCGATTGCCGCATCCGCCAGCGTCCACGCGAGGGAGGGCGCCATCAGCGCGCCCAAAATCAGGGCGGAGCAGAAAGCGAGGGTGAACAGCATCCGCCAGCACAGTCCGGTACCGGGACGGCGGGCACGCAGATATCCGACGCAGGTCATGCCGTAATGCGCCCAGCAGAAGGCACTGGCAAGCGCGAACAGAAACACCGATATGCCGAACACACCGCCAGCCCAGTCGCCAAGCACCGAGGTGAAGGCGGCGCGTGCGCAGGCAGCTCCGTCCGCGCCGAAGGCTGTATAGCCGGTGTCGCCGACCAGGACTGTCAACGCCGTGATACTGCACAGAAGGACGGTGTCCACAAAGACCTCCAGCATCCCGAGAACGCCCTGCGTCGCCGGGCTGTCGGTGTCAGCCGCCGCGTGCGCCATGGGCGCCGTGCCGCATCCTGCCTCATTGGACACCAGCCCGCGCATGACCCCCACGCGCACCGCGCGCGTCAAAAGAAGCCGCCCACGCCGCCTCCGGCAGCCGCTCCGGCATTCGCCGGGGAAAAACGCCTCACGCAGGATCGCCGCCGCAGCGTCCGGCAGACGCTCCCGACGCAGGATCAGAACGGCACCGCAGAGCAACAGAAAGCCGACCGTCATGAACGGCACCAGCCGCTCGGTCAGCGCGGCAATCCGCGATGCTCCGCCGCTCATGACCACAGCGCACAGTCCGGCGGCTGTCAGCCCCGTCACCAGCGGCGGCAGTCCGAATGCCCCGTGCAGGGCGGACGCCGCCGCGTTGATCTGGAGCACCGAACCCATGGTCAGCGCATTGAGCAGGCAGAGCCATGCAAACAGGCACGCCAGCAGACGCCCCGCTCCGGCGTGCCCGCGGGCGAACAGCAGATCCGAAATATAGTAGGGTGCGCCGCCCACCGTGCCGTTTGCCGTCCGCCGCCTGTGGCGGATCGCCAGCACGATCTCGGCATATTTCAGCACCGTGACCGCAAGACCGCTGAAAATCATCCAGAAAAATCGCCCCCGGACCGCCCAGCCACAGGGGCGGTGGCAACGCCTGCAATATTCCCGACACCCAGCGTTCCCGCCAGCGCCATGCACATTCCGCCCAGCGGGGAAAACGCCCGTGCCAGACCGGCGGGGAGTCAGCGCCGCACGCAGGCGTCGGAGCGGACGGACGGCACGCATACCATGCAGGCGAACCGCAAAATACCCGCTCACAGCAAGAATAAATAAAAGATGTTACCGTCATGACGGAATCCATGCCCGCGTCCCCCTTCCGGAAGGATTGTATGCGTCCCGCGCGCCGGACAGAAGGGTGGCCCTTTTACGCCAAATGTTAACAATATGTGAATATTGAGAAAAAAAGCCCTTGACATTTCCCGGAATTGGTGTAGAATATGCGTTGTAAGTTGGCACTCATGAAGTTCGAGTGCTAACACCAGCCGCCGCGCGGCGCGCCGCGCAGGCAGTGCAACGTACAGCGGCAGGCTTATCGCAAAGCGTCAAGCGTCAAGGAGGAATCAATCATGAAACTCAATCCCCTGTCCAACCGTGTGGTCATCAAGTTTGAAGAAGCCGAGGAGAAAACCAAGACCGGCATCATCCTCACCGCGTCCGCGCAGGAGAAGCCCCAGGTGGCAGACGTTATCGCCGTAGGACCCGGCAAGGTCACGGATAACGGTACCGTGGCACCCATGACCGTCAAGGTCGGTGACAAGGTCATCGCCAGCAAGTATGCCGGCACGGCAGTCAAGCTGGATGGTGTCGAGTACACGGTGCTGTCCGAGGACGACATTCTGGCAACCGTTGAGTAACGGTCGCGCTTCCCTTCACTATTATTCACAAGTTTAAACCGAAAAGGAGTGGATTCTGTTATGGCAAAAGAAATTCTGTATGGCATTGAGGCCCGCAACGCGCTGGTGCGCGGCGTAGATAAACTGGCGGATACCGTCAAGATCACCCTGGGTCCCAAGGGACGCAACGTGGTGCTGGACAAGAAGTACGGCTCGCCCCTGATCACCAATGACGGCGTAACCATCGCCAAGGAGATCGAGCTGGAGGACGAGGCGGAAAACATGGGCGCCTCGCTGGTCAAGGAGGTCGCCACCAAGACAAACGATGCCGCCGGTGACGGCACCACGACCGCTACCCTGCTGGCACAGGCTTTCGTCCGCGAGGGCATGAAGAATGTGACCGCCGGCGCGAACCCCATGGTTCTACGCAAGGGTATGAAGAAGGCTGTGGATGCCGCTGTCGCGTCGCTGGTCAACAATTCCAAGAAGGTCAACGGCAAGGAGGATATTACCAGAGTCGGCACTATTTCCGCCGGTGATGAGGTCATCGGTGAGTTGATTGCCGACGCGATGGAGAAAGTCACTGCGGACGGCGTGATTACCGTGGAGGAGAGCAAGTCCGCCGAGACCTATTCCGAGGTCGTCGAGGGCATGCAGTTCGACCGCGGCTATGTCACCCTACATGGTCACCGACAACGACAAGATGGAGGCCGTCATCGATGATGCGCTGGTTCTGATTACCGACAAGAAGATTTCCAACATTCAGGAAATCCTGCCCCTTCTGGAGCAGGTGGTGCAGTTGGGCAAGAAGCTGCTGATTATCGCAGAGGACGTCGAGGGCGAGGCTCTGACCACGCTGGTTCTGAACAAGCTGCGCGGAACCTTCACCTGCGTTGCCGTCAAGGCGCCCGGTTTCGGCGACCGCCGCAAGGAGATGCTGCAGGATATCGCCATCCTGACCGGCGGCGAGGTCATTTCCTCCGAGCTGGGTCTGGAGCTGAAGGACGTTGAGGTTTCTCAGCTGGGTCAGGCTCGTCAGGTCAAGGTCACCAAGGAAAACACCATCATCGTCGGCGGTCACGGCGACAGCGACGCCATCAAGGCGCGTGTCTCCCAGATCCGCTCGGCTATCGAGACCACAACCTCCGATTTCGACCGCGAGAAGCTGCAGGAGCGGCTGGCTAAGCTGGCTGGCGGCGTTGCCGTCATCAAGGTCGGCGCTGCAACCGAGGCTGAAATGAAGGAGAAGAAGCTCCGCATTGAGGATGCGCTCAACGCAACCCGTGCGGCTGTCGAGGAGGGTATCGTCCCCGGCGGCGGAACGGCATATCTGAACGTCATTGCCGATGTCGCCAAGGTGCTGGATACCGTTGAGGGTGACGAAAAGACCGGCGTGAAGATCGTGCTGAAGGCTCTGGAAGAACCGGTGCGTCAAATCGCCGCGAACGCCGGCTTTGACGGCGGTGTTGTGGTCGATAAGATCATGAGCTCCGGCAAGATGGGCTACGGCTTCGATGCGTACAAGGAAGTCTACGTGGACATGGTCTCCGCCGGCATCGTGGATCCTACCAAGGTCACACGCTCTGCCCTGCAGAACGCCGCCTCCATCGCCTCTGTCATCCTGACCACCGAGTCCGTGGTTGCCGACAAGCCGGATCCGAAGGCTGACAATGCCGCAGCCGGTGCCGGTATGGGCGGCGGCATGGGCGGTATGTACTAAAGAAGTGCCGCTTTAATCGGCAACGCTTCTGCCGAAGCCTCATTCCAATCAGCGCTTCCCTGAGTAGCCGCTGATTGATCTGACAGGAACAGAGACCTGTACGTTGCGGACATCCGCAACGTACAGGTCTTTCCTGTTGTATCATCTATCTCGTCTGCGGCAGAACCTGCCGAACAAAAAAAGCGGTCGCGCGTGTTGCAATCCGGCGCAAAATGTGTTACAATACTTCCACAGCCATTACACGGCGCCAAGCCGGGGACACGGAACGGAGGATGCAGAACATGAGGGAAATCACCGCGCTGTATGTAGTCGGAACGGATGCCCCGGAGGACATCCGCTTTGCCTCCCCCTATGACCTGTTCCGGCGCTCCGACGGTATGTCAACCCTGTTGACCGCCTGCGGGGAACCGCCGGAACTGCTCCCGGACGGCGGCGCACCGGATTATGATAAGCTCGCGGCGCTGTGCCGCGCCCTGCCGCTCGCCCCGGGACACCCCCTGCGACGTCGGATTCTTGCGCTGCTGGCAGAAGGGTTTGAATGGCACGATCCGCGTCCTGACCCGGCAGCACTATGGCGGCATCTGACACGGTTCATTTCCCCCGATGCGCAGGAAAACGATCTGACGCTTGCCGCACTTGCCCGCCGTATGGGGGCAGCACCTGACGTGCCGGACCAGGCGGTTCATGCTGCCGCTGCCGGACGGCTACGCTTTCGTGCGCCCCGATCCATATCACGCCGCGCTGTGCCGCAGGCGGGAAGAGACGGGCGTGGCGCTTGCTCCGGCGGAGCGTGACCTGCTGTTCACCCAGCATGTACGTGAAACAGCCGAAGTGTGCCTTGCGCAGGCACGTCCGCTGGAACTGATCGGTCCGTGCGGACAGCTGGAACAGCTGGCGCGCTATCTCGCCGATGCGCGTCGCCTGCCCGTGCTGGTGTGCGCGCTGACCGATCCCGAGGAAAGCGATACACCGCCCGCGTTTCCGGCAGGCGTGCGGACGGCACTCTGCCTGCGCGGGAACGCCTCCCCGGCGGAGTTGACACGCAAGCTGACCTTCTGCGCCGCCCGCACGCCCCTGCTCGCACTGGACGGCGTACTGCTGACCGTCCGGTGCGCAACCGACCTCGGACAACTCCCGCTCTGGCGGGGTATTCTGCGAGAATTTCTCGAAACGGAGGAAAATATCCGGCTATGACATACGATACTCCCCTGACGCTGCAAGCGTGTGCCAAGATAAACCTGTTTCTCGACATCACCGGGCGACGCCCGGACGGCTACCACCTTCTGACCGGCGTCATGCAGTCTGTCAGTCTCGCGGACACAGTGACAATCTCCCTGTCACCGGCTGATGAAGACAGCGTCAGACTGACCTGCTCCGACCGGGCGCTCCCGACCGACCGGGGCAACCTTGCCTTCCGCGCGGCGGAGACTTTCCTTGCCCATACACGGGCAGACGGATGCAGGAAAACGGCGCTTCGGGCAACCGTACACATCGAAAAGCATATCCCATACCCGGCAGGTCTGGCAGGCGGAAGCACCGATGCCGCCGCCGTTCTGCGCGGACTGAACCGCCTTGCGGGCGAGCCGCTGGACGCCGCCGCACTGGAAATGCTGGGCGGAAAGCTGGGGGCGGATGTTCCCTTCTGCATCCGGGGCGGCGCCTGCATCACCGAGGGCGTGTGCGATGTCCTGAACCCCTGCTCTCCCCTGCCGGACTGCGATATTCTGATTGCCTGCGCCGGGGAAGGCGTGTCCACCCCGGAAGCCTACCGCGCACTGGACGCCGCTTACGGCGGTTTTGCGCCGGAATTCTGCCAACCACGCACGGAGCAGCAGAATGCACTGCTGTCCGCGCTGGCGCATGGCGATCTGTCCGGCATCGGGGCGCATATGTTCAATCTGTTCGAGTCGGTCATCCTGCCGCGACACAGCACGGCAGCCGGACTGCACGCCGCGCTCACAGCGGCAGGCGCGTGCGGCGTCCGTATGAGCGGCAGCGGTCCCAGCGTGTTCGGGCTGTTCGCGCGGGGCGGCGCCGGGGCAGCATACCGCGCGCTGCAGTCGGAAGGCATCCCTGCGTGGATCTGCCACCCGGTGACTGCATCGGAAAGCTGACAGCAGGCGCCCGATCGTGCGCGGCAATCGAGTAGGAGGCTGCCCATTAGCTGAGCAGCCGACCTCTCACACCACCGTGCGTACCGTTCGGTACACGGCGGTTCAATCATAAACAGTGCAGAGACTTGTACGCTTCGGATATATCGTAATATCCACGGCGTGCAAGTCTTTCGTTTGTAATGGTGTGGGTCAGTATCCCACTTCCTGCAACAGCCCAATAGCCTTTACGGGTATTTCCGTTTCGGTATGCCTGCCAGTCGCGCATTCCCAACTTCTTCAGGTTCTCCACCCTTGTTCTCGGCTTCTTCCACTGCTTCCAGATATACATTCGTATTCTTCTGCGAAGCCACTCGTTCCACCTTTCCATATCGTTCTTCATCTCCGCTATTCCGTAATATCCAAGCCATCCTCGCATGAACACCTTTACCTTGTAAAAACACGGTGTCAAGCTTTCTGCCCTGACTTCGGGAAGTAAGTCTTTTCAGCTTTTCTTTGGCTTTTCTTCTTCGACTTTGCGTGAACCCGGATATATGTACCCTTTCTGTTCCTTCCCATCGCAAAGCCGAGAAACCGAAATTTCGGATTGAATAAACGCTTACCGCCCGGCTCTTTTTCCGTATTTACCTTGAGCTTCAGTTTCTTCTCAAGGTATGACGTACTTGTTCCGAGCAATCTTTCTGCCGCACGGATACTCCCCCGCAAGGAGTATTATGTCATCTGCGTAGCGGATTACCTTTACCCCTCTGCCCTCAAACTCCTTTGTCGAATTTGTCGAGATAGATATTTGCAAGTAATGGCGAAAGATTTCCTCCTTGGGGGGAACCTTCTTCCGTTTTTCATTACGATACCGTTCTCCATCACTCCGCTCTTCAGATATTTCTTGATAAGGTCTGTCAACCGCTTGTCTTTAACTTCCTGTCGGAGCATATTCATAAGCAATTCGTGGTTGAGTGTGTCAAAGTATTTGGATAAATCAAGGCATACGGCATATTGGTACCCCTCGTCCGCATACTCCTTCACTTTGAGTATTGCATCCTTTGCGCTTCTGTGCGGTCTGTAGCCGTAGCTTCCGTCCGAAAAACTTCGGCTCATAGATTGGTGTCAGCACCTGCGCTATTGCCTGTTGGATAATGCGGTCTATTACGGTTGGTATTCCAAGCTTTCGTACACCGCCGTTATCCTTTTGGATTTCCACTCTTCGCACCGGAGACGGCTTGTATTTGCCGTTTCTTATGCTTTCGAGCAGTTCTTCCCGATGTTCCTTCAGCCACGGAAGCGCTTCATCTACGGTCATTCCGTCTACTCCGCTTGCTCCCTTATTGGCTTTCACCCGCCTGTAGGCTCTGTTCAGATTATCTCTGTCAAGCACCTTTTCAAGCAAGTCTGCACCGTCTCTTTCTTCTGCTTTCTGAGTTTCGGCACTGTACGCTTCTGCATACTCTTTGTGTTCCACACCATCCCTTTGCAGGAAGCCACCACTCCCGGTGTATTCTGTTTTCATTGTACCGACCTCCTTCAGCCGTTTACTTGAGACTTATGATTGTTCAGCCCTTCCCGAGCTTTTTTTCTCGGTACTATGGCTTCTGCTGACTTCTTGCGGTTCGTTGTTACTATGCTTCGTTTCGAATTCGTCTACTCCTATGCACCCGCAAGACCTCCCCGGGTAAGCGTAATCACTTTCACCTCATATATCTGCTGCATTTACGCCTTGAATTTCGGGCAGTATCGGACTTTGTTTTGTCTTGCAAACTCATCCATTTCAAAACGCCTTTTTTTTTATGCAGTTTCTGTTCGTCAGACCGAGGTTTTGCCTCCGACTTCTTTCAGACTCCGCCTCACGACGGACGCCCTTGTCTTTAGCTAACAGTTCCTACTGCCATGCCTGTAGCGGACTTTCACCGCCAAGTTATTACGCGTGCCGGGCACACAAGAGAGAGGAGCGGCAAAAACCGCTCCCCTTTTTGTGTTCTATTATTTTTGCCTTGCCGAAATCCGATAATACCGGGCGAAACCGTACGCTTCGCGGATTTACTGCTGCTGCATTGCGCGGCGGACGCGCATCATTTCTTTCATCCGCAGTTCGGTATTGAGAATCTTCTTGCGCAGGCGGATGGACTTGGGCGTGACCTCAATCAGCTCGTCATCCTTGATAAACTCGATGGCTTCCTCCAGCGAGAAAATCTTGGCAGGCACCAGAATCAGCTTTTCGTCCGCGCCCGTGGAACGGATAGCGGTCAGGTGCTTCTCCTGGCAGGGATTGATGGCGATGTCATCATTCTTCGGGTTCTCCCCCACGATCATGCCTTCATAAACCTCGGTCTGCGGACCTACAAACATCTGTCCGCGCTCCTGCGTCTTGTACAATCCGTACCGGGTAGTCACGCCCGCCTCGGACGCGATCAGGGAGCCGGTAAAGCGCATGACGACCTCGCCACGGTAGGGCTGGTAGCCTTCAAACAGCGTGTTCATGACACCCTCGCCGTGCGTGGCTGTCAGGAACTCGGAACGGTAGCCGAACAGGCACCGGGTGGGGATCACGTACTCCAGCCGCATCCGGTTTCCGGAGCCCAGCGGCACCATCTCGACCAGGTCACCCTTGCGCTGACCCAGCTTCTCCACAACGGCACCGACGTAATCATTCGGCACGTCCAGCGTGACACGCTCCATAGGCTCGCACTTCTGCCCGTCGATCTCCTTGTACAGCACGCGGGGGTTAGAGCAGGTCAGCTCATAGCCCTCCCGGCGCATAGTCTCGATCAGGATGGACAGATGCATCTCGCCGCGCCCCGCTACGCGGAACTCATCGGTCGTCTCGCCGTCCGAGACACGCAGGGACACGTCCTTGAGCAGTTCGCGGTACAGTCGGTCGCGCAGCTGGCGGGACGTGACAAACTTGCCTTCCTTGCCCGCCAACGGGCTGTCATTGACCGAGAAGGTCATCTCCAGCGTCGGCTCGCTGACCTTGACGAACTCCAGCGGCTCCGGGCAGTCCACCGCCGTCACGGTGTCGCCGATGGAAACATTGCCCGCACTGGAGAAGCACACGATATCGCCCACCATGGCGCTGTCCACCGGGCGACGGGAAAGTCCGTCAATCTGCATGACCGTCACGATTTTTGGTACGCTTGGGCGGCACATCCGGCGTGTGGTAGTTGCAGATCATGGCATCCTGATTGACCTTGATGCATCCGCGCTCAATGCGTCCGATGCCGATACGCCCTACGTAATCGTTATAGTCAATGGAGGACACCAGCAGCTGGAGCGGTGCCGTCTCATCGCCCTCCGGAGCAGGAATGTAATTCAGGATCGTGTCGAACAGCGGCGTCAGATCCTTGCCCGGCTCATCCGGAGACAGGGATGCCGTGCCATCGCGACCGGAGCAGTACAGCATGGGGGAATCCAGCTGATCGTCGTTCGCGCCGAGATCAATCAGCAGCTCCAGGATCTCGTCCTCCACTTCGCCGAGGCGCGCGTCCGGCTTATCTATCTTGTTGATGCAGACGATGACGCGATGGTTGAGCTCCAGCGCTTTCTGCAGAACAAAGCGGGTCTGCGGCATGGGTCCCTCTGCGGCATCAACCAGCAGGATGACGCCGTTGACCATCTTCAGCACGCGCTCTACCTCGCCGCCGAAGTCGGCGTGCCCGGGGGTATCGACGATGTTGATTTTGACACCCTTGTAATGAACAGCGGTATTCTTGGCAAGAATGGTGATGCCCCTCTCCCGTTCCAGCGCGCCGGAATCCATCACGCACGTCACGGTCTCCTGGTTGTCGCGGTAGACACCGCCCTGCTTCAAAAGTCCGTCCACCAGCGTGGTTTTGCCGTGGTCAACGTGGGCGATAATGGCTACATTTCTCAAATCATTTCGGATCACTGTTTTCTGCACTCCCATCTCTTGAAAAACGCGGCTTTGTCCGTTGCGTTTTCCTTAGCTTTCCGCGCATATACATCGCGGAGTATTCATAACCGATTGTCTATTATACCACAAGAAATAAGATTTGAAAAAGACAGGAAAAAAACGATATTCGCAAGAACGTGCAAGCCTGTTTTGTATATCTTGACAAGCAGTGTCCCCGCGCGCAGGCGAGCGGATGCTGCACGAACCGTAATCTTCACTATTGACAAACCGGAGAAATGTGCTATAATACATCGGGTCGGAAAAAAATTTTACCCCTCCTGCACGAAATCTTAAAAAGAATCTTAAGCAAATTCCCCTTGCAAATTCAAGAGTTTTCTGTTATACTGACTGCACTGGCGGGAAAGGGGGCAGAAATACAGTATGGAGACACCGACAATCCTTGTCTGTGATGACGAGGCGGACATCGTGTCCGCTTTACGGATATACCTGGAAGCCGAGGGCTACCGCGTGCTGACCGCCGCAAACGGCAAGGAAGCAGTCGCGATTGTCAGCCGCGAATCGGTACAGCTGGTCGTGATGGACATTATGATGCCGGTCATGGACGGTATCACCGCCATGACGCGCATCCGGGAGCACTGCAACCTGCCGGTCATCCTGCTGACTGCCAAGGGTGAGGACAACGACAAGGTGCTGGGGCTGACCGTCGGCGCGGATGACTATGTGACAAAGCCCTTCAATCCGCTGGAACTGATGGCGCGCATCCGTTCCCAGCTCCGGCGCTATACGCAGCTTGGCAGCGTGACGGGACAGCCCGTAGGCACGGTCGGACAACTGACCGTCGGGGCGTTTTCCGTGGACGAGCGCACGCGCACCGTCTCCCTGTACGGGAAGGCACTGAGCCTGACACCGACGGAGTACGAAATCCTGCGGCTGTTCCTGCGGCGCCCCGGCGAAGTGATCTCTCCGAAAGAGATATATCGCCGCGTCTGGCAGGACGAGCCGTTCGGCGCAGACAGCACCGTGGCGGTACACATCCGCCATCTGCGGGAAAAAATTGAAATAGACCCGGCAACGCCCCGGTTTCTCAAGGTGGTCTGGGCGCAGGGCTACAAACTGGATGCGGAGGGGCGGTCATGACACGCGCCGCGCGAAGCAACGGGCGTTCCCCCGCGACGTACTCGCTCGCCGCCAAAACAGCCGCTGTTCTCCTGCTGACCGTGACGGCTTTCCTTACCGCCGTCTCCGGCGTGGGCATCGGGCTGTCGGCTGTGTACGGCATTTACGACGGCGTATCGCAGGAGCAGCTGCTCGCCGACCTTACCGAAAGCTACCTTGACCGCGCCATGCATGACGGAACGAACTACTACCTGTCCGATCCGGACGGAATGGACAGCTGGATACGCGCATGGAGCGGACTGTACTACCAGGTCAAGGACGGGGACGGAAACGTGCTTTCGGGCAACTATCAGGGCGAGACGGGACTGTCCCATCTGGAATGGAGACTTACGGTGCCGGATTCGGACAACCCTGCCGTGACCAAAGACGTTACCCTGCACCTCTGGGCAGATTCCGGCGCCATGCACACATGGTATCGCGGAATGTACCGGAGCCTGCTCTTCCTGAGCCGCTACCGCGTTACGAACGTGGCGGTGTGCCTTGCCGGTCTTGCCGCCTCCATATGCCTCCTGGTCTTTCTGCTGAGCGCGGCTGGCAGGCATCCGGGCGAGGACGGCGTGCGCGAGGGCGCGATAGATCGCGTTCCCTTTGATCTGTTCACCTTTTTCGTCGGTCTGCTGGAGGCGGTGATGCTGCTGCTGTTGCTGACCGCATTGCCGACGGTCGGCGGCAGTATGTTCGCGGCATCCGCAGTGCTGATTATTGCCGTTTACATCCCTGCCATGCTGCTACTCATCGGGTATGCCATGAGTCTGGCGGTACGCATCAAAGCGGGAACGGTATTCCGGCATACGCTTGTCTGGATATGCCTGCGGGCTGTCGGGCAATCGCTTCGCTGGCTGTTCCGCCGCACGCGCGCCGCCTTGCAGGCAATCCCCCCTGTCCGGCGGGCGTTCGTACTCCTGCTCGTCCTGCTGGCACTCAATCTGTCGGTTGGCTATGCGCTGATGGTAGGCGGGTACGCCGGGATCTTTCTTCTGCTGGTTCTTCTGGAGCTGGTGGTGCTGGGCGCGTGCGCGCTCCGCTACGCGCTGGGACTGCGCCGTCTGCAGGATGGTGCCGCCCATCTGGCAAAGGGAGAGTTTGAGTACCGCGTGAGCACCGCCGGACTGCCGGATGACTGCCGGGTCTCGGCAGAGAACCTCAACCGCATCGGGCAGGGGCTTGCCGACGCGGTCGAGCAGCGCATGAAAAGCGAGCATTTCCGCACCGAGCTTATCACCAACGTGTCCCACGATATCAAAACCCCGCTGACCTCCATCGTGAACTACGTGGAGCTTATCCGGCAACTCTCCCCCACGGACGAAACCCTGTGTACCTACATCGATGTGCTGGACAGGCAGAGCACCCGGCTCAAAAAGCTGATTGATGACCTGCTGGAGGCATCCAAGGCGTCCTCCGGCGTGCTGAATGTGATTCCCGCCCCGTGTGAGGTGGGCGTATTGCTGGAGCAGGTGCAGGGGGAGTACGCCGAACGTCTGCACGCGCACGACCTGAATCTCATCGTGCAGACACCGGACAAGACGCTGACCGTGCTGGCAGACGGCAGGCACCTCGGGCGCATTTTTGACAACCTGATGAACAACATCATCAAGTATGCCCAGCCGGGCACCCGCGTGTACCTCGACGCCCGGGCAGGGGCTGGATCCTGCCGCTCCGGGCGGGAGCCGACCGGTCGCGGTCATTACCTTCCGCAACGTATCCGCCGAGCCGCTCAACATCCCCGCCGAGGAACTGCTGGAGCGGTTCGTCCGGGGGGACGCCTCCCGACACACGGAAGGCTCCGGGCTGGGGCTTGCCATTGTGCAAAGCCTGACCGAGCTGCAGGGCGGGAGCCTGCAGCTTGCCATCGACGGCGACCTGTTCAAGGTGCGCCTTACCTTCCCCCTGTACACGCCGGAGGATGCCGCACAGGCGGCTTCATCCGGGAAGGAAACCCCGTAAGAATCCGCGATATCCTCCCAACTGTTCACCCGCGCCCCGCGCGTCTGACTGCCCCGGCACAAGCCGGGCGGCGCGCGGCAGTCGCCTTTCCGTTCCCTGTCCTCCGCCGGCAGTCCGTGCGCGGAGCCGCAGGAACGGCACACCCCCACATCTGACCTATATGGATTTTATTGAATGGTTCAACCGCCTGCTGGTGGTATTGTTCTTCCTGTGCTATGCGTACCAGTTCGCGTACATCCCGATTGCATGGCTGCGCCGACCGCGCGTTTACGGTCCCGGACGCCGCAACCGTTTTGCCTTCCTGATCGCCGCCCGGAACGAGGAAGCGGTGATCGGGCAGTTGCTCGACAGCATCCGGGCGCAGGATTACCCCGCCGACCTGTTCGACATTTACGTGGTCGCGGACAACTGCACCGATGCAACGGCGGAGGTCTGCCGGGCGCGGGGCGCTTTCGTCCACGAGCGGCAGGACAAGGTCAAGGTGGGCAAAGGCTACGCACTCAACTGGTTGCTGGAACGCATTCCGGTCAAAAAGTATGACGGATTTCTGGTGTTCGATGCGGACAACCTGCTTCGTCCGGACTACCTTACCGAAATGAACAAAACCTTCTCGGCGGGGTACAGCATCGTCACCAGTTACCGCAACACAAAGAACTACGGCGACAACTGGATCAGCGCCGGATACGGTCTGTGGTTCCTGCGCGAGGCACGCTACCTCAACGGCGCACGCATGGCGCTCGGCAGCAGCTGTGCCGTATCCGGAACGGGCTTCCTGTTCTCGCGGCGGGTACTGCACGCGTGCGGCGGCTGGAACTTCTTCCTGCTGACGGAGGATATCCAGTTCACCATCGACCGTGTGACATCCGGCGAAATCATCGGCTACTGCCCCCGTGCCGTGTTCTTTGACGAACAGCCGACCTCCTTCGCCCAGTCGTGGCGCCAGCGGATGCGCTGGTCACGCGGCTATCTGCAGGTGCTCTGGTACTACGGCAAGCGCATGATCAGGGGAATATTCCGCCCGCGCAAGGCGATTTCCCGGCGCTTCTCCTGCTACGACATGACCATGAACATCGCGCCCGGCGCGATCCTGACGGCAACGGGACTTGTCGTCAACGTCAGCGCGACGGTGTACCGGTTCGTGACCGACCAGAACGTCACCACGCTGCTCCTGTCCGTTGCGAACATCCTGTGCGGGCTGTTTCTGACGGTGTTCATACTGGGTGCCATCACGACCGTGACCGAGTGGCGGAACATCTACTGCCCTGCGTGGAAAAAGATCCTGTTCACCTTCACATTCCCGCTGTTCATGTTCACCTATGTTCCGATCTGCATCGCGTCCCTGTTCGCCCGCCGCGTCGGTTGGAAGCCGATCCGGCACAAGCGCGCCGTGACGATCCGGCAGATTGCCGGGGCAGGCGATTGAGCCTGCCTGCAAAGAGAGGGGCTGCCGTCCGGCAGCCCCTTTCCTTGCCGTCTGCAGAATGCCGGATTATCCAACCGGGGCAAAATTTCATGAATAATTCCCGCGCACTCCATTGACTTGTGTTCCGGAATTTGCTATAATATCGGTTGGGTACCGCGTAGCGGTGTCGGAACACCCGCCTGCCGAAGGGGAGGACAAACCGACGGAGGATAAAAAACTATGCTGATTCATATACAGGGAAAAAGAAGGAGACTGTTTGCCGGACTGCTGGCGGCGGTTGTCTGCGCGGGGGGGCTGTGCGCCCCGCTCACCGGTTGCGGCAGGACTGTATCCGTGACCATCCATGTCGGCGATCTGCTCCCGGACTCGGTGCGGCTGCTGGGCGACGATGCGACCAGCCACATCGACGGCATCGAGGATGACCGCGCCACCCGCGCCGGCGTCTACGAGGTTCCGGTGCAGGCAGACTCCGGGAAATCATATACACTGCGGCTCAAGGTCATTGACCGCGTGGCGCCGGTCGTAACGCCCCGCCATGTTTACAGCGCACTGGGGCAGACGGCACCCGTTGCAGAGGATTTCATCGGCTCCATCAAGGAATACGACAGCTACAGCGCCGCCTTTGTTGATCCGTTGCCGGAGCTGTCCGCGCTCGGGGACTATGATGTGACCTTTCGTGTGAACGATGCAAGCGGCAACAGCACCAAGCCCCTGCAATCAATCGTCACGGTCATCCGTGACACGGAGCCCCGTGTTCCGCTCGGTTCCGGAGCCGAGCGCCTATGTCGGGGAAGCCATTGCCTACCGGGACGGTCTTATCGTGGAGGACAACTGCTGCGGCGAGGTGCGCATTGATGTGGATACCTCCGCCGTCAATCCCAATGCGGCGGGTGATTATCCCATTATCTATACCGCCACGGACGTATCCGGCAACCGCTCCACCGCGAAAAGCACGGTGCATATCGGTGCCAGCCGCATCTCGCAGGAAAGCCTCAACCGTAAGATTGACGAGATCATTGCGGCAAACATCACGGCAAACGCCACGATCGAAACCCAACTGCGCGAGGTGTATGCCTATATCCAGAGCCACATCCGGTATGCCGCGTCCGAGGACACGAGCGACCGTGTACGCATTGCCTACGAAAGCCTGTCCAACGGAACCGGCGACTGTTACGCCTACGATTCCGTTGCCATCGCGTTCCTGTCCAGACTGGGCGTGGAGTACAAGGAGATCCAGCGCACGCCCGGACTGACCAGCGACACGCACTACTGGCTCCTTGTCAATATCGGAACCAAGACCTCGCCCCGCTGGTACCACTACGACTGCACGCGCCTGCGGGCGGAGTACAACCACAGCGGCTGTCTGCTGACCGATAAGCAGGTGCGCGCGTACAGTAAGGTGCGTGCCAACTTCTACGCCTACGACACGGGCAAGTACCCTGCCAGCTCCACCGAGATCATCACCAGAACGCCGGAGCTGGAGCCGTACTATTCCTGACAGAACGAGGACTCTCCGTATGCTGAACAATATCCTGCAATATCTGGATGCGACCGCCCGCCGGGTGCCGGACAAGACCGCCTTCTCGGACGGGCGGGTCGCGTTATCCTTCCGGGAGCTGGACGGTGCTTCCCGCCGCATCGGCACGGCACTCTGCCGGCTGGGATACGGTCGGGAACCGGTCGCCGTGCTGATGCAACGCGCCCCCGCCGAAATTGCCGCCTTTCTCGGCGTTGTACGGGCGGGGTGCTTTTACGCGGCGCTGGACGAGGCAATGCCCGCGGCACGCATGGAGCAGATTCTGCACACACTCTCCCCGCGTCTGCTGATCTGCGACCGGCACAACCGCCCCCGTGCCGATGCACTGGTCGCATCGGGTGCGCTTGCCGGGTGCGTGCTGTCCTATGAGGAGCTGTGCCTGGAAGAGCCGGACGAGGCGGTACTTGCCGCTGTCCGCGATGCCGCCGTCGATCAGGATCCGATTTATGTTGTGTTCACCTCCGGTTCCACCGGCGTTCCCAAGGGCGTTGCCGCCTGCCATCGCTCGGTTCTGGACTACACCGAGTCGCTTTGCGAAGCAATCGGCTTTTCGGAGGACACTGTGTTCGCCAATCAGACGCCGCTGTATTTCGACGCACCGCTCAAGGAGATCATGCCCACGCTTAAATATGGCGCAACGACTTATCTCGTGCCCAAAATGCTGTTCTCCTTCCCCATCCCCCTGTGCGATTTTCTCAATCAGCACAAGGTGAATACCGTCTGCTGGGTTGTGTCCGCCCTGACCATGATCTCCGCCTTCGGAGTGCTGGACAGCCACCCGCCGCGCTACCTGACCACCGTCTGCTTCGGAAGCGAGGTGTTCCCGCGCCCGCAGTATGACCGCTGGCGTGCCGCCCTGCCGGAAGCCAGGTTCTTCAATCTGTACGGACCGACCGAGGCGACCGGTATGTCCTGCTGGTGGCACGCCGACCGTGCGCTCGCTCCGGACGAACCGATCCCGGTCGGGCGCCCCTTCCGCAATACCGACATCCTGCTGCTGACGGAGGGCACGCACGGCGCGCGGCGCATCACGCCGGATGAGCCGGACACCGAGGGGGAAATCTGTATGCGCGGCACCTGCGTCACACTCGGGTACTACAACGATCCGGCACGCACCGCCGCCGCCTTCGTGCAGAATCCCCTGCAATCCGCCTATCCGGAAATCATATACCGTACCGGGGACATCGGGCGGTACAATGCACACGGCGAGCTGGTATTTGTCGGTCGCCGTGACGCGCAGATCAAGATTCTGGGGCACCGCGTGGAGCTGGGCGAGATAGAAGCGGCGGCGGCACCCGCCGTCCGTGCCGCCTGCTGTGTCTACGACGGGGCACGAACCCGTCTCGTGCTGTACTACACGGCGGACGAAAGCGTCACGCCGGACGGACTGCGCGCCATGCTGAATCAGCGCCTGCCGCGCTACATGATGCCGGCTCTGCTGATCCGTCTGGATGCGCTCCCGCTGACCCCAAACGGTAAAATTGACCGCCGGGCACTGACCGAGGCGGCAAAAGCCACGGACTGATTCCGCATCTGTACATGGGGCAAATGCCCCGGAAAGGCAACATCCATGAATGAACTGCTGACAATCCTCCGGGAACTGCACCCGGACATTGATTTTGAGACCGCGACCGGGCTGGTCGAGGACAGCGTCCTCACCTCGCTGGACATCGTGACCATCGTGACCGAGGTAGCGGACAGACTGGACGTCAACATTCCCGCCGAGGAAATTCTGCCGGAAAACTTTGATTCCGCCGCCGCCCTCTGGCAGCTGATTCAACGGCTGGACGAGGCGTAAGCCGACGCCATGAGCACCGCGTCGCTGACTTTTATTTTGTTTGCGGGGGCGACCCTGCTTGTCTACTGGCTGTTGCCGGGACGGGTGCGCTGGGTAGCCCTGCTGGCGGCGAGCCTGCTGTTCTACGCATGGGGGGACGGATGGTATCTGCCTTTTCTGGGCTTCGGCATCCTCTCCACCTACGCCGCCGCACGCTGGATGCAGGCGCACGCCGACCGCGATGCGGCGGCGCTTGCCGCCGCAGGGGCGGAACTGTCGCGCGAGGAGCGCAAAGCGCGCCGCGCCGCCGGAAAGCGCATACGCCGCAGGGCACTGATCCTCTGCCTTGTGCTGAATTTCGCCGTACTGGCAGTGCTGAAATACACCGGCTTTGCCCTGTCCGTCGCCGGAAGCATCGGGCGACTGTTCGGCGCCGGGGATATCCGGACGCCCACCCTGCTGCTCCCGCTCGGTATCTCCTTCTACACCTTCCGGTCTGCTGCCTATGTCATAGACGTGTACCGGGGCAAGGCACAGGCACAGCGCAATATAGCCAGATACGCGCTGTTTGTCTCGTTCTTCCCTGCCGTTGTGCAGGGGCCCATCTGCCGCTATAACGATCTGATGCCCGCGCTGACCGAGCCGCACTCCCTGACGTGGGAGGACAGCACGGCGGGGCTCGTGCGGGTCGCGTGGGGCTACTTCAAGAAAGTCGCCGTGGCGGATACGGCGCTTGTCGCGGTTCGCGCCATCGTGCAGAAGCCGGACGAGCTGCGCGGCGCCTATGCCGCCGTACTGATCCTGCTGTACTCGCTGGTCATCTACGGCGATTTCACCGGCGGTATGGATATCTCGCTGGGGCTTGCCCGCATGATGGGCATCCGTCTCACGGAGAACTTCAACCGCCCCTTCTCCGCCCGCTCGACCGAGGAATACTGGAAGCGCTGGCATATCACCATGGGCTCGTGGTTCACGGACTACGTGTTTTACCCCCTTTCGGTCAGCAAGCCGATGCAGAAGCTGTCCAAGTGGGGACGGGCGCATTTGGGGCGCTGGCTGGGAATGCGACTGCCGGTCTGGGTTGCCACGACGCTGACCTGGTTTCTGACGGGACTGTGGCATGGCGCTTCGTGGAACTTCGTGGTCTGGGGACTGCTCAACGGACTGGTGATTCTGATATCCAACGAATTGCGCCCGGCGTATGCCGCCTTCCACAGGCGGTTCCCCCGTCTGACCGCCTCCTCCGCCTACGGTGGCTTCTGCGCCCTGCGCACCTTCCTGCTGATGGGCGCCATCCGGAGCCTGGACTGCTACCGCGATGTCGGCGTGACCTTCCGGGCATTCGGATCCATATTTACCTCGCCCGCGAGCTGGCGCGACCTGTTCTGCGGCGGTGCGGTCAGCCGATTGGGGCTGTCTGTCCCGGTATGGGTATTTCTGGGGCTGGCGGCACTGCTGTTCTGGCTGGTCGGACGACAGGGAAAAAGCCGATGCTCCGGCTGGCTTTTTGCCTCGCGGAACGGCTGGTCAGCCGCCCGGCTCTGCTGTGGGCGGTATGCGCTCTGCTGATTGCGGCAACACTGATCATCGGCAGCTATGGATTCGGCTTTGACGCGTCGGATTTCATCTACGGGCAGTTCTGAGGAGGTGCGGCTGTGAAAAGCAAGAAAAAAATTGTACTCTGCCGTACCGTGAGCGGACTTGCCGCCGCTGTCCTGCTGGTCGGCTTCCTGGTTGCGGCGGGCTGTATCCTGCGCCCCAAGTATCGCTCCGTCTCGCCGGAAGGCTCGCTGACCGGTGAATACTACGCCGATGTGACAGAGGTCAACCATGATCTTCTGTTTATCGGCGACTGCGAGGTGTATGAATCCTTCATTCCGGCGGTGCTGTGGCAGGAGTACGGTATATCCTCCTATGTGCGCGGAAGCGCCCAACAGCTGGTGTGGCAGTCTTACTATATGCTGGCGGATGCCCTGCGCCACGAGACGCCGCGCGTGGTGGTCTTCAATGTTCTGTCGCTCATGTACGGCGAGCCGCAAAGCGAGGCGTACAACCGCATGACGCTGGACGGTATGGAATGGTCGCCGGTCAAGGTGTCCGCCATCCGTGCATCGGCAACTGCGGGGGAAAGCCTTGCCTCCTACCTGCTCCCTGCCCTGCGTTACCACAGTCGCTGGGACCAACTGACCGCCGAGGATCTCCGGTATGCTTTCCGCGCAGGGGAGCCTGTCTCGGACAGCGGCTACCTTCTGCAGACAGGCGTACAGCCACGCGACCCGTCCGTCAACGATGCGGAGCTGAAAAAGCCGTTGATGAACGCCGCTCTGCCCGCCTCCTCCATGGAGTGGCTGGACAGACTGTACCGGCTCTGCGAGGAAAACGGCATTCTCCTTGTGCTGTTCAAAGCGCCGACCAACTCATGGCGTTACTGGTGGTACGACGAGTGGGACGCGGAGATCAGCGCCTACGCCGCGCGCCGGTCGCTCCCCTACTGCAACGCGATCCCCGCCGCTGACAGCATCGGGCTGGACTGGTCTGCCGACACCTACGACGGCGGCGTTCACCTCAACGTATCCGGTGCCGAAAAGCTGTCGGTCTGGTTCGGGCGGTACCTGCGCACGGACAGCGCCCTCTCGGACGCCCTCCCCGACCGCCGCACCAACTCCGCGTTCTCCTCTGTCTGGCGTGCGCGCGTGGAGCGGTTCGAAGCAAGAAAGCGCGGGCAATGAGACCGTAAAAAGCAAAATCGGGGAAGCTCTCCCCGGAAGAAGCTCCCCCTGCTCTTTCAAGCATTTTCCATGAAATACCGATTCTGATTTCTGAAAGGATACCGATATGAAACATCTGAAACACGTGCTTTTTGCTGACGCTCGTTCTCTGTCTCTGCCTGCCGCTGGTCGCCGCGTGCGGCGGCGGTGACGCCAAAACCTACAGTTTCCGCTACGGCTCCGCCACGCTGACGCCCGGAACGCCTGCCAAAGACGCGCTGACGGCGCTCGGTGAGCCGCTGAGCTTCAGTGAATCCGGCTCCTGCGGCGGCATTCCCGGCACCGACAAGGTATACCGGTACACCGGCTTCACGGTCTATACGGTTCCCGGAACCGAAGGTGACACGGTCAATACAATCGCCCTGACCGACGATTCGGTCAAGACCCCGGAGGGGCTGTCTATCGGCTCCACCCGGCAGGATGTCACGGATGCGCTGGGCATCGGCGAGCAGTCCGGCGATACGCTGGTGTACGTTGGTGGCAGCACGCGACTGACCTTCTCCCTCCGGGACGGCAAGGTCACGGGCATTCACTACGGCTGGATCTCGTAATACCCCCTGATTTTTTGCGGCTCGGCGCAGGGTTTTCCCCTGCGCCGAGCCGCCTGTCTGCGCTCCCCTGTCTCACACCAGATCCAACGCGACCTCCATCATGGCGGTAAAGAAGTCTCTCGCCCGTCGGCAGAGATGTACTCGTCCGGATACACGAAGGAGTCGCTCACCGTGCAGATGCAGAGCGCGCGGCGGCCGGCGCGGGCTGCGGTGCAGTACAGGGCGGCAGACTCCATTTCCACGCCGAGAACGCCCATTTTCGCCCAATCCATGCCGGATCCGGCGTCATCGTAAAACGTGTCCGAGGATAAAATGTTGCCGACGCGACAGCGCAATCCGCGGCGCGCGCAGCTGTCTGCGGCGCGGCGCAGAAGGTCAAAATCCGCAAGGGGGCAGAAGGTTCCGGGCAGGCGGTACTGCGATGCAAAATAGCTGTTGGTACAGGTGCCCATTGCCAGGATCAGGTCGCGGACGTGCAGGTCAGGTGAAAAAAGCGCCGCAGGAGCCTATGCGGATAATCTGTTCCACGCCGAAGAAGTTGAACAGCTCGTAGGAAATAAATGCCCATGGACGGCTGTCCCATGCCGGACGCCATCACGGATACCCGTGCGCCGTTTCGACGACCGGTGTAACCCTGCACGCCGCGCACATTATTGACGAGGACAGGCTCCTCCAGGTAGTTTTCCGCGATGAACTTCGCACGCAGCGGGTCGCCCGGCATGAGGACGGTGGGGGCAAAATCCCCCGGGTTGGCGTTGATGTGAGGGGTGGGTGTGTTGCTCATGGCTGTTTCTCCTCTCCTATGCGTTCCGGTGTACAGGGTGGCGCGGTTCCGGATTTCGCTCTCCGGCGTTATTTTCTTGCGCCGACCTGCTTTCACCATGTACAGTATACCACACCCCGGAAGGATTTGCAAACGGTTTTTCGCTTTTTTGTCCGCTTCTGCGAAGGCAGAACGCCTTTTCGTCATCCGCCGGACCCGGTGCGCGGCGGAACACGCGGAAAAAGCAGTTTATTAACATTTCGTTCAAACATTGTGAATGCAAATATGGTATAATAAGCGCGTTATAGGATGCTGCGCAGGCGCAGCACAGTCTGTTTTCCGGAAATTAACATACGGATTGGGAGGTTTGTTATGGCAGACTTGAAAATGCTGGCGATTGACCTCGGCGCGTCCAGCGGTCGCGGTATCGTCGGTTCCTTTGACGGGGAAAAAGATCACCCTGCGTGAGAATCATCGGTTCTCCAACGACCCGGTGTTCGTCAACGGTCGGTTTACATGGGACATCCTACGGATCTTCTTTGAGATCAAGAATTCCATCACCAAGACGGTGATCGATGGGGACGACGTGTCCTCCATGGGTATCGACACGTGGGGCGTGGACTACGGTCTGCTGGATCGCAACGGTCGGCTGATGGCAAACCCCACGCACTACCGCGATACCCGCACGGTTGGCATCAGCGACTATGTAAGTCGGTTTGTTTCCGCCGAGGAAATCTATAAGGTCACGGGTATTCAGGCGATTGACTTCAACACGCTCAACCAGCTTGCCGCAGAGGGGCGCGATGACCCCGATATGCTGGCACGCGCCGAGCAGATGCTGTTCATTCCCGACCTGCTCAACTATTTCCTGACAGGCAAGCGGGCTACAGAGTACACCATTGCCTCCACCGGCATGCTGCTGGATGCCGCCAAGCGCGATTTTGCGTTTGAACTGACCGATAAGCTGGGCATCCGGCGCAGTCTGTTCGCGCCCATTGTCCAACCCGGCACCGATCTCGGTGAACTGCTGCCTCAGATCAGCGGAGAGGTCGGCAAGAACCGCATCCATGTCCGTACCGTGGCGTCGCACGACACCGCGTCGGCTGTTATCGCCGTGCCTGCGCAGGGCGAGGACTTCATCTTCATCAGCTCCGGCACATGGTCGCTGATGGGTATGGAACTGCCTCAGCCGCTGATCAACGATGCCACCCGTGCGGCGAACTTCACCAACGAGGGCGGCGCGCTTGGCACCATCCGGTTTCTCAAAAACATTATGGGTCTGTGGATCATCCAGGAATCCCGCCGGCAGTGGAAGCGCGAGGGCAAGGATTACAGCTTTGCCCAGATGGAAGCGTGGGCTAAGGAAGCCACGCCCTTCCGTTCGCTCATCAACCCCGACGACGCCTCCTTCAACACCCCCGGCAATATGCCGGAGAAGATCCGCGATTTCTGCCGCCGCACCAACCAGCCCGTCCCCGAAACCGTGGGCGAGGTCGTGCGTTGCATCTACGAGTCGCTGGCACTCAAGTATCGCTACACCGTGGAGACCATTCAGGAACTGCGCGGCAAAAAGGCGACGGTTATCAATGTTGTCGGCGGCGGCACCAAGGACAGATTCCTGTCCCAGATGACGGCGGATGCCTGCGGTCTGGACGTGACCGCCGGTCCCGAGGAGGCGACTGCCATCGGCAACCTGATGGCACAGGCTATGGCGGCAGGCGAGATTGCCAGCCTTTCCGAGGCGCGGCAGGTCGTTGCCAACTCCTTCGAACTGAAGCACTATGCGCCCACGACCGAGCGTGGCGCGTGGGACGAGGCATTCGGGCGCTTTAAGGCGCTCCAGTGATACGCTGACAGAAGCCTTCTGCAACCCGCCCGTCGGGCGGGTTGCAGGAAGGCTTTTGCCTGTCCGGGACAGTCGGTTTACGGGTATACCGGACGTTTTTTTCTTCTGGTTTTTTTCAGGGAAGTGCTGATTCAGGTAACGCATTTCCGGTACAGCCTGCGTTTTCCGCTGTTGCGGACGGGAATTCCGTGCCGGATCTCTGCGTTGCCCGGCTCTGTCAGCATTTCCTCGGAGCGAAAATTGTCGAATTTGCAAAAAAGGAAAGGGATTGCGAGTTATGAAAGAGACACTGTACGGCGACCTGAGCGTCATCGGGATGCGGGGCTGCGAGAAGTTTGCGGAGCAGGTGGACGGGTACCTGAAGGAGTGGCGACGCCACGGCGGAGAGGACACGTACCTGGCGCACGCCGTCTGTAGCCGGTTCGGTTCCGGCGAAGGAAAAGCAACCATCCAGGAGTCCATGCGGGGGCAGGATGTGTACATCTTCTGCGATATGTTCAACCACAGCATCACCTACAAGATGTTCGGACAGGATCAGCGCATGAGCCCCGATGACCACTATGCAGATCTCAAGCGCATCATCGCCGCCATCGGCGGCAAAGCACGCCGCATCACGGTCATCATGCCTATGCTGTACGAGGGGCGCCAGCACAAGCGTGCCGCGCGCGAGTCTCTGGACTGCGCAATCATGTTGCAGGAGCTGGTCAACATAGGCGTGACCAATATCCTGACCTTCGACGCACATGACCCCCGCGTTGCCAATGCCATTCCCCTTTCCGGCTTTGACAACGTGACCCCCAGCTACCAGATGCTCAAGGCTATGGTGCGCAGTATGCCCGATGTTGTGTTCGACAAGGATCACATCGTCATGATCTCGCCGGATGAGGGCGCCATGGGGCGGTGTATGTACTACTCCGAAACGTTGGGCGTGGATATCGGTATGTTCTACAAGCGCCGCGACTATTCCCGCGTCGTCAACGGCAAGAACCCCATTCTGGAGCATCGCTACCTCGGCGACTCGCTGGAAGGCAAGGATGCCATCATCGTGGATGATATGATCTCCTCCGGCGGCTCGTTGCTGGAGGTTGCCAAGCACCTCAAGGAGGACTACCACGCGCGGCGCGTCTGCTGTTTCGCCACCTTCGGACTGTTCACCGACGGTTTCCGGCTGTTTGACGAGGCATATGCGAACGGGCTGATCGACCATATCTTCACCACCAACCTGACCTACCACGATCCGGATATCTACGAAAAAGAGTGGCACACCGAAGTCAATATGTGCAAGTACGTTTCCTACCTGATCGACACGCTGAACCATGACACCACCATCAGCGAGCTGCTCAAGCCGGACAAGCGTATTGCCAATCTGCTGGCAAAGCACCGGGCAGATCTGGAAGCGCGCGGCACTCTGAACAAACAGTTGCAGATCCCGTTTGAGGGCGACCGGAATCAGGAAAGCAACGACTGACCGACTTACATATCTCGCACGGAGGGGGTAAAGAGCTCAAAATGAGTTCTTTACCCCTCTTTTTGACGTTGGTCGCGCGGCTTCAGGAGTACTCGCGGTAATGGTTGTTCTGTTCGGCTACAAGGCGGTTCCACGTTGCAGTGTTGACCTCGCCGGTTTCCGGCAGGCTGTGAACACGCTGAAAAGCAATGACAGCCGTCTCGGTCGCAGGATCAAAGGAGCCGTTGACAGCCAGCTCCCCTGTATCCTGTCCAAAGCCCAGCAGTGTTTCGCGCAGCAGGTACTGGATGACCGACACCAGCGCGCCCTCGTCACCCGCTGAGACGGTGTACCCAACCGGAGTACGCGGAAACAGATAGAGCGGTGCCGAGGGGGACACAACCACCGCATTCTGCCGGCAGGCGGCGTGCAGAGCATCCCATGTGGCTGCGTCGGCGACTCCGGTCACGGGCAGACCGTACTCCGCCTGAAAGGCGGCGACCGATGCCCGCGTGGCATTGCCGCTTACGCCGTCCACGGGCGGGGGCGGAATGGCGGGATCCGTACAGGAAAGCGCGCGCAGACAGCGTTGCATTTCCCGGATCGCATTGGATGCATTCGGATGTTGCGTCATAGCAGATATTCCCTTCCGGGGCGATCAGCCGACCGTGAAGCCGGGATACTGCCCCTGATTCAGGCGGTTCCCGACATACAAGTCGCTGTACAGATCGGTAATATACCGCCAGGTGATGGCGTTGACATAGCCCGTAACCGGCAGTCCGTAGGCACGCTGGATTGCCTCCACAGACGCCCGCGTCCGCGATCCAAAGTATCCGGTCGGGCTGGTGGACGGCACCTCCGGAATGCAGGCAGCGATGTAGTTCAGGTACTCCTGCAGGACACGCACGACTTCGGATTCGTCGCCCTCACGCAGAATAGTCCCCTGGAACGGGATGGTGTTGCCCTCGGTATACCGGACCGGGATGGTTTCGATGATGCCGAGGTAAGCGTCCACGATAGTCTCCCACGTCTGCTCGCCCACCAATCCGTCCACCGACAGTCCGAAAACAGACTGCGCGGCATACACGGCGTTCTCGGTATCCTCGCCGAAAATGCCGTCCACCGCAATCGACGGAATGCCGTCGTAGTATACGGACAGGAAATCAAGGTAGTATTGCAGCAGTGACACGCCTGTGTTGGCGTCGCCGCGCCTCAGCACGCCGGGGAACTGATTACTCACCTCATTGAAGGTCAGTCCCTCGGACTCCAGACTGTTGAGTCGCTTGACCGCCGCGTAGATGCGTTCGACGGCAAACCATGTCGCGGAGCCGACAATGCCGTCCTGCGCGAGATTGAAGGTCTTCTGGAATTCCCGGACGGCATTCTCGGTCGCGTCCGCAAAGATGCCGTTCACATAGGGGATTTTCGGAATATTGGGATAGTTGTTGGATATACGGTTGAGCCGGATCTGAAGCAGGCGGACATCGTTGTTCGCGGAACCCAGCCGCAGCGGCGAGGTGGGCGCGGTATTCTGCACGGTGCCGACCGGCGCATTGCGCACCAGCTCCAGGTCGGAGCCGTAGTAGGCAGTCAGGATGCGGTACGGCGTATACCCCGCGCGTGCCAAATCAACCGATCCCCACTGCGACATTCCGTTGCAGGTGACGGTCGTGCCGTTGCAGTACTGCGCAAACAGCGGCTCCACGTTGCCCACTCGCCGGATGTAGGTGTTGAACAGCTCGGCGGCAAGCTGCTGGATGTTCTCAAACACATCCCGCCCGTTAACAAAATACTGATCATACTGGGTAGAGTTGGTGATATCGAAATCGTATCCGCGGGTGCGGTAGTAGCCGGTATACACCCGGTTGAGCGCAAAGGAGATCTGCGCCAGCATATTGGCGCGGATGGCAGACTCCGGCCATGTGGGGTATATCTCACTGGATGCCACATTGGCTACGTATGTCTGGAAGGGCACGGTCACGTTGGGCGCGCGCTCATCGGGACGTCCGAGATGCACGGTGATGCTTTCGGGAATATAGGGCAAGCCTGTCGGCATGGCAGTTCTCCTCCTTTCCGGATCGGTGCCGGTCACAGGTCAGGGTGCGCGCCCTCCGTGATATCGCGGTACGGCTGACCGATCTTCTCCGGCGCCGACGCGGCAGGCAACGGCACCAGATCGACGCGCTGAATCGAGGTCACGCCGTCAAACAGAGGGATGCGGGTGTATTCCTGCCGGTAGAAGCCGCTCAGCACGACCTCCGCATTGTACAGTGCAAAGGGGCAACGGCGCACCGATCCCCGCCTGCTCCATGGATAGCGAGCGTGCCGGGGCAGGAAGTGTCAGCGGATCAGTCTTTCCGTCCCCGCCGCTGAACAGGACTGCAAGCGTATCGCCCGCCTCCCCCGGCGCGTCGAGGGGATTGTATTCCCGCACCGTCACCTGTGCGTCCTCCAGCGGCACCGCTCCGCCGGCTGTTGTAACCTGAAAAATGATGCACCCCGTTCCGGTCATGTCGGCATAGGGCGGCGGCAGCGGCGCGGGAGACGGCTCGAGGTCGGGGTTCTCGCCCTCGTCAACCGCGGGCGGCTGTCCGCCGTCTGTTTCCCCGTCCGGAAAAAGCGGTTCCTGCCGGTCGGTCACTTCCTCCGGCGGCAGATCACGGGATTGATTCTGCTCCATACATGTATCCTCCTTTTTCGCGTGCGGCGGAACACCGACCGACCGTTCACACACCCATGCAATCGGGACGGTGTACCGCACGTATCGTTTGATCACTTCCCTGCTATTCTATGTGCGCGCGGTCGAAAGCGTGACACGGCATTGCCCGGACGAGCGACAAACGAAAAAGCCCCGCTCCTTTTTACGGAGCGGGGCAAACAGGCATCCGCGGTTGCGGATCGTCGATTTATCTGGCAGCCTTCAGGCGCGCCTCCAGTGCGGCAAGCTC
This sequence comes from Oscillospiraceae bacterium, assembly GCA_022009675.1. Taxonomy (GTDB): domain Bacteria; phylum Bacillota; class Clostridia; order Oscillospirales; family CAG-272; genus CAMEON01. The sequence continues at coordinate 1,554,964 of CP091718.1, read as the reverse complement.
GTCGTACATAGCCTGCGGCACGTGGTCGCCGACCTGTGCATAGAATTCCTTGATGTTCTCCACATCCTCCAGCCATGCCGCCGTATCCACGGACAGCAGGTTGCGGACGGTGTCGAGCGTGATGCCCTCCAAACCATCGATGCAGATATCCTCTGCCTTGGGCAGGTAACCGATCGGCGTGATGTCCGCGTCTACCTTGCCGGCGCACCGGGCAAGGATCCACAGCACAACGCGCAGGTTGTCGCCGAAGCCGGGCCAGATGAAGTTGCCCTCGTCATCGGTGCGGAACCAGTTGACGTGGAAGATCTTGGGCGGGTGCGGAATCTTCAGACCCATCTCAAGCCAGTGTGCCCAGTAGTCGCCCATGTTGTAGCCCACGAAGGGACGCATTGCCATGGGGTCACGACGGACAACGCCGACTGCACCGGCGGCGGCAGCCGTCGTCTCGGACGCCATGATGGAACCGACGAAGGTACCGTTCTGCCAGGAGGTGGACTGATACACCAGCGGCGCGGTGCGGGCACGGCGACCGCCGAAGATGATGGCATCCACAGGCACGCCGTTCGGCTCATAGAAAGCGGGGCTGAGGCAAGGGCAGTTGGTCGCCTTGGCGGTAAAGCGGCTGTTGGGGTGCGCACCGGAGGTGTTCACCTTGTCCGCCTTGTCGTAGGTGTGGTAATCCCACGGCTGACCCTTCCAGTTGATGGCATGGACGGGCGGATTGTTATCCAGTCCCTCCCACCAGACCGTATTGGTATCGGTATTCAGGCACACGTTGGTAAAGATGGTGTCCTTCATGCAGGTGTGCAGTGCGTTGGGGTTGGACTTCTCGTTGGTGCCGGGTGCAACGCCGAAGAAGCCGTTCTCCGGGTTGACAGCCCACAGGCGACCGTCACTGCCGACACGCAGCCATGCAATGTCATCCCCGACCGTCTCGATCTTGTAGCCCTGCTTCTGGAACACCTCAGGCGGAATCAGCATGGCGAGGTTGGTCTTGCCGCAGGCAGACGGGAAAGCAGCGGTCACGTACTTCTTGGTGCCGTCCGGATAGGTAACGCCCAGGATCAGCATATGCTCCGCCATCCAGCCTTCCTTACGTCCGAGGTAGGACGCAATGCGCAGGGCGAAGCACTTCTTGCCCAGCAGGACATTTCCTCCGTAGTTGGAGTTGATGGACCAGATGGTGTCATCCTCCGGGAAGTGAACGATATAGCGGTTCTCGGCGTCCAGCGTTGCCTTGGAATGCAGACCCTTGATAAAGTCGCTGGAATCACCCAGCGCCTCCAGCACGTTGAAGCCGACGCGGGTCATAATCTCCATGTTCAGCACAACATAGATGGAGTCCGTCAGCTCGATGCCGTACTTGGCAAAGGGGGAGCCGACAATGGACATGGAGTACGGGATGACGTACATGGTACGTCCCTTCATGCACCCGGTGTACAGCTTGGTCAGCTTAGCACGGCACTCGGCAGGATCCATCCAGTTATTGATGTTTCCGGCATCCTCCTTGGTCTTGGTGCAGATGAAGGTACGCCCCTCCACGCGCGCCACGTCGTCCCAGGTGGTACGGTGCAGGTAGCAGCCCGGCAGCTTTTCCTGGTTGAGCTGGATAATCTCGCCGCTGGCAAGTGCCTCCTTGCGGAGCGCGGCAACCTGTTCCTCGCTTCCGTCAATCCAGACGATGTTGTCCGGCTTGGTCATGGCTGCCATCTCATTCAGCCAGTTCAGCACGTGCTGATTGTTTGTAGGATTCATTTTGAAATTCCTCCTTATTTCGGTGTCTCATTTGGCAGGCAAAGTGGCGTAAGCATCCCGGAAAACCAGATCCCGGTCAAACGCCCTTCGTTACCCAGTATGTATTTTACACCATTGCTTGTCAATTTGCAAGGGGGTAAAGGAAAAGGTTACAAAATATTCACGCGGGTATTACAATTTCAACCAATCTGTTCTCGCTTGGAAGGAGGCTGCATCCGCGCCCTCAAATTCTTCCGAAAAAAAGTTTTGCTCCCCCTTGACAAAGCGCGCGATCTATGCTATAATACGGCACGTTGCGCATCCCGCACGACCGGCGACGTCCACTCGGTTCCAAACCGGTCAGTCGAAAAAAGGAAAAAAAGTTTTTCGAAACCTCTTGACAAAGGCGACGGGATGTGGTATAATGAGAAAGTCGTCGGGAGAAATCCTGTGCGGCATGGGAGGGAGCATAGCTCAGCTGGGAGAGCACCTGCCTTACAAGCAGGGGGTCACAGGTTCGAGCCCTGTTGTTCCCACCAAGGTTTCCTTTAGCATGGTATGGTACCCGTAGCTCAGCTGGTTAGAGCGCTGCCCTGTCACGGCAGAGGTCAGGGGTTCGAACCCCCTTCGGGTCGCCACTTTCTTTCCGAGGGTCGGATTGGTTTGGCTTCAGTTTCTTGCTTATGACTGTTTTGCCTCTGTAGCTCAGTTGGTAGAGCAGGGGACTGAAAATCCCCGTGTCGTTGGTTCGATTCCGACCGGAAGCACCACCTCGCGGATTTAGCTCATTTGGTAGAGCGCGACCTTGCCAAGGTCGAGGTGGCGGGTTCGAGCCCCGTAATCCGCTCCAGAATTGCGGATGCGAATCGCATACATTCGCATCCGCTTTTTTTCAGACTTGTTCCCTTCCCTGTTTCGGTTCTTCCTCTCCCCTCTCCCCTCTCATCTTTCATCTCATGGCGCCATAGCCAAGCGGTAAGGCAGAGGTCTGCAAAACCTTCATCCCCGGTCCGATTCCGGGTGGCGCCTCCAAGTGAATAAACCCTCAAATGTGAACCACCGAGTTTCATTTGAGGGTTTATTTTTGCTTATTCCACAAGTGTTTTCGGCATGTTCAAAACGGGACTCGCCGTACGAAAAACGCCAAATTCGTTTCAAAAGTCCGATTTTCCACATTTGTGAACCGGTGTAGTTCCAAATGCAAAACAATCAAGTCAGGGTGTGCTGTGCAAAGTATTCCGCTTCTACCCATTCGGGTGTTTTATAGCGCAAATATGTATGAGGCCGTTTGGTATTATATCGTTCGATATAGTCGGAAACGGATTTTTTCATTTCTGCCTCTGAATGATATTCCCGGCGATATAGCTCCTCTTCCTTCAACGTTTTGGAAAAAAATGCTTCGCAAACCGAATTGTCATAAGGATTGCCGGCGCTTGAATAGGAATGTGTAATGTTCATAAGACGCAATGTGTGGTTGTAATCCTTTGATGTATAATTGACACCTCTGTCAGTGTGAAGAATCAGCGGTTCTGTTGGTTGTCTTGTCTCAAATGCCTTCTTTATTGTCCGATTGACCAGCTGAACGGTGGTTTTCATGGAAATGTGAAAGGCGATTACTTTTCGTGAAAAGAGATCAAGGACAATGCAAATAAAGTATTTGTACTTTCTGTATTTGATCTCTGTCACATCACTTACCCATACTTCGTTGGGCTTTGAAACCGAAAATTGCTGACAAAGCAGATTTTCCATCCGTTTTTGATTTTGGAGGTACAGCTTTTTTGCTCCTGCCCTTACACTGAACAAACCATGGCTGTGCATGATCTTCGCCACTGTATTCGGTGATACGGAGAATCCTTTTTTACGCAGAATTTCTGTTATCTTTCGTGCACCATACGATTGTTTTGATTCATTGAATATCTCTTCTATTATCGGCATTAATGTTTTGCACTTGATTTCAAATTGGGTTTCTTTGCTTTCAATCGCACGGTAATATGTCGCTTTGGGAACTCCCAGTGTCAAGCACAATAAATTCAGGGAATACTCACCGTTCAGATTCTGTATTGCCGCCACTTTTTCTGCAACCGGGCTACCTGTTCCCAGCCCGGTCTTTTTGATAAATTTCAAGCATTTTGCGCTGCCTCTCAAATTCAGAGATTGTTTTTTTCTGTCAAGGTTTTTGGCTGTGCCGTGCTCGTCGGTTCTCCTTTGCCGTTGCAACCAGCGATATAGGGTTGTTTTTTTGAAATAGAATAGCAATGCAGAAGCTCTTGAACCGACTTTCCGTTTTTGATAATCCTTACAGCAGGCAGATATTTGTTTTTTTCATCGTGCCATTTGCTCATTTTTACTCCTCCTAAATGAATACCCTTATTATATCATACAATATCGGACAATTCTTGACAATACGTGTTTGCTCATGTATAATATAGTTAGATGTATTGATGAGGTGCAAAAAAATGAACGATATTGAAGACCGTTATTATTCCATGCCGGAAATTATGAAGTATTTGGGTATCAGCCGCGACACGGCACTTCGATGGATCGCAACCAAACAAATGCCCGCCCATAAAATCGGGAAGAACTGGAAGTTCAAGCTTTCCGAAATTGATGAGTGGGTGAACAGCGGGGCGGCAGAGGAATAATTTCAAAATTAAAAAGTTGAGATTATTTACTACGATTTTTTTGATATTTGTTTCAAGGAAATCCTATGGAAAAATGATATGAGAAAATAATAAAAACAATTTTTGCAATTTAAAAGTTGTAGGAGGTGCAAAATTATGAATTCAAATAATGCCTGTATGTCGTCTATCCAAGATTTATTGGACAAGTTAAACGGAATGTGCAGTGACACAGAATATACGTATTTGTACAGAGGACATTCCAAAGTAACATATGAATTGTTACCAGGACTTTTTCGTGTGGGAGCGCCCCTTGACAAGGAGTATGAGCTTTGCCAGAAGATTTATCGAGAGTATCCACATGAATTTGAGAATTATTCCAGACTTCAAAAAATTAATTAAAAATGCAACATTATGGTGTACCAACTAGACTTTTAGATTTTTTTCAATGAATCCACTAATCGCATTATATTTTGCTGTAACTGATAACATGCAAGATGATGGCGAGTTCATTATTTACAAAGTAAATGATAAATGGATAAAAGTACGAGGATTGTGCCAAAGTAAATGCCATCGCATGTTTTTAGTTATATGAGACAAAAATACAATAGAAAATTTACTGACCTACTGTAATGGCAATCTAGAAAAAAACAGTAAATGACACCAAAGCCGAATTCCGAGAAAAGGGTATTTATGGAAAAGTGTATAACATTCAAGATGCGAACTATGGCGCCAACAATTTCATCCGCATGTTGGAAGAAGAGAATATTAGTGGGAATTTTTTTGTTGGAAAAAAACCTCTTAAATCCAGTGGCTTTTTCTCGCAAAGCAAAAACATTTGATCGAGCAAATGTGCAAGACAGCGCTTTTTGTAATTTTTTTGGTTCACCTAAGAATAAAAATTAGAACAAGAGAAGAAAAAGATTTTTTTGGAAAAAAATCACAATTCCTTCAAATTATAAAATGAGAATATTGCGGGATCTGCGTTTAATGGGAGTACGTGATTCAACGGTGTACCCCAGTTTAGCAAGTCGAATAAATGATATGCTTGGAAAAAGCAAGTTGGATAAAAATACACAGAATTTTAAAAACTCACCTTTAGTAGATTCGCTTTTTAGTATACCGCAATTTTTATATATCTAGAGAAAAATTCAGACAATATCAAATTTTTCAGAGCAGCTTGTACCGGCGGATTCTATATATTCCAGTCGATTTCATCTTTTAAGACCATAACAGCCAAGTATAAGCCTCTTAAAAGATATTCGAGGCAAAAAGCCCGATCCCATAAGGGATTTCGGGCTTTTTTTCATACTCTCAGAAATGTAAAAAAATAAAAAGATATTTTTTTCTCCGGGTTCGACCTTAGCGATCTTTTTGTATTTCGCCACAAATATTCAAAAAGCAGAAGCGGTTTTTTTCTTTGATTTCCGCTTCTGCTTTGAGGTTATGGTCATTTTTATACGAAAAACACACTGAAACTTCTCCTTCGAGTCGCTATGCCTTGCTTGACAATATGTACAAAAAAATGATATAATTTCGTTACAAGTATAACTAAAAATGTATTTTTGCCCGAAATTCCGCACTTATGCCGCAAAAATCAAAAAGACTGCCACAAATGCGACAGTCAGATTGTGCACTCCTGTGCAGTCGGCGAAGCCGACGATTTCGAGATCATCTCTTATTCGAGATAATCTCTTATTTGAACCCGTAGTGTAAGTTTATAGGGTAATAAAAACCTTACGCCATTATAATAACAAAATAAGGACGGATTGTCAAGATGTTTGCTGAAAAATTTTTTTCCGAAAAATCAAAAAACGGTTACTATCTCGGGGTGGATATCGGGACGGATTCCGTCGGATATGCGGTCACGGACAGGGACTATTCCCTCTGCAGATTTAAGGGCGAGCCGATGATCGGCGTAGCCCTCTTTGACAAGGCAGATCAATGCGCCGATAGACGAGCCCACAGAACGTCGAGAAGAAGATATGCCCGCAGACAGATGAGAGTTAACCTTATTCAGGATCTCTTCTGCGTGGAAATGGCAAAGGTAGATCCGAACTTTTTCATACAGATGAACGAAAGCCGCCTCTGGCAGTGTGACAAAAAAAGCCGGAAACGCTTGTCGGCTGCGAATGGCTTGACAGGGAGTACAACCGGCGCTTCCCGACAGTGCACCATCTGATAATGGAACTTATAAACGAAGAGAACAGCAACACGGACGTCCGTCACCTTTATCTCGCGGTGGCGTGGCTTGTTGCGCACAGGGGACATTTTTTTAAGTGACATAAGCTGCGATAAGATCAGGGAGCTTTATGATATAAAGCCTTTGTATTCCGCATTTATCGGCTGGTTTGGTGAGAATGGGTATTCCGCGCCGTGGGAATGTGATGCTGACGCGCGTATGGCTGCTATGTCGCGTCGGTGCGGCGTAAGAGCAAAGGAAGCGGAGCTGAAAAAACTGATTTACGGTGGCAAAAAGCCTGTCGAAGACGAGAACTGTCCGCTTTATCAGGAGGCGATCATAAAGCTCCTTGCCGGCGGCAGCATTGAAATAAAAAAGACACTGAAATGGGAAGAATACAAAGGCGTCGAAGGGTCGATATGCCTTGATGATGCGGAAAAGCTCGAAGCCGTGCTCGCCGAGCTCGGCGATGACGGAGAGGTTATCGGACTTATGTCGCAGGTCTACGATTGCGCAGCACTTTCAAAAATGCTGAGCGGACACACATACATTTCGGAAGCGAAGATCGAGCAGTACGAAACGCATAAGGCAGATCTTAGGGAGCTCAAGCGACTTGCAAAAAAATACTGCTCGGATGATGAATACAAAGACTTTTTTGTCAGCGAAACGGGAACATATTCTGCTTACTCGGCTTATTTCAAGTGCTCCGAAAAAAGGAAGGGCAAAAAGATTACCCGTGAGGATTTTTATAAGGGAGTAAAGAAGCTGATTGCAAAAATAAAGGAACGAATCGGCGAAGGGGACGATGCGGATCTGGTCATTGCGAACGGAGTACTCAGCAGGATCGACGCCGGCACATATATGCCGAAACAGGTAAACCCCGAAAACCGTCTCATTCCTTACCAGCTTTATTATGCCGAACTTGACATGATTCTTTCGAACGCCGAAAAACGATTTGCGTTTCTTTCCGAGCGCGATTCGGACGGGCTTTCCGTATCAGACAAGATCAGATCTGTTTTTCACATTCAGAATACCGTATTTTGTCGGTCCGCTCGAAAAAGGTCCCCGGAAACAAATTTGCGTGGATAGAACGTAAGGCGGAAGGACGGATTCTTCCGTGGAATTTTTGATGAGATGGTCGACCTTGATGCGAGCGAGGACGGCTTTATCAAGCGCATGACAAACAAATGCACCTATCTCCCCGGCGAGAATGTTTTTGCCGAAGCAATCCTTGCTTTACTGCAAATTTACTATTCTCGACGAGATAAACTAATATCAACATCGACGGAGTTCCGATAAGCGTTGAGCTGAAGCAGCAAATATTCCACGAGCTTTTTTAAAAGGAAAAAGAAGGTCACAAAGAAAAAAGCTGATTGATTTTTCTCGTGTCTGTCAAGGCTATCTCAAAGGGTGAGGAGGTGCGCATAAGCGGGATCGGCGCCGAGATAAAATCATCATACAAGCCCTATATCGATTTTCGCAGGCTCCTTGCTGCCGGAACTCTTACGGCAGAGGACGTCGACTGCATAATTGAAAGAATCACCTGTACAGAGGACACTGCAAGGCTTAAAAAGTGGCTTTTGAAATGGTCGAAGGAAAACGGAAAAAGATCTTTCCGATGATGATATAAAATATATATCGCAGAGGAAATATGACGATTTCGGCAGACTCTCCGGCAAACTTCTCAACGGTATTGAGGCGGCTTGCGCGGAAACGGGCGAGGTCGGCACCGTTATGCACTTTATGTGGAACACAAATGACGATCTGATGCAGATTATCAGGGGGCAAAAAAATACCGTTTCGAAGACAGAATCTCCGAAATCAGCAAAGAGTATTTCTCCGAGCATCCAACAACTCTTGTCGAAAGGCTGGACGAGCTTGGCATATCGAACGCCGTCAAGCGTCCGGTCATGCGCACGCTTGACATAATAGCAGACATTGTCAAAGCAAAAAAGTGCCCACCGGAGAAAATATTTGTTGAAATGACGCGCGGTGAGGACAAACGCATTGATTCGGACAAGCTGAACAGAGGCAAGAGACTGCGCGAGTTTTACAGCAAGCTCGACTCGGAGGACGCGGTAAGACCCCGGAAAGAGCTTGACGCCCTGGGCGATGAGGCAGACAGAAAACTGCAACGCGAAGCGCTGTTCCTGTATTTCTGTCAGATGGCGAAATGCGCATATTGCGGCAAGCCCCTTGATATTTCCGCCATCGGGACAAACGAATATAATGTCGACCATATCTGGTAGAGAGCGTATATAAAGGACGACAGCATCCTCAATAACAAGGTACTCGTTCATTCCGAAGAAAACGGAAGGAAAACCGACACATATCCGATAGAGAGCAAAATAAGAAGCGAAATGCGCGGATTCTGGGAAAAGCTCCGCGACGCAAAGCTTATAAACGAGGAGAAGTTCCGCAGGCTGACGAGAGAGCATGCATTTTCAACCGATGAACGACTCGGATTTATTAACCGTCAGATCGTCGAGACGGGACAGTCGGCAAAGGTGGTCACAGATCTTTTGCAGAAGCTCTATCCGGAAGCGAAAATCGTCTTTGTCAAAGCGGGCAATGTCAGCGAATTCAGGCATGAATACGGAGAAATATGCAACTATGCGCTCTATGGCCGCACACTTACGGACGCGGAGAAAAAGTCAAAATGTCTTGTGAAATCCAGAACCGCAAGCGACATTCATCATGCGCATGACGCCTATCTGAACATTGTCGTCGGCAATCTGTTCCATGAAAAATTCACCAAGCGATACTATCTTGATGCGCTGAATGACTACTCTCCGAAAATGCACATACTGTTCGGAAGAAAATGTGTAATCGACGGAAACGTCATATGGAATCCCGAAAAGCATTTGCCGACCGTTGACAGAACCATGGCAAATGTACATATTCATCTGACAAAATATCAGACGAAGCAGAAAGGCCTCTTGTTTGACCAACAGCCGAAGTCTGCCGGATCGAGCGACAGTCTTGTCCCGCTCAAGAAGGGTCTTGACACGGCGAAATACGGCGGATACAACTCGCCGAAAATCTCGTTCTGCGTGCTCGTGAGGTACAGAATCAGGAAGAAATACGAATTGACGATTGTCCCCGTTGAGCGGCTTGTTGCGAACAAATACCTTTCCGAGCAGGGCTATCCGGCAAAGCATGTGAGGGAGAAACTTCCTGTAAATGCGGAGGACATATCGTTCCCGCTCGAAAACAGGATAATCAAGGTAAATACTGTATTTTCGCTTGACGGATTTGAGGCGTGCGTATCGGGAACATCAAACAGGGGAAGCACAATTCTTATGCGCTCCCTTATGACGCCGAGATATACGGCTGAGCAGATTGCTTATATCAAGAATCTGGACAATATCTCAGAGAAACGAAAGAAAAACCCCCAGTACGTGATCGACGAAACGTTTTCCGGAATATCAAGGGAGAAGAATGTCGCACTCTTTGCCGACCTTGTAAATATGATGAACGGCAGTGTCTATTCAAAGCAACCGGGGGCGAAGCTCGGCATAAGTGCGGATGATCAAAAAGAAATTTGAAGGACTTACGATAGATATGCAGTACGAATGCTTAAAAAAATATGATTCTTTATCTCAAGACCAACCGCTCAGACGACTGCAATATGAGTGCTATGGGTGGGAAACCACAAAGTGGTGCTGTGTATCTGAGTGCCAATATAAGCAACTGGAAAAAGAATTATTCGGATGTCCGTATAATTGACAGGTCGTCCTCGGGGCTCTTCGAGCACCGCACAGGAAACCTTCTTAACCTGATATGAGCTGGAGGACAGTACTGATCTCAAGCAGGTGCAAGCTCGATTACTCCATGGGATACATGGTTATCCGCGGAGAAGAAACGGCAAGGATTTTTCATCGATGAAATAGCTGTTCTGATGATAGAAAAATCCTGCCGTTTCAATGACGGGTCGCCTGCTTTCCGATTTATGAGAATGATTGTGTTTTTTTCGATTTGCCGACGGATACCGAGCCTGCACGCAGGGAATACCGTCGCTTTCGCAGGATGCTCATAAAAAAACGGATTCCTTATGATGCAGGAATCTGTTTACTGCCGTATGGTCCTGAACGCAACCGTTGAAAAAAATCCGTCGCCGAAACTATAAAGCGCAAAAAAACCGTCGGCGGGAATCGTTCAACTTCTAACGGTTACAGAAAAAGCAATTTGCGGCGATGACATACATAACGGGAAAATATGTAACGGATGTTGTCGACAGCGACGAAAAGAAGGAAACAGCTTTACGTCCTTATGCTTGAAAACTGCACGAGGAAGAAAATAGCGGGGAGTGATCAGCTTATAATAGACTCCGATTTATGCGAATTCTGAAACCGAATTTGAAAAAATGCTTGACTTTTTCACCGTTTTATGATATAAGATAGTTGCGGCTTGTTTTGCCCTATATGTTTACACGTGCTGTCCGTAGCAGCATTTGAACTCAAATTTGAGGTTTGAGAGTAGTGTAATTTTATAGGGTACTAAAACTCTTAGCTTTACGCATAAAATCACCCTTTCGTTTGAGAGTAGTGTAATTTTATAGGGTACTAAAACAACCGCCTCGGCAGGGCTGCCAGCCGTATAGTTTGAGAGTAGTGTAATTTTATAGGGTACTAAAACAGACCCTGGATCTGCAGCAGTCTATCGAAGTTTGAGAGTAGTGTAATTTTTATAGGACACTATTGCGTTTTTCACTCTTATTGTAACCAATTATCCCCCGGGCACACCGCAACAACAGGCGCGCCCCTGCCGACATGGCAGGGGCGCGCCTGTTGTGTAGGGGAGCACTGATCAAAGCACTTTTCAACCCGCAGGGAGATCAGTGCTTTCTGCGCCGGAGTGTCGCCGCGGCAAGCACGGTCATCAGCGCCGTCAGCGCCAGTCCGCCGCCCACGGCGGAGGAACAGCCTCCGCCGGTCTTGCCGGTCTCGGTCCCGGTCACACCGGCAGTGTCCAGCGATGTGTCAGGCGGCTCTGTCCCGCTTCCGGATTCCGCTGTCGTAACGGCTTCCGTCGCGGTATCCGTCACCGGTGCGGTTGCAGTCTCTGTCACGGCGTCGGTGCCGGTTTCCGTTTGCGCCGGAATCAGCGTATAGATGGCACGCACCGTAAAGTTCTTATTCTCCACGGTATACGCCGCCCACGCGCCGGTGAAGCCCTCGCGTGCAGGCACCTCCGGTTCCTCAATGGAAGTCGCGCCCGCCGCAAACTCCACAACCGCCACCACCTTGTTATTGGCAACAAAGGTTGCCTTGAAGACCTTTTCCGGCTCGGTATAGTCGTAATCCACAACGAGATCCGCCTTGGCGTTGGCAAGCACCTCCTCGGCGCTCAGCGCACGGTTGTAGAAGCGCAGGTCACGGAACAACGTGCTGTAATTGTGCGTCTGTTTGTCGTGCCCAAAGAACAGATTGTCGGCTCCCATAGGTCGGGGACTTGCAGTCCGGGCTATCTCCATCCCGTCCGCATATATGACCGTCTCCCCACCGACTTCATACGTAACGGTAATCAGCGAGTCGGTAAACAGCTCCAAGCCGTCCTTCACCTGCGGACGCTCGCCGCGCCCGTTTCCGGCGTACTTGAATTCCAGCACGTCATTCTCTATGCGGCGGAACAGCGAGAAATTGTCATTGTCGCTGTTGATAAAAGTGTTGTAGGCAGTACCCAGCGACCGCAGATCTCCGAGCGACATCTCGACCGTGAATGCCTGCCCGTTGACAACGTCCACCACCGCCTGCGGGAAGAACTGCCGGATCGAATTGCTCCGGAAACCGCCCAACTCAAAGCGGTTGTTCTGATTGGTGGTCAGCGTGATGTCGTTGCCGCCGCACAGATCCGCCCACACGGCGGCATCCAAATCATTGCCGCCTGCCCGGTTCTGGATGCCGCTGTACACGGCGACCAATCCGTCCGCGACGTACAGCTGCTTGGCAGACAGCGCCCCGTCAACCACGGCGTTGTGCGCCACCTCGGCAGGGTTAAGCGCCCGGTCGTAGAAACGGATGGAGCGATACACGGTATCAAACGCCTTGCTGCCTTCCTGCCCGATGAACAGCGTATCGGCGCCCATTTCCTTGGGGCTGGGTGCGGATGCCTTCTCCTCACCGTTGATGTAAATACGCGTCTGCCCGCCGACCTCGTAGGTCACCGTGACCAACGCATTCTGAAGCAATGCCAGACCGTCCGCCACCGTGGGGCGCTCACTGCCCGGATTGGCGGCGAATTTGAATTCGATCACGTCCTTCTTATTGCGGCGGAACAGGGCAAAGTTGTCATTCCCGCTGTTGAGGAAGGTGTTGAAGCTGCCGCCGACCGACACGAACTCGGAGAATCGCAGCTCAACCGTGAACGCTTTCCCGTTTACGGTGTCCACGATGCCCTGCGGGAAGGAAAACTTGCCGCTGCGGACATGGAAACCCGTTGCCTCAAACGCATTAGTTTCGGTATGTTCGACCGGCAGGTCGTAGCCGCCTGCCTTGTCGTGCCAGACGACAGACTCAATATCCTGCCCGTCGCGCGTGTTCTCTACACCGTCATACCACGCAACCAGCCCGTCCCGTACATACGCCGTCGGCACCTCTATTACGCGGAAGGGAACCTCCGCCACGACACTGTACCCGCCGTCTTTCATAAGCACCATCTTGTACTCGCCCGCCGGAATGTCATACAGCGAGGCGCGCTGCTCGTTCCGATGCTCGGCTTCCCGGATATTCTTGGTGTTGCCCGATGCATTGCCGTCATCGGCAACATAGTACCACAGGATGGACACCTGTCCACCCGCGCCCGGATCATAGGTGTCCCCTGCCGCATACAAACCGACCCAGTCGGTGCCGGTTCCGGTCGCCGTAACGAAAAATGTCTTCTCCGACAAGATAACTCGTCTTATTCAGTGTCAGGCGGGGCAACTCCTCCGCCGTGACCTGCACAGGGACGGCAACCATGACAGCCGCAAGAATCAGCAGGACTGCCAGACCGAACGATAAACTCTTCTTCATCATGGCTATTCTCCTTTTTCTTTGGGTTTTCTGTATCGGAATTGTGTGCCGGATTCCTTCCGGCTGACAAAGCGGTTCGGTTTCCCGACGTTATGCGGCGGCATCCTCCAGAAGGATACTGCGGATCCGGAGCAGATCACCTGCCGGCACGCCGCAGGTACCGGTCAGGAAGTCCACCACGCGCTCCTGCGTGCTGTTGCCGTTCCCGTAAATCCGCACCATCTGGACAAAGCCCTGATAGACAGAGGAGGTCGGGGGCGCACAGACTGAAGGCGCTCATGTCAAAGTCCTTCTTCAGCTCGGTATCGTTCACACCAAGCACAGCCTCCAGCAGGTAGCAGATCATGCCGGTCTCGTCACAGCCGTACACATCATGGATATAAATCGGATAATTGCTCTCGTCTGCCAGCACGGCAAACACCTGCCGGATCGCCTCCTGCACAGCCTCACGCTGGGCAACGGTCGATTTATCGTTGTAATACGGCTGGCAGTTGACGCGGATGTGGTTGACGTTGTACCCCAATGCGTTGTAGCCGGCAATACCGTTCTCGCCGCGAAGGTCAAGCTCGGTGTGGATGCCCAGCACCCCCAGCATATCCGAAACACCTGCATCCGGGTCGATATTGCAATCAGCATCGTTGTAGCCGTCCAGCTCACACCCGCGGAAGATCATACCCTGCCGGATAGACTTCTTCACGCCGTCCTGCTCGACGGACATCCAGCCGCCCAGGTCGCGGACGTTGAGCAGGGTGGAGTTCTGCGTACTGGTGACAGACACAAACCGGGGCGCAACCGCCGTCACAAAGAAGCTCTCCGCCTCCAGCGTCGTAGCATCGTTCAGGGTCACGACGACCTTGTAGAAGTACCGGGTACCCGTCTTCAGATGATTGAAGGACACCTTCCCATCCCGGGAGCCGTCGGCATACAGGACGCGCGGATTGGAGTAATCCTCGTTTTCCGACAGGATGAATCGGACTGTCTTGATGCGCTTGGCGCTGGACAGATTCTCGACCGAGTACTGCAGTTCCACTGATCTTTCCGTATCGGCGCGGCTGTTCCGCCGCTTGTAGGCGCTCATAATGGATGCCACGGACTGGTTGGTATCCTTATCCGCGTAGGCGCGCACCATCGGATCCGTCACATCAACCGGGTCCGTGTACGGCACAATGAGCACCCGCTCACGCCCGTCGTTGCCGGACGGATCGTATGTGCCGGTAGAGGAAGGTCCGCCCACGCTCTGATTGATCGTAATGTACTGAATGACCAGAATGCTGATAAGCAGCATAATGCCAGACAGCGCAACGACCAGCGCAATCAGCAGTGTCCGGCGGCTTCTTGCGAAGAAACGCCGCATCCTGAACATGGCGCGCCCCATCCTGCTGCGCGGCATATGACGGCGGCTCTGCGGCGGCGGAGCCATACGCGCTCGCTCCTCGCGGTAGCGCTGGCGCTCCTGCTCCCGCGCCAACAACTCCGGACTCTGCTCCGGACTCTGCTGGCTGCGCTCCCCCGCGTTCACCGGCGGCATATTCCCCTCAGTGGGCTTCTCGTTCTCTCTCATGATTTCCGTTCCTTTCGTTATTCCATATCATGGTATCGTACATCCGTGACACCGCGCAGATCGCCGCGCAACGGCTGGCGGCAGACGGTGTCTGTCATTTTCGGGAAGTCTCCCCGCTCTTGCGCAACCACCGGATCGGCAGTGACAGTACCCCCGCCGCAAGCGCACTGACCGCGCCCAGCACAACGCCTGCCGTATTCATCAGCAGGTCGTCGGTCTCCGCCGTTCCCAGCATGAAAAGACCTTGCATCGTCTCGCAGAAGAGGCTCAGCGCCAGTCCGCACAGAACCGTAAGTCCGAAGCGGCGCAGGATGCGGCGCTCCGGGCGCCACGCGTTACCCAGCGACAGCCCCAGCGGAAAGAAGAGGAATGCATTCATCAGCAGCATCCGGTAGTATTCCTCCGCCCGCCACGCCTCCTCCGGCACGCGGAACGGCACCAGATTGATGCCGACCTCCCCGCCGCCGCCGATAAACCGGTAAAACACCGTTATACCCAGGATACCCAGCACCGCGCATCCGGCAAGGATGCGGTTGAACCACATCCAGCCGCGTCGCGTCGCGCGCAGGCTCCCGAACAGCAGAGTGAGGAGTGTCCAGACAAACAGACTGACCAGCATGAACCGCAGAATGCTTTCCGGTCGGCTCCGGTAGATCTCCAGGTACAGCTCTTTAAGATTCATGAAGCACCCGGCTGAGGTACGCCTCCGAAGCCGCAATCCGCAGCTTCAGCCTCTCGTCCACGCTGTCCCAGTCTGCCGGCTCATCCGCCCGCTTCCGCCCGGACAGCCCCGCGATCTCCATCAGGTCGCGCATCCGGCTGTTGAGTTTTTCCTGCCTGCCATAGGTCATAAACGGGCGGTGCAGGATCAGGGAGAACGCCGTCGCATGGAAGGAATTGGACAGCACGTACTCCGCCCCGGCAAGCCAACCGAGGAAGCCGCCCGGCCCTGCTTCCGCCGCATCCGGAGTTCCGTAGGGCAGCTTCAGCACCGTGACAATCTCGCACCCGTGTGCCGCCGCCAGCTGCTCCGCCGCCGCCCGGATGGCGGGCGATCCGTCAAAGTCGTATACCAGCAGGTAGGGCTTGCTCCGCCGGACGGGAACCGCCAGTTCCCGCCATGCCGCCGCCGGCAGAAGGAACACCGGATCCATAACTGCCTCCCCGCCGGTAATTCCGAGCTGTTCCAGAAGGGCAAGCCCGGAAGGCTCACGCACGGACACGTAATCCAGCGCCCCGATCCAGGCGCGTTGGCGTTCCGCCCACGCCGGATCGACCGCATCCATGGCAAAGCTGGCGGCATAGGAAGCGCGCGTCACGCCCGCCGGCGCAAACTGCAGGTAGAAGGCAGGGTCGCGCCCGTTCGGGAACAGCGTGTTCCATATCTGGTCACTGCCCGCAAGGTACACATCCGCAGGCGGCGGCTCCGCGCACAGCGCCGCAAAGCTGTCATAGCGCGCTGTCAGCGGCAGGTACGTCCGGCGGAAGCTGTCAAAATTGCGTTTGCGCCGCCCCATACGCGCCGCCGCGCGCCCGGGAAATTTGGCAAGATTGAATGCCAGCCGCAGTCCCGGTCTGTCAAACCGGGGGCTTACCCCGCCCCACAGCCGGTAGTGCCCGGACAGGTAGTCCGGCTTGTAATCTATGATGTGCGCATCGTGTCCCCGCTCCCGCAGGTAACGGCACAGGGCGTATGCCTGAAGCGCGGCGCCGACGTTATACACGTCATGGCAGGTTATAGTATTCACACGCATGAGCGGTTCCTCCTTCCATGCGGATCGTACGGATAATGCTTCTTTATTGTTCCCCGTCCGGGAACAGGAGACGGTACAGCTTTTCTGCCTCGGCTGCGTTGGTGTAGTCGCGCGAGCGGCAGGTATCGCAAAGACGCGCCATACGCGCAGGATCACGCAAGAGAGCGGCAATCCCGGCGGCACAGCCCGCATTGTCCTGCGGGACGATGACGCCGTACGCTCCGTCCTCCAGCTGGCTGGCGGAGGTCGCGTACCGGGCGATGACAACGGGACGTGCCAGCATCTGCGCCTCGCGTACAGTGACTGACTTGCCCTCGTAGCGGCTGGGCTGAACATACAGGTCGCACGCCCGGATGTACGGGTACGGATTATCGCGCTTTCCGAGTAGGATGACGGCATCCTCCATGCCCGCCTCGGCGATGCGCCGACGGATCAGGGGTTCATCACCGCCGTAGCCAATGATGTACCATCGGATCGGCAGTCCGTCCGCCAGCAGACGGCGGGCAATATCCGGCACGTTATCAAAGTTCTTTGCTTCGCAGAAGCGTCCGACCGACAGGAGATTGATGTGTCCGTCGCGGCGCATCTCGTCCGCCGGCAGGGGCATTTCCGCGCGGCTTTCAACGAAGCGCTTTGCCAGAATATTCTCCATAACGAAAGAGCGGGCTGTCAGCGCAGGATGAACCGCATCAAATGCCGCCTTACAGGATTCCGAAACGTTGACCACATGGGTGCATTCCGACCACATTTTCTCCTCCATGGGGTTATCCGGCGTAATCAGTGCACAGTCGGTGTGGAACCAACCCAACCGCACGGGAGCGGAAGTACGGCGGTTCATGATCCAATGCGGGTCAATGAAGGAAACCGCCATATCGTAATCGCCCCCGATGCGCGGCAGATGTCGGACAGCGTAGGCGTGCGTGCGTTGCTTCAGCGCGTGCCCGTAATCACGGAAGTGCATCTTCCGGTTCCGGACCGCCGTGACCAGCTTGGCGCGCAATCGCACCCCTGCCACTACGGGGTGTCCCTGCCGGATTGCAGTCCGTATCGGATCGCAGAGCGCCCGATAGGCAGGTTGCTCCGGGAGCAGACGGACTGCATCCGGCAACAGCGGCAGTAACTCCCCTGTGTGCGCATACAGGAACAGATCCACCGAAACGCGGTCATAATCCAGACTCCAAAGCAGACCGAGCAGGCTCGTTTCGGCACCGCCCAACTCCATGTTGGTGTGAAGGATCAGTATCTTCTTTTTCATAACCGGATATCAGCGCTTGCCGATCAGGTGCTGCAGGCGGTGCCACGGCTTGGACAGTCTGCTACGCAGGATTGCGCGGCGGCTCATCCAGCTTTTGGCATACCAATGGATGGAGTACGTGTTTTTCGTCCTGCGCAGCTTGCCCAGCGCATCGTCATACGGATTGAAATAGTCTGCAGGATAAATGACGGCACTGCCCAGATCCTGCAACGTCCCGTTCTTGACCAGCCCGCAACGCTCCAGCGCCCGGGTGTTAAGGATGGGGCATCCCACGGTGCCATGCTTGCCGTCCAACAGTTCATCATACTCCGCCAGCATGGCGCACACGGCGGGATTCCCTGCCTCAGCGCCGAAGCCCAGTCCTGTCGCCACATAATCCCGATTTTCAAAGCCAAAGAATGCCTTATTGTCCAGCAGTGTGTCCATGCTGCGGACAATCTACACATCCAAGTCAAAGTACAGTCCGCCCTCGCGCTCCAGGATCAACAGGCGCGCATAGTCGCTCAGGAAGGCGTATTTCTTCTCCCGGATACACATTTCGGTGTACCCGTTCATGTTCACGTCAAAGTTGTCCTCGTTCCACTCGATAATCTCATAGTCCGGGCAGAATCTATGCCAGCTGGCGATGCATTTCTTAGCCTTCTCGTTCTTCTCGCCCCGCCCGAACCAGCAGTAATGTATCTTCTTGGGGATCATATTTATGACCTTCCTTTCTCACCGGCGCGGAAGTCTGGGGCGGTTCCGGCACAAAACTCCCTGTCTGAAAACATGTTTTCAGACTTCCGCCTTCTTTTTCCGGTTCCGGCGTCCTGCCGCTCCGCAAGACCTCATCGTTTTGCCCGCCACCGGATATACAGCGTCAGCAACACACCCGCCGGCACGGAAAAACCACGTCAGAACCGGCTTCGGAGACTTTCGCACGAAGTGTTTTTCACGCGCGATGAGGCAGCTGGACACGTAATGCACACAGTCCCTTGCGTTCCGGCGGAAAGACTTGTTGAACTTCATGTTCTGCACCCGGATAAACGCAAACCCGCGCGGGTTCTGGAGATACTGCCGGAACATGGAATGGGATGAACCGTCCGGCTGATACTCGACGTCACACAGCACGCGGTTGATTGTCAGCAGGCGGTACAGCTGGTCGCAAAGCTGGTACTTGTAGCCCAGCGAGATGTACTTCTCCCCCGGGAACACCGGGTATGGCGGCATCTGCCGCATCACATCGGTACGGTAAACCAGTTTTTTATCCCCCCGTCCGCCAGAGGCATAAAAACCCTCCAGCGTTGTGGTTGTCATGTCCGCCGGAAACGCTGTCCCGATTACCTTTCCCGTATTCATATCCGCATCCAGCCCGATAATTCCCGCAATCTCCGGGTGCGTGGGCCCGCCCGCGCGCTCCCACAGCGAAAGAATCACCTCCACAGCGCCCTCCGCCAGTGCATCATCGGAATCAATACAGGTATTCAACTCGGTTGTGATATTGTCATACGCCACGTTGTGTGCCGTGTGCATTCCGCCGTTTTCCTTGTAGATATAGCGGATGGGAAAACCGTTATCCCGCGTCTGCCACTCCTCGACCAGTGCATGCGTCCCGTCACTGCTCCCATCGTCCACAATAAGCCAAACGAAATCCTTGCAGCTCTGGCGGCAGAGGGATTCGTAGGTGCGCGGCAGGGTGTGTGCGCGGTTGTAGGCAGGGGTGAAAACCGTCAGCTTCTGCGTGTCCATATCAGCTCCTCCCGACGGCTCCCAGATAGAAATCCCGCAGCCACCTTGCGTTTTCGGTTATATCAAATCCCGCCGCCCGGATTTCCTCCGACGTGTCGCGGCGCGCGTCTCTGCCGGCTCGTGCCAGCCGGAGCAGTTCCGCCCCCATGCATCGGTTCCCGCCGACAACGGCAGAGCATGGACAAGGTCTGTTTTCTTGCACTCAATCGGCACACCATCGGAAATGAGACACGGCAGTCCTGCCGCCTGTGCCTCAACGCTGGCGACCGACAATCCCTCAAAATGCGACGGGAATGCGAACACATCCATCGCCTGCAAAAGGTCGGGAATGTCCGTTCGGATACCCAAAAAGCGCACGGAATCCGAGATACGCAGCTCCCGCGCCAGTGTCTCAGCGGCAGGGCGGTCGCTCCCGTCTCCGACCAGCAGAAGCACGGCACCCGGCTCCTGCCGCCGCACGGCAGCGAAAGCCCGGAGCAGGAACGGGTGGTTCTTCTGGTAATTGAACCGCCCGACGTGCCCGACCGTCAGACTCCTCCGGGAGCTCCAGCACACGGCGAACCTCTGCCCGGCGTGCGGCGTCATAGCGAAACGCGGCTGCGTCTACCGCATTGTTCATCTGAATGAAGCTGTCCCGGTACCTGCTTCCGAACAGCCACAGCCCGGATTCATAGCCGCACATGAAGCGGTGCGTGATATAAGGTCTCATCCGGGTTTTCATGTACCAGCGCACCGGCGATTTGAGATCAATACCGTGCGGTGCATTGTGTGCGTGGCAGATACGCACGGGTATCCCCATCCGCTTTGCCTCCTGAAAGGCGTACAGCCCCAGCTCGGACATATGCGCGTGCAGGATGCGGTACTCCGGATGCTCGGAAAAGAATACACGGATCGCCCGACGATACGCCCCCGCCGTCCAGGGACGAACCGGCATCATGCGGAAGATGCGCCCGCCCAGCGATTCGATTTCGTCCTCATAGGCGCCACGTTCCTCCCGGTGTACCAGAAAGTCAAACTGCACGCGCGTGCGGTCGATATGGCGGTAATAGTTCATGACCATGGTCTCGGCGCCGCCACGATTCAGAATGGTGAAAAAGATTGAGAACGCGTACCGGGTTCTGCCCGTCCATATCCGACATCCTGCCTTTCGATCAATCTGATGATTCTACTTGCTCCGCACCGACTTGAGCCGTTGAACAAGCCATGTCATCATCAACACGGTACCCGCTCGCCCACGGCGGCACAATCCATAGAACAGCCTCCACTTGCGTGGCAGGTAAGCATATTCCAAGGTGTCGAGAGCACGACGGCGACGCTCCTGCCGGAGCAACGCCGCCAGTGAACGCCTCCGCTCCCGCGCAGGGCGTTTGCCTGCGAGTTCATTGAAACTCAGTCCCAAGCATCCCAACGCCATCCGATTATTCAAAGCTATGCGACAATCGTCACCTGTGCCTGTTTCCTGCATGAACTCCTCCATGTAGGCATATACACGTTCCCACTGCTCCGCCAACTGCGGGCGATACCGCAATGTCGTGGCGTTGCGGTTATCCTTACGGTAATCGTACAGACAATCCGGAATCAGCACACACATGCGGCACGCACGAAAAGCATACAAATTGAAAATTGCATCCTCCAGCGACCCTGTTTCCCTCTCGCTAACCCACTTGCCTGCCGCGATTACGCGCGCGCTGTACAGCTTCGCCCACATCGGTGTCAGCCGATCCACTGCCTCCACAAAACGCAACTCATCCGCAACAGGACCGATAAGTCGCCGCTGAATCGTGCGTACCGCTTCACCCGCATACACCGTTTCCTCCGTGCAAAGAACCGTATCAAATGTCCGGTTCGGATACACGCGCCGATAGCCTGAGCAAACAACATCTGCCTTGTTTACTTCCGCTGTCCGGACAAAGCGCTCAATCGCGTCCGGCTCCAGCCAATCGTCCGAATCAGCAAAAAGAAAGTAGTCACCCGTCGCAACTGCGACACCGTCACGCCGGGCAAAGGCTTGTCCCCCGTTCTGCTTATGAATGCATCGGACGCGCGCATCCGCGGCGGCGTAGGCATCACACATGGCAGGGCAACCGTCGTCGCTGCCGTCATCCACAAGGATCAGCTCAATATTGCGGTAAGTCTGCCCCAGAATACTGTCCACGCAGGTCGGCAGGTACGCCTCGACACGAAAAACCGGGACGATAACGGATACTTTACTCTCCATTTCATACCCTGCTCCAAAGCAGGCTCCTCTCGTAATAGTGCCTCTGCGGAACACAGCCGCCTACCTCTGTCAGGGGAGCAACGTCTTGATGTAGTCGATCAGATCCACACGGTCGAAAAAGTAATCGAATGGCAATACGATGGCACTCTGGTAGTAGAAATACAGGACATAGCACACAACGATACAGACCGTCAGCATACGACGTGCGGACGGACGGAAGAAACGAAGCAACCACGGCAGGGTCAGCGTCTGAAAGATCAGGAAGTAGTTGGCAAGACGTGCAAAATAGTTTGCAGTGCCGAACAGGGCAACGAACATGATCTCGGCATTGAGCATGGACAGGTTGAAAATGAGCATATCATTCCGCGTACTCTGCTTCTCGATCTCGTCCCGCACCAAAAAGGACAACGCAATCGGCGCCGACACAACAAGAAACCGGAAAAGATTCACGCCGGCACCCGCGAAGGACTCCATGGAGTACGATTCCCCCATAGCGGAAGTCAGTGCGACCACCAAACCCAGCAGACGGGGCAGCAGCAGCCCGATCAGCATGAAACCGACCAGCATGAAATAGGTTTTTCTCTTCCACGGCGTAAAGAACAGGAACTGTGCCAGAATAAACATGATTGCGTAGGTGTGAAACAGCGCAGCCAGTATAACATACAGTACGAACCGCCGCTTTTTACCCTCCATCAATCTGTCCATAGCGATCAGGATCAGCGAGGTCGCGGTACACTGCATGATGGCAGCCATATTGAACACATAGCACCCCATGGCAATATACAGGAAGAAGGATAGCCACAGAGAATCGGAATACTTCCGGATAAACCAGACATTGACTCCCACATCAAAGAGAGC
This sequence comes from Oscillospiraceae bacterium, assembly GCA_022009675.1. Taxonomy (GTDB): domain Bacteria; phylum Bacillota; class Clostridia; order Oscillospirales; family CAG-272; genus CAMEON01. Next base: position 1,532,043 of record CP091718.1, on the reverse strand, counting down.
AAACAACATCAGAAACGTCTGAGCCGATCCGCCCAGGTACTTGATAAGTCTTTGCGTCAGCTCAAACCCGACGCTGGAGCTGAGTGACCACTCAATCCCGTTGAAGAGGGAATCCTTCACCCGCAGAAGCTCATAGGAATGCGTATAAGTCGTGGTGTCATTGTAGCGCGTGCGCAAGCCGACGAATACCGCCAACACCAGCATCATACACACACAGAAAAAAGCATCCTTGCGACGGTAGCCGTTCCCCGAAAGATTCTTTTGGGAACGCATTTCCGACAGCATCGCAAAGCACATGGCTATCAGTATGATCGGCAACAGTTTTGTCATGAGTTATGCTATAACCATGCGTTTGCAAACGCTTCCTTCCTGTAGATTCCGGTTCCGACCGGTGCGACTTGCTTACCTGGACGCGCTCACGCACGCCTGCAGGCACGCCGCCGTCTCGGCGACCACCTGCCGCTTGTCAAATTCCGCCTCCATATGTGCCCGCCCCGCACGCCCCATCGCCTCGCGTTCCGCGGGCGACAGGCGCAGGAAACGCTGCATGGCGTCCAGCAGGCTGTCGGTATCCTGCGGTGCACACAGATAGCCGGTCTCGCCTTCCCGCACAGCCTCCATGCATCCGGGGATGCGGGAGGTGATGAGCGGTCTTCCCATAGAGGCACTTTCCAGATTGACGTTTGCCATCCCTTCATGGTAGGACGGCAGAACCAGGCAGTGCGCCTCTGCGATAAAGGGATGCACGTCGGTCTGATAGCCGTGGTACACCAGCCAGCCGGCTTCCTCCCCTTCATGCAGACGCGCGCGGTAATCCTCCTCGGTATCCCCGACGACGTGGAGCACGCAGGACTGCCCTGCCGCCCGCAGACTGCGCATGGCGGCGAACAGCTCATCCACGCCCTTTTCCCGCATGACGCGCCCGATGAAAAGAAACCTTGTGACAGTTCCGTCCGTCGGATACGGCGTCAGGGGAAACTGCTCCAGATTCACGCCCGCCCCATGCAGAACATGGCACACATCCTGCCGGACAATGCCCAGCCGGCAGTACACATCGCGGTTGTCGCTGTTCTCAAAGAATACAACCCCGGCACGCTTCAGTCCGATCCGGCAAAGGCAGGTCGCCACCCGGCGCAACAGCCCCGGATGCTGAAAAGCGCTCCCCAGGCCGGTCACGTTGACCGCATACGGAACACCCGCCCGCCGCGCCGCATACCCGCCGTAAACGTTGCACTTAATGGTATACGTGATGACCAGATCGGGACGTATCTCCCGGATCAGCCTCCGATAGGTACGCAACAGCCGCAGATCCCGGATGGGATTCAGCCCACGCCTGTCGATCCCGGTCTCGATCACATGACAGCCTATTGATGCCAGATCGTCGAAGTGGTCATTGCGGGGCGTGGAAGCATAGACTGTATACGTCTGCCCCAGCGTCCGGATAAGGTCGGCACGGAACCGATACAGTCCGAGGCTGTTATTTGCCAGAATCAGTAGCTTTCCGCCCATACGTTTCCCTTCCCGTTTCAGTCCGTGTCCTGCCCGCCGCCTGAAGCGGCAGTGTTCTCTTTGCGCAAATTGCCGCCGCGCCGGCGGCAATTATCCCTGAAGGGAACCTCTGCATACTACGCGAGCGGCAAGAGGTTCCCCCAATCTTTATCGAAGCTCAGTTCGCTCCATCCGGATACAGTCGCCGTGCCGGCACACCGACATACACGCCCGGTTCCGTCAGCGGGCTGACCACCGCCGCTCCCGCACCGACCATGCAGTCCGCGCAGATATCGGTATTGTTCCGCACGACGGCACCCACGCCCAACGTGCTCCGGTCGCCCACACGAACCGCTCCGGCAAGACGCGCGCCGACGCTCACATGGCAGAAATCCCCGATCCGACAGTCATGATCCACCGATGCGCAGGTGTTGACAATGACGCCGCGCCCGATGACCGCGTCAACATTGATTACCGCGCCCGCCATCACCACACTGCCCGCCCCCCCAGCGTCACGCGGCTCGCTACAAACGCGCGGGGATGGATCAGCGTCGCCAGCGATGCACCGGCGGCGGTCAGCCGATCCTGCAACGCCTCACGGACAGCGTTGTTCCCGATCGCAACCGCAAAATCCGCCTCACCAAGCCATTTGCCGTACTCGGAAAAACTGCCCAGCAACGGAAACGGCAATCCGGTATCCGCCACCCCTAGGTCATCGTCCAGAAATCCGATTTCACTGTAGAGTCCCGTATGCAGGGCGATATCCGCGACTACACGTCCCTGTCCGCCCGCACCGAGAAGAATCAGTCTTTGCCTTGTGCCCACTGTGCGGACTCCTCCTTTTCAGCTCCCACTTCAACTGCCGCCGTCCGGTTTCCGGTGAACGGCTCCATGGTTTCCGATGTGCCGCTTCCGATCCCGTCATGTCGGAAAACCACCCGCACCGTATCCAGCAAAATCCGGCAGTCCAGCCGGAAAGTTATGTTCTGCGTGTACCAGACATCCATCCGGAACCGCTCCTCCCATGGGACAGCGTTGCGCCCGTGAACCTGCGCGTAGCCGGTCAGACCGGGGCGCACATCGTGGCGATGGTGCTGCTCCTCGCTGTACAGCGGCAGGTAAGCCGTCAACAGCGGGCGAGGTCCCACCAGCGCCATCTGTCCGACAAGAATATTGAACAGCTCCGGCAGTTCATCAAGGGAGGTTTTCCGCAGGAATCTGCCGTATCCGTTCAGTCGCTCCCCGTCCGGGAGAAGCGCCCCCGATGCGTCGCGCCGATCGGACATGGTGCGGAATTTTATCAGGCGAAAAAAATGCGCTCCCCCGTCCGGGACGCGGCTGGGCAAAGAACGGATTTCCCCGCATCGCCACAGCGCCCGCCACCGTCAGCAGCAGAAGAAGCGGCGACAGAACCAGCAACGCCGTCAGCGCCAGGAGAAAATCCAGCAGCCTTTTCCAGAACCGTGCGTACATATGCATCGGATCAGAAGCAGCTCCGCACGATCCCGATCACCCGATCCTGCACGTCGGGGGTCATCTTGTTGTCGCTCGGCAGGCACAGCCCGCGACGGAAGAGGTCGGAGCCGACATCGGCAACACCGCCGGATCTGTATGCGTTGGTTGTCGCGCGGGCATTGCCCTCGCGCGTGACGAAGGGATTGGCGGAAAAAGAACGGCTGCATGTGCATGGGCTTCCAGATGGGCCGCCCCTCGGCGTTGCACGCCGCCAGCGTCTCCAGAATCTCGGTCGGGCAGGTCTTACCCGGCTCCCGGATGTACAGCGCCTCCCGGTCGCTCCGTACCTGCCGGCACATGGCTTCCTCGTTCACCAGCAGGCAGGACAACCAGCAGTTCGGCTCACTGTCCGGCAAATGGGGATTCATGGTCACGGGCAGGTCACGGAAGCCCTCCCGGTAGCGCTCCCATATCGCGCGCTTCTGTGCGATATGCTCCTCCAGGTGCTTCTCCTGCCCCCGGATGATACCGGCGACCACGTTACTCATGCGATAGTTGTAGCCCAACTCCTCGTGCTGGTACCACGGTGCCGCCTCGCGGGACTGCGTGGACCATTTGCGCACCTTCTCGGCGGCAAACCTGTCATCTGTCAGGAGCATACCGCCGCAGGAACCGGTGATGATCTTGTTCCCGTTGAAGCTGATTACATTGTAGTGCCCGAAACTGCCCGCCATCCTGCCGCCGAGGGACGCCCCCAGCGATTCGGCGGCATCCTCGATCAGGATGGCTCCGTGCCTGTCACAGATAGCGCGGATCTCGTCCAGATGCCCGGGGGTTCCGTACAGGTTCGCCACCATCACGACGCGAACGCCGGGATACAGCTCAAACGCCTTTTCCAGTGCCGCCGGATCCATGTTCCAACTCTCCCGTTCGGAATCAATGAAAACGGGGACGCCTCCCTCATACACAATGGGATTCGCAGTCGCCGAAAAACGTCACGTCCGAGCAGAATACCCGCTCGCCCGGACGCACACCCGCCAGTTTGACCGCCAGATGCAGCGCCGCCGTTCCGGAGGAAAGCGCCACCCCGTAGCCGACTCCGATGCGTGCGGCGAATTTCTCCTCAATTGCGTCGATGTTTGCGCCCACCGTAGACATCCAGTTGGCATCATACGCCTCCCGGACATAGTCCATTTCCTCCCCGTGCATAGTCGGGGAGGAAAGCCAGACTTTCTTCTCAAATGGCTCCGGCTTCTGCGATTTCCTCGCTTCGCTCATAATACAGGTACCCGATCCGGATCGCCATCCGGACATCCTTTCCGATTCGTACTATATCTTTGGTCTTCTGTCTTCTGTACTTTTAGTCGCCGCACTCAGCAGCAGGGCGTGGCGGCACGTGTGATATCCGCCGCCCGCCGCAGTACCGTGCGGAGTTTTTCCGTGTCAATGACCTCGCTCAGCGTGCGCAGGGCGACGCCGATGTTCGGCTTTCGCGTCCGCATATTGTGGCAGTCACTGCCGATAAGGTCCATCCGGTCATTCCGGAACAACGTCTTTATCTGCCGCTTGCAGGTCTCATAGCTGGCAAGAAACGCCGCGTTACACTGGAACAGCACCCCTTCATCCGCCAACCGCTTGACCGTGCGGCGGTTCTGCATGGGGAGACAGCGCTCTACGTGCACAATGATCGGACGCAGTCCCTGGAAAAAGCGCAGGAGGAGAAGATCCTCCACCGTATCAGGCGACCACTCGTCCTCCGGCATCTCCACCAGTATGTACGGTGTCCCCTCCAGGCACAGGTAACCCGCGTGGGGGGAACGCCCCAAACCGTAGAAGTACGCGACCTCCGCCGCGGCGTACACGCGCGGCATACAGTCCCGCTCCCAACTGTCCTGCAGGCGGCGGATCGCCCGCTCACGACGGCGCAGGAAATCATTCGGGTTTTCCTTCTGCGGGTAAAAATGCGGTGTCGCCCACATATGCCGCACATCCTGCCGATACGACAGTCTCAGCAGATCGACCGACTCCGCAACATCGCGTGCAACGTCATCCATCCCCCGGCAGAATGTGGCTGTGAACGTCTACCAGCCCGAAGGCAGGCAGGATACCGCGCCCGCCGTTCATGGCGTGCCTTCCTTTCGTGTCACGGGATTCGGCAATTCGGTCAGAAACAGTCGGATCGCAAGGCGGGTCGCGTCCTCCGCCGTGGACGAAGCCTCCAGCTCGTAGCTTCCGGCGGACGTGTACGTGAGCACCTGATTCAGAATGCGCTCAAAGGAGCCTTTGTCGCGGAAGTCCGTATACACGCACGACTCGCTCATGGCAACAGCAAAGCTCTTCTGAATATTGGCATCCATCAGTTCTTGAACACTGCGGTTGATTTCCTGCAGCTGTCCCCGCGGATCCGTCAGGAACAGCGGCTTCTCCGTCGTGTCCGACAGCCGTATGCACACCTGATTGGTGATGATGACATTCAGCAGCTTCTCCACCGTCCGCGTCGTATTCATACAACTGCGGCGCCCGCCGTCGCCGAACGCCTGGGCAAGACCGAGGTTGGCGTCCGCAATCGGCGTCTGGGCATTCTCCTCCACCTCGCCGAACTCATTGACCGGTTCCACAGCAGTGTGCAGGCGGGTGTCCAGTGTCGTGAGGAAGTATGTGCCCCTCGCCTCGTCTATGGACAGAATGGCGAGGTACGCCGCCTGGGGATGCACGGCAAGCGAGTGGATTCCCCGCGAGTCACCGTCATTTTCCACGGCAATAAAGAGGATATTTTTTTCAGGTCGCGGCGCTTCTCGTAGCAGGCATCGCCGATCCAGACGTCGCCTATCCTGCCCTCACTTCCGGTATGGACACTGTCAGACGGCTTGCGCGTTCCCCGAATCAGCAGGGCAAGCAGGATGCCCGCCGTCACCCCGACGACAGCATACCCGACGCCCTTCAGAATCTTCCGTCTCTGTCTGTTGCTTCTGTTACCCATCCTGCAAGTCCCCTTTCTGTGGCATTCCGTTGCGGCTTTCCGTCCGGTGCTGTTTTACTCCGCCTTGCCGACTCTGTCCCCCCGGTTCTTCGGATCGTAGCTGCCGGTATCGTAACTCTTGTAGTCATACCCCTTGTAGCTGTAGCTCTTACGTTTTTCCGCTGCCGTGCCGGCTGTAGCCGTTGTACACAAAGCCCAGAATCCGGACGCCGCTGAACCGCAGCTGCTTGAGCGCCTGAATCAGCGTCTGGCGCCGCGTGTACGCATGGTTGACCACGACCAGCATTCCGTCCAGATTGGGCGAAACCGCCACGGGATCCACCACCGTCGTGACAGGAGGCAGGTCCACGATGATGAAGTCAAACAAGGTCGCCAGCTTCCGCAGCAGATCCCCCATATTCTGCGAGCCGAGCAGCTCGGACGGGTTGGGGGGAATGTCCCCGGCAGGCAGGAGAAACAGGTTCTCACTGTATTCCGGCAGGGGGCGGATCACTTCCATCAGGCTGTCCTGCGGGACGCTTCCGACCAGCAGATTGGACAGTCCCGGCGACAGGGGAACCTCATAGTACCCCCTCCACCGTGGGCTTACGCATATCGGCGGACACCAGCAGGGTGCGGGAGCCGTTCTTTGCCAACGCATAGCTCAGGTTGACCGATGTATAGGATTTTCCCTCGTGGGGAGCGGAGGAAGTAGTTCCCACGATATTGCCCCGCCGCTTGTGGGGCAGGGACAGGATGATGTTGGTACGGAGGACGTTGTATGCCTCGCTCGTCTCGAAGTCCATGCCGCTGGCGAAGGGGGATCTCCGCTCTCCCACCGCTTTCCTCGCCTGCTTCTTCTCGTCAGTCTGTTTGCTACGGCTCATGCTCATTCTCCTTTCCGTCCGGAGGCATCTGCGCCGTCCGTCCCGGTGGTATCCTTCGTGACGGCATCCGTATTGCCGGTCGTATCGGCTTTGCCGGTCGTATCGGCTTCATCCTCTTTGTGGCTCTTGGATTTTGCGTGATGGGCGGGGCGCGGTGCCTGCTCGTATCCGTATCCGTACCCATACCCGTAGCCATACCCATAGTCATACCCGTAGCCGTCGTAGTCGTTCCGACTGCTTCCGCGCTGCGTGTCCGGAATCTGTGCCAGCACCGGCACAGACGGGAACGCGCTGGACAGCCATGCGGCACTCTCCAGCTTATCGTTCAGTACACAGCCGACCAGGATTGCATATCCGGCAGACAGAACCAGTCCGATCAGCGCACCGATCAGAACCTTGCTTCCGAAATTGGGCGTCACAAGCACAGCCGAGGCAGCCTTATCGATCTGCTCGACAGAGGAACCCTGCACCTTTTTCCTGCAGCTTGCGGGGCAGTTCGTCGTATATTATATTCGCCAGCTTCATCGCCTGATCCGGGTCGCCGCTCGTGACAGTCACGTAGTAGATCTGCGTGTCCGGCACAGCGCCGCTGACCAGCATATCCGACAGCTGGGCGAAGGTGATATCCTTGCCGGTAGCCGCCTTGTACTTCTCAATGACGCCGCCGTTGCTCTTGTCGAGAAAAATCACGCGTCAGAAGTATCTCGTTATAGGTCGGGATAAGCGTTTGCGCCGCCACGATATCCGACGTGGAAATGACCGTCACGTTGCCGGCGGTCGTGTTGTTGGTGACATACAGCTTTATGGTAGCACGGTACTGCGGCGAATAGTTATAGCGGGCATAGCCAAGCATGACCAGACCGCCGATCAGTGTAGCCAGCAGAATGATCCACCACCGTTTGGCAAGCGCCGTCATAGCCATTTTCAGGTCAATGACATACTCCCCCTCCCCGGTGAAGCCGGACTGCCAGCGCGACTGCGTGCCTGCCGTCCCGTTCCGATCAGCGCGATCGTCCGCGCCGAACCGGTCGCCGTTTTCGGTGCGGTCACGCCGCCCGGCGCGCTCCCCGCCCTCATCAAGCGCCCGCCGAATGCTCCCCTGCAGTTCATCCGCCGAGAGAACATACCGGACGGTTTCGTCCTTGCCCGACGACGTCTCGTGGTTTCTGTTGTTTTTCCATTCGTCTCTCTCCTGTGTTTTTGTTTTCCGATTCAACGTCCGCCGCATTTCTGCGGCAGGACAGGACATCGACATTTTACTCCGATATATTCTACCACGAAATCATACTTTTGTCAATCCGTATTCAGCGTATTCAGCGAAAAAATGATTTGAGAACCGCACCAACCGCCCGAACAGCAGTCAATCTTGGCAATTATGAAAAAGCCGGCAACCGCCCCATGCCCGTCAGTTGCCAAGGAGCGCCGCCCCGGCGGGCGGCATTCAACAGCTCTCAACGGCATGGACAACGGATTATGGAGTACCCAAAACAGGGAGCGGCAAATGCCGCTCCCTGTGGCTACTGCGTACTTCGGGTGTCCGATAATCCGCTGCTATATCATTGGTTCAACCGCTATTATGCTGCACGACCGGCTTCTCTGCCTGCCTGTGCGGCTTCTGAAATAGCGCATAAAAGTTCCCGCTTTCCGTTTTATTTGATTATAGCATTTCCCTTCCCGACCGCCTCGGCGATCAGCTCGTCCACGCGGGCACGGACAGCCAGCAGCTCGGCAGCGGAAGCGGCACAGGTGGAGAAGGTGATGGGTCTGCCGAAGACCTGCTCCATCTCGGAAACCACGCGCTCTTTTCCGTAGAAGGACTCGCACAGTTTCATGGCACGCACGTCCTCCAGCGCCTCGTGGAATACGACAAGCCGCAGGGACTCATACGCTGTGCCGTCCTGCGCCGGATAGACCGAGAAGGTGTCGCCCGCCGGCACCCAATACTCACCGCTGGCATCGCTGTACGGGTCAACCGTGTTCACAGACTGCATATTATTGTAGAAATTATATCCCCACTGCAGGAAACCTGCGATGTCGTACTTGTAGAACTGCATCCCGATGGAACGGTTCCGCCAGGACGGCATGGCAAGGAGACGGTTGCTGACGTCCACGCACTGTCCGCAGCAGTAGTACGTCCACAGCCCCGGCACGCCGCCCCGGATGAACGGCTCTATATGGTCATTGGAGGGGATCGGCGTCGCAACAACGCCGCGCTCGTAGAAATCGTAATTGGACAGCGCGTCCATGATGGTGTACCCTTCCAGCAGGTCGGCGACCACAGCCTTGGAGCGGCTGTACTGCTCCAGCTGTTCCCCGGAGGGCTCGTCCGAAATATGGAACAGGCAGCGGGTGTCGTCTCCCCGTGCTTTCATATGCGCGAGGAACGCAGGAAGCATCGTGCGCAGGAAGCGGGTATACTCCTCTCCGGTCGCATCGGTCTCCCAGCCGAAGATACGGCGGTATTCGCCGTCCACGGTTGCCATAACCTTGGGTGCGTGCCCGGCGCCCCACTGCGTGAACAGATGGGAGATTTCAAAGAACCGCACCCCCACGCGGTCGCACATGTCAATCCAGCGATCCAGCTTATCAAAGCAGAAGCTGTACGCCCCGTTCGTGACCGTCACGTCCAGCAGCTGCACCGTGGTGCGTTCGCCGCCGACCGCCGTATCCAGCGGAGGCGTGAAGAGCGGCGTCAGCAGCAGGTTGATGCCGTTCTCCACTGCCGTGCGGGCAAAATTCTCCACGATGCGCCAATGCCGTTCCGACCACGGCTCACAGTCGTAGTAATTGGCAAGGCAGTCGCAGTGGAACCACTGCGTGACCTTCATCGTCTGCTCGGGCAGGTCGGCATCCAGCACCTCAACGGTCAACGTTGCCGATGCCAGCACCTCGTCCCCGCCCTTAAGACTCACCGTCACGGGGTACACCCCGGCGGCTACCGTGTCGCGCGGATCAAGGCAAATCCAGACTGCGTGCAGCTGTCCGCGCAGAACCGATACGGCACCGCCGTAATGCATCGGGCGCAGCCAGTCCGGGTACAGCCCCGGTTCGCCGCGCAGGTAGTTCGCATCCACCGCCAGCACCTCGGCGGGCGCGGGATAAACGACCGGCTCCAATTCCACCGTCCGCACAGTCGTGCAGGCGGAGAACGCGCCCTCGACCGTCAACGCCGGCATGGTACGGTACGGATCGTCCTTCGCGTCCAGTGTGAAGAACAGCTGAAAGGACAGGCGCTGGTTTTTCATCATCCGGATAGAGGTCAGCGGCTCAAAAGTGCGGATGTCACTGTCAAGGAAGGCTTTTTCGAGGGAAGATACAATCTTTACCTGGTACATGATGGGTTATCCTTTCTGTATGTTTCTGTTTGTTGGTACGGCAATCAAAGTCCCATATCGTTCAGCAACCGTTCCAGTTCCGCCGGTGTCCGGGCGATCGGCTGGTCACCGAGACTCCGGAGGAATTCATACGGGCGGTACCCCCACGAGACGCTGAGCGGGCGCATTCCGGCGCGGCACGCTGTCATGTAATCAATGTCGCTGTCACCGACGTACACGCACGCATCGGGGGCAACAGCGCATCCGAGCAACACCGACGCCCGGTGCAGGATGTCCAGTGCAGCGGCAGGATCGGGCTTGCCGGGACGGTCTGTGCGGAACCCTTCCGCCGCCATGAATGTGCCGGGTGCATACAGCTGTTCCGCCAGTCGCCCGACAAATTCGTCCTGCTTATTGGAATTCATGGCAAGCAGTGTGCGCTGTCCCAACCGGTCAAGCACCGCCGGCAGACCGGGATAGACCTCCGTCATGGTATAGGTATCACGGTACGCGTCCAGATACAGCGCCGTGACGCGTGCCAGTAACGCATCGTCGTGACGGAGCTTCTCCGGCACTGCCTCGGCGACAAACCGGCTCGTGCCATAATTGACGAACCGGCGCACGCCCTCCTCGGTATGCCCGGGCAAGCCGCAGGCGGTCAGTGCGCGGTTGATGGCTGCGGTAATGCCGCCAAGGGTATCCGCCGTGGTTCCGTCCAGGTCAAAAATAATCAGTTTTATGGAGGATTGTTTCATTTTATGTATATCCCGCTTTTTCCGGTTCCGCCTCTCGGATGTCCTTGTGCACGAACCGTGTTTCAGTATACCATAAATCAGACAAGCCGTCAAGAGTTTTGCGGTGCTTTTACGGGGTAACAGCATTTGCGGTTACAAAAAAGGCGTAGTGGATTCCCTTTCAGAATATCCACTACGCCCCTATGCCATGTTCTAATCAGTCGTTCTCAAACACGTCGTCGTCGCCGACAAAGACATCTCCGTGATCCGGTATATCCGGAGGAACCGGCACGCCGCTGGCGGCAATGTTTTCCTTCATCGGCAAGGCAACGATCCGAGCTTCCAATTTGATGTACTCCTTCTTGTTCATAGATACCCTCATGCAGAGGAGCGCCGCCCGTTCTACGTTGCCTTGACCAGAGCAAAGAAAAAAGCATTTATAGTTACTGTTGTTGAAATATTGCAAAACGCACGAGTGGGTACCGTCGTGCATTTTTTGCCAAGTATGAATCTATTGAGAGTATCTTTAATCAAAAATATCTTATAAATGAAAGTGTGAAAGCGATTGACAAAAGAATCCCCGGTATGGTATAATAAAAACCCGGTTTTCCCATTTCTGACAAGGAGATGCACCGTTTCTTCGAGCGGTCGCCGGTTTTCGTTCATGAACAGCTTTCAGAAAGGCATCCTGACGCTTGTCCGGTATGCGCTGTCCCCCGAGGAGTCCTTCCCCTCCCTGCCCGATGATTTCTCCTATGCGAACGCACTGATGTTCGCCGGCTCTCAGCAGATCATCCCCCTGCTCTATTACGGTGCCTGCAAGACGGAGAACTTCCCTGCTTCCCCTATCTTTCCCGCATTCACTGCCCGTGCGGGCGGCGTCATCGCCCACAGCACGCGCCAAATCGAGAATTTTGACAGTCTGACCGCCAGTCTTGAGGCGGCGGGCATTGACTATATGCCGGTCAAGGGCGCTATTCTCAAACGCCTGTACCCTCAGCCGGAAATGCGCGTGATGGGCGACTGCGACATTCTGATCCGACAAAAGCAGGCAAAGGCGGCGCGCGCGCTCATGAAGCGTCTCGACTACCATCTGGAGGAAACGACCAATCACGTTTTTGAGTACAAAAGCGCCGAGGGCATGGTTGTGGAGTTGCACGTCAAGCTGTTGCCGGACGGCGAGATCGATCTGGAGCCGTATTACGGTGACGGTTGGTGGACGGCGCGCCCCAGCGGCGTACACCCCTGCCGGTACGAGATGCGCCCGGAGGATCACTATGTATTCCTGTTCGCCCACTTTGTCAAGCATTTCCGGGGCGTGGGCGCCGGCATCAAGTTCGTCATTGATTTTCATGTGTTCCGGCAGGCGCACCCCGACATGGACATGGACTACATCCGGGGTGAGCTGGCAAAGCTGGGACTGGATGAGTTCCATGAAAACATCCTGCGTACTGTGGCAGTATGGTTCGACGATGCGCAGCCGGACGAAATGACCGACTACCTGACCGATCGGCTGTTCAACAACACGGTATTCGGCGACCGTCAGCGGGCACTTGTATCGGAGGCATATCGCCGCACCAAAGCGGAGGAGGCAGGGGGCAAGCGCGCCTCGGATTCTACCCGCCGCCGCAGGAAGTGGTTTGAGCTGTTTTTCCCTGCCATACTCTGCCATGAAGGAAAAAAATACCCCGTGCTGGTTCGCTGGGCGATCCTTCTGCCGCTGTTCTGGATCGTGCGCGGCGTTGACATTCTGTTCTTCCATCGGAACCGGATCGATGATGTGAATGACAGCATGGAGCAGATAAGTCAGGAAAGCGTGGACGCCTTCCGGGAGGAAATCAACTACGTGGGACTTGACAAAAAAGATGCAGCCCATCAGTCCGCAGAAGCACGAAAAATAGTGGTCTTGGCAGGAGGGCACCGTGCATCGGCAGTTTTGACTGCTGTGTCATGTAGGTGATTTGAATGGTTGATTTACTTATATCCGGATCTCCGGATAATGACGCTGTTGTGTTTTTCTCTGAACGGAGAATCAAAAAAACAATAGACCGTTTTTTTCTAACGAAGTTCTCTTTTCGCTTGAGGAAGGACAGCCTTATCGGCTTAAATTTGAGCAGAAGTCAGAACAGTTTATTCCCCATTATGTCGAAACTTTTCTTAACATTTTGTTCCTGCCAATCAGGGGCACTTTGAATGTATTAACATTCAACACAGTCCAAGAATGGGAAAAAGACATATCAGCCTTTAAAATTTCCGGGTATATTGATATCAATCTAAGTGAAAACACGCAGATTTCATTTGACTTGACACGAGGGAAATTCGACAAAAATGTTAACCGGTTTTACAAGCCAACGATCTCATTTTTTCCAGACATTCCAGCCGAGCGATTGTGCACGCCTGATGTTGAGGAAATAATCAAAAAACACCATGATCATTTACTGAATATAGTTTCAACAAGTGTTATTCTATTTGCGTTAATGTTCTATTTGTTGTTCATCGGATTCAAGAACAAAAATTTACACTGCATGTGTAATCGTTTCTCTTTTTATCATTGCATTCGGTACACTGACGGTCTATTTGATATTGTTCAGTTTCAAAAAAAGGAAAAATTTGATAACAACGCTTACAAGTAAACAAAGTGCAAACAACGATTGACACACATCATCTTCTCCGCACTTTTTTGAAGTGCGGAGTTTTTATTGCCTTTTATTCCCTGAAATGATATATTGTACCTTTTGCTTTTTTGTAAAATTCGAATTGTGCGGTTTCCCCCCGGGCACAGCGCAACAACAGGCGCGCCCCCGCTTGGGGGAGCGAGGGCAAAAAGAAGGTCGGAGCCGGCATGAACCCTGACTCCAACCACAAGTAAATCAAGAAAAAGTTCTGAGGGAACCCGGGGAACTCCTTTCAGGAGTCCCCCGGCGTTTTTCCCCACGGCGTTTCCCTCCCTCCGGATGCCGCTCCGTTCAGCGCACCAGATTGATGACGACGCCTGTCGCCCACAGAACCACCGCAAGCATAGCTTCGGGGCAGAAGAAGGCACGTCCGAGGGCGGGCAGAAACTCACGGGCAGAAAGTGCGGAAAGACCGGGAGTCTGCTGGGAATCAGGCGCATCGGTCAGGCGAAGGCGGGCGCGGCGCCGCAGAACACGGGCGGATTCGCCGCAGAACACCGCGGCGGAAAGCAGGAGCAAGGCAATCAGAAGTACGACCAGAAGCCCCAGATTCCCGGTACTGCGGCAGTAGCCCGACAATCCCGCCTGCGCAAGGACGCCGAACAGGTTATAGCCGAGGTGAACAAGCATGGCGGCGACAGAGGAACGCGTCATGTACAGCACCAGCGACAGAAGCATCCCCGCAAACAGGTAAACCGGCAGAGCGGTCAGATCAAAATGCAGGAAAGCAAAGAACAGCGAGCTGACCGCCATCGCATACAGAATGCCATTTTCCTCATACTCCGCGCACAGAATGCCCCGGAAAACAAGCTCCTCGCAGAAGGCGGGCAGAACGCCATAGGTCAGAATCAGACGCACAGTCGCTCCCGCCGTGCCGTCGTTGGCGGAGGAGAAGGTGTCATACAGAGTGAAGGAGGTCTGCGCATTCAGCATCCCGCATACCATGGCAAGCAGGGGTACAGCCGGCGGCAAGCAGCAGGATCGCCGACAGGATAATCAGGATATGCGACAGCGACACGCGCCGCAGACGCAGGGCAGGCACAAACTGCTTCCCGCGCAGGCGGATATACAGGTATGCCGGGATCGGGAATATCAGCAGCTGGAGAAGAACCGTACTCAGGTATTCCCCCTCCCGCGACAGGAATGCCCGGTCAATCAGGCGGGAAAGCAGAAGCAACGCATAAATCACCAGCACCAGCCGCGCGGCACGCGGCGCAACGGCATACTCGCCGCGCAGAAACGGCTTGAGCCGGAACCGCTTCTCCGGAGTCCCGGAGCCGTCAGCGGGCGAAATCGTCTCGTTTTGCATGAGCGGGCGCAAGCCTCCCTTCGGAAAGTACATATCGCACCGGAACATCGTGCGTCTGGTGCGGCAGGCAGGGCGCAAGGCAACACGCATACGTCACGCCGACTGTGATCGGCGCGATGCCGTGCGCCGCCAGCGTATACAGCAACGTGTCGTAGTATCCGCCACCGTAGCCCAGACGGTAGCCGTCTCCGTCGAAGGACAGCCCCGGCACCAGCATCAGCGCCCCGTCCAGATCCGCAAGCGGCAGGGGCAGACAGTCCTCGGTCGGCTCCTGCGTGCCGTATGGTCCCGGACGCAGGAACATCGCGCCATAGCCCGGCATCAGCCGGAAGGACAGACTCCGTGCCGTTCCGCATACCGGCAGGGCGATCCGCTTGTCCAGCGCCTGCCCGCGCCGCCACAAAGGCAGAATGTCCGGCTCGCCCCGCATGGGAACATACAGGCAGATCAGTCGCGCTGTCTGCCAGAGCGGGGAGGACAGCAGCGCCCCGCACAGAGCATCATCGGCGGCGGCACGCTCGTCCTGCGTCAGTGACTCCCGCCGGGCAAGGCACAGCGGGCGCAGACGCTTCTTCTCCGCGACCGCCGCCGCATTGCGCACATCGTCCGCCGGTTGCGTTACGCCCCCTCTGGGGAGATGTCCCGGCAGGGGGCTTTTCCGGATGGTTCCCACGGTCGTCAGGGTGCCTGAATCCCGGCACGGATACGCCCGGCTTGCTCAGGTGAACACAGTACGCTGACAATCTCAAGTCCGAACTCCATGGCAACGCCCGCCCCGGCGGCAGTGATGACCTTCCCGTCCCGGATGACCTTGCCGCCGATCTCCCGCGCGCCGTCCAGTGCGTTCTCAAAACCGGGGAAACAGGTCGCGCGCAGACCGCGCAGGTACCCCCGTCTGCCCAGCACCGACGGTGCCGCACAGATGGCGCACAACCATGCGCCGCAGGCTACGGCGTGCTTCAGTGCCTCGTCCACGACCGGCGATTCATCCAGATGCCGCGTTCCCGGCATACCGCCTGGCAGAATGACCGCCTCGGCGGGCGCGGCAGGGTCATAATCCTGCTCGGACAGGTCTGCCTCCACAACCACACCGTGTGCGCCCGGAACGCGCCGCCCGCCGATGCCGACGGTCGTAACCTCCAGTCCGGCGCGCCGCAGAATGTCCAGCGGAAACAGCGCTTCGACCTCCTCAAAGCCGGGAGCCAAAAACAGATAGATCATAACAGGTATACCTCCTTGTTTTTTTGCACAGCAGGCAGGATCAGGCGTCCGTGCCGCCGGATACATAGATGCGATCCAGCGTCTCCGGCTTCATGCGCCAGAGCGCGACCACAAAGTACACGGTAACGGCAACGGCAAGCAGAACGGTAAAGACGACGGTAGGCGTGTCCCACCATGTACCTCCCCCCAGCGAGGGGACAAGATCGCCCGCAAAGTCGTATACGGCGTGCAGCAGCACGCACAGCCACAGATTGGCTGTCCTGTACAGCACCACCGCGCACATGGCGCCGATCAGGAAAGAGTATCCGATCTGCCGGATCACGGCGCCGACCCCAGCCCCAGCCAGCAGATTGGCAAGGTGCACCGCGCCAAAAACCGCCGAGGTCAGCAGGATGCACCGGAACAGATCAAAACGCGTGGCGCGGCGTGTCTCCGCCAGCGAGAGCAGGATCACGCCCCGGAAGGCAAACTCCTCAAACAGCCCAATGGCAAGGCACTCGGCACCGAACCAGAGAAAATAAGCCGGTGCGGTATGCGTCAGGACGGCATCCCCCCATGCCAGCGAAAGGATGGGGGCGTTGTTTATCACGACCAGCCACGCGGGCAGGGAGAACGCAAGGGAACGGAAAAACGGCTTGCGCAGGGGGTTGAGTACCCGGTAGCCGCGCCAGAGCAGGATACACAGGAACACCGCCGCCCCGACTGCACGCGTCAGCGTCATGGTTATGATGGGCTGGAGGACAGGGATCCGCGCTCAGCGTCGGCTTTTCGATCTCAAACCACAGCAGTATTCCCATCCCGGCGGCAATCACCAGGTAGCAGATCCAAACGGGAAAGGGGTGCGCCCCCCGCTCCCGGAACGGATGCGTCATGCCTTCGGCTCCTGTCCGGGGACATGTCCAGGGACACGGCGGAAGGATTCGGGCTTGATGAAGTCCTTTTTCCGTCCGGAAGCTGTCTGCGCGAACGAACGACTCCTCCCCGATGGGATGCGCCGGCGCAATACCCGACACGTCAATCACGCCGAATGCAGGCGGGGACGGCTGACTTTCCGACTCGGCAGGTGCAACGGGGGCTTGCCCGGTCGGTGCGGCAGGCGCCGGCTCAGCAGGCGCCGCGCTGTCCACCGGCGACTCCATAACCGGCTCCGCAGCTGTCTCCGGGACTGCTTCCGGTGTTTCCGCCTGCTCTTCCGCGCCGGCGTCCGGCATCGCCGTTGCCCGGGCGGCAAGCAGCTCCGCCCGGAAGGCTTCGCCCCGTTCCGCCCGCAGGCGCGCGGCACGCTCGGCAGTCGCCTCTACGATCAGAAGGATCAGCCCGGCGACCGCCAGTACCAGTGAAATGAGCTGAGAGGGCGTCAGGAAGGAGACCAGCGAGTTGCCCCGGTAGTCATCCCGCAGGTACTCGGCAAAGAACCGCCACGTCCCGTACAGCATCATGTACAGCGGCATACCGCACCGCCTGCCTTCACAGTAGCGGATGACCAGCCAGCCGCAGAGCAGAAACAGAAAGATCGCCTCAAAAAGCTGAACCGGAATGCGCTTGCCGATGCCGACCATCTCAATGCCGTACCAAGCATCGGTCGCACGCCCGTAGCAACAGCCCGCCATCAGGCAGCCCAGCCGCCCGAAGCCGTGCGCAACGGTGACCCCGCAGGCGGCAATGGACATGAGATCCGGGAAATTGCGCAGATGCTCATTGTCCCGGAACAGGGGGTACCCGACGCCGAAGTAAATCAGCAGGAAGGCAGCCGCCCCCCCGATCAGCCCGCCGTAGAAGGTCTGCCCGGTTGATTTCGTGATGTGGAACCCGCCGTCCCGCTCCATATTATACAGCGCCTGAAAGACGACGGCAGAGCCGTACCCGATCACAACAGCAAAAACCATGGTGACAAGGACAAAATTCTGCCACTTGGCAGACAGCCCGCGCTTGTCGGACAGGACGCGGATCAGGATCATGCACGCGATGAGCCCTACCGTGATAAGGATGCTGTACAGATCCAGATCCCAGATAATTTTGTACGGATACATACCGGATACTCCTTACTTCCGCTTATTCATCTTGATCTCGGCAAGGTCCTGCGGTGCGAGCAGTACCTTGCGGGGCTTGTTCCCGTCGGCGGGACTGACAAAGCCCATTTCCTGCATACGGTCAATAATCTTGGCGGCACGCCCGTACCCCAGCTCCAGCCGGCGCTGAAGGAGGGAGGTGGACACCTTGTTGGCATCGACTGCCACCTCGACCGCTTCCCAGAACTTGGGGTCCTCGCCGTCTCCGGCGCCGCCGATGTCATCAAGCGACAGATCCTCTCCGCCGCGCTTCTTGCCGGAGCCGCACCGTGCCGCCTCGGCATCAATGGTCTGCATGAAGGACTCATCGTACACCGGTTTTTCGTTGTGTTCCTTGACGTATTCGATGACGCTCTCCACCTCGCCGTCACTGACGAACGCCCCCTGCACGCGGAGCGGCTTGGTCGCACCGACCGGCGCATACAGCATATCGCCGCGTCCGATCAGCTTTTCCGCGCCCGCCACATCAATGATGGTACGCGAGTCTACCTGCGACTTGACCGTAAAGGCGATACGCGACGGGATATTCGCCTTGATAAGACCGGTGATGACGTCCACAGAGGGACGCTGGGTGCCCAGAATCAGATGGATACCGGCGGCGCGTCCCTTCTGCGCCAACCGGCAGATGGCGGATTCCACATCGGCGGGCGCCGTCATCATCAGGTCAGCCAGCTCGTCGATGATGATAATCATCTGCGGCAGGGGGGGATGCTCATTGTCTCCCGCCGTTACCTCATTGTAACCAGCCAGGTTCCGCACGCCCACTTCCTCGATCAGCTCAAAGCGACGCTCCATTTCCGCGACCGCCGAGTACAGCGCCCCCGCCGCCTTCTTGGGATCGGTGACAATGGGGCAGTACAGGTGCGGAATATCCCGGTACATACTGAATTCGACCTTTTTGGGATCGACCAGGATCAGCTTGACCTCCTCCGGCGTTGCCTTGTAGAGGATACTCAGAATGATGCAGTTGATGCACACCGACTTACCGGAGCCGGTGGTACCGGAGACCAGCAGGTGGGGCATCTTGTTGATATCGAATATGACGGGACGCCCGGACACCTCACAGCCGAGGCAGGCGGTGATGCGGCTCTTGGCATTCCGGAATTCCGGCGTCTCCAGCAGGTTGCGCAGGTAAACGATGGAGGGATTGTCGTTCGGCACCTCGATACCGACCGCCGATTTGCCGGGGATGGGCGCCTCGATGCGCACGCCCGCCTTGGCAAGGTTCATGGAAATGTCGTCTACCAGATTGGAAATGGAACGCACACGCACACCTGCCTCCGGTTTGACCTCATACCGCGTGACGGTAGGTCCGCAGGAGCAGGACACACTCTTGACGCGGATCTTGAAGCTCTCCAGCGTATTTTGCAGGATCTGCGTGTTTTTCTGTATCTGGCTGTCATCCGCCTCAAAGCGGGACGAGCCCTTGGTCAGAATATCAAGGGGCGGGAACACATACTCGGGCGCGTCAGGGGGCTGTGTTGCCGGCGGACGTGACCTCCTCGTCCGGCAGCCCCTCCACCGGATTGTCCGGCGTACCGGTCAGCGCGGCGGATTCGGGCGGCAGTACCGTAATATGCACGGTATTCTGTCCGTCGGTCCGGATCACCCGTCCGCCTGCGAATGCCCGCTCGTCGCCCGGGATCTGGGGCAGTCCCGACAGCGGATCGTCCGGTGACGGCAGTTCGTCCGTCCGTTCCGGCTCCGGAACCCCGTCCATGTCAATCTCCATGCGATCCGCGACCGGTCGCGTCACGGCAGGCGTTTCCGCCCCGGCATCGGAAGCTTCCCCGGCGGGACTGTCCGCCCGGCTCAGCCGTCCCGCCGTGCATTCCGCCCTCGCGGAGCACCTCGCCGGTCACGGGATCCACCCACACGGCTCGCTTTTCCGCCGCCGCGCGCGTGTCGGGATCCGATGCGGCGGGGACGATGTCTGCCTCTGCCGCGCCGGTTCCGTCCGGCGCCGTCGCTACGGAATCGGCGGACTGCTCACCGTCCGCCCCGGAGCGGCGGTATCCTCTGCCGGAACCACCGCGGGAACTGCCTCCTTCGGCTGCCGGTTCGGCTCCGGACTATGCTTCTCCGTCTCGCGCATCGTGCGGCGGCGCTCCGCCATCCGGTCCCGCTGTTCCGCGCGGAGGCGGTCAGCGTGTTCCTCCTCCTTCTGCCTGCGGCGGGCGGCGCTCCGCTCCCGGTTCGCCTGCACCGTCCGACGGATCAATCCCTTTATTCTGGAAAACGCATCCGACGGCGTAATCCCGATGAGAAACATAATCACCAACGGCATGGTGATGACCATCAGCACGATGGAACCCGGCAGGCGCAGTCCCATATACAAAAGCCAGCCCAGCCAGCCGCCGATCACGCCGCCGGACTCAAACGCGGCGCCGGTGCGGAACAGCGTTCCGGGATCGGCAGTCAGGTACGCCTCATCCGAAGTGCAGACGCAGACATGTATGAACGCCGACAGCAACAGCATGAACAGTGCGGACATGGCAATCTGGAAGGCAACCATGCGCTCGCGGCAGTAGCGCCGCCACGAGATTGCCATCATGATGTTGACGGCAGGCAACAGAAACGCCGCCCATCCGAACAGACCGAACAGCACCCGGCAGATCCAGTAGCCTACCACACCCATGAGGGTGCTCCTGGGGGCTTTCGGCTCTGCCCACCACATCCAGCACAAAGCAGACAATCAGAAACAGCGCCAGCGCCGCCCAAAGATAGGGAACGTACTGCTCGGAGAACCGTCTCCGCCCGGACATGGGCATCAGCCTGTCCATGGCGATCTGTTCCGGCGGCTGTCCTTCCGGGGGGGCATCGCGGCGCGGCGCGCTGTTTCCGTCTTCCGATTCGTCGCGGTAATCACGCCCCGCGCGACGGTTGCCTCCTCGCGCGGAGGCGCGACTGTCGTCGGCGTTCTGTGCGGAAGACTCACGCTTTTTCACTTGCTTTGCCACAGTCATCACTCCTTCCAATACCCGTCCCGCGTCGGATAAAAACCGCTCCGGCGGAACACACTACAACTATACAGACTGTATTATACCATAAGCGGCACGGAAAAGCAAGGGATTCCTGCAGGGAACCTCCGAAAAATCAGCCTGCGACGCTTGCCGGCAGCTGTATGCGTCATCCGTTACGGGCACCCCTTTGCGCAAAAACGTAGGAAAGAGGAGAGAACCGCCATGAAAAAAACAGGCAGAGGGCCGCAGGTGCCGGGGACGCGCAGGCGGCGAGGGGCAGAGCCGGGGTACTGCTGCTTTGGGCAGCCGTCGGATTGGGCGCAGGCTTTATCAACGGACTGCTGGGCGCGGCAGGCGGCATCCTGCTGGTGACGGCATTGCCGTACCTTCCCACCCCCTCGCTGCTGTCGGTCGGCGCGAACCCCTACGGGCAGGCAGGTGCGGACAGGCGCGACCTGTTCGCGTCGGCACTGGCGGTCATGCTGCCTGTTTCGGCGGTGTCCGCCCTGCGCTATCGGCTGGCGGGCGTCGATCCGTTGCCACGATCCCTGCTCCCGCTGTTGCTGCCCGCCGCCGCAGGCGGGACTGCTGGGCGCTTTCCTGCTGGAGCGGACATCGCCGCGCCGTCTGCGCCGCCTGTTCGCGGCGGTCATTCTGGTATCCGGCATCCGGATGCTGTTCTGAGGGGATCGGCTCATGCTGTTTATCCATATGCTTGCGTCCTTCGGCATCGCCGTCCTGTCCGGCATGGGAGTCGGCAGTGCTGGGGCTGTTTGTCCTGTACCTGACAGCGTTTGCCGGATTGTCCCAGCTGCAGGCGCAGGGACTGAATCTGGTCTTCTTTCTGCTTTTCCGCCGGAGCCTCCTTTCTGTACCATGTCCGGCGGCGGCAGATCCCGTGGGGGCTGGTTGCCTTCCTGATCCTGTGTGCCGTGCCGGGTTCGTTGCTGGGTGCCGGATTGATGCGCCGCCTGGACAGCACGACCGTCCGCCGCCTGTTCGGGGGAATGCTGACGCTTGCCGGCGGCTCCTCTCTCATCCGCGAGTTGCGCGCCGGCACCGTCAAGCAGTGAGCAGGCGGGCTTTCCCAAGTCAAAGAGGGGGATAAAAACCAAAATGAGTTTTTATCCCCCCCCTCGGAATACCGACGTCCGAATTGACAGCAGTGTGCTATTTCGCTCAATTCAGCATATATATGGTCAGAACCCCGCAAAGCAGTCAAACCCGCACAGGCGCAGGGCGTCTGCATACGGGCGGTACTCCAGGTGCTTCGGCTCGGCAATGTAGTGCGAGGTATGGGTGTTGCCGTCCGCATCGGTCCAGCGGATATGGAGCACATGATCCAGCCGCCCGGTCAGATCCAGCCGCGCCGCGACCGTGTTTCCGTCGGCGGGAACCGTCACGATGCCGGACAGCAGCAGCGGTGCCGCATCCTGCGACGCCGCGCCCCAAAGGTCACGCACCTCGTAGGTCAGCACGACGGCGGTCTGCGTGTCATTAACGGCGTGCAGGTCGTACCACCCGTCCTGTTGCGGGTCGGAGAACGCCATCAGCACCGGCTCCTGCGCCCGCCGGATAAAGGAATACGCCAGCTTGGGACGGAAATTGTAGTTGACGACAGCATCCGAAACCTGCTGCCAGCCGTCCAGCACATTCCACCATATGATGCCGGTCTTGTTCCATTTGGCTGTTCTGAACCGCTCGATGAAGTATTTGAACGCCTCCGCCTGCGACATCTGACTCATGCGGGCGTAGGTGTCGATGCTGTCCGGCACATCCCGGAACATATGCCGCACCTGCGAGGTCATCAGCCCGATGCGGTAGCCGAAGGTGTTGGTCTCGTTGAGCTCCATGGACGTCTGGTGTGCCAGCCATGCAGGGTTGGGCGTTCCGCGGAACGGATCCTCTGCCGTGCCTTCGTCATAGATCGGCCAGAGCTGATCCTCCGGAATGTACTCCCGCAGGGAGGCGGGGTCAGGACAGCCGTGATAGCCGGTCTCCGAAGCAAAGTGGCAGGGTGCGGTGCGGTAGAAATCGCCCTTGAAGTAGTCGCGCGGTCCCCAAAGGTGATCCTCCGAGGTTCCCTGCGCCCCGCGCGCAAACGCCACCTCATCCACATACGGCGAGGAGGGCAGGTAGGGACGGGTAAAGTCCTCCGCCCGCAGGACGTCACGCAGCAGCTCACGGGTCAGCGTGTTCTCTGCCGGATTGCGGCGGAAGGGGTAGCACATCATCCAGAACAGGTCGCACTCATTGTCGCCTGCCCACAGGCACAGGGAAGGATGGTGCCGCAGCTTACGCACAACCGAAAGCGCCTCGCGCCGGAGGTTTTCGCGCAGTCCCTCATCCCAGACGGGGTACAACGCACAGCCCATGGCAAAGTCCTGCCAGACCAAATGCCGTGCTCGTCGCAGAAATCAAAGAACGGCGTGTCCTCGTACACATTGCCGCCCCAGCACCGGACCGCGTTGCAGCCCGCCTCGTCCAGAAGGCGCAGTGCCTCGGGCAGGCGCTCCGCGTCGCGGCTGTGGAATGCATCCAGCGGCACCCAGTTGCTGCCCATGAGGAATACGGGCTTATGGTTGATGAGGAAGCGGAATTCCCCCTTGCCGTCCGCATCGATGCAGGAAGTGCGATCCAGCTCCGCCAGCCGGATGCCGATGCGGAACTCGCGCGCGTCCTCCACCACCCCGTTCCGGAGCAGTGTGACGCGCACGTCATACAGGTTCTGCTCGCCGGCGTTCTTGGGGTACCACAGGCGGGCATCCGGCACAGGGATGTGGTAGTTTCCGCAGGTGTGCCAGACTTCACGCCGCGCGGCAAAGTGCGACGTGCCGCACTGCCCTTCCACGGCGACCTCGTAACCGACCGTCAGCTCGTCCGCCGTCCGGAAGGCATAGTACAGATCCAGCATGGCGCCGCCCCGGTTGCGATCCTCCGCCGACGGATCGACCGCGAAGGTATAGAGGTACACCTGATCCAGTGCCGGCGCCGCCTTGACTGTTTCCAGCCAGACGGGGCGCCAGATTCCGCCCGACACCGCCCGGCAGAGGATGTCCCAGCCAAAGGAAGCGGGCGACTTGCGCAGGGTCAGGGAGGCGTAGCTGTGGTCGAAGGCGCCTGCCGCAGGGGGAACAGGGACGCTCCTGCGCCACCATCATGGCAGGCAGTATGTGAACCATGATCTCATTGCCGGTAGGTCTGAGGTTGCGGAGCGGCACATCCCACGGGATGAACATATTGTCGCACGCGGCTGCCTGCTCGCCGTTGACATACACCTTTGCAACCGTGTCGATGCCCTCGAAGTGCAACACCAGCCCGTCGGTGCCGTCCGGGGGCGCATCAAAGGTTGTCACATAGAACAGGTGCCTGTCCTCCAGCTTCCGCAGGTCAATGATATTGGTACCGAAAAACGGGTCGGGAATCAGTCCCGCGCGGAACAGGTCGAGCTCAAAGTTGCCGGGCACGGTCGCGGGCACCGTGACAGCCCCCTCTACGGTTGCGGGTGCTGCCGGGGCGGGCAGGTCGGCGGCACACTTCAGGTCATTGCAGCCGGCTGTCAGTGAACGCCAGAGCCGATGGGGCAGAACTGTCAGTGACCATGGGTTGGTGAGATTGATTTTCATACGGTATCATCCTTTCCGGCACCGTCGCGGGCGCCCTCGCGTCTTCTTTCCTGGGCATTATAGCATATCGCCGCCGGAAAGGCAATAGCAAAAGCAAATATTCGCAGGACTGTTTCGGATTCTTCTCCGGCGGCGCCGGCTTGCCCCGCTTTCAGGGAAGCGCTTGTTGCAACTGCCTTCAAAGTAACGGGCACCCTTGACAAATGCGAAAATTTGTAGTACAATACAGCGCATAGAAATGAACAGAACGCAACACAGTGAAGTGAGCGCGCCGCCGGAGAGTTCCGCAACCGGGTAGCCGTCCCTGTCCCGGATCATACAGAAAGTCAGGTGATCTTTGCGATATGCATACATTCAGACAGTTGATTGAAGCCGCACAGCCCGCAGCCTCTGTCATTATATCCGTAGCGCTGATGCTGCTCTCCGGCTTCCTGATGACGCGGCTGACAAAGCTGTTGCGCCTTCCGAATGTGACGGCTTATATCATCGCAGGCATTCTCATCGGTCCGTACTGTCTCGACCTCGTGCCGCAGCGCATCATCGACGGGACGGATTTTCTGTCAGACATCGCGCTTGCCTTCATAGCCTTTTTCGACCGGTGAATTTTTTTCAAGCTCTCCGTTCTGAAGAAAAAGCGGCATGAGGGTCGTCTGGATCACGCTGTTTGAGGCGTTCGCCGCATCTGCCTTTGTGTTTGTCCTGACCTTTTTTTGTTTTCCGGCTGGAGCTTGCCTTCTCCGTCGTACTGGCGGCGCTGGCTTCCGCTACTGCGCCTGCCTCGACCATGATGACCATTCGCCAGACGAAAGCAAAGGGGGATTTTGTCGATACACTCCTGCAGGTAGTCGCGCTGGACGACGTTGTGGGACTGGTTCTCTATTCCGTGGCAATCTCGATCGCGCTGGCAAATCTCGGCGGCAACGGGGGCTTTTCCTACGGAACACTCGTCAAGCCGGTGCTTTTGAATCTGGCGGCTCTGGTGCTGGGCGGACTGGTCGGTCTTGTGATGAAGCTTCTGATGCCGGCAAAACGCTCGACGGACAACAAGCTCATCATTTCCGTGGCGCTTCTGTTCGCATTCTGCGGCGTATGCGCGATGATGGAGGTCTCGCCTCTGCTCGGTTGCATGGCAATGGGAACGGTTTATACGAATATTGCGGAAAACGACAAGCTCTTCAAGCAGCTCGGATATTTCAGCCCGCCGATCCTGCTCCTGTTTTTCGTCCGTTCGGGCATGAATTTCAAGCTCAACGCCCTGTTTTCCGCCTCCGGCAATCTGGGCGGAGTGCCGCTCATTGCCATCGGTGTCGGATATTTTTCTCGTTCGCATTCTGGGCAAGTACGCCGGCGCGTGGCTCGGCTGCGCGGCGGTCGGCAAGGGAAAAAGCGCACCCGCAATTACCTCGGACTTGCACTGATCCCGCAGGCAGGAGTTGCTATCGGTCTTGCGGCACTGGGCGCACGGACGCTGGGCGGCGTGATGGGAAGCGATCTGGAGACGATCATCCTCGCTTCGAGCATCCTGTACGAACTGCTCGGTCCGGGATGCGCAAAGCTGGCGCTGTACCTGTCGGGGTCGTACTCGACCAGGCTGGAGGATGTGGCGGTCGTTCCGGAGACCACCGAAACCGGCGAGAAAAAGACCGATGTCGAGTTGCTGATTGAGCGGATACAGAAGATCCGCTCGGAGCTTCCCCCCGTGAAGCACGAGGAAATGAGCGAGGAAGAGGCAGCCTTCCTGGAGGCTGCGGAGGAACAGCGCCTTGCGCAGACACAGGCACAGCGGCGCAGCAGATTTTTGAGGAGGTAATCATTATGGGACAGGATTTGCTTGCAGGTTTTCTCGGCACGTGGAGCGCAGAACTGAATCTCGGTTCGGTTCTGCTGCGCGTGCTGTTGAGTATGTTGCTTTCGGCGATTGTCGGCTGTGAGCGTTCCAGCAAACGCCACTCGGCGGGGTTGAGAACCTTCATGCTGGTCAGCCTTGTCGGGACGGGAACCATGCTGGTGGATCAGTACATACTGCACAGGCTGGGCGGAAGTCTTCCCCTGCTCTCCGCCGCCGCCATTCTCGGCGCGGCGACAATCAGCGGGAACTCTATTCTGTTCAGCTCCAAGAACCAGATCAAGGGACTGACCACGTCGGTCGGTCTTTGGTGTTGCGGCGTAGTCGGCATGGCGTTGGGCGCCGGGCTGTATGTTCCCGCGCTCGTGCTGTTCCTGGCGCTCCTGGCGTGTATGTCCGCCTTCCCGGTTCTGGAAAAGCACCTCAAGAACCGCTCGAACCATTTTGAGGTGCATCTGGAGTTAAAAAGCAAGGGCGATCTTGCCGATTTTGTGGCAACGATCCGCGCACTCGGCATCCGTATTGATGACATCGAGTCCAACCCCGCCTACCTCGGCTCCGGTCTGAGTGTATTCTCCGTGTCCTTCACGGTGACCAGTCCGGAATTGAAAAAGTATAAAAAGCACGAGGAGATTATTGAAGCGCTCCGTTCGTTGGAGTATGTGTACTTTGTGGAGGAAATGAACTGACGCCTGCAACGGTGCTTCTTCGCAAACGGCGCTTCGACGTCGGTTGGCTGGGTTGAGCAGCACGACTTGGGGCAAATGGACTTGCCTGCAATGCTGAGTGAGCTACAAAGCAACGCCGCGCAACGATGGTGGCACAGACGCGCCGCCATCGTTGCGCGGTATTCTCTTAAACACAGTCATTTACAAGCAATTCGGGCAAAAGGGGCTCAGGCGGAGTACGGACATACGGATCCAAGGGCTTTCCCGTTTCGCTGACAGCCGACCTCGCCCTCTACCCGCTACCGCAGCACCAGCCTGATCAGTATCTCGAAGCGGTACTCATCCAGCACGGCCGGCATCTCCTGACCGTCCGGTACGGCGGCAGGTTCGACGTACTGCATCACATCAACGCCAAGATACAGGATGACTACACCGTCCGGCTTGTCATTCATCAGCACGAATGTCCCGTCGTCATCCAGGGAGAATACCCGCACTGTATCCCCGTTCTCATCCATCAGGTATGCCTTTGTTCCGCCCACGTATCCCTGTGGCTTGTGGAACTTCAGGGGCAAAATACGGGTATCTACGTGGAGAGTGGGCTGCTTTTCCGCCCCTTTGAATTGCTCTATCGGCCGATTCATTTCTCCGCACGCCTGACCTTCGGGGGTTGTTATCATGCAGGATTCAAGATGTTTTTCCCGCCACGATGCCGCGCGCACCGTCACCGACGCCGACAATCTCCCACCAGAACTCGGTTCCGTCGGGAATCAGGCTGACCGGAACCGATGTATCCGGCGGAGTGACCACCGGCTTGGCAGGTTCGGTTGTTGTCGTACCGGACGGTTCGGTTCCGTCCTGCCCGGACGGATTTTCCGTCACCACCAACCGCACCGCCGCTTCGTAGTACCAGTGTTCGGTTTCCCCGTCCACCGTTCTGCCGTACTTATGCACCCCGAAGGTCAGATAGAATACGCCGGTATTCAGCGTCCGTTCCGCCCCTGTCTTCTGTGCGCAGGCACCAGTCCGGTATACCGCTTCCTGTCCAGATACGTCTGGCTTGGTTGCTTTCATCCGCTTGGTACAGTGCGAAAGTCTCGGCCTTGAACCCATCCGGCAAATGCAGCAGCAGGTCCCGGTCCGCTCCGATGCCGATGTACAGCGTCGGCTCGATGTCCAGAAAATACCACTGGTCTATATCCACTTCTACGCCCGTCCAGAGCCCATCTTCCCCGATCCACAAACCGTTCAGGAGAGTCATGGTCGGCTGTACGCCCCACGCCCCGCTGCTCAGCCTGACCTTGTCATCGGGCAACTCGGACAGCAGGACAGCCGTGTTGGGGTATGCGTTCGGCGGCGTGTCGGGATATGTGTCCGGTTCGGTGTGCAGACCGTCGGCGTTGGTCTCATACCCTGCAATACTCCCGCCCGGAGTCGGGCTTGGGGACGCGGGCAGATGGGGCATGATGCGCATGATAAGGACAATCACGCCCAGCGCGACTGCAATCGAGACACCGGCGACAAACCAACCGCTCTGCGCAAAACCTGACCTCCGGTCGATCCGGCGCTGGGGCTCGGCAGTGTAACGCGCCTCGGCAGACAGCAGTATGTCGGCAGGAATATCGTTCAACGCTTCAAACAGATCGATGGATTTCATACTGTGTACCCTTCCTTTCTCAGGTAATCCTTGAGTTTGTTCCTTGTGCGCATCAGGCGCGTATTGACCGCTCCGCGGGACAGTCCCTGCTCCTGCGCCAACCGCTCCGGTGTGTATGCGTACCAGTACCGCCCCACGAACAGGTCGCGTTCCAACGGCTCCAGTCCCCGGAGAAACGCGGTCAGCGTCTCCTTCAGCCCGTCCGTGACCGGCTCGTTCGGGCAGATTCCGTCCAGCTCCGTCAGCACGCACTCCATGTCCCGGCTGCGCTTGCGGCGACGCAGGTGGCGATAGCGATCAATGGCAAAGCAACGGCACAGCCGCCCAAGGTACGCCTTGAGCGAGGCCGGATTCTGCGGCGGAATGGTCTGCCACGCACGCAGCCAGGTATCGCTGACGCATTCCTCCCTGTCCTCGCGCGTATGCAGGATTCCCGCCGCTATGCCGTCACAGTATTTTCCGTACTTGTCCCGGCTTTCGGCAATAGCGCGTTCATCGCGGTCAAAAAACAGCTGTATGATTTCACGGTCTTCCATAAGCTTCCTCCTCCGTGTGCACGGTGCCCTCACCCTCTATACCGACAAAACAGTTGCCGGAATGTCAACAATTATGGAGAATTTCGTATTTTTTTCCGACGCCTTCCCGGCAATGCTCTTACAGTATACCATACCTACCGGCTTATGTCAAATATGGCTTGCCGTTCCGATGGCTTTTGAGGGCAAGGCAACCGACGCCGGAAAAGGAATCTCCGCTACAGCAACAAATGAAAGACAGCCCTTGACAGCGGCACGCGGCTATGGTATCATATAAGCGCATAGACGCGTGCCATACCGACATAACGAAAGGATGCAAAAACAAGTATGTTCGACTTCATCCATAAAGTCAACTATCACCAGAACCCCCACACCCTGCACATCGGGTGCGAAGCCCCCCGCGCGTACTTTGTCCCCTTTCACAGCGAGACGGCGGCGCTGGGCGGAAACCGTGCCGCCAGCCACCACTTTCTGACCTTGTGCGGGGACTGGGACTTTACCTTTTACCACTCCCTGCGCGACGTGCCCGATATTACCGCCCCGGGCTTTGTCCCTGGACGAACCGACAGAATCGAGGTGCCGCGCTCCTGGCAGACCTACCTGGATCGGGATTACGACACACCGCAGTATGTCAATGTGATGTATCCCGTGACGGTGGATCCCCCCTTTGTGCCGGACGCCAACCCCTGCGGACTGTACAGCCGCACCGTCACCCTGCCCGCCGCCCGGCTGAGCAAGACCGTCTACCTCAATTTTGAAGGCGTGGACTCCTGCTTCTACCTGTTTGTCAACCGCCGGTTCGTGGGGTACAGCCAGGTCAGCCACATGACCAGTGAATTTGACCTTTCCGCATACCTGCACGAGGGAGAAAACCTCATTCAGGTACTTGTGCTCAAGTGGTGCGACGGCACCTATCTGGAGGATCAGGACAAGTTCCGCTGGTCGGGCATTTTCCGGGAGGTGTACCTCCTGTTCCGCGATCCGGTTCACATTCTGGATTTTGAGGCGCATCCCGCACTTTCGGAAAACTATGCCCGCGGCGCCTGCCCCACTACGGTACGGCTGAATGGGCGCGCATTGGTAGAATACCGCCTGCTCCGTCCCAACGGGATGCAGATCGAATCCGGCTCACTGGAGATCGACGGCGAGGGAACCTTTGACTTCCTCGTTGACGCGCCGGAGCTGTGGAGCGACGAGGAGCCGTTGCTGTACACGCTGATCCTGCACTGCGGCAGTGAGTACATCGTCCAGAAGCTGGGCTTCCGGGACATCCGCATCCGGGACGGCGTGCTGTATTTCAACGGGTGCGCCATCAAACTCAAGGGCGTCAACCGCCACGACAGCCACCCCCTGCTCGGCTCCGCAACGCCGCTGGATCACATGATCCGCGACCTGACCATCATGAAACAGCACAATGTCAATGCCGTCCGCACCAGTCACTACCCGAACGATCCCCGCTTCCCCGGTCTGTGCGATGAGCTCGGCTTCTACCTCATTGACGAGACCGACCTGGAGTGCCACGGCATGGCATCCATCGGCAACTGGGATCGGCTGACCGATGACCCGGAATGGGAGGATGCCTACCTGGATCGCGTCCGGCGGATGTATGAGCGGGACAAGAACCATGCCGCGATTCTGATGTGGTCGCTGGGCAACGAGTCCGGTATCGGGTGCAACCAGAACAAAATGGCGGAGTATCTGCACAGCCGCAACCGGCACAATCTCGTCCACTGCGAGGACATATCCCGCCGGAATGCCGACCGGTTGCACGGCGACATGAAGGGAAAATCCGACGGGGAGATCGGCGGTGCCCTGCGGAGTCCGCATATTGACGTCGAAAGCAGAATGTACCCCTCGCCGGAGGAGATCCAGGCAACCTATCTCGACCGGACGGTGTTTGACAAGCCCCTGTTCCTGTGTGAATACTCGCACGCCATGGGCAACGGTCCCGGATGCCTTAAGGACTACTGGGATCTGATCTATTCGCACGACAACCTCATGGGCGGTTGCGTCTGGGAGTTCATCGACCACTCGGTGGCAACCGGCAAAGCCCCCCTGTCCGACCCGCACTACACCTACGGCGGCGACTTCGGTGAGGTGCCGCACGACGGCAATTTCTGCGTGGACGGACTGGTCTATCCGGATCGCCGCCCCCACACGGGACTGATGGAATACAAGCAGGTCATCAAGCCCTTCCGGCTGGAGTCCTTCGACCGGGTGAGCGGCGAGGCAGTCATTCGCAACCTGCGCTACTTCACCGATCTGTCGGATCTGGACTTTGACTGGACGCTGGAACAGGACGGCACGGTCTTTGCCTGCGGACGCGCCTGCCTGCCTGTCGAGCCGCAGGAAACTGCACGGCTGACCGTACCGACCGACGCAATCCCCGCCGCAGGAGACGTATACCTGACGCTGACCGCCCGGCAGAACCTGCCGACGCCGTGGGCGCCCATCGGATACGAGGTCGGCTTTACGCAGATCAGGCTGGATCTTCCCGCCGGGGAAAAGCAGTCCCTGCGCGACGCGATGTCTCCCTTTGCGACCATTGCCGCCGAGGAAACAGCCGACGCCGTGACCGTGCGGACAGCCGACACGGAATACCGTGTCTGCCGCACCTGCGGGCTGATTACCTCCATGCGGCACGAGGGACACGAGCTGCTGGCAGCCCCCGTCCGCCCGACGGTCTGGCGTGCCCCGACCGACAACGACCGCAACATCCGCTGGCAGTGGCAGAACGCCGGCTATGACCGCGCCACGGTCAAGTGCTACGACTGCGCTCTGACCGCCTCGGCTGATCCGTCCTGCGACCGCTCGGTTACCGTCACGGCGCACCTGTCGCTGGGTGCCGCGCCGCAGTGCCCGATCCTGCACGCCACCGTGACCTACACCTTCCTTGCCGAGGGCGGTGTGATTCTGCACTGGGACGTGGATGTGCGGGAGGATCTTCCCTTCCTGCCGCGCTTCGGTGTGGAGTTCCTGATGCCCGGCGGCAACGAGTACCTGCGTTACTTCGGGCGCGGTCCCGTGGAAAGCTACGCCGACAAGCGCCATGCCTCCCGGCAGGGGCTGTTTGAATCGACGGTGACCGGGCATTTTGAACATTACGTCCGTCCGCAGGAAAACATGGCGCACACCGACACGACCTGGATGACGGTGGCAAATGCCGCCGGGCAGGGGCTGATGGCTGTTGCCACCGGCAAGCCCTTCTCCTTCAACTGCGCACACTTCACCCCGGCTCAGCTGACCGCCACGGCGCACGACTACGAGCTTGTCCCGATGGAGGAGACCTGCGCCAATCTGGATATGCGGCAGAGCGGCATCGGTTCCAATTCCTGCGGTCCCGAGCTGAACCCGCGGTTCCGGCTCGCGGAAAAGCATTTTGACTTTTCTGTCCGGCTGCTGCCTGTGTTCGTGAACAACACGGACGGGTTCGAGCAGGCGGAAAAGGTCTGAGAACATCCCGCGCCATGCACGGCACCTGTTGATCCGACAGGTCGGCATCACACGCAGGCAGAAAAACGCCCGCCGGGTTGTCACGTCTGTGACAGCCCGGCGGGCAGTCTGTGTGGCAGGGGATGTCCGGTCAGTGCAGCAGCTTCCGCACGCGGGCGGCAATGCCGACCGCATCCACGCCTGCCGTGCGGCGGACAGGCTCCGGAACAAACTGGAGCACAAAGCTGTCATCCACCGCGAGAATATCAAAGCGGCGATCCTTCAGCTCGCCCCCGGCGGCACAGTGCATCCGCCAGCATCATGCCGAAGCCGCCGGCGCGAATCTCCTCCTCCGCAAACAGAATCGGCACATCAGGCGGCAGGCAGGCGGCAACCTCCCCCGCCAGTCTGTCGTACGGCTTGAGGTACTCGCACAGCAGGATGCCGACCCGGACGCCTTCCGCCGCCAGCAGATCCTTTGCGGTCAGGGCTTCTGTTGCCATGGCGCCGTGGCACAGAATCACGGCGTCCGGTCGTTCACCGGGCGCGTAATCGGCACGCACGCCAACCGTTTGCGGCGTCCCGTCGGGGTAGAATACAGACCGGACGCGCGCGTCCTCCGGGCGGTTGGGGTAGCGGATGGCGCTCGGCACTCCGGAGGCGATTGCCATCCGGAAAGCGACCTCCAGTCCGGCAAAGGTAGCCGGCGCGTACAGCGTCATGTTCGGGATAGCGGACAGGAAGGACACGTCAAAGATGCCGTGATGCGTTGCCCCGTCACCCTGACTCAGCCCTGCGCGGTCGATGCAGAGAACGACAGGCAGGCGCTGGAGGGCAATGTCATGTACGATCTGGTCGTAGCCGCGCTGCAGGAAGGTAGAGTAGATGGCGGCTACCGGATGGAATCCGTCCGCCGCAAGCCCCGCCGCGAAGGTCAGCGCGTGCTCCTCCGCGATGCCGACGTCAAAGAACCGGTCGGGGCGCGCCGCACGGAATGCCTCCAGTCCCGTCCCCTCGCTCATCGCGGCGGTGATGGCACAGATGCGATCGTCACGTACCGATTCCTGTATCAGAATCTGACCGAGATGCCGGGAAAAATTATCCGGCACTGCGGCGCCGGGGTTCGGCGCTCCGGCAGAGGCAGGCGGCATCCCGTGAAAAGCGCCCGGATCGCGCTCGGCAGGCGGGTATCCCTTCCCTTTCCGGGTTTTGAGGTGAATGACCACGCTGTCGCCCGTATCGCGCGCCGCCTGCAACAGGTTGACCACTGCACGGTAGTCGTTGCCGTCGGCAGGTCCCAGATAGTAGAGCCCCATATCCTCGAAGTAATTACTGCCGTACATGGCATTCTTGAAGGATTTCTTGACCCGGCGAATGGCGCGGAACAGCCCGTCTCCGATGAGCGGGATCTTCTTGATGAAATGCGTGGTGCGGCGCTTGGTGCGGAAGTAGCCCTCCTTCTGCCGCAGGCGCGCCATATGCATGGCGAAACGTCCGATGTTCTTGGATATGGACATTTCATTCTCGTTGATGATGATGACAAGACGCAGTCCGGGACTCACGTTGTTGAGTGCCTCGTGGATCATGCCGCCTGTAAAGGCACCGTCACCCACGACTGCCACCGTCCAGGCATCCGAGCCCATCATCCGATCCGCCTGCGCAAAGCCCAGCGCCGCCGACAGAGACGTGGAGCTGTGCCCCGCGCCGAAGCAGTCATACTCGCTCTCCGTGCGTTTGGTGAAGCCGGATATACCGCCTCCCTGACGCAGTGTCTGCATCCGTTCGTAGCGCCCCGTCAGCATCTTGTGAACGTAGCTCTGGTGTCCGACATCGAAAATGAAGTGGTCACGCGGGCAGTCGAACACCCGGTGCATCGCCACGGACAGCTCCACCACGCCGAGATTGGAGGCGAGGTGCCCCCGGTTCTGGTAACGGTACGCAGCAGTTCGCCGCGGATTTCCCTGCACAGCTCCGGCATTTTGTCCTCCGGAAGCGCCTTGAGGTCGGCGGGGGAGTGAATGCCGGGAAGCAGAACCGGCGGGAGGGAGCTTTCCGCCCGCGTCCCCGCAGGGATCGGTTCGCCCTCCGGTGTTTTTTTCTGGTTGGTTCCCATTCTGTACATCCTCTTTCCGCCGTGATGGTCTGACTTACGATCCCTCGTATTGTACCACATATTTTTTAATATTTCGTGAACGAACGTCCCTTTTTCGCGGAAAGAGCCGGCGGAGGCTGACGGCGTCTGCCGCTTTCGGAGCAGTCCCCGGCGCAACCGGATCCCGTTGTTGCATACAGTCGAATACTTCCCGGAAAAAAATTCACAAATACTTCTTGCTTTTTTTCCGTGCGGATGCATTATAATGGAAGAGCTTGCTCACAGGGCATCGCCGGGATCCGCCGCGTGGCGGATTTTTTTCCGGGAAGTGCCCACACTAAAGGAACCCCGATCCGTCCGGCGCCAGACCGTGCCGGATGATCGGCACTCCCCTGACCGAAAGGCTTTCCGTATGAACCGCAAACAATCGTCCGAGCCGGGCTCTCCGGCATTCCCGCCTGCCGCCTGCCGGGCATTGGCCCTGCACGCCTGCGCGTGGTTCACCGTGCTCAGCACCCTTATGTTGCTGATTTATGCTATCCTGGACAGGGCGCCGTCGCCGCTGCGGCTGTTGCTGTTCCTGCCACTGTCGCTGTGCTTTGCCTGCGCGGCGCGTATCCGGCACAGCTCACTCTCGCGTGCCGCCCGCACCGTATCCCATGCCCTGTTGACACTGGGCAGCGCCTACGGTTTCGTCTATCTGCCGGTGCAGATCGAGCAGAAGCCCACCGCGGGCACCACCCTGCTGTTCCTGTTCCTTTCCGTTCTGGTCTACGCCATCGGTACGGCAATCCTCGCCGCCGTGGCTCACCGACAGGGACAGCCGGGCAGTCAACGAACAACCCTACCGTTCGCAGTTCGGCAAACGGGATCAATGAATTGCGGGAGCGGGATCAGGGTGCCTCTGAAAATTCACCGCACGGCGAATAAGAAGTGCCTATAATGCCCCGCTTACGGATATTCCGGCGGTTTCCCGCCTATACTTTTTATACTATTATCGGAGGTTGCCTCATGAATACACGTTCCACTGAAATGCTTGATACCGTCAGCCGCGTCCTGCGCTATGCGTGTGCCGCGCTGGCACTGCTGTGCATTGTATTTGCCATCATCGCGGCGATTTCGACCGGCTGTTCCGGCGGCTGTGCAGGCTCGGACAGCACCGAAAGCGGAAGCCAATCCGACACCTCTGCCCTGTCCCCCTCGCCCGTCCCGGACAGCGTGACGCTGCCCGAGACCGCAGACGCCGGGCAGGCGTATCAGGACAAGCTTACCTTTCTCGGCGATTCCCTCACCGCGCATCTTGTCAGCCGCGGCGTGCTGACCGACGGGCAGAACACGAAGCAGGTCTGGCGCACCAAGGATAATATGCTCAATCTGGATTCACCCATCACTTCCGCCAAGATCAACCTGCCCGGCACGGACAGGTATGTAACCATCGCGGAGGCAGCCGCCGAGCTGAAGCCGGAGATCCTTATTATCACGCTGGGAACCGATTACGGCGTTTCCTACCTCGTGGAGACAGATTTCAAGGCATACTACACCAAGCTGGTTCGCGCCATTCAGAAGGCATCGCCCAATACGGTCATTCTGTTGCAGTCCATCTTCCCGGTCACGGCGGGCTGTAAGGTTCTGTCCAATGAAAAGATCGACCGCGCCAACGGTTGGGTCAAGGCGGTCGCCGCCGAGAACAACTGCCGGTATCTGGACACGCAGTCGGTGCTGAAGGATGAGAACAACTGCCTCCGCGACTCACTTTGCATCAGCGAGGACGGCATCCATCTGAATACCGAGGCGTACCGTCTCATCCTGTCCTATATCCGCACCCACGCCTACACCGCTTAAGGAGGGTTTCCTGTGAAAAAGATTTTTCCTTGCCTGCTCGCGCTCACGCTGGCGCTTACTCTGGTGCTGTCCGGCTGTGGGCAGGATTCCTACACCACCACGCTGTCTGCCGATAAGGTAGCCGACAAACTGCTGGAGGTGCTGAGCGGGCGGTATCACGGTGCGGACGCGGATTATATTTCGGAGTCCCGGTTCGGCGCGAACTACCGCGATCTGACCGAAAAGTGCTACGACCATATCATCCTGCTGTCGGACGATGAGGAGACCAACATTGACCAGATCGGCGTTTTCCACGTCATCAACAAGAGCGATGTGAGCGGTGTTGCCGATGCCGTCACCTCCTTTGTTGAAGCAGAAACTGCGTCTGCGCGACCTGCTGACTTCCTATAACCCCGGCGAGCTGCCCAAGCTGGAGCAGGCGCAGGTCAAGGTCTGCGGCACCTATGTATTCTACTCCTTCCTCTCGGAGGCGGAAACCTCCGCCGCCATCACCGCGTTGGAGCAGACGCTCCGCGCGTGACATGACACCTGCAAGCAACTGCCGCCGGTCGCAATGCGACCGGCGGCAGTTTTGTTTGATTTGCGCGTTTTTCGGATTGGTACATACAGATTTTTATCGGCAGGCATTATGTTACGGCTTTTCCGCGGCGGCGGACTTTTCTCTATCCTTTTCCTTTTCCTTCTCTTTGTCTTTGTCCTTTTCTTTCCGGTCCTTGCCCTTTTCGCTGTCCTTTTCCGCGTCGTCCTCATCCTCGTCATCGTCATCATCGCCCGTATTCTCCTTGGGCAGGACATGGACAAGCGCAACCTCCATTTGGTGATCCGCGACACTCTGTACGTGGATTTCCAGCCGTCCGATGGTGATATCGCAGGTCGTGCCGTCCTCCGGAATGGTTCCCAGCTCGGCAAAGACCAGTCCGCCGAAGGTATCGCAATCCTCCGTGGGCAGTTCCACATCCAACTCCTGCTGCACCTCGCTCAGATCTGCGGTGCCGCGCACTTCCCAGTCGCCGTCCTCCCGCTTGACGATGTCCGCCGGCGCGGGCGGCGTGCTGTCGTCGGCGTTGGTCAGGTCGCCTACCAGCCGCTCGATCAGGTCTGTGATCGTCACGATACCCGCCATGCCGCCGTATTCATCCAGCACAACGGCAAACTTATTGCGCGTTGTGCGCATATTGCGGAACAGGACGTCCGCCTTGACACCCTCCGGCACCAGGTACGCAGGTCTTACCGCCTCTGCCATGACCGTCTCCCGGTCCTTGCTGTCCAGGCGGTAGTAGTCCTTGGCATTCAGCACGCCGATGACGTTATCCTTGGACTCGCCGCACACGGGATAGAAGGTAAAGCGCCCCTTGTGAATGGTTTCGTCCCACGCCTGCATATCGTCCTCGATCCACAGAATCGTGACCTCGGTACGGTGTACGGCGATCTCCCCGGCGGTCAGATCGTCAAATTCAAACACATTCTGAATGATACTCTGCTCCTCGCGGTCAATGGCGCCGTTTTCGGCACTGGCATCCACCATCAGGCGGATGTCCTCCTCGCTTGCCTGCTCATCCGTCTGCGTGGGGTCAATGCCCATCAGGCGCAGTACGCCGTTCGTGGATTTGGTCAGCAGCCAGACCAGCGGGGCAAACAGCGTACCGACCGCCCGAAGCATTCCCGATATGCCCAGCGCCAGCGATTCGGACTTGCGCATGGCAACCCGCTTCGGCACCAGCTCGCCGAAAAATCAGCGTGACGTAGGACAGGATCAGCGTAATCACTACGACTGCGATTGTGTTCATCGTGGACTCGGATACGTAGGCATCCGCGCCCTTCTTCATCAGCGCGTTTACGATGGGACCCGCAAAGTTGTCGGCGGCAAAGGCGCTTCCCAGGAATCCCGCCAGCGTGATAGCTACCTGAATGGTCGCCAGAAACTTCGCGGGCTGTTTCGTCAGCTTCAGCAGGCGGCGGGCACGCCGGTTCCCATCCTCTGCCAGCTTATTGAGTTTGTTTTCGTTGACACTCAGCACTGCAATCTCTGCTGCGGCGAACACGGCGTTCAGCGCGATGAGCAGTATCTGCAGGAGTATCATCAGGAAAATATTGCTTTTCATGACTGTATGTCTCTCCTCCCGGACTCTGTGTCCGATGCATTATCGTTACGTGTATTGTTCATCCTATGCTGCCTGCAGGCAAAGTATAAGAAAAAGCCTGAGGCAATGTCGCACACCGACAGAACCCGTCATCTGCTCACGCAGAAACAGGCTGCTGTCGCGCTCACACCACTTCAAGCGCACATAACGGCATAAAGGAGGCTTCTCACAACAGTGAGACGTACTGTCCCCGTCCATAATGGTAAACCATGTTCTCCTTTCCTCATGTAT
Organism: Oscillospiraceae bacterium; assembly: GCA_022009675.1. Lineage (GTDB taxonomy): Bacteria > Bacillota > Clostridia > Oscillospirales > CAG-272 > CAMEON01. Next base: position 1,492,904 of record CP091718.1, on the reverse strand, counting down.
TTCGATAATTGTACCATAAATCCCCGGATTGTCAACCGGCTTTTTGTGGAAATTCGATTATTCATGATTTGTTTACATATACCCGTGGTGCCGCGGGTCGGACAGCCTGTTTTCGCGGCACATAAAATCAACCTGCGGTTTTCTTTTTAACCGCAGGTTGATAGGCGTATTGCGTTCCCGGCTGTCGCGGCTTCACAGTTGTTCCACCGCCGCCAGCACGTCCCGGTACATATACAAAGAACCAAGGCAAAGCAGCGGGACACCGGCACGGCGGCAGTCGGCAAGCGCGGCGGAAAAAAAGCGGCGGCAACCGATGGGAAAGTCATGAACCGGAATGCCCTGCGCCCGGTACAGGGCGGCATAGGCATCTCCGGACAGGGCGCGACTGTTATCCGGCGTGACCGTGAACACGCGGCGCGCCACGGCTGCAAGGCTGTGTGCCATAGTCGTGTAGTCCTTGTCTGCCATCACGCCGGTCAAAAGGTTGATCCGCTCGCCTCCGAAGCAAGCGGCGGCACTGGCGGCGGCAGCCGCAACGCCCTCCGGGTTATGCCCGCCGTCCGCCACCACCACGACGCGCGGATCGTCCGGATCGCGGTACAGCACCTCAAAGCGCCCCGCCCAGCTGACGCCGGCAAGCCCGGATCGGATCGCTGCCTCCGGGATGCAGGTGCCGCGCTCCCGGAGAACATCCAGCGCACACAGGGCAGTCGCGGCGTTGAACGGCTGGTACAGCCCCGGCAGGGGGATGTGCAGTCCGCGCCGTTGACCGAAATCAAAGTCCGAGCCGTCCAGCCCGGTGTGCGTTACGCGCAGAAGTCCGGCGGGAACCGGGATGTAGGGGGCGCCCACCCGCTCCGCCTGCGCCCGGATGACCTGTCCGCAGGATACCGGATCCACAACACGATCCGCGCGGATCTCCGGCACGACGCCATCAGGCGTCAACGGCTCGTGCGTCCCGCCGAACACCACCGGAATGCCGGGCTTGATGATGCCCGCCTTCTCGGCGGCTATCTTTTCCGGCGTGTCTCCCAGATAGGCAGTATGATCCATGGCAATGCAGGTGATGACTGATACGGCTACTTCCTCCGGCGCGAGGATATTGGTAGAGTCCAGCCGCCCGCCCATGCCGACCTCGAACACCACGAAATCGCAGGCGTGGCGGGCGAAAAAGGCAAGTCCGATGGCGGTTATCAACTCAAACTCGGTGGGCACGTCGGTCATGCTGTCGGCAATGGGGCGGATGCGTGCCGTAATTTCCGCCAGCTCCGCGTCCGGGATCGGCTGGCCGTTCAGGCGGATGCGCTCGTTGAACGAAACAAGATAGGGTGAGGTGAACAGTCCCACACGGTAGCCCGCCGTGCGCAATACCGCATCCAGCATGGCGCAGACCGACCCTTTCCCGTTGGTGCCTGCCACGTGCAGGAAGCGAAGCGACTTCTGCGGGTCGCCCAGCCGCCGGCAAAGCTCCCGCATCCGCTCCAGCCCCGGTGCGTGCCGCGTCCATATGTTGGAGTGGATATATGCTATCGCATCGGCGGCGGTGCGGATCTCAGGTGTCATACGGACTCGCCCCGCGTCCCGTTGTTGCTGTCGGCGCGGCGTTTATCCGTAATCAGGCGCAGGGGCGTCAGAATGCCCGGCGTCAGAATGGCGGTGCAGACCGTCCGGGCGGCGCCGTTGCCCAGTCGGATCGGGAGCACAACCCCAATCGCCTTGACGGAGTACTGCATAATGTGCGCGTCCAGATACAGCATTCCGGTGTTGACCAGCGTCATGACCAATTCAGCCACGACCACCGTCACGATGGTCTGCCACACGGGAAGTTCCCTGCCGGACAGACGGCGGAACAGCGCGGCAAGCCCGCCGGCGGTCAGTGCCATCGCCACGGGCGCCGCCATCCACAGCGGCGCTGTCGGGGAAAGACCGTACAGCACCTGCTCGATAAACGAGCCGCACAGAGCGACCGCAACGGCATCCGGCACACCGAGCGCAAACACACACAGCAGGATCGGCAGGGAGGACAGGGAGAACTGAGCAATGGGGAGATTGATGGAAACGAACGAGGCAAGCGCCACGTACACGGCGATCAGGACGGCGTCTGTCGTCAGGCGCACCGTAGTGTGACGCCGGATCAGGGAAAAGCTTCTTTGGTTTGTCATATAAAAATACCTCCTTCCCCACAGCCATTTGGCAGGAAAGGAGGCATACGCGCCGCGCGCAAAAGAACCTCATGATTTCAGCCAGATGAAGCGGGATGCAGGATGCGGACCGCAGCCGCGGGTTACCCCTTGCGGCTTTCGTCCGGCGGACAACTCCCCGTCCCGTCGGCACTGTACGCCCGTATCCTTACTCTTCAGATTTGCACCGTCATTATACTCCAAACGCTCTGCTTTGTCAAGAGAAAGCTGTGTCACGGCAGGAGATTCCCGGTTCTGTACAAGGTTCCGGCTCTGTTTTTTTCAAAAAAATTGGTCAACTGTCGCGCGCCCGTCATGCCCCCGCATCAGTCGGTGCAGTCGTGCCGTTCCCGCGTCCTTGCCACCGTGGCAAGCAGAACGCCGGACGCACCGGCAGAACGGGCAAGCGCGGCGAGGCGGAACAACGTCGCACCCGTGGTGAACAGATCATCCGACAGCACGGCAACACGTCCGGACAGGCGCGGGGCAAGCCGCTCCTCCAGCACATATGCGGACGCGGCACTCGCACGGCGTCCGGCGGCGTCCAAGGTCTTCTGCGCCCCCGCGCCATCCGATACACGCCGCACGGCGGGCAGGCACGTGGCGCCCAGACAGTCCGCCAACCCGCAAGCCAGCCGCTGTGCCTGGTCAAATCCGTCCTTCCGGACGGCTGCGCGGCGCCGGGGCGGGTACAGGCATACCGCAGTCCGCACATCCGTGCCTGCCGACTCCAGTGTCCGGCGAACCGGCTCCGCGAACGCCGTCGACAGCCACTCCGTCAGCCTTCTGTCATCCCGGTGCTTGAGCCGGAAAATCACTTGCTGCGGAACACATTCCGGCTCCTCCGGGCAGTACGGGACAAGCCAGACCGCCCCCGCCTGCCCCCCGTCCGGTACCTGCGCCCGTGCCTTCTCCCACTGAGGGGAGGCAATCCGCGCAAAGTGCCGGGACGACTCCGCCGTGCAGGCGCCGGAAGGGTGGCAGGAGCGCGCCGCATCCCGCACAGCGCGGCGGGAAGAACAAGTCGGTCAGCACACCGCCGACCGCCGATACCGCGCCCCGCATATCACTCCGCCGCGTCCGCCGCCTGCAGGCGGTGGCTCAGCCCCGTATAGCGCATGGACTGGCGGTTATTCTCCACCATCGTCCGGATCACAGATTCGCGCCCGACCAGAATCACCATGCGCTGGGCACGTGTCACTGCCGTATACAGCAGATTCCGCGTCAGAAGCAGGGTCGAGGCGCTGTACATCGGCATGATGACAAAGGGATACTCGCTCCCCTGGCTCTTGTGAACCGTCACCGCCCATGCGTGCTCCAGATCGTCCAGCATATCCGACGTATAGATTGCCACCCTGTCGTCGAACCGCACGCGCATGGTGCGCTCCGGCACGTCAATATCCACGATAACGCCGATGTCCCCGTTGAAAACACCGCCGCGCTCGGATTCCGGCTCCTCGTCCCACTCACGCCCGGCAACCTGCGGCGGTCTGGCACGGCCGCGTCCCGGGGACACATCCTCCGGCTCCGGCACGGCGGCTTCATCCGTTTCATCGTCCTCCCAAAGCACATCATAGTTGTTCCGGGTCTGCATGACGCGGTCGCCCACGCGAAACAGCTTGTCTCGGAAGCTCATCTCTGCCCTGCCCCTCTCGGCAGGGTTCAGCGCCGCCTGCAACAGCCGGTTGAGATGCTCAGTGCCCGCCTCCCCGCGCCGGGAAGGCGTGATGATCTGGATACCGTTCTCGGTCAGCTGTCCGTAAGTGCGCGGCAGGCGCGTTTTGTACAGCTCTACAATGGTGGCGGATATTTCCGCGTCGGTGCGCCGGGGCAAAAAGAAGAAATCGTTCCGTCTGTCTGTCAGAACCGGCATCTCGCCGCGGTTGATGGCGTGGGCATTGGTCACGATTAGCGATGCCTGCGACTGCCGGAATATCTCCTCCAACCGCACGGTCGCAAAACTGCCGCTGTCTATCAGGTCGTTCAGCACACGCCCCGCGCCGACGCTGGGCAGCTGATCCGCATCGCCGATCAGGATCAGTCGCGCTCCCGGCTTGACTGCCCGCAGGAGTGCCGCCATCAGCATACTGTCCACCATGGATGCCTCGTCAATGATGATGACCTCCTCCTCCAGCAGATCCTGCTCGTTGCGGCGGAAGCCACCACGCCCGCCATCCTCGTCAAAGCTCATTTCCAGCAGACGGTGAATGGTCTTTGCCTCGCAGGCAGTGGACTCGGACAGCCGCTTTGCCGCTCTGCCGGTGGGCGCCGCCAGCGCAATCTTCATCCCCATGGAATCGAATATCCGGATCAGCGCGTGTACGACCGTTGTCTTTCCCGTTCCGGGACCTCCGGTCAGGATCATAACCCCGTGGCAAAGCGCGTCAAAAATCGCCTTTTTCTGTCCCGTGGCATAGGACATCCCGACCTCCTGCTCCTCCCGCCGGATGAACGACTGCACATCGCCGCCGTCCACCGCCGGGCACAGTCTGTCCAGCAGCCTCAGCTTGTCTGCTATGTACTGCTCGGTGCGGTCGTCCGCCGCCGTATACAGGTAATCCACGCCGGAAAAAGCGGCGGCAAACCAGTTTTCCCGCCTTCAGCTGCGCCGCGACCGCGCGGTCAATCTTCTCCGCATCGGTACGCAGGAGCTGTGCCGCCGCCGGCACCAGCTTGTCACGCGGCAGGCAGACGTGCCCGTTCTGCGCCGCGTTGGAGGACAGAATATACGCCACGCCGCTCATCAGGCGTTCCCCGCTCTCCGGGTCAACGCCCAGCGAGGAAGCAAAGCGATCCGCCTTCTCGAACCCGATGCCCTCCACCTCGTCGCACAGACGGTACGGGTTGCTTTTGGCGATATCCATCGCGCCGGAGCCGAACTTCTTGTAGATGCGCACGGTCAGCGCCGCGCCGAAATACTCCCGGAAGAACAGCATAGCGGCTCGTATGCCCGCCTTGGCGCGGAAATCCTCGGATATTTCATTTGCCTTTTTCCGGGAAATTCCCTGAACCTGAACCAGCCAGTCCGGGTGGTTCTCCATTACCTCCAGTGTTTCATCGCCGAATGTGTCCACCATCCGCTTTGCCAGTGCCGGTCCGACGCCCTTGACCGTCCGGGAGGAGAGATAGCGCAGGATAGCGTTGCTGTCGGCAGGCAGGGAGCGCTCATACTGATCCACCCGGAACTGACGCCCGTAGCGCGGGCTGTGCGTCCAGCCGCCCCACACAGTCAGCTCGTCTCCGTTGCCGATGTAGGGCATGGTGCCGTATACCGTCACCACGTCGCCGTCCTCCAGCCCGAAGTCGCATACCGTGTACCCGGTATCCCCGTTGGTATAGATGACGCGCTCCACCGTTCCGCGCAGGGAATTCCCCGTGTCCCCGCCCGTGTCATCGGTTCCCGGCATGCCGTTCCTTTCCTCCTGCATAGTTCCATCCCTCCTTTGTCCGTTCATATTTTTTGACCGCCCGGTGCGGGCAGATCCACCGCGTACCAGTCCGCGCCGAAGCGCTCCAGCACCGCCAGTGTCGCGCTGTCCGGGCACAGCTCCCCCGGCATACCGACCAACAGCCGCCTGTCTATCAGCACCTGCGGCATATACCCGCGGCGGCGGGCGCCGTGCCGCGCCTCGTCCAGAAACAGATCCAGGTCGGCAAGCTCCTGCCGCGTTCGGATCAGCACCGCCGTTGTCACGGGGCACGGCGGGCGCAAAAGCTCCCCGACCGTGCGCAAAAGGCTGTAAAAGCCGAATGCCGCCAGCACTGCCGCCAGAATCCCGGCAATTATTTCACCCATATATCTCCCTCCCCTCAGAGGCAGTATATGAGACGGCTCCGGCATTTGCCTTCCGGAAAGCGTCTTGGGGGCTCGCCGCAGATTACAGCAGGTCGCTCCGCAGGACGGGCGCCAGATCCCGCGCTTCCCACGGCGCGTTCAGATCCTCCCGTCCCATGTGACCGTAGGCGGCAAGCGGACGGTAGATCGGGCGGCGGAGGTCAAACCGGCTGATAATAGCGGCAGGGCGCAGATCCACGTGGCGCAGAACCGCGCGGGTGATCTCCTCCTCCGGAACAACAGCGGTTCCTGCCGTGTCGATCAGCACGGACACGGGACGCGCCACGCCGATGGCATACGCCACCTGCACCTCACAGCGGTCGGCAAGCCCTGCCGCCACGATATTCTTCGCCACGTAGCGGGCGGCGTAGGAAGCAGAGCGATCCACCTTGGTCGGATCCTTGCCGGAAAAGGCGCCGCCGCCATGCCGGGCATAGCCGCCGTAGGTGTCCACAATGATCTTGCGTCCCGTCAGGCCCGTGTCCCCGGCGGGACCGCCGATAACGAACCGTCCGGTCGGATTGACATATATTTTGGTCTGCTCATCCAGCAGGGCGCCGGGCACCGTCGGCAGAATGACGCGGTCTATCATATCCTGCCGGATAACGGAAAGCTCTGCATCCGGACTGTGCTGAGTCGAAATGACAATGGTATCCACCCGCGCCGGAACGCCGTCGCGGTACTCCACCGTCACCTGCGTTTTTTTCCGTCCGGGCGCAGGTAGTCCACCCCGCCGGACTTGCGCAGTGTCGCCAGCCGCTTGGCAAGCGCGTGGGGAAAGCGCGATCGGCAGCGGCATCAGCTCCGGCGTCTCGTTGCAGGCGTATCCGAACATCAGTCCCTGATCGCCCGCACCTATATCCAACCCGTCGCCCGCGCCTTCCTTTGCCTCCAGCGAGCGGTCAACGCCCATCGCAATGTCCGGCGACTGCTCATGGATGGAGGAAATGACCGCGCAGCTGTCGCAGTCAAAGCCGAATTTCGCCCGCGTATAGCCGATCTCGCGCACAGCATCGCGCACGACCTTCTGCAGGTCAACGTCCGCGTGCGTCGTGACCTCGCCCATGATGGCAACCAGCCCCGTCGTGCAGAATGTCTCGCACGCCACGCGCGACAGGGGATCCTGCCGGAGCATCTCGTCCAGGATCGAATCGGAAATGATGTCGCAGACCTTGTCGGGATGCCCCTCGGTCACGGACTCACTGGTAAAAAGCTGTTTTTTTCATGAATGTATATTTCCTTTCTTAATCTTATCTTATCTCTGTCTTTTCTGCCTTTGGGGGCACCTCTGAGACTTCACCGCCATATGAAAACAGGAAAAGCCCCTGCCTTCGCAGACAGGGGCTGCTTTTTGCGCCTTTTCCGAAATCGGTCATGGGCTTGCCGCTTGCTCCTATCTGTCAGGAATTGGCACCTTACCCTTGCAGGGGGCAGGTTGTCGTGACTTCACAGGGCCTGTCCCTCCATCACTCTTGATATGAGAACCGGAACGCGCCAGCCGGGCATATACCCGTTCCCGGCTGGCACCCATTCCTTTCCGCTTCCGGACATTGCCGAACATACCGAACCGTTACTTCTGCTTCTTTGACATCGTCCGGAGGATTCTTTTCAGCTCGGTCGTCGATGTCTTCTTCGCGCTGGTGAGCTTGGCGGAAATCTCCGGCTTGCCGGTCTTCAGCTGCTCCAGCACCACGTTGGACACGGCGAGGTCGAAGAAGTACGCGGAATCAAACACACGGTTGCGGATGATGTACTCCACCATCTCACTGGAATCCTGATCCCGGACGCTCTGCAGTTTGGTCACGATCTCAAACATCTTGGTCGAGACATTCTCGTAGTTGTAGCGCGCCATAGCTTCCAGAATCGCGCCGACATACTCGGGATCCTTCTCGGTGCTCACCATCATGACAAATCCGGTCGAGCCGTTGACGAAGGAGAGGTACTCCTTCTGATTGGTGTCGTACTTGGGCACGGGCACGATCCCGTAATCGTCCGACATATCCGCAAGGAAATTCCGCACCTTGTTCAGGGAAGTATCGTAGAACAGGGCATGCCCTGCGGCGAACATCTCAAACGATGTCTCGTACTGGCTCAGATCCGTCACAAAATACGCGTTCTGCTCGATGAGAGCCCGGTAAATCTTCTCATAGCGGTTGATGACATCCTCGTCCTCAAAGGACATCTCCAGCGTACCGTCCTCCGTGACAGAGCCGAACATACCGCCCGCGCCATAGAACATGGTGAACGGGACATCCATCATCCACGAGGACAGACCGTAGCGATCCTTCTTGTAATCAATCACGCCGTCGCCGTCCACATCCACCGTAACATCCTTGGTCATGGCATTGAACTCGTCCAGCGTCCACTTGCCCTCCCGCACCAGACTGTACGGCTCGGTCTTATTCAGCTCCTTCATCAGCCGCTTGTTGAAAGCAAAGCACGCGGAGATCAGCATGGAGCTGGGCAGCACGTCACCCGTCATCAGGAAGAGCTTGCCGTTCACTGTCAGGCTGGAGCGGCAGCCCTGATCCCACCAGTTCTCGGTCAGAGCCAGCGTATCAACGGTGGACAGATCCGTCAGCTGATTGTTCACCAGGCAGGAGGTGACGGTAGACTTGTGCCCCATGACAACAACGTAATCATCGAGCGAGTTCAGCGCCTGCTGACTAACACGAGCGTTGACCTCGTCATAGGAGTTCTCATAAAAAATAGACGAACTGAATGCCGAAGTCCTCCGCCACAACGGTGTTTCTCTCCACCAGCAGCTCGTTCAGGAGGCTTCCCTTGCTCTCTGTCGAAATCGCTTCAAAGTCGGTCTTCATGTCGCCGCGACCCAGAACAACGAATTCCCTGTTGTACTTCTTCTTTTCCAGGTTCGTATACGGCGCCGCCTTGGTCTCTTCTTCCGCAGACAATCCCGACTGCACCCCGCTCCCGGTCTCCGTGGCTGTCGCGTCCCCTTCGCTGTCGGCACAACCTGCCAACACAGCCAGCGACGAAAAACAGCATCAGCCCTGCCAGAAGCAACGCCATCAGGCGAGAGCGGCTCTGTCTCATTTGCATTTTTCTTTCCCTCCTGCTTGATTCCAAAATGGTTGGAGTCCGGCGCAAGCGGTGCGCCATACCTGCCGATTGCCTTCATTATACACGTCTTTCCCCTGCCTGTCAAGGGAAATCTGTAAATCTTCCGTAAAACCCATCTCAGAAGATCGCCGCAACGCCATAGGACAGCAAGGTCATGACAAAACCCGCTCCCAGCACGCCGAGCAACGCAGACAGCAACGCTTTCCAGAAATCCAGGTTAATGACCGCCGCGACCAGCGAGCCTGTCCAGGCGCCGGTTCCCGGAAGGGGCACGCCGACAAACAACGCCAGCCCCCAAAAGGCGTACTTCTCCACCTTGGCACGGTTTTTCTCGGCTTTGCGGAGCAACCAGCCGGCAAAGCGATTGAACAGCTTCACGCGGCATCCCGCCATCCAGCGGAGAATCGCCCCAATGAACAGCAGGATAAAGGGAACCGGCAGCATATTTCCCGCCACGCTGATGAGGAAGGTCTGCCACCACGGCAACCCAAAGGCGGCACCCATCGGGATGGCGCCGCGCAGCTCGATGATGGGGATCATGGAGCAGAAAAACACGCACCAGCGCTTGCCGACCGTTTCCAGGAAAAAGGTCTTGATCCTGCCGGTAAAGCCGGAGCTTTGGGCGGCAGGTTCCGTTTCCGCGGATGTTTCCGTGCCGGCAGCGGTTTCCGTTTCAGCTTCCGTTCCGTCGGCAGGATTCGCCGGGGCGGCTTCCGCGGCGGTGCAGACAGCTGTTGCGAGCAAAGCGCACAGCAGCGTCAGGCACAGAAACAACAGCAAGCGCTTGTGTGCGGTTTTTATTGGACACCATTACTATTTCCATCCGGGCGGCATCGCCGCCCCTTTTTGTTTTTTTCTTGGAATCCGGATCCGACTCCTTGCAGGCTCTCCCGTGGAGCAGGGGGGATAAATGCTTATACAGGGCAAAGGTAAAGCCCACATTGACCAGCCCCTTGACCAGGGTAAACGGCAGGTTGACCATCAGCAACGCGCGCCAAAGCGTATTCGCCGCCGGAATAATGGCGGAGTATGCCCCGATAATCGCATCCATGGGCAGGAATTTGGTATAAACCGGATACGTGATCCAGTAATTGACCGGCAGGCTCATGACAGATGCCAGCACTGCACCGCCCAAAGCGCCCAGCAGAGCGCCGGACTTGCCCTTGCGGAAGCGGTAAATCAGCCCGGCGGGCAGAACATAGCACACACCGATGATGAAATTGGCAAGCTCACCCACGCCGCCGGTCGCGGTCATGGGGAGATGGATCAGATTTTTTATCAGCTCGACTGCCACGCCCGCAAGCGGTCCCACACCGAAGGCGGCGATCAGGGCGGGCAGATCGGAAAAAGTCGTACTTCAGAAACGAGGGGACGACCGGAACAGAAAAACTCAAGGTACATCAAAGCCGCCGACAGAGCCGACAGCACAGCGGTCACGACCAGGCGGCGGACATAGTTCCGGTTCGCCTGCGCAGATTGATTCATCATATTCAATATCCTTTCCCATCCGGACTGTAACCGTCGGCGCAGGAATCTCACCTGCTCGGCGCACGGCATATGACGCGCGTGCGTTCGTGGGCTTTACCACCGGTATGGAATTTCACCGATTCCCAAAGACTGTGTTTTGTTTCGCGGCTGAAGACTTGGCGACACATCTGCGCCACCTTCAATCAGCGTTCCCTTTAAGGGTGCCTCTAAAAATATCCCCTGCGGCAGGATTTGCCGCAGGGGATGTCCGCCCCCCGCGCCGCGGCAAGCAGGCGGAGAGCGGAGAGTCAGCGGATCAGGGAATTAGCCCAGAATCTCGGAGACGACGCCGGAACCGACGGTACGGCCACCCTCACGGATAGCGAACCGCAGACCAACCTCGCACGCGACAGGGGGTGATCAGGGTAACGGTCATATCCACGTTGTCACCAGGGCGGCACATCTCAACGCCCTCAGGCAGCTCGATGGTGCCGGTAACGTCGGTGGTGCGGAAGTAGAACTGCGGACGGTAGCCAGCCACGAACGGCTTGGAACGGCCGCCTTCCTTCTCGCTCAGGACGTACACATGACCCTTGAAGTGGGTGTGGGGGTGCACGGTGCCGGGCTTCGCCAGAACCTGACCTCTCTCAATGCCGTCCTTCGCAATACCGCGGAGCAGAGCGCCGATGTTGTCACCAGCCTCAGCCTGGGGCAGGAGCTTGTGGAACATCTCAACACCGGTAACGACGGTGGTGACCTTCTCATCGGTCAGACCGACGATCTCAACGGTATCGTTGACCTTCAGAGTACCTCTCTCCACACGACCGGTGGCAACAGTACCACGACCGGAAATGGAGAAGACGTCCTCGACAGGCATCAGGAAGGGCTTATCAGCCTGACGGTCGGGCGTGGGAATATAGCTATCCACAGCGTCCATCAGCTCCCAGATGGGAGCATACTCGGGCGCGTTCGGGTCGGTGCTGGTGGATTCCAGAGCGTCGCGGGCAGAGCCACGGATGATCGGAATGTCGTCGCCGGGGAAGTCGTAGGAAGACAGCAGCTCGCGGACTTCCATCTCGACCAGATCCAGCAGCTCCTCATCGTCAACCAGGTCAGTCTTGTTCATGAACACAACGATAGCAGGCACGCCGACCTGACGGGCAAGCAGCACGTGCTCACGGGTCTGAGCGAGAGGGCCATCGGTAGCAGCCACGACCAGGATAGCGCCGTCCATCTGAGCGGCACCGGTGATCATGTTCTTGACGTAGTCAGCGTGGCCGGGGCAGTCGACGTGCGCGTAGTGACGCTTGTCGGTCTCGTACTCAACGTGACGGGTGTTGATTGTGATTCCTCTTGCCTTCTCTTCCGGCGCGTTGTCGATCTGGTCGTAAGCCATGAACTCGTTCTTGCCGTTCTTGATCGAGAGAACCTTGGTGATTGCCGCGGTCAGAGTGGTCTTGCCGTGGTCGACGTGACCGATGGTACCAATGTTGACGTGGGGCTTAGTACGTTCAAATGTAGCCTTTGCCATTGTAATAATCCTCCGTTATTATATTTTTTTGTTTTACTTGGAAAAATCGCAGGTATGCGGTCAAGCCTGTGCCTTGCCGCGTGCCTTGACGATCTCGTCCTGAATGCTCTTGGGCACCTCAGCGAAGTGGCTGGGCTCCATAGAGTAGATGCCGCGTCCCTGCGTCTTGGAGCGCAGGTCGGTAGCATAACCGAACATATTGGACAGCGGGACAAATGCGGTAATCTCCTCGACTCCGCCGTTGCCTGCCTCCATGCTGTTGATCTGACCGCGACGGGAGTTGAAGTCGCCGATGACATCGCCCATGTACTCTTCCGGCACAATGGTAACGACCTTCATGACAGGCTCGGTCAGCACGGGATCCGCCTTGCGCATAGCCTCCTTGAACGCCATGGAACCGGCGATCTTGAATGCCATCTCGGACGAGTCGACCTCGTGATACGAGCCGTCGATGAGCGTGACCTTCACGTCCACGACCTCATAGCCCGCAAGCACGCCGGCCTGCATCGCGCCCTGGATACCGGCATCGACCGCAGGAATGAATTCCTTCGGGATAGAGCCGCCGACCACGGCGTTGACGAACTCATAGCCCTTTCCGGCTTCGTTCGGCTCAATGGTGATCTTGACGTGCGCGTACTGACCGGAACCGCCGGACTGGCGCTTGTACTTGGTTTCCTGATCCACCTTCTTGCGGATGGTTTCCTTATAAGCGACCTGCGGCTTACCGATGTTCGCCTCGATCTTGAACTCCCGCAGCAGACGGTCAACGATGATCTCCAGGTGCAATTCGCCCATACCGGCAATGATGGTCTGACCGGTTTCCTCGTCCGTATAGGTACGGAAGGTCGGGTCCTCCTCAGCCAGCTTTGCCAGCGCGATGCCCATCTTTTCCTGACCCGCGCGGGTCTTGGGTTCAATGGCAACGCGGATAACGGGCTCCGGGAACTCCATGGATTCGAGGATGACCGGATGCTTTTCGTCGCAGAAGGTGTCGCCGGTTGTGGTGTTCTTCACGCCGATTGCCGCCGCGATGTCACCCGCATAGCAGGTGTCGATATCCTTGCGCTCGTTTGCGTGCATCATCAGGATACGACCCAGACGCTCGCGCTTGCCCTTGGTAGAGTTGTACACGATGTCGCCGGCGTGTACCACACCGGAGTAAACGCGGAAGTAGCAGAGCTTTCCGACGAACGGGTCGGTCATGATCTTGAACGCCAGCGCCGAGAACGGCTCATTGTCGTCCGCCTTGCGGGTATCCTCCTCGCCGGTCTCGGGATCGACGCCGTCCACGGGCGGGATATCCACAGGAGAGGGCATATAGTCAACGACCGCGTCCAGCATCTTCTGGACGCCCTTATTGCGGTAGGAAGAACCGCAGCAGACAGGCACGATCTCGTTGGCGATGGTCGCCTTACGCAGCGCGGCACGGATATCCTCCTTGGAGAGGGTTCCCTCCTCCAGGTACTTCTCCATCAGCGCCTCGTCGGTCTCGGCGGCAGCCTCAACCATCTCATCGTGATACTTCTGCGCCAGCTCCTTCATGTCGTCCGGAATCGGCTCGACACGCACATCCTTACCCTCGACGTCATAGTAAACGTCGGCTTCCATCTCCACCAAGTCAACGATGCCACGGAAGGTCATCTCCTTGCCGATGGGGAGCTGAATCGGAACGGGATGCGTATGCAGACGGTCGCGCATCATATCCAGCACGCGGTAGAAATCCGCGCCGGTGATGTCCATCTTGTTGACGTATGCCATTCTCGGCACATGATACTTATCCGCCTGGCGCCAGACGGTCTCGGACTGGGGTTCAACGCCGCCCTTGGCGCAGAAGACGGTCACAGAACCGTCCAGCACGCGCAGGGAACGCTCGACCTCGACGGTGAAGTCCACGTGTCCGGGGGTATCGATGATGTTGATGCGATGACCCTTCCAGTAGCAGGTGGTAGCGGCAGAGGTAATGGTGATACCTCTTTCCTGCTCCTCCTCCATCCAGTCCATCGTAGCTGCGCCCTCATGGGTCTCGCCCAGCTTATGGGTCTTTCCGGTATAGAACAGGATACGCTCCGTTGTCGTGGTCTTACCGGCATCAATGTGCGCCATAATGCCGATATTCCGGGTATTTTCAAGAGAATATTCCCTAGGCATTGATTTACTCCTTGGTTTTGAATTGACCGATCAGCGGCAACTGCCCGCCGATCAATACTTGTAGTGTGCGAACGCCTTGTTCGCCTCCGCCATACGATGGGTTTCTTCCTTCTTCTTGAAGGCTCCGCCCATGCTGTTCTTGGCGTCCAGGATCTCGCCGGCGAGACGCTCCGCCATAGTCCGCTCGGAGCGGGACCGGGCATAGCTGATCAGCCAACGCAGAGCAAGCGTCTGCTTACGGTCGGGGCGCACGTCCATCGGGACCTGATAGGTCGAACCGCCGACGCGGCGCGCCTTGACCTCCAACTCCGGCTTGATATTATCAAGCGCGGCCTGGAAAACTTCCAGGGCGTTCTCGCCCGTCTTATCCGCGATGATGCTGAACGCATCATACACGATAGTCTGCGCGACGCCCTTCTTGCCGTCATACATCACGTTGTTCACCAGCTTGGTCACCAGCTTGGAGTTGTACAACGGATCCGGCAACACATCTCTTTTCGAGATTGAACCTCTTCTCGGCACTGTAACTTCCCTCCTTCATTAGTAATGAATGAAATCATAGGTACTCAAAAGCATTCTTCTGTTTACGAGCCTTGTGTGGATGCCTGACTGTCCGGCGTAGCCGCCGGTATATAAACACAGAAATCAGCGGGTCACACAGGTGTTGTATAGAAAACGACTGCTTTTCTACCCTTCCGCATTCTTGGCGCACTGCGGAGTGTGCGTTGCGCGGCAAAACCGACGCGCCTCCCGGAGATCGGAATTACTTCTTCTTCTTGGGAGCCTTTGCGCCGTACTTGGAACGGCCCTGTTTGCGGTTTGCAACGCCCTGTGCGTCAAGGGTACCGCGAATGATGTGGTACCGCACGCCGGGCAGGTCACGGACACGACCGCCGCGGATCAGCACGACAGAGTGCTCCTGCAGGCTGTGGCCGATGCCGGGGATGTAGGTCGTAACCTCCATGCCGTTGGTCAGACGGACTCTCGCAAACTTACGCATAGCGGAGTTCGGCTTCTTCGGCGTCATGGTGGAGACCTTCGTGCACACGCCTCTCTTCTGGGGCGAGGACTTGTCGGTGGCTCTGCTCTCCAGGCTGTTGAAGCCCTTCTGCAGTGCAGGAGCCTTGGACTTGTACATTCTGTCAGCGCGTCCCTGACGGACAAGCTGGTTAAGGGTCGGCATTCCTGTTTTTCCTCCTTCTTCTGAATTTCGGTGTTTATATACAGGCACACCGCCGGAGTGACCGCCGGACGGGTGGGACTGCCTCATTTCCCGCGTCAACAGGGCACAAATACCCCATTAACGCGAACGTGGATATTATAGCACAGGATGGACAATTTGTCAAGCGGGCAGTCTTTTGCCCCGAATTTTCTCCCTTTTGCACAACAGAATCATTTGTCGGAAGCCGCGCTTTGGCGGGAGTGCTCCGTCCGCAAAAGCCGCCGCACGCAGAAAGCAGGGAAGACCCCTCCGGGGATCTTCCCTGCCCTGCCCGTGCCCCGGAACCTGCCCGACAGGCGCGGCGATTCCGGGTTCCGGCTCTTACGAAGCCGTATCGGCAGCAGGCGCATCGGCTGCCTGGAGCGCCGCCGCCTCGGCAGCGGCTTCCTCGGCAGTCTCGACCGTGATTTCCTTGTAGCAGTCCATACCGGTTCCGGCAGGAATCAGGCGACCGATGATGACATTCTCCTTCAGCCCGCGCAGGTGATCGACCTTGCCGCGGATGGCGGCATCAGCCAGCACCTTGGTCGTCTCCTGGAAGGAGGCGGCGGACAGGAAGGACTCGCTCTGCAGGGCTGCCTTGGTGATGCCCAGCAGGATCGGCGTACCGGAGGCAGGCTTCAGCTCCAGCCCCTGTGCCTCGCCTTGCGCGAGCGTCCGGGTATTGATCTCCTCCAGCTCGTTGCGGTCCACGATGGTACCGGGCAGAAGCGTCGTATCGCCCGGCTCCTCGATGCGGATCTTGCGCGTCATCTGACGGGCAATGATCTCAATGTGCTTATCGTTGACGTTACAGGACTGCGAGCGGTAGACCTTCTGGACTTCCTTGATAAGGTATGCGTACACCTCGTCCAGCCCCTGGATGCGCATAATGTCGGCAGGTGCCTTGGAGCCTTCGGTCAGGGACTGACCGACCTGCACATGCGTGCCGGTCGCAACAGCCAGACGCATACCATAGGGGATTGCGTACTTGGCAAGCTCGGCGTTGGTCTCCTCGTCGTGGATGAACACATCGCTGACACCGGGCATATCGGGATCCTGATGGACATAGGCAACGCCGGCCCGCTCGGTCATGATGGCAGCCTTCTTGGGCGCACGCGCCTCGAACAGCTCCTCGACACGGGGCAGACCCTGCGTGATATCCGAACCGGCAACGCCGCCGGAGTGGAATGTACGCATGGTCAGCTGAGTACCCGGCTCACCGATAGACTGCGCGGCAATGATACCGACCGACTCACCCACGCTGACCAGCTTGCCGGTAGACATATCCGCACCGTAGCAGTGCGAGCAGATTCCCCAGCGGGCATGACACTGAATAGGCGTCCGGATGGTGACCTCGGTGATACCCGCCTTGGTAATGGCGGCGGCATCCTCCTCGGAAATCATGGTATCGTTCGGAACCAGCACGGCGCCGGTCGCGGGATCGACAATATCACCCAGCGAGAAGCGCCCGATGATACGGTCTGCCAGCGGCTCCAGCACGTTCTTATCCCGCTCGTCGATGACATCGCTGACCGTTGTGCCCTTTGTTGGTGTCGCAGTTGACCTCGCGGACAATGACCTCCTGCGAAACATCCACCAGACGGCGTGTCAGGTAACCGGAGTCTGCGGTACGCAGTGCGGTATCCGACAGCGACTTACGGGAGGAACGCGCACCCATAAAGTACTCGGTGATATTCAAGCCCTCGCGGAAGTTGGACTTGATAGGCAGCTCCATGGTCTTACCGGTCGCGGAGAACATGAGTCCGCGCATACCGGCAAGCTGACGCATCTGCGTCATGGAACCACGCGCTCCGGAGTCCGCCATGATCTTGATCGGGTTGAACCGGCTGAAGCCCTTGTCCAGCGCGGCGGTGACGTTGTCGGTCGTCTTCTCCCAGATACGGATGACCGCCTTATAGCGCTCCTCCTCGGACAGTTCGCCGCGGCGGAAGTGCTTGGCAATGGTATCCACGTCCCGCATGGCGGCGGCAAGGTAGCCGGGCTTCTCGGGCGGGATGGTCATATCGTACACGGAAATCGAGAAGGACGCCTGCGTGGAATACTTGTAACCCATCGCCTTGATGTTGTCCAGCATCTCGGCGCAGACGGCGGTGCCGTGGGCACGGATGCAGCGGTCAATGATCTGACCGAGCTGCTTCTTCTTGACCACAAACTCCACTTCCAGCTTGAAGGTATTGGCAGGATCGGAACGATCGACAAAGCCGAGATCCTGCGGCAGGGGGCTGTTGAAGATCAGCCGTCCCAGTGTGGTGACAATGACAGCCGAGCGGTTGACAACCGTCTCGGTTCCGTCCGGCGCGATCTCCTTCACGTCGCGGTGAATGCGCACGCGGATGCGGGAATGCAGACCAAGCTGGCGGTTGACATAAGCCATCATCGCCTCGTCGAAGTCGCGGAACATACGGTAGCCGTACATCGGCTCACCCGCCTCATCCAGCATAGGCTGACCGTCCGCATCCAGCAGAGGCCAACGGTCGCCCGGCTCTCCCTCCTTCTCCATGGTCAGGTAGTAGGAACCGAGGATCATATCCTGCGTCGGGATAGTGACCGCCTTACCGTCCATAGGCTTGAGCAGGTTATTGCAGGACAGCATGAGGAAGCGCGCCTCCGCCTGTGCCTCGGCCGACAGCGGTACATGGACAGGCATCTGGTCGCCGTCAAAGTCGGCGTTGAACGCCGTGCAGACCAGCGGGTGCAGCTTGATGGCGCGACCTTCAACCAGAACCGGCTCAAACGCCTGAATCGACAGACGGTGCAGGGTCGGTGCGCGGTTAAGCAGAACGGGGTGCCCCTTGATGACGTTCTCCAGCGCATCCCAGACCTCCGGATACACGCGCTCGATCTTCTTCTGCGCGTCCTTGACGTTGGTCGCCTTGCCCATCTCGACCAGCCGCTTGACCACGAAGGGCTTGAACAGCTCCAGCGCCATCTCCTTGGGCAGACCGCACTGGTAAATCTTCAGGTAAGGACCGACCACGATAACAGAACGACCGGAGTAGTCCACGCGCTTGCCCAGCAGGTTCTGACGGAAGCGTCCCTGCTTACCGCGCAGCATCTCGGACAGCGACTTGAGCGGACGGTTGGACGGACCGGTCACGGGCTTTCCGCGGCGGCCATTGTCGATCAGCGCATCCACTGCCTCCTGCAGCATCCGCTTCTCGTTGCGGATCACAATGTCGGGGGTATGGATCTCCAGCAGCTTCTTGAGCCGGTTATTGCGGGCGATAACCCGGCGGTACAGCTCATTGAGGTCGGAAGACGCGAACCGTCCGCCGTCCAGCTGCACCATCGACCGGATCTCCGGCGGCAGGACGGGCAGGACGCTCAGCACCATCCACTCCAGCTTGTTCTCGGACACGCGGAAGGACTCGATGACCTCCAGCCGCTTGATGATGCGGGTCTTTTTCTGCCCGGTCGCACGGGAAAGCTCCTCCTTGAGGCTGGCAGCAAGCTCCTCGACGTTGATGCCCGCCAGCAGCTCGCGCACCGCCTCGGCGCCCATGCCGACGCGGAACTCCTCGCCGTACATCTCGCGGTATTCGGTATACTGCTTTTCGGTCAGCACAAGACCGGTCTGCAACGGCGTGTTGCCGGGGTCAAGCACGACGTTCTCGGCAAAGTACAGCACCTGTTCCAGCTGCTTGGGGGAAATGTCCAGCACCAGTGCCATCCGGGAGGGGATCGCCTTGAAGTACCAGATATGCGACACCGGGCTTGCCAGCTCGATGTGTCCCATGCGCTCGCGGCGCACCTTTTTGGTGGTAATCTCCACGCCGCACTTCTCGCACTTGATGATCTCTTTGCTGTGGGAATTCTTATATTTGCCGCACATGCAGGCGCCGTCCTTGGTAGGGCCAAAGATGCGCTCGCAGAACAGACCGCCGATCTCCGGCTTCAGCGTGCGGTAGTTGATGGTCTCGGGCTTCGTCACCTCGCCGTATGACCACTCCCGGATCATCTCCGGGGAAGCCAGACCGATCTTAATGGAAGAAATTTCGTTACGCTCCACAGTTTCTTCTCCATTCATTCAATTATTGAGCATCCCGCGCCGGGGGCTTCCCCGGCGGCGGGTATGCGGAAGCGGGCAGAATCACTCGTCGTAGCCGTCGGACAGATCGTCCCCGTCCTGCTCGGCTGCGCCGTAATCCGTCTCGTCGCTGTACTCCTCCTCCGGGTTCATCTCGTTCTTTTCCACAAGGTAGGAGTCGGACAGGTCACCCGTCTCCACGAACTGACCGGTCGCGCGCTCGATATCCTCCTCGTCCGGGTCGCGCTCGGTGCGCGGCGCACGGCGGCGATAGGCAGGCTGGTCGTCCTCGTTGCACAGGGCAGACAGGTTGACCTCCTCGCCGTTCTGGTTCAGCACGCGAATATCCAGTGCCAGCGCCTGCAGCTCCTTGACCAGCACCTTGAAGGACTCCGGCACGCCGGGCGTCGGGATGTTCTGCCCCTTGATGATTGCCTCATACGCCTTGCGCCGTCCGTTGATATCATCCGACTTGACGGTCAGGATCTCCTGCAGCGTATACGCGGCGCCGTATGCCTCCAGCGCCCAGACCTCCATCTCTCCGAAACGCTGTCCGCCGAACTGAGCCTTACCGCCCAGAGGCTGCTGCGTGACCAGGGAGTACGGACCGTTGGAGCGTGCGTGGATCTTGTCATCCACCAGATGGTGCAGCTTGAGGTAGTACATGATACCCACGGTGACGGGGTTATCAAACGGCTCACCGGTGCGACCGTCATACAGAATCGTCTTGCCGTCGAACAGGCGCAGGGTATCCGCCTGACGCAGAGACTCGATATATGCCGGATCCGCGCGCTGTTCAGGCGTCAGCCGGCGGTAGCAGTGGCGGGTATCGCCCTCATGCCGCGGTGCCACATCAATGTCGTGCGGCTCGTCCGGGCGGACGAGCTCGAACAGCTCCTTGCCCTCCGGATTCTCACCGGCGAACAGCGGGCGGCTGTAATCCGCCATGTGCAGGCACTCGGAAATGTCCTTCTCGTTGGCACCGTCGAACACGGGAGTCATGATCTTCCAGCCCAGCCGCTTGGCGGCAATGCCGAGGTGCACCTCCAGCACCTGACCGATATTCATACGGGAAGGCACGCCCAGCGGGTTGAGCACGATGTCCAGCGGCGTACCGTCGGGCAGGAAGGGCATATCCTCCGGCGGCAGGATGCGGGACACGACACCCTTGTTTCCGTGGCGACCAGCCATCTTGTCGCCGACGGATATCTTGCGCTTCTGCGCGATATAGACTTTGACCACCTTGTTGACCGAGGCAGGCAGCTCGTCGTTCTGCTCGCGGGAGAACACCCGCACGTCCACCACCACGCCGGACTCACCGTGCGGCAGGCGGAGGGAGGTGTCGCGCACCTCACGCGCTTTCTCGCCGAAGATGGCGCGGAGCAGCCGCTCCTCGGCAGTCAGCTCGGTTTCGCCCTTGGGCGTAATCTTACCGACCAGGATATCCCCTGCGCGTACCTCGGTACCCTTCTTGACGATACCGTCCGCGTTGAGGTCCTTCAGCACATCGTCGCCGACGTTGGGCACCTCGCGGGTGATTTCCTCCGGTCCCAGCTTGGTGTCGCGTGCCTCGTGCGTATACTCCTCGATGTGGAGCGACGTGTACACGTCGTCGCGCACCAGACGCTCGTTCAGCAGGACGGCGTCCTCGTAGTTGTAGCCCTCCCACGTCATGAATCCGATCAGCGCGTTCTTACCCAGCGACACCTCGCCGTGATAGGTTGCGGGACCGTCTGCAATGACCTGACCGGCACTGATCAGCTGGTCGCGCCGGACGACGGGACGCTGATTGAAGCAGGTTCCCTGATTGGTACGGCGGAACTTCCGGAGCGTATATGCGTCCTTGGAGCCGTCATCGGTCACGATGACGATCTTGTCCGCCTCAACGTGCTCCACGCGTCCGCCGCGCTTTGCGGTAATCACGACGCCGGAATCCACTGCCGCCTTGAACTCCATACCGGTGCCGACAATGGGGCTGTCCGTGACCATCAGCGGGACTGCCTGCTTCTGCATGTTGGCGCCCATCAGCGCACGGGTGTTATCATCATTCTCCAGGAAGGGAATCATAGCCGTCGCAACCGACACGACCATCTTAGGCGACACATCCATGAAGTCCACCTTGGATGCATCGATGGAAGCGATCTCGGTCTTTTCGCGCGCCGTGACCTTCTTGTTGATGAAGTGCCCGGTCTCGTCCAGCGGCTCGTTCGCCTGCGCCACGACATACCGATCCTCGGCATCGGCGGTCATATAGACCACCTCGTCGGTGACATACTGATCCGTGACCTTGCCGTTCTCGTCGTACACGCGCTTCACCTTGCGGTATGGCGCCTCGATGAAGCCGTACTCGCTGATGCGGGCATAGGTGGTCAGGTAGGAAATAAGACCGATGTTAGGTCCTTCAGGCGTCTCGATGGGGCACATACGACCGTACTGGGTGTAGTGCACATCACGGACGTCAAAGGAAGCGCGGTCACGGGACAGACCGCCGGGACCCAGCGCCGACAGACGGCGGCGGTGCGTCAGCTCCGCCAGCGGGTTGTTCTGGTCAGCGAACTGGGAGAGCTGCGAGGAGCCGAAGAACTCGCGGATAGCCGTAACCACCGGGCGGATGTTGATCAGCGCCTGCGGGGTCAGCTTCTCGTTGTCCTGCGTGGTCATGCGCTCCTTGATGATCTTATCCATCCGCGCAAAGCCGATGCGGAGCTGATTCTGCAGCTGCTCACCGACCGAACGGATGCGGCGGTTGCCGAGGTGGTCGATATCATCCACGGTGCCGATCCCGTTTGCCAGATCCAGCATATAGCTGATGGAAGCAAAGATGTCGTCCTTTGTGATGTGCTTGGGGCACAGCTCGGCAATACGCAGGCGCACCTGCCGCTTGACCTCGTCCAGGTCACCGCCGCACGCCTCCACGATCTCCTGCAGGATCGCGGTGCGCACCTTCTCGCGCACGCCGCAGTCATGCAGGTCACAACCAATGATATACTCCGGCTCCAGCGTGTTGTTGGACAGCACGCGGACGACGTTCCCGTTCTCCAGCCGGACGTTCATGCTGTTGACGCCGCCGTGCTCGATGGCAAGTGCCAGCTCGGAATTGATGGGCGTTCCGGCGGTGCAGAGCAGCTCGCCGGTCAGCGGAGAGATGACATCGTCTGCCGCCACCTGCCCGGTGATACGTCCGGAGATTGCCATCTTCTTGTCGAACTTGTACCGACCCACGGGTGCAATGTCGTACCGCTTCGGATCAAAGAAATAATTGTTAATCAGCATCTCGGCGGATTCCACCAGTGGCGGCTCGCCGGGGCGCAGTCTCTTGTAGATCTCCTTGAGCGCCTCCACATGGGCAGTGGTATGGTTCTCGGCGGCAAGATTCTCGCACTCGTCCTTCTCGAACGTGACCTTCAGCCGGTCGTCCTCACCCAGCAGCTCATAGACCTCCTCGCGGGTCTCGGGGCCCAGTGCGCGGATGAACATGGTGATCGGCACCTTGCGGGTCTTGTCCACCCGGACGTACATCACGCCGTTGACATCCGTCTCGTACTCCAGCCATGCGCCGCGGTAGGGGATGACCTGCGCGGAAAAAGATCGGCTTACCCGACTTGTCGATGTCGCTGGCGTAGTACATGCCGGGAGAACGGACGATCTGGGACACGATGACGCGCTCGGCGCCGTTGATGACAAAGGTGCCCGTCTCGGTCATGAGCGGGAACTCGCCCATAAAAATATCCGTCTGCTTGACCTCGCCGGTCTGCTTGTTCGTCAGCCGGACGTTGACCTTGAGGGGCGCGGCGTAGTTGACGTCCCGCTCCTTGCACTCCTCCACAGGATAGTTGGGCTTGTCGCTCAGCGTGTAGGAGATGAACTCGACAAGCAGATTGCCGGAAAAGTCGGCGATGGGGGAAACCTCATGCAGGACCTCGGTCAGTCCCTCCCGGAGGAACCAGGCGTAGGAGCGGGTCTGGATCTCCACCAGATCCGGCAGCTCCAGGTTGAAGCGGGTGCGGGAAAAACGATTTCCGGACGTTCTCGCCGAGCTTCTGGTCTTTCAGTTGAATCATGTACAACAATCACTCCATTCTTTCATGATCGGGAGATGCGGGGGCAGGGAGGCACGGCGGATCCGCCGGACAGTGCGGTATCCCCTTCCCTCCTCTGCCGCCGCCGGAGTGGGGCATAGCGAGCGGAAGACGGTCACGGCACAAAAAGGGCGGGACCTCGCAGGCGGTTAGGACAGGGAAACCACCCGGGGCACGGCAAATGCCTCGGTCACACCCATGATCGGCTCCGGAGAGCCGGTTCGCCGTGACGCGCGCCTTCGTCAGAATGCACAAGCGCCGACGGATTGCCAGTCCGGGAACCGCAACGCAAGCGCGGCGTCCCATACGGCTGGCGATTATAATGCAGTTTGTCATTTTATCACAAAAGTAACGGTTTGTCAAGGGTTTTCGCTCGAATTTTCCGAATTTGTCCAAATTAAACAAATACGGGCGGACAGACCGCCCGTAAACCGTCTGCCCGCCGGGTGTTATCCGATTGTAGCGCTTTGCCCGCTCAGCGCGCCTGCATTCCCAACACGTATAGGTCGTCGCCGTCCACGGTGAATTCCACATTGAAGCCGGCAAAGAACAGCCCGTAGAGCCGCTCCGGGTCGTGCTGGTAGGACGGGCGCGGATCCTCCGCCAGCACGGCAAGCAGGGACGCCCGCTTGCGTTCCGGCAGACAGTCCAGCAGGGCGGGCGGACAATGCACGCGCAACCGGTGATCAAGTGCGTTCTGTGCAAATCCCCCCGTCGCCTCCGGATGGCTGTCGGTATAGGCAAGGTAGGGCTTGATATCGTAAAGCGGCGTGCCGTCCATCAGGTCTGCACCTGCCACCGTGAGCGTGGGTGCATCCGCGCCGTCATAGTCAATGCGGCAGAGCCGCACGGAGGACAGACCGATCGGGTTGGGACGGAAGGGCGAGCGCGTGGCGAACACGCCCATCGGGGTATTCCCGCCGAGGCGCGGCGGACGCACCATGGGTTGCCACTCCCCGTCGCCGCGCAGTGCCGCGGAAAACTGCCACAACAGCCAGAGGTGCGAGAAGCCCTCCAGCCCCCGCAGTGCGTCCGGGTTACGGTAGGGCGGTTCAAAGACAATCCGCGCCTCCAGATCGGGGACGCGCCCGCTCTGGCGCGGAATGCCGAACTTTTCCGGGAAGTCTGTCCGGATGTGCGCAATGGGACGCACGGTCATGATGCCCTGCTCCGTCCCGCCGATATCCGGGCGGCTCACGGTGCCGTCTCCGTCCCGATGCCTTCGGGCAGCAGATCGCCGTACATCAGCCGGAAGCCCAACGACTGCGCCTCCGCATATGCCACACTGCCCGGCTCGGCGAGGTACACGTCGGCGCCGTCGCTGGTGAACCAGCACGCCTGCCCGTCCGGGGCGATGTAAACGGTTCCTTCCGTTTTCCGATCCCGGACGGTGTAGGAAAACAGCAGTCCCTTCTCCACAATCGGCTGCACCCGCTCCGACACAGCCGGATCATCTGCCGGGGTATCCCCGTCGGTCAGACGGGTGAAGGGAACGTCTGTCAGCAGGGATGCGAAGGCTTCCCGATCCCGGTCGCTCTCCAGCTGCCAGCGGTTGCTGGACAGGATGCGCGGCATATAGCTGATGCCGATGACCTGCGACAGATCCACCGTGTTCAGGCTGGCGCTTTCCCCTGCCGCCGTCGCCTGAGTCCGCAGCCGAACTTCAAAAAAATTCCCGTCCCTGTCCGGAGATTTTCTGCATCCTGCCGTCCCCGTGACCAGCAGGCATACGGTCAATGCCAGACACGCCACGGTCGCGGCGTGCGCTCTGCGACTGCGCCCCGCGTTGCTTTTCTTACCCATACTGCTTGCCTTCCCTCCTGTACGAAACAGCGCCCGGACAACGCGCGCTCTGCGCCGCCGCTGTCCGGGTCATTGCTGTTCTGTTTTTTTATGCGGCTTCCTGCTCGGTTTCAGCCGCTCCCGTTTCGGTTTCAACTGTTTCCGTTTCGGTTTCAACCGCTTCCGTCGTGTTCACGATGACTCTGCCCATCCCGTCGGTCATGTAGGTTCCGGCAGGCAGCAGCCCGTTGGTCTCCTCCTCGCTGATGTTGCAGGTCGCGTTCATCGTGGCGCGCTTGGTGTTACCGATGAAATAGTAATCGCCCGCGTCGCTCTGCACCAGTCCGGCGGCAGCCGCCACGCCGTTCTCAAAGAACTGCACCTTGCCGTCCGGCATCCGCACCAGACCGTTCAGGCAATCCTGCCCGCTGAGCAGTTCCGGCAGCTGCGTGATCCTGCCTGTACCGTCAAACGTATAGGTTCCGGCAGGCAGCAATCCGTTGGCTTTCAGCCGGCTGAAGGCATAGCGTCTGTTCCTGACAGCCTGCAGGGTATAGTCAATGAAGTAGTAATCGCCCGCGTTGCTCCGTACCAATCCGGCGGCGGTTGCCGTGCCGTCCACGAAATACTGCACCGTGCCGTCGGGCAGGCGCACCAACCCGTTCATGAAGTCCGTACCGCCGAGCAGTTCCGGCAGCTGCGTGATCCTGCCCGTACCGTCAAACGTATAGGTTCCGGCAGGCAGCAGTCCGTTGGAGTAGGTGTCGGGGAAGGTATAGGTCGTATCTGTCACGGCACGCTTGGAGGGACCGATGAAGTAGTAGTCGCCCGCGTCGCTCCGAACCAGTCCGGCAAAGGTGTTCTTGCCGTCTACGTAGTACTGCACCTTTCCGTCCGGCAGTCGCACCAGACCGTTCATAAAGTCAGTCCCGGCAAGCAGAACCGGCACCTGCGTCATTTTTCCCGCGCCGTCAAAGGTGTAGGTACCGGCGGGAAGCAGTCCGTTGGTATACGAAGCCGCAAAGGTGTAGCGCACTCCGGTCACGGCACGCTTGGAGGTGCCGATAAAGTAGTAGTCGCCCACATTGCTCCGGACAAGCCCCGCAAAGGTCGGCACGCCGTCCTTCAGGTACTGCACGCTGTTGTCCGGCAGGCGGATCAGCCCGTTGACCAAGCTCTCCCCGCCGAGCAACTCCGGCAGTTGTGCGATCTTGCCCGTGCTGTCAAAGATATAGGTTCCGGCGGGCAGCAGTCCGTTGGCATACTGCGCCGAGAAGGCATACTCCCTGTTCCGGACTGCCTGTCCGGTGGGGTCGATAAAGTAGTAGTCGCCCGCATTGCTCTTCAAAAGACCTGCAAATGTCGGCTGTCCGTTCCGGAAATACTGCACCTTGCCGTCCGGCATCCGGACGAGTCCGTTCCGGTAGTCATCGCCTGCCAGCAGTTCCGGCAGCTGAGCGATCTTGCCCGTGCTGTCAAAGGTATAGGTTCCGGCGGGCAACAGCCCGTTGGTGTACTTCGTCGGGAAAGTGTAGGTTATGTTGGACAGTGCCCGCTTGGAGGGACCGATGAAGTAGTAATCGCCCGCATCACTGCGCACCAGCCCGGCAAAAGTCGGTTCGCCGTTCTGCAGATACTGGACAGTGCCGTTCGCCAGCCGGATCAGCCCTGTTCAGCATATCGTCCCCGGCGAGCAGGGTGGGCGCATTGGTCATGGCGCCGTCCTCACCGAAGGACCACGTTCCGACCGGCAGAAGCCGGTTGGCGCGGAAACGGTCGACACGGCGCGACTCGCCGCGGACCGCCTTTTTTGTTTCATCTATGTAGTAGTAGGCGCCGTTGCTGTCCGAGACGAGTCCCACAAACTGCGCTTCGTTCTGCACATAGTAGCGTATCTCGCCGTCCGTGTCGCGCCAAAGACCGTTCCGGATGCTGACGGAGGGCTGAGTCGCCGCATCCTGCAGGAGCAGTCCGCGGTAGTTGTCCGCATTGAAGCGGTAGTACTCCACGCCGCTGAAGCCGTCGCGCCCGCGCATGACCTGCGTATCGCTGAGCCATCTTTCGGCGAGATCCTCTTCCATCACGTAGGGGCAGACATCGCCCTTGTGACGGAACAGTCCTGCCCTGCCCCACTTGGACTCGACCGTAATATCGGACAGCTGCCTGGATCCCGTCGGAACCGCCGTCACGACGCCGGAATGGGACAGGGAGCGGAGGTAGATTATGGATTCCGAGGTCTCACTGCCGTCCGCGTGAATGGTCACAAGATCAATCGACATCGTCTTGTAATATACAACTATACAGCCGACTTCCGGTTCCGCGATACGGACATAGCTGCCATCCTGGATGAACGCACCGACCGAATCGACCCAGCAGGACGTCAGTTCCGTATCCCGTTCCACCCACGCGTAGGAATGACAGTTGTAGCGCAGACTTGCCTCCTCCAGGCAAACAGCGCCCAATGCCGAATATTTCTTTTTCACTGCCGTCGCCGCTGACTGCTCACCCGCGGTCAGCTCTCCGACCGTCACGGACGCATCCACGGCTGTTCCGCGCGGGGTGTATAGCTTGACACTCAGGATCGGACGCCCTGCGTCATCCACCGCCGCCCCCACAAGCAGGGTCAGGCAAGACAGCATCATACACAACGCCAGCATAGCAGGCAGCAGATGTTTCAACAGACGTTTCATTTTTCAGGATACGCTCCTCTACCTTTTTTGTGGATTCCGAACAATCTCCATGCCCTTTGTCTTCACAATGCCCGCACGCCGGATTTTTCGCGAATCCCTGCTTGCTTTCTACAAAAACAGCCACCAATCATTATAATCTATTATGCATGTTTTGTCAACCCTTTTCAGGTTTTTCCTCCGGAAGAAAAAATGCCTTTTTTTGTCGGCACAACTCCGGTGTCGGCAGAGAGGGAGGCGGAAAAAAACGGAACGCCGGGTAAGCCCCCGCAAAAATCCTTCCGAAAAATTTCAAAAAAATCCTATTGCATTCCGGGAAAGAATGTGTTATAATGTGATGAGCTTGCGTACCCGATGTCAAAGCACATCGGGGAATTTCAAAAGTGAGGTATCGTGAAATGAAGAACGGAATTCATCCTGAGTACGTTGAGTGTACAGTCCGCTGCGCCTGCGGAGAGACCTTTGTCACCCGCTCCACCAAGGGCAGTGAACTGCGTGTGGACATTTGCTCCAAGTGCCACCCCTTCTACACCGGCAAGCAGAAGTTTGTCGATGCAGGCGGACGGCTGGATCGTTTCAAGAAGAGACTGGCTGCTGTCAAGAAGTAACCAGCACTTCTCGCACGGAACGGTTCCGTCGCGTGCCGGGTGCGCCCTGCCATCGTTTGGCGGGGTCGCGCAGTGCGGCATATTGCGACCGGCATTCGGAGAGATCCATAGGGCAGGAGACGCACTCGCGTAAAGAGAGAGCATCCTGCCCTTTTGCTGTCTGATCGCCGGGGAGACCGGCATCCCGATACCTGCGGAAACGCAATCATCCCCGTGCAGTACCGGATCGATCTGCGGTTTCCTGATTCAAGGAGGATTTCATATGGCTGTTATTCTGAAAAACGATTCCCTCCGCGCCCCGGAGGAGCAACCGGAGAAGCCCCGCGCCGTGCTGGTCAGCATCCTGACCGACGCGGATACTGCGGAGGACGTGGACGAAAGCATGGACGAACTGGCACGCCTGCTGGACACCGCCGGAGGCACTGTTGCCGCCCGCATGGTGCAGAGCCGCTCCGCCCCGGATGCCCGGACACTCATCGGCTCCGGCAAAGTGCGCGAGCTGGCGGATATGTGCCGCAATCTGGAGGCGTCGCTGGTCGTGTTTGACTGCGACCTGACACCCGTTCAGATACGCAACATGGAGGACGACATCGGCATAGAGGATCTGCGCGTGATCGACCGCTCCATGCTGATACTGGATATCTTTGCCCTGCACGCCGTTACTGCGGAGGGAAAGCTGCAGGTGGAGTTGGCACAGCTTCAGTACACGGCGCCCCGCCTGACCGGACGCGGCACGGATATGTCCCGGCTGGGCGGCGGGATCGGAACGCGCGGTCCCGGCGAATCCAAGCTGGAGAGCGACAGGCGGCACATGAAGCGCCGCGTGGATGCGCTGAAGGCTGAGCTGGCAGTCGTGGAAAAGAACCGCCGCACCATGCGGCAGTCCCGCGACCGGAGCGGTCTGCCCCGCATCGCCATCGTCGGCTACACCAACGCAGGCAAATCCACCCTGCTCAACACGCTGACAGGTGCCGGCATTCTGGCAGAGGACAAGCTGTTTGCCACGCTCGATCCGACAACGCGCAAGTTCACCCTGCCCGGCGGGGAGTCGGTTCTGCTGACCGATACGGTAGGATTCATTCGCAAACTGCCGCACCATCTGATCAGTGCCTTCCGCTCCACGCTGGAGGAGGCGGTATATGCGGACATCATCCTCCTGTTGCTGGACGTTTCCGACCCGCACTGCGAGGAGCAGCTCCGCGTGACGGAGGAGCTGCTGACCGAGCTGGGCGCCGGCGCAAAGCCGACGCTGTATGTCTTCAATAAGTGCGACCGGGAAGCGGGCGACCGCGCAGGGCTGGAGCGCATGGTATCCGACCGCTTCCGCGACAGCGACGCCCGGCGCGCGCTGTGCATCTCCGCCCGTACCGGTGAGGGCTGTGATGCGTTGGCAACGGCACTGGAGACGCTCATCCGGCAGGGCAAACGCCGCGTGACCTTCCGGATTCCGAATGCGCAGTCCGGTGCGCTTGCCCGGTTGTACAGCGAAAAGGCGGCGGTGGAATCGGTGGAGTACGGCGATGAGTACATCACCGCCGTGGCAACGGTAGATGACCGCGTGTACGGTCTGCTGAAGCAGTTTGACCCGAACCGGCGCACGCCGGAGGGGGAATGAGCATGGAACTGTGGGATCTTCTGGACAAGGATCGCCGCCCGCTGGGGCAGACGCACCCGCGCGGACGGCAGTACCCCATGCCGCACGGCACCTACCACACTGTCGTGACGGTGTACACGGTGGATGACCGGGGGCGGTTGCTTCTGACCCGCCGCGCCGCCTGCAAGGGGATGTATCCCGGCTGGTGGGAGGTGACGGGAGGCTCCGGCATCGCCGGAGAGGACAGTCTGACCTCCGCACGGCGTGAGCTGCGCGAGGAGACCGGCATTGACGCCGCGCCGGAGGAGCTGCACCTGCTTGGCAGTATCCGGGAGCCGTCCGCCTTTTCGGACTGCTATCTTGTGCGCCGCACACTGCCCGCCGATTCCCTGACTCTGCAGGAGGGAGAAACCGATGCCGCCTGCTGGGTCAGTTTCTGGAGGTTTTAAACCATGATTCACGAGGGACTGATCCCGCCGCCGGTCGCTCTGCGCTACGGTGCGATGCTGGCGGCGTTGCAGGCAAAGGTGGGGCACGACGCATGGCTGGAGCCGGAGCCCGGCTCCGGGCGGGAGGACAACGCATGAGCGCCCCCGACCACAGACTGCTGTACACCACACTGCGCGGCGAGGGGCACGGCGAGCTGGAGGATCGCAGATCGGTCTTTCTCAGTCACGCCGCCCCGGTCAGGACCGAAGAGGAGGCGCTGGCGTTTGTCAAGGCACGGCAAAAGGAATTCTCCGATGCGACGCACAACGTCTGGGCGTTCCGGCTGGGTTCCGACACGGTCGCGCGCTACTCGGATGACGGAGAGCCGCAGTGCAGCTCCGGAATGCCGACGCTGGAGGCGATCCGGCACACCGGCGCGACCGACGCCGTGGTGGTGGTGACGCGCTACTTCGGCGGGACGCTGCTGGGTGTGGGCGGACTGATCCGCGCCTATTCGTCCGCCGCGCGGCTGGCGCTGGAGGACGCGGGTATCATCACCTACGAGCGGTATGCCGTGCTGTCGTTGGCGGTTTCCTACAGCGATTACCAGCGGCTCCTGCCGGAGATTTCCCGTGCCGGAGCGCTGACCGACGCGCTGGATTTTGCCGAGCAGGTCACGCTGACATTGGCAGTCAAAGTTGCCGCCGCCGCGCGCTGTGCGAGCGGGTGCGGGAACTGACCGCCGGGCGTTGTATACCGGTGCAGACCGGCGAGCGCTACGACTACCGATAACAGATAACAGATACCAGATACCGGACAACAAAAAAAGGCTGTAAAAACTCAAAATGAGTTTTTTTACAGCCCCTTTTGCCGGCGCGGTTATTCCGCTTCGTTCCCGGTTTCCGCCCCAGGCATAAGCTGGCGCACGACCGTCAGCACATCGTCCGCCGATGCACCGTTGGTGGCGCACAGGTAGTAGCGGACACCGTCTGCCTCCCAGACCGCCTGATAGGCGCCGGGGATACCGACCGGCGAAGGCTCACCCGCTGAGGTGGTCGCCTCCTCGCCCGGGCTCGACGGAATCGGGTTCTCCTTGCTCGGCAGAAGCGGACGCACCTTTTGCAGGATGGCGCTGAACGTGCCCGTTATCTGCTCGGTCTCCACGATGTCGCCGTCCAGCCCGAAGAAATCTCCCTCCAGCCGCGAGGCGTACAGGGCGTATGCCTTACCGTCCATGACGAAGTACACGCAGGCGATCTGCCCGTCTACCAGTGTGCTGGACACATTTCCGGCGCCTTCGGGCAGGGACAGGGACAGTCCCGCCGCATCCAGCCCGGACGGTCCGACAAAGCGGACAATGGGAGTGGTGGCAGGCTCCCGACTGCCACCGTCACCCGGCTTGCCGGAGGTCAGACCCGGCGCACGCCAGAGCGTAATCATCAGGATGCACAGGCAGGCGGCGGTCGGAAGCCCGTACCGCAGAAGCTGCCCCCAGAAGCCCGCGCGGCGGCGTGTCGGTTCCGGTGCAGACACGGGAGTCGGTTCATCGGCGGTCTGCCGGGCAGCCGCCTTTTCCCCAGATGCGACGCAGCATCCGTTCCCGCGCCTCCCCGTCCGGCTCCACGCTGTCCAGCGCCTGTTGCAACTGTCCGCGCAGGACGGCATCCTCCTGCTCCTGCCTTCCGTCAGTCCCCGGATCCGTCCTTTGACCGTTCTCCTCCATACCTTTTTTCATTACGGTTGTATCCCTCCCAACAGCTTGCGCAAAAAGTTCCCTTGCCTCCCGCAGGTGATTCCGGACGGTGGACGGAGGCTTCTCCAGCATCTCGGCTATTCTGTCTGTCTTGTAGCCCATGTAGTAGTGCAGGTAGATAACGTCCTTATACTTCGGCGGCAGCTTCAGCACGGCATCCAGCGTTTCGTCGATGTGCGGTGCACCGTCGCCGACCAGCTCGGCACAGTCATCCAGCGACACGACCTGCCGATGCGTCCAGTGCCGCAGCTTGTCCTTGCACAGGTTCATGGCGGTAACGGTCAGCCATGCCTTCTCGTGATTCTCGTCCTCAAAGGAGTACTGTCCGGTCAGCACTTTGACAAATACGTCCTCGGTACAGTCCTCCGCATCGGCGGTGTTCTTCATGTAGGAGAAGCAGGTGCGGTATACCAACTTATAGTGCCGGGTATAAAACGCCTCAAAACCTTCGTCCGTACGCAGCAAAGATTCTGATTCAGGCATATCGTAATCCCCCTCATACTGTATAACGATCCGGAACGGCATTTTGTCGGAACTTTTCGCAAAAAAACGGAGAAATATTTACAGTTTTTCAGTTTTGTTTTTCAGTCGCGGGCAACCGGGGCGCCGCGTCCGCCGATGCCGGCGGCTTGCGCGTGCGGCGTGCCGCTCCGGCTCATTGTGCGTATATCCCGATCTCGCCGAGCGCACATCGGACGCCGCCGGCGGTTATACGGACATAGCGGGCGTCCGCCTTGTCAAACCCGCAGGAAGCGGATCCGTCCGCACCTGCCGTGATCTGCGAGGAGAACACCTGCGTCCATGTCACGCCGTCCGCCGACACCTCGATCGTGGCACTGCCGGGGAAGCGCTTCTCCATGGTCACGAACACGAACAGCTCCACGCGGCTGATCTGCCTGACCTCGCCCAGATCGATCAGAACAATCGGATTCGCGTCGCGGTTGCCGGCAAGCCAGCCGCCGGATGCCGTTTCCCCGTCGGTCAGGCGGTAGGACGCCTTGTCGCTTTCGGTCCAGAAGGTGTACTGCGAACTGCTCACAAAGGCAGCCCGCCCCAGTGCGAGATTATCCGAAGGCTTGGCGGCGGGGCGGCGGAAGTCATATCCCTCCGGCAGGCGCAGGATGGCGCTGTCGCCAGCCGCAATGAACAGGCTGAAGTTGCCGCTCCCGATATCCAGCGATGTCCATGCACCGCCGTCGTAAAGCTCCAGTGAGGGCAGTCCTTCCGTAACGGCAAAGGTAAAATCCTTATCCCGTCCCTTGCCGAAATCCCGGTTGACGACCACCACATACTGCCGCCCGTCGCCTTCCAGCGACTGATAGAGCGCATATATGGCGGCGTTGTCGGAGGTCTGCCGGATGACGAAATCCTCCGGCACGACCTCGTTGCCGGAAACGGCATCCGAATGGTAAACCTCCACGGCATCACTCTTGCCCAAAACCTTGCCCCACTCGGCAATGCGGGCATTCGCCGCCTTCACGCCCTCATACGTAACGGAGGGCTTGAAATCAGGACCGATCACGCCGGTCGTGAAGGGCTCTCCCCCGCCCCCGATAGGCGTCAGGTAGACAAACCACTTGAAATTCTTCATGCCGTATGCAAGCCCCATAGAGGCATTGAACAGCAGTTCCTCATCGGAGGAGATGCGGTAAGCGCCGCGTATTTCCATGCACTGCATATAGTAGCCCGTCGAGGCGTTGTACTTCAGCCCATACTGGCGTATCTTATTGAGCGAATTGTATACGCCCCAGTTGAAGCCGCCGTCAGCCATAAAGCAGTAGTTGTCGTAAGACAGGTACTCCATCCGATGCGTACCGCCTGTGATGGCGCAATACTCCGACACATACTCATCCCAGGAGGGAATCCGCCGATGGGCAGGAGATTGAGGTGCGGGGTGATGTGATGGTTGTAGTCGTGGATGATGCGTGCCACGCGGGCGTAGTCGTTGGATTCCTCGTGCGGCTCATCCACGAGATAAATGCCGCCGAAGCCGGCACGGTTCTCGTACTTTTGAACCAGCTCGATGATCCGGCTTTGGCTCGCCTTGGACAAAGCCAGGTCGTGGAGCGGATCGCTGACCGAGTAGAAGATATCCCGCTTGGCGCACAGGTACATCATATAGTCGCAGACCTGATTGCCGGCGGCATCGTAGGTGCGCGTCTCCTCCAGGAATCCGATGCCCGCCTCCTTCATGTAGTCCAGGCACGCGGGAATAACATCGGGATACCCGAAATTGGAATGGTAAAAGGTGCTGATGCGGAACGCAGTCTGCGTATCGTCCAGCACGCGCACGTGGCAGGCGGTCAGGTTCTCGCCGTCATAGGCGTAAACCAAGGTATCGCCAAAGCCGCGGGGCGTAATGCTGCCCGTATTGCAGTCGATCTCCGCCACGGCAGGGTCATCCGTGAAGAAACGCAGGGGTGCTTCCTCCGTGACGTTAGCAATGCGGCGGTATGCCGCAGTCAGGGTAGCGGAAGTATCCGTATAGAGCCAGATGTCGTTCTGGCGAAGCATGAGGTTATCGGTACGGCGCACGTCCGCCAGCACCTGCATCTCGCCCAGTGCAAAGCGGTACTTTCCCTTATCCTCTGCCATCCGATGCACCAGCAGGCGGACAAAGGACGCCTCAACGCCGCCCATATCCACCGTTACGCCTGACTCGCCGACGCCGGACACGTCGGTACGGCTCTGCACCGTTGTCCATGCCTGCCCATCATCCGATACCTGCAGGTCAAAGTCAACCGGAAACAGCTCCGCCTCACCGGCGGCAGGCAGCAGAACGACCGAACGGACCGTATACGCGCGCGTCAGGTCAACGAACAGGTACACATCGCTTTCCGCCGCCGAAAAGTCCTGGCTGGAGAACGGAGTGGACAGGTCGTTGTCATTGGCGTGCAGGTTGGAATACCCGTCGGTATTGCGGCAGGAGCCTGCCATGGCATACCCGGCGTTCGCCACATTGGCGATGCCTATGACGTCCTCTGACACGGTCGGTTTGGTTTCCGTCTCGGTCTGCGTGTCGGTATCGGCAGCTGCCGATCCGGTCTCCGTGCCCGTGACGGCTTCCGTTCCGGTTTCGGTTCCGGTTGCGGAACCCGCCGTCTCGGACGAGGTGCCCGTGTTCGTTTCAGTCGATCCGGTACAGGCGCACAGAATCGCGATGAGAGACAGCATCAGACCTGCTGTCACCAGAAGCAGTTTTCCCCGATGTTTCATGTTTATGACCGTTCCTTTCTCACCAACGCGGTAGTTTTCGGCGGTTCCGGCTTGCCGGAATGGCGGTCACTCAGACTGCCAAGGCACAAAACTCCTGTCCGAAAAAGAATTTTCAGACTGTTATCCTCCGCTCACCCAAGGAGCTGCCGATCTGTTCCCCGCGCTTGATTGCAATCAGTATAACACAAGAAAAGACAGCTGTCAACCGATAGCCGGCAAAGATTCTGCCGTCGGCAAGGATTCTGCCGTTGGCAAGGATCCTGCCGTCGGCAAGGATCTGCCGTCGGCAGGGATCCTGCCGTATTTCCCTGATCTGCGTTCAGCGGGTTTTGGACTCCGCTCCCCCTCCCCGACGGCAAAAAAGTGCCTGCCACGCCGAGCGCCAAGGAAAAATTCCCTTGACATGCGATGTAATTTGTAGTACAATATTCGAGTACATATGCGCGGCTGGTTCGCGCAAAAAAGCGTGCGAAAGGCAGGATTTTTGAGGTATGTCTAAAAAGAAAGGCGGATTCTGGTCAGATTTCAAAGCGTTTATCACACGCGGAAACGTAGTGGATATGGCAGTCGGTGTCGTCATCGGCGGTGCGTTCGGAAAAATCGTGACAGGTCTTGTCAATTACGTCATCAACCCCTGCGTCAGTCTGCTGACAGACGGAACCGATCTGGATAATATCAAGACCGTGCTCCGCAAGGGCGTGGAAGCCACCGAGGGTGTCGAAGCGGTTCCCGAGGTTGCTATCCTGTGGGGAACATGGATCCAGACCATTCTGGACTTTATTCTGGTCGCGTTCTGCATTTTTCCTTGTACTGCGCGTGATGATGCACGCCAAGAACAGGCTGGATGCGAAGAAGATCGCCGCGGCAGAAGCCGCCAAGGCTGCCGCGCAAGCGGAAGCTGACGCCGCCGCCGAAGCCGCCAAAGCCGCCGAGGAAGCGGCAGTTGCCCGGCAGGCTGCGGTCGAGGACGCCATCCTCCGGCAGGAGCAGCTGCTGGCAGAGCTGGTCGAAGCTGTCAAAAGCAAGTAATCCGTAATAGGGAATCGAGTAGGAGGCTGCCCATTAGCTGAGCAGCCGACCTCTCACACCACCGTGCGTACCGTTCGGTACACGGCGGTTCAATCATAAACAGTGCAGAGACTTGTACGCTTCGGATATATCGTAATATCCACGGCGTGCAAGTCTTTCGTTTGTAATGGTGTGGGTCAGTATCCCACTTCCTGCAACAGCCCAATAGCCTTTACGGGTATTTCCGTTTCGGTATGCCTGCCAGTCGGGCATTCCCAACTTCTTCAGGTTCTCCACCCTTGTTCTCGGCTTCTTCCACTGCTTCCAGATATACATTCGTATTCTTCTGCGAAGCCACTCGTTCCACCTTTCCATATCGTTCTTCATCTCCGCTATTCCGTAATATCCAAGCCATCCTCGCATGAACACCTTTACCTTGTAAAACACGGTGTCAAGCTTTCTGCCCTGACTTCGGGAAGTAAGTCTTTTCAGCTTTTCTTTGGCTTTCTTCTTCGACTTTGCGTGAACCCGGATATATGTACCCTTTCTGTTCCTTCCCATCGCAAAGCCGAGAAACCGAAATTTCGGATTGAATAAACGCTTACCGCCCGGCTCTTTTCCGTATTTACCTTGAGCTTCAGTTTCTTCTCAAGGTATGACGTACTTGTTCCGAGCAATCTTTCTGCCGCACGGATACTCCCCGCAAGGAGTATTATGTCATCTGCGTAGCGGATTACCTTTACCCCTCTGCCCTCAAACTCCTTGTCGAATTTGTCGAGATAGATATTTGCAAGTAATGGCGAAAGATTTCCTCCTTGGGGGGAACCTTCTTCCGTTTTCATTACGATACCGTTCTCCATCACTCCGCTCTTCAGATATTTCTTGATAAGGTCTGTCAACCGCTTGTCTTTAACTTCCTGTCGGAGCATATTCATAAGCAATTCGTGGTTGAGTGTGTCAAAGTATTTGGATAAATCAAGGCATACGGCATATTGGTACCCCTCGTCCGCATACTCCTTCACTTTGAGTATTGCATCCTTTGCGCTTCTGTGCGGTCTGTAGCCGTAGCTTCCGTCCGAAAACTTCGGCTCATAGATTGGTGTCAGCACCTGCGCTATTGCCTGTTGGATAATGCGGTCTATTACGGTTGGTATTCCAAGCTTTCGTACACCGCCGTTATCCTTTTGGATTTCCACTCTTCGCACCGGAGACGGCTTGTATTTGCCGTTTCTTATGCTTTCGAGCAGTTCTTCCCGATGTTCCTTCAGCCACGGAAGCGCTTCATCTACGGTCATTCCGTCTACTCCGCTTGCTCCCTTATTGGCTTTCACCCGCCTGTAGGCTCTGTTCAGATTATCTCTGTCAAGCACCTTTTCAAGCAAGTCTGCACCGTCTCTTTCTTCTGCTTTCTGAGTTTCGGCACTGTACGCTTCTGCATACTCTTTGTGTTCCACACCATCCCTTTGCAGGAAGCCACCACTCCCGGTGTATTCTGTTTTCATTGTACCGACCTCCTTCAGCCGTTTACTTGAGACTTATGATTGTTCAGCCCTTCCCGAGCTCTCGGTACTATGGCTTCTGCTGACTTCTTTGCGGTTCGTTGTTACTATGCTTCGTTTCGAATTCGTCTACTCCTATGCACCCGCAAGACCTCCCCGGGTAAGCGTAATCACTTTCACCTCATATATCTGCTGCATTTACGCCTTGAATTTCGGGCAGTATCGGACTTTGTTTTGTCTTGCAAACTCATCCATTTCAAAACGCCTTTTTTTTTATGCAGTTTCTGTTCGTCAGACCGAGGTTTTGCCTCCGACTTCTTTCAGACTCCGCCTCACGACGGACGCCCTTGTCTTTAGCTAACAGTTCCTACTGCCATGCCTGTAGCGGACTTTCACCGCCAAGTTATTACGCGTGCCGGGCACCAAGAGGCACGCGGCATCCGAAATCGGATGTCCGCGTGCCTCTTTTTCAGGCATCGGCAGATTCGCCGGGAACCGGTCGCGCTCTCAGTTCCCTTCCTCGGCGTAGGTGAAGGTCGCGTGCTGCATGAGCCAATCGCTCATGCGATCCGCAAGCGCGGACTGTCTCAGATACAGCTCACCCATGCTCTTGACGATCTCGTCGGAGGTCATCTGCCCGGAGTACTGCTGCACCCAGTACTCCACGACCTTCTTGTACTCCTCATCGGTGACAGTCTCCATGTTCTCCTTCTCGGCAATGGCGTGCGTGATCATGTCCTTCTTCACAAGCCGGACGGAGAGCTGCTTCAGCTCCTCCTTCCATGTTTCGGCGGACTTCAGCCCCATGTACCAGACCGAGAAATGCGCCTCGTCGGGATACATCTTGGTAAAGTTCTCCCCGTAGTAGGTGGAATACTGGCTGTATGCAGACTTGATCTGGCTGAGGTAGGAATCATAGTAGAAATCAATCTCGGACTGCGGCAGGTTCCGGCAGACCGCCTTGCCGGTCAGGTATGTCCACAGCGCGTCTGTCTTGGCGTACGACACCTGGTCGGCAATCTTGGACTCCAGCTGCTGGCGGATATAGGTGATGTACTCCTGCAGGTACTCCGCATCGCTGGTATACACGTCCTTCTTGGCGGTGTACTTCAGCGTCTTCTCCACAAACTCCCGGTTGAACTCCGGCAGGGTGTACTGAACGGCATACTCCACCACCACGTAAAACGTAGCCTCCTTACCGTTCAGCTCCTCCTTGCCATAATCCTGCGGGAAGGTCGCCTTGACCGTGACCGGGCTTTCCTTGGAGGTCAGCGCGGGAATGACATCGATCAGCCCGTCCTCAAAGCCGGGGATGAAGGATCCGGAGCCGAGCTTCAGCTCATAGGGAGTCTTATCGTCCCAGTTGGAACCGCCGGAGAACTCCTTGCCGTCAATCTCGCCCTTGTAGTAGATGAAGGCGGAGTCGCCCTTCTTCATCTTCTTGTCGGTCATCTTCTCGGTACCGTTATCGGCAACGCGGTACTCAAACAGTATGGTCTGCTTGATATACTCCATCGCGTCCTCATCGGTCACGCGCAGACTGGCAGGCAGTGTCAGCTTCATGTCGGAGTAGTCAGACGGCTCAATATCGACATCTGCGGACACATCGGCAGACAGGTAGTCGTAGCGGACCGGTGCTGTCACGTCCTCATTCAGGCGGGAGGTAGCGGTGGCGGTTCCGGAATCGTCCGTGACGGATCCGGTTTCCCCGGTAGCGGTTTCGGACGAGGAACTACTGCCGGGCACATTGCAGGCAACCAGCAGGCACAGGCAGGTAAAAAGTGCCGCCGCCATGGCGAGCAGGGTAATTTTTGCGGTTCTCATTCGGTTCATGTTCTCCTCTGTGTGGGATTGCGCTCCGGGGAGCGTCGAAAGTATCGTTCCTTACTATACACCATTTTGCAAAAAAAATCAAGTGTTCTTTGTAAAATTCACAGGGCGACAACATTTGCTTGTTTTTCGTTCCCCGTTCCTCGCTTCCCGTATCGTTTTTTTATGAGGCAGAGCGCAAGATTTACAGTCTGTTCAGGAATAGGGGGAATTTGGTGATATGATGGGTGGGAAAGCACAGGGGAAAGGGAGCATACAGGCATGGAGCAAGCATTGATTCCGTTGAGTGAATCCGGCGTTCGCAGGGGACTCGCGGAGTATGGCGGTATACAGGTAAAGATATTTGAAGAGATTGATTCGACCAACACGGAAGCGAAGCGTCTTGCGCAGGCAGCCGGATGTCCGACAACACTTCTTGCCGCGCGTGCGCAGACAGCGGGGCGGGGACGGCTGGGACGGGATTTCTATTCGCCGGCAGGGACGGGGCTATATATGACTCTGCTCTGGCGCACGGACAAGCCGCTGGACGAGGCAGTATCGGTAACGGCGGCGGCGGCAGTCGCCGCAAGCCGTGCTATCCGGACGGTTGCCGGAGTCGAAACCGGCATCAAGTGGGTCAATGACCTATACCGGAGCGGCGGAAAGGTCTGCGGCATTCTGACCGAAGCCGTCACGCCGCGCGTGGGGGAGACCTACCTTGCGGCAGGCTGGGGCATCAATCTGACAACGGCGGAATTTCCGTCCGGCTTGCGGGCACCTGCCGGATGTCTGCTGGACGCTGACTCCCCGCGCCGCGCGCCGCTGGACGTGGGAATGCTCTGCGGGCAGATCGCCCGCGAGCTTCTGACCATGCTGAACACGGACACAGTCACCGCACCCGCGACCCTGGAGGAGTACCGCCGCCGCCTGACACTGACCGGGCAGTCCGTGCGGGCAACGCGTGGGAATGAGATACTGGAGGGTGTCGTCCGGGGCGTGGACAGCAACTTCGGTCTGATTGTCGAGACGCCGGACGGAATACGTATTCTGCACAGCGGAGAAGTCAGCGTGCGGGTCATCGCGCCGTGATGGGTTTGCGACATCCCGCACAGGCGTTCATGCACACGTTGGTGCTCTGTCAAAGGGGTGCCTCACTATATCAGCGTTTCCTTAACGTCATCTGGGGGAAAAAACTCAAAATGAGTTTTTTCCCCCAGATGTTCGCGTCAAAATATTACAGAGTACAGCTGGCGGTCAAACTGCAGTCCGAGCCCATGGGCACAGCCAGTCCGTCCGGCAGGACAGCCGTCACGCACAGCGGCGCTCCCTCCGGTTTGCGCACGGTCAGTGTGAAATCGCCGTCCCTGCGCTCCCAACGGATGAACAGATCCCCATACGGCGTGGGGACGGTCCCTTCCGCGAAGGACAGTCCTTCCGGCGGGCAGGGCTGAACCGATACATGACTCCAGCCGTCCCGGGTCGGAAATGCACCAAGAACCATGCGGGAGAATTCATAGATCGGTGCCGATGACCAGCCGTGGCACTCGCTCCGGGGGCGAATCCGGATTCTCGCACCACGTGGTGCAATGCAGATCAAGCATCCGCTGCCAGCCCTCCAGCAGGCGCGGCGCGTAGGCTTCATAGCGCCCTGCCATTTCCAGCGCACGGAACAGATAATGGTTCATGGAGAAGGTACAGACCGCCACCGGAACGTGCCCGTCAAAGGTACGGTCTACCAGCGCACCGGCTTCCTCGCCGCGCACCGCCCCGGACAGAACAGCCCAAAGCGTCGTATGCTGGCTGAACTCCCGGCGCGAGGGCGTATTGCGGTACAGCCCGGCATCGGCGTCATAGCAGAGCGCGTTGACGCGATCAATCATGGCAGCCGCACGGCGCTCGTACTCGGCGGCGCGCTCTGCACGCCCCAGCGTCCGGCATATCTCCGCGCCTGCACGCAGGGCGGCGGCATACATCAGGCAGGTCACGGTCAGCGGCTCCTCGCGCCCGCCGTCCGGCACGCCGACCTGCCAGCCCGGCACCCAGTCCACAAAGGGCCAGTAGGGAGTGGGACCGATCAGCCCGCTGTCGGTCATGTAGTTTTCAAACACGCCCAGCGCCTTATCCATCGTACCGGTCAGCGCGCGCACCGGTTCGCACGCCGCCCCGTCGGTTCCCGCGTAACGCAGGTATTCCCGCAGCATCAGCACCCAGAACAGCGTGAAATCCGGGATGATCTGTACCCCGGTGGAAGGATAGTTCGCCTGGAGCATTCCGTCCGCCATCTGCGAATGGGCAAGATCTGTCAGACTCTTGAGCGGCATCCGTGCATCGGAGGTCAGGCGGAAGGTAAACAGCATCTCCAGGCAGGAATCCATGTCGTACTGCTGCTGCTCGTAGTAAGGGCAGTCCACATACATTTCGTGCGTGCAGCACAGCACCGTGTTCCGGCTGATATCCCACATCCGGTTGAGCCGCCCGTCCGAGCAGAAAAAGCTGCCCGTGACGTCCATGGGATAGAAGTAAGGGGCAAAGGTCATGACATCCGGCTCAAAGCCCGCATCCGCCGGAAACTCCAGCCGGACAAAGCGGAATGCGCGATACCAGAACGGTGAAAAGCTTTGCCGTTCCCCGGTTTGCATACACCGTATCGTACACGCCCTCCATGCGCGCGGTGGGGTCGTTCCATGCGTCCCGCAGCTCCTTGCGTCGGTTGCCCTCCGCGTCCGCGACAGACACGCACTCGGCATAGATAATCTTCACGCACGCGCCGGCGGCGGCAGTGAAGCCAAAGGACACCTTGGCAGTGGTATACGCGCCGGCATCCAGCTCCATCCAGCCGTCGCCCCTGCGCAATACCGTAAAGGGATGCGGCTCGCCGGTTTCCATCTGCGGGATGGGGCGCGGCGTCAGCGGGTAGTATTCCCGCAGTCCGAAAATATTGTATCCTTTCCCGCCAAGATCCGGCTCATACATCTGTCTGGTCTGTACCGGCGTCCGGACGGATGCGCCGCGCACCTCCTCAAAAGGCGGCACG
Source organism: Oscillospiraceae bacterium (assembly GCA_022009675.1). Classification (GTDB taxonomy): domain Bacteria; phylum Bacillota; class Clostridia; order Oscillospirales; family CAG-272; genus CAMEON01. The sequence continues at coordinate 1,449,909 of CP091718.1, read as the reverse complement.
GAGGTGTGCACGCCGGGAACATGGTAGAACCCGACGGCATCTTCGCGCGTGCATTCCCAGCTGCCGTCGGTGCCAAGCGGGCGCCTGTCACCGTCCGGCGCTGTCAGACAGCCATCCAGCCAGAAGGCAGGGCGCGAACCGCGGTAGACAGAGATAAACGATCCCTCCTGCGCATACAGCACCTCTGCCGTCAGCGTATTCTCGCCGGGAAGCAGGAAGGGAGTCAGGTCACTCTCCTCGTAGTAGCGGACATAGGACGATCCCTGACAGGGACCCTCGCAGACCGGATGCCCGTTCAGCAGCAGGCGGTAGCGGGTGTCGCCGCAGGAACGGGCTGTCAGCGTCGCACCCGGAGCGGCAGAAAAAGTATGGGTAAAAATAGTACAGATGCGTTTCCGTCGGATGTTCGTCAGCACATATCCAGAAGCTCATGGCATTTATTCCTTTCTGTTTGCGGAATATGGTAATCCTTGCGTCATTATAACCGAAATCCGCCCGAAAGTCAAGATAAAATGTGCAATCTGCATTTTTCCGGACGTGATTTGAGCAAGCAAACACTATTCAAACGGGATCATGAGCGCCGCGGCAAAAAAGTAACTGCCGTTTTCTCCGTTTTTTCAAAAATCTCTTGACAAATCGCCCCGCATCGTGTATAATGTATGCGTTCCGGGTTCTGCAAGCGGCTGCCCGGGGCAGTACTACGGAGAAGTACTCAAGAGGCCGAAGAGGCGCCCCTGCTAAGGGTGTAGGTCGGATTTAACCCGGCGCGAGAGTTCAAATCTCTCCTTCTCCGCCAAAAGCCCGCCGTAATTCAAAAGAATTACGGCGGGCTTTGTCTGTCGTCCGGACATCCGATTCAAAGTGCCGGGTCAGGATATTATCAGATACCACCATAACCGTTCAACCATAAACATAAAGATGAAAAGATGTCACGGGGCTGTTAAGGAAACCCGGATTTATTCGGTGTTTCCTTAACAGCCCCTTTTTACAGTCATTCTTTTTTCTTTTCGTCCCGCTTCCAGTCCGGGATTGCAATCAGCACGAACGCGCAAAGTCCCAGCACGCCGCCGGTCAGCACGATGCATCCCTTGAGGAAAACAGAATATTTCAGCACCCGTTTCCCGCTGTGTTCCGGCTCGTCACCGCCCGTGGTTGCTTCCGAAGAGGCTTCCGTGCCGGCTCCGGCTGAGGATGCGGTCTCGGTTCCTGTCTCGGTTTCGCCCGGGGGCTGTCCAGTCCGGCATACCCGGCAGGGGCTGTGTCTCGTCCCGCAGTGCCTCGCCAGGCAGGGGTGTAGGTCAGGTTTCGGCTCTCCCCTGCCTTGCCCTCGTACAGGTATGCAAAGCGGTCGTTGGGCGCGGTGTCGCCGAGATCCATGAATTCCATGACATTGCCGGACGTCGTGGAGTTGTCCGCCCACTTGAACAGGAAGGAGGTCAACTCGCCCGATACGCCCAGTGCCGCCTTGGACACGCGCACGGTCATGCGGTTGCCGGAAACGGTGTACAGCGCCTGCCCGACCGCCCTGCCGCGCCAGCCGTCCGCCAGCGACTCGATCGACACATAGTGGCTGTCGCGCGCCCGGTTGACGACAAAGTCATAGCCCTCCCAGCCGGTGGCGGACTTGCCGTCGGTGTTCAGGTACAGGTTCATCCAGTTCATGCCGTCGTCGGTCACGATATCATTGACGCAGGTCACGGTGAAGTACAGGTACTCCGCATCCTGCGACACCTTGGCGGTATCAAAATCGTTGCGCCCGGTGTTGTTGACGTACACAGTATTATTGAAGAAGCCCTGCTCATGCCGCAGCGCCGCATCGCCCACTGTGTCGCGGTAGTCGGGACCGACACCTGCCCAGCCGGCAGCGTCCGTGATGTTTACGGTTCCCTGCCCGGTCGCGCCCGGCACGGCAGCGGTGCCCTTGTATTTGCGTATCATGGACACCATCTGGTAGTAGAAATTGTCCCCGAAGCCCACGGTGTCGCCCTGACGCAGTCGCATCGGCTCGGCATCGCGGGAGTATTCGGTGTTGAACAGATCGACCATGTAGTAGCCCTGCCCGGTCTTGGTTCCGGCGAAGGTCGCCCGCTTGTCGCCGTCATGGTTGAGTCCCGCCGTCCACTCGTTCCAGCCGGTTATCATGACCATGCCCGGATCCAGCTTCATGACTGCCTCGAACTGCGCCTCAAAGCCCGCGCCGGCACCGGAGTCCAGTGAGAATCCGAAATCGTCGTTGACCTGCGGGAAGACCGTGTTGGCGTAGGAGCGCCCCTTGTTGGTTGTGGGGTGGTGCCCGACGCACAGCGCCAGCTGCTCAAACTCGCCGTCCGCATTGGTGCCGGGTCCGCCGTTGACCAGCTGCACCTTCCCGTCCACAATGCGGTACTCCTGCAGCCAGCTCCACGAGCCGGGCTCATCGCGCCATGCCCAGCAGTTGCGCACGGTAAACTTTTCATCCAGAAACGCGCGCGTCTCCGCCGAGCAGTTCGTCCGGTTGGCAAGGATCAGCGGCTTGCCCTTGTACACATAGAACAGTTCGGAGTACTTCTCCCAGCCGGCGTCCGAGTAGATATTGCCGCGCAGGGACGCCATGTCCGCATCGGTTTTTCTCGTTGGTGAACACGCAGATGTCCGGGGTGGCTATCCCCTCGTGCCGCATCTCCAGCCATGTGTCGCACAGAGCGACCAGCGCGTCCGGATAGGTCGCGCCGTTGGTCATATCCAAAAAGATGAAGTCCACGCCTGCCGCCTCCAGCATATAGGCGTGCTTGCGGTATACCCATGTGTCGAGGTTCTTGTAGTACCCGAAGTAAGGCTCCGCCCAGTAGTAACCGCCGGAGGTCGTGGGGTCTGCAAGGTAGCTCTTCAGCCCGTCCAGCCCCAGTTCAAGATACTTTGCCGTGATATCCTGCGGCGTCTCGTGGTCATCCCCGCCCGTCCAGCAAAGGAAATAGAACAGCCCGACCTGCTTGCCCGCACGCACGCCGCCGGTTTCCCCGGCAGTCGGCGTAGTGCGGTCGCGGTCATCGGTGGCAACCCACGCGGCATAGTCCACCGTGTGGTCTCCGGTCAGAACCGTCTTGTCCCTGACGGTCGAATGCGTGAAGGACAGGTCGTCCACACTGCCGCTGAAATCATCCGCCCACAGCGTGAAGTATCCCGCCGGATTCAGCCCGGTGGACGCGGTGCTTCCAAGTGCTTTGCCATCCGCGCCGTACACGGTCAGCGCCCCGGATACGGCAGTGTAGCCGACTGAGCAGAGCACCGCGCCGTCACGGGTGAGCGTCAGGGTATCCACCCGATCCTCCAGCTTTACGGTCGCCTCTCCGGCAGGGATGCCGCCCGGCACCTGCACGGAAAAGCCGCTTTTCGGTTCGGATACGGTCACGCCATCCGGCGCGAAGGTGAACCACAGACCAAGCTGTCCGGCGGCGGCAGCTTTTTTCTGCAGGCGCGAGCCGATCGCCAGTCTGCCGCCGGTCAGTGCCAGCCGGAAGGACAGATCGCCGCCCGCCAGCCCATAGTCATCGCCGAGAAACACCGCAGAACCGAAGGAAAACGTCTTGCCCGGCTTGCAGGACAGCTTGCCGTCCGCAAAAACCATGTTGGTGCGCAGGCTGGCTGTCGCCAGCTTCGCGTCCTGCGAGTAAGTGAGGATATCGGTTCTTGTGAAGTCGTACAGGTAGGTTTCGGTCGAGCGCTCCAGCCACGGATAGTTGCGGTCGCTGTGCCCGACAGCCACCGGCTCCGGCGTGATCGCTCCGTCCGCAGAGACAGGCATCTGTATCGCGGACACTGCCAGTATGCAGGCAAGAAGAAGCGCCAGGGCGGCGTGCCGGGCGGTATGTGCAGACTGTTTCATGGAATTACTCCTTTTCCTGCCGGCGTTTCTTTGCCGTGACGATGCCGCCTGTCACGCCGACTGCCACCAGCATGACGGCGACCATGATCCAGATGGCGAGACTGTCGTCAACCGTTTCCGTAATGATTCCGGCAGTTGTCCCGGCTTCGGTTCCGGTCTCCTCCTCCGTCTCCGATCCGGTGGAGGCGGGAACGGGTGCCGTTGTGACGTTCTCCGTAGCAGAAACCGTGCTGTCTGGTTCCGTCTCCGATACGGAGCCGGTGCTTTCCGGTTCTGTGTCCGTGACGGCTGCGCCGGTCGTCTCCCTGCGCGGTCTGCATCAGCACGCGCACATTGTCGATGCGCATATCCGCGACGCGGGTCGCCCAGCCGATGGTGGATTCCGTCGCGGAAACGTAGGTGTCGGACGCGGTCAGAATCTCGGCACCGTCCGCGCCGAGCATGGTCACGGTCTTGAACAGCATGATCGCGCGGTCAATGCCGTTCTGCGTCCACTTGCGTCCGGTCTCCTCGCTGAAATTCAGCGTGCAGACAAGGGTTCCGTCTGCCATGATCTGCGCATCGGTTCCGTTGTCGATAATGCGGAGCTCGATGCCCTTGCCGTAATCCGAACCTTCCGGCAGGGGGAAGGCGTGATATATGTTCGCGACCTTTGCGGGCTTGGAATTGTCAAACGCCTTGATGTTGACCGAGATGCGATCCCGGTACACGAACACCCAGATGCCGGAGCGTCCGGTGGAGGTCTGGTTGTCCGGGTCTCCGCCATCCCCCTCGTAGTAGGCGCACTCGCACGCCGGCGCGCGGAAGAACACGCCCGCCTGATGTCCGCCCTGCATTTCGTACACCGTCATGGCAAACTCGTAGGGATCCCGGATGCCGGTTTTTACTGTACACCTGCGTAAAAAAACATGGTTCTTCAGATACAGATTCCCGTTGCTCGGATCCTCCTCAACCCGGACATACCCGTCACCGATGGCATTGGCATCCACATGGAAGAAGGTTGCGAGTTTGGTTGCACTGGCATTGACATCGCCTTCGTACTCATCGAAGTTTTCCTCGAACACGACGGACAGCTCTGCCGCGCCCGGCAGAACGGTTGCCGCCGTTCCCAGCAGAAGCAGGGCGAGACACAGCGCCGGTATACGCATCCACTTGCTTTTCATAGGTACTCCATCCTTTGTGTATGTTGATTTATAGGTTTTCTCGGCAACCGACTGATCAGGTGCCTTTCTTGTTTACAGTATACCACACAGGGGCGGATGTGTCAATAGAAAGTGGAAAAAGCGACAGATTTATGACTGCGGGGGCATTCGCGCGGCACTGGCATGACCTGCCGCCCGGTACCCGGCGGAGGGTCGGGGAGAACGGGGCAAAAAGGCACATCCCGTACCGCAGGGGATGTGCCTCATCACCGTATATCCGCATCGTGTCAGTTTTTCGTTTCCGCGCAGAAGGTCACGCCAACGGCAGACAGAATGTTGTTCCCGCTCCCGATGTACAGGCATGAGAAATCTGCCGCAGTTCCGGCAAACCGGATCTCGCGCAGCGCAGAAGCCCCCCGGAACGCGCCGTCCTCGATACGCTCCAGCGTACCGGGCAGGATCAGCGTTCCGGCATCGCGGGCAGGCGGATAGCAGAGCAGGCGCGTCATGTCCGAGCTGTACAACACGCCGTCCACTGCCCGGCAGGCGGTCTGCCCTACCTCCGCCGTGAAGAAAGCAAGCCGTGCGCAACCGGAAAACGCCTCCGCGCCGATATCGGTTACGGTGGCGGGTATGTAGACCGTGACCGGAATATCGCTCCCCGCGAACGCCCGCGCTCCGATGGCGCTGACCACCCGCCCGCCGGGCGACACAGGCGGGAGAATCAGGCAGGCATCCGTGCAGTCCCCCAGCCCCGTAACGGTACAGGTTCCGTCCGGATTATCCGCAAAAGTCAGCCCGACAGACACGCGGATCTCTGTCTGCCAGATGCCGGTCTGCCCGGTAGCCGTCTCCGGGTCAGTTTCCGTATCTGGTTCGGAGGTGGGCGGCGGATCCGCCGCAGTCGGTGCATCGGTCGCCGATTGTCCGGCGGCGTGCGCCACAGGCACGGTCACGGCACCGGTATCTGTTTCGGCACCGACGCCTTCGGTGACAGAAATCTCCTCCGTCGAGCGTTCGGTCGGCGGGCTGTAAGCCCCCGCCTGTTGCCGGATCAGAAAGGCAAGCAGACCAACCAGCAGTGCGATCGTGATGCTCAGCCCTGCCGCCGTCCACTTCAGCGCGGTGATCTCGGTTGAATTTTCCCGTTTTCTCAAATGTATACACTCCCTTCCGGATAGCTTGTCCGGATACAGTTTACCAAAAATTGCAGGCTCCGTCAAGGATATCCATCCGACGCCGTCCGCGCGGATGCGCGCAGTATCTCTCCCTTCCGACAGGCAGAGGGGGAGAGTTTGTCGGAATACGGCACGGTCTGCCGCTTCGGAACGAACGGTTCTGCAAAATCATGAAGCGCTCCGTGTCCAAGGCTCTCAGGCTCTCAGGCTCTCAGGCTGTCAGCTGTCAACTGTCGTCTGTCATATGTCATATGTCATGCGGACTTGCGGCATACGGGGCAAACCGTCCCAAATCCAAAAAATCCTTTCAAAATACCTTGATTTTCAACGTGATATGTGGTAAAATACTCCCGTACCGTATGGGCACCTCTGAACAATCAGCGTGCGGCGGGGAGATTTTTCGTCAGTCTGAGCAAAGTTCGCGCGCATAGTTCCCTATCCGCAAAGAATTCTGTGACCGCGTGGCGGAAAAATTCCGCCAATTCGCCGTGTGATGTGTTTTCAGAGGTGCCCGCAAGTGAGCGCCCCGGATAAATGCCGGGGCAGGAAAGGAAAAAACAGATATGGCTCTTGTCACAACTACCGAGATGTTCAAAAAGGCGTATGCGGGCGGTTACGCCATCGGCGCCTTCAACATCAACAACATGGAGATCGTGCAGGCGATCACCGAGGCAGCAGGTGAGGTTAAGTCCCCCGTCATCCTGCAGGTCTCCGCAGGCGCGCGGAAGTACGCCAAACCGGCGTACCTCATGGCGCTGGCACAGGCAGCCGTTGCCGACAGCGGCATTGACCTTGCACTGCACCTGGACCACGGCGCGGATTTTGAGATCTGCAAATCCTGCATTGACGGCGGCTTCTCTTCCGTAATGATCGACGGGTCGAAGCACTCTTTTGAGGATAACATCGCGCTGACCCGCAAGGTCGTGGAGTATGCCCACGCGCATGGCGTCGTGGTGGAGGGTGAGCTGGGCAAGCTCGCCGGCATCGAGGACGATGTCCATGTGGATGCCGCCGACTCCTCCTACACCCAGCCTGACGAGGTCGAGGAATTCGTGACCCGCACCGGCGTGGATTCACTCGCCATTGCCATCGGTACTTCGCACGGCGCCTATAAATTCACGCCGGAGCAGTGCACCCGCAATGCGGAAGGCATTCTCGTTCCCCCTCCGCTCCGCTTTGACATTCTCGAAGAAGTGGAAAAGCGCCTGCCCGGCTTCCCGATCGTTCTGCACGGGGCATCCTCCGTTCCGCAGGAGTTCGTCCGGGAAATCAACGCGCTGGGCGGCAAGATGCCCGACGCCATCGGCATTCCGGAGGAGCAGCTCCGCCGTGCGGCTACCATGGCAGTCTGCAAGATCAACATTGACTCGGATATCCGGCTGGCAATGACCGCCGCAATCCGCCGCACCTTTGCCGAGAAGCCCTCGGTGTTCGACCCCCGCGAGTATCTGGGCGCCGGACGCGAGGCGGTCAAGGCAATGGTGAAGCACAAGATCGTGGACGTCCTCGGTTCGGACAACACGCTCTGATCCAGGCAGGATTTATCCCGGATCGGGATATTCCCTCTGAGGGAACCCGATCCGGGTTCTGCTTATGGACACCTGTAATTCTCTGCTCAGCGTGCGGCTTGCGATGCGCGGCGGGAAGATTTGCGGAAAATTTCTCCGCGCATACATACGGCGCGGGCGCGGCACAATAGGGGCAACCCCTCAGGAAAGGAAGCCCCGCTCCGGCGGGTGCCGCAGGTTTTGCGCCTATGCCTGTTTCCGAACGTATCGCGGCGTGGCTGTCGCCCATGCTGGACAGTCCAGCCGCCTACCTGCACCGGATGGCAAACGACCCCATGCTGCTTGTCTCCACACTGCTGACGCTGGGCGTAATCCTGGTCAACGGCTGGACGGACGCCCCCAACGCCATTGCCACCTGCGTGTCAACCCGTGCCATCGGGGTGCGGCGTGCCCTCGGCATGGCGGCGGTATGTAATTTTTCTCGGCGTGCTGGTCATGACAGCGGTCAATCACAGCGTCGCCGCCACCGTCTACAATATGGCAGACTTCGGTGACGATGCGCACGCCGCACTGATTGCCCTGTGCGCCGCCATGGCGGCTATCGTGGTCTGGGCGACTGCCGCCTGGTATTTCGGGATCCCGACCAGTGAGAGCCACGCTCTGATTGCCGGGCTGTCCGGCGCGGCGATTGCCATACAGGGAGATCTGCGCGGCATCAACCGGGCGGAGTGGCGTAAGGTGCTTTGGGGCATCCTGCTGTCCACGGCGCTGGGATTCGCGCTGGGCTTTCTCTGCGCCCGCCTGACCGCCCTTCTGTTCCGGAGCGCGAACCGCTCCGGGACAGAAAACTTCTTCGCCCGTGCGCAGATCTGCGGCGGCGCGGCGACGGCGTTCATGCACGGCGCGCAGGACGGGCAGAAGTTCATGGCGATCTTTCTGTTGGGCGAGGCGTTTTCCCGGGGTGACGCCGCCGGGGGGCGTTTTTCACGGTTCCGCTCTGGCTGATGCTGGTCTGCTCCGCCGTCATGGGGCTGGGCACCTCGGTCGGCGGCTACCGCATCATCAAGGCAGTCGGCATGGATATGGTAAAACTGAAACCGTACCAGGGCTTTTCCGCGGATCTTGCCGCGACCGCCTGCCTGCTTTTGTCCTCGCTGACCGGCATTCCGGTCAGCACCACGCACACCAAGACAACCGCCATCATGGGTGTTGGCGCCGCGCGGCGTCTGCGCAACGTCAACTGGCTGATCGTCCGGGATCTTGTGCTGGCGTGGGTATTCACCTTTCCCGGTTGCGGGTTACTCGGCTACGCGACCGCCCGCCTGTTCCTCCGCCTGTTTGGCTGACTGCTCCGTTTGTAAAGAGCGCCTCTATCGGCATTGCCCGAAATAAAAATGGGAGCGGCACGCGTTATGGCAAAGAAAACCAACGAGTATTTCCTGCTGATCGAGCAGCAGGCTGCGATTTGTGTTGAGGCGGCGGCATTGCTGGAGAATATACTAACGGAGTATTCCGCCGCCGGTATGGCAGTGCGCCGCGTGGAGATGCACGCCGTGGAGCGCCGTGCGGACGGCATCTGTCACGACATCCGCAACCGGCTGTCCGCCGCCTTCATCACGCCCATTGACCAGGAGGACATCCTGCATCTTGCGCAGTTGCTGGACGACGTAACCGATGCGCTGGACGAGGTTGCGCTGGAGTGCTATATGTTCCGCCTTGCCGAATTGCCGGCGGGCGCCCCCGCCTTCGCCGGGCTGACACGCCGGTGCGTCGGCAAGCTGTGCGAAGCGGCGATTGAACTGCGTAACTTCCGATCCTCAGGGCGTCTGCGCGCGCTGCTGGCGGAGGTCAATACGCTGGAGGAGCAGGCGGATGACGCCTACGCCACGGCGATACACGATCTGTTTGCCGAGGATGCCGCGCCCCGCACGCTGATTGCGGGCAAGGCAATATTTGACTGCATGGAGGCGTGCTGTGATCTGTGCGGGCACGCCGCGGACGTCATGGATCAGATCATCATCAAAAACACCTGAATCGGCTGTCCGGTTCTACATATTGTAGGGAGGCTTCAAATACATATGTTTCACGCAGAATCCTATAACCTGCTCTGGCACGACGCCGATCAGACCGGGCAGGTCCGTCCGTCCGCGCTCCTGCGATATATGCAGGAGACCGCAAACCGGCAGTGCCGGGGCTGGGGGTATGATCTGGATCGGCTGTTCCGCGCCGAGGGACAGGGTTTCCTGCTGGCACGGCTCCAGCTGACCGCCTACGCCCCTCTGCACGCCTATGAGGACATTGAGGTGCGCACATGGTGCCCCCTGTCGCGCGGCTATACCTTCCTGCGCTGTTTCCGCGTCCTGCGGGGCGGGGAGACCGTGGCGGAGGCACTGACCACATGGGCACTGATGGACACCCGGCAGCACGCCCTGCTCAAGGTCACGGACTTCTACGGTGAGTTCCCGACCGACGCGCCACTGGAGCCGGAGCGTCTGCCCGACAAAGTGCGGCTGTCGCCCACTCTGCCGATGCAGGCAGTCGGTGAGCGGCAGGTCTTCTGGAGCGACACCGATTTCAACCGCCACATGAACAACACCCGCTATCCGGACGTTATCTGCGATTTCCTGCCGCCGGAGGCGATGGAAGGAAAGGCGCTGTCCGCGCTGTCTGTTTCCTACATGAAGGAGGCGCCGCTGGGCGATGTTCTGCAGATCAGCCGTGCCCCCGTGCCGGACACGGACGGCAGTTACCTGTTCAAGGCAGTCCGTGGCGACGGGGAGATTTGCTTTGAGGCGCAGATTTCGTTTGCCTGAACGACATTTCCACACAGATACAGACTCCCCCGGACGGGATGGCTGTGAGCCATCCCGTCCGGGGGAGTCTTTTGCGTCCGGAGTCTCTCTGCACTCTATGCCGCCGGATAGTACGATGCAACAAGTGCGTCGAATTGTTCGTCGGACAGGCGGAAGAAGTTGCGCATATGCTTTCGGTACTGCTCCTCACGTCGAAGAATGAAATCGCGCATGACGGATATCTGCTCGTACCATATCTCCTTGCTGAACAGGGATAGGTTGTCCTTCGGCCAGCGGTCTGCCTGCAATCCCATAAGCGGTTCGCGCTCGGCTACCATTTGATCCAGCTCCTCATTCAGGCGGTCTGCGTTCAGATAGCCGGGGAGGCTCCAGAAGCGGGCAATCAGCTTCTCGTCAAACGTCCGGTTTGCCCGCAGAGCATGGAGCAACCGCGTCAGAGGACAGTCCTTTGTGTAGGTACCGTTGGAATAATTGAGCAGTATAAACAGCAGATTCATTTCCGGACCGGTGGTCTGCTTCATTCCCATCCCCCAGTCCGTATCCAGCAGGACAAAATGCCAGCGTGCATCCGCACTGTCCGGGGCGGTATCGCGCCAAAGTTTGATATTGTTTTCCGGCCAGTCGGTGGCATTGAAAAACACGCGGACAGCACACAGGTCGATCAGGGAGTCCAGATCCAGTTTGGATTCAATCCATGCAAAGTTTTCCGGAACGCTGAGATCGTGGGTATCCGCAAACTCCAGCAGCCAGTTGAATTCATCTGCATAACCCGCCACGCCGCTACCGTCAACAAACGCAACATCCGGGTTTTGGTTGTACAGATTGTTGGCATTCTCAATGACTGTGACGGTATCCTTGTTCGCACCGGTGTGGTCGCTGACATACTCCGGGCTGTAACGCTCCCGGAAGTTGTACACGCCCCAGAATTCGCCGTTGATGAACACCAACGCCGCAGAGGACGCCATGGTATCCACACACAACCCCGCCGCAACGCGTTGCATATACGCATCCCGGAAACCGGACAGATAGCTATCCTGCCCGGAGTTGCGCAGGAGCAGGCGCGAGAAGCTGGTTATCGCCTGCCCGTTCCTGTCCTTGGCAAGTCCGCCGAACAGGTCGTAGTTGAGGTCGGACTCCATGCCGCCTTCCAGGTTGTTGGCTCCCTTATAGTAGATACGCAGGGAGCGCCGGGCGCTGGCTGAGGAGCCGTATCCGCTGACGGCAAGCTCCACATTGGAGTGCCCCACCCGGCTTCCCCGCGGGTCAAACACCTCCATGACCGCCATGCCGCGCGGGCGGGAGCCGTTCTCATCCAGATTGTTATAGAACGAATAGAAGCCGTTCCGCCCGAACATCTCAGAAGCAGGCAGGGAGATGGAGACGATATTCACGTTCCACGCGGAGTCCTCCGGCAGGATGAAGTATGTGTTGGTATACACGGCGGTCGCATCGGCATCGCTCTTTGCATACGCCTTCACGACATACCCGCCCACCATGGCATCCACGCCTGCCGTGGCGCCGGTGCGGAATGATTTGTAGGTGTCCCGCCATGCCAGCGCGGAGGAATCGGTCAGGGTGATGCTTCCGTCAAATGCCCGCGCCGTAGCACTGGTGCGGGGATCGCTGCCGTCCAGCGTGTAGTAGACGGTGTATCCGTTCGGCGGAGTCAAAATCAGCTCCACCGTGTCGCGGTATATGCCTGCCGTATGGGAGAAGGTGACCTCCCGGAAACTGCAGGTTACGGGATTGATCCGCCCGTCCGCGGTGCGGGGGCTGATGCGTTGCAGCTCCGGCGTTGCCATCCGTGTCAGGTTCTCGATGTGGTAGCCGCTGTAGCTCCCGGTACGCCGTGCGCACGGCGACTTTTTTCTTGGACAGGCTGTTGACGGCAAAGACCGAGGCATACGTTTCCTTCTCGGAGGAGACAAACACCGACACGGCATCGGTCAGCGCGGTAATATCCTCTGTCGGGTAAATATCCCAGCCGGAAGGCGCCAGAACAAGGTGTACCTCCTTGTTGTCGATAAAGACATTCCAATCCAGGTCGGCATACAGCACGTTGATGAGGGCACCGGCGGTATTATATCCCTTGGGCGATGCGGCACGCACGAGGTAGTAGCCCCCGGCAGGAATCACGGCATCCTCCGGGAAGAGCAACTCGGTATAGCCACCGCTGTCCTTGCGGTAGTACAGCGCCGCACCGGCAAGCCGGATGTCCCGGTCGGTACTGTTGTACAACTGGACAAAGCCGTGCGAAGCGGCGGCATCGGTATTTTTCTTGCCTGTTCCATAAACCGACACAATCATGACACCCCGGAACTGTTCCGGATCGCCCGGATGCAGGACGGTGTCCGTTTTGGGCAGGCGTGACTGTGCCACAAGCACCGTACCGCATACCGCGCAGTGCGAACCCTGCGTCCATCCGTAGTCATCGGCGGTCGGGGCAACAGCGGGATCGGTCACGGGCGTGTGCCCGGTCGCGGGAATGACAGGTCGGACAGTGCGCTCATACCCGCAAACAAGGCAGTGCTCGCCGGCTTCATAGCCCGGGCGCGTACAGGTCGGCGGGGTTTCGGGGCAGGCTCCGAAGGTGTGTCCGACAGCCGGGATCTCGACCTGCGGGACAAGCACGGCGTTGCAGACGGTGCAATGCGAGCCCTCGGTTCGCCCTGCCGCCGTACAGGTCGGCGGGACGGATCGGTCGGTCACCGGCGAGTGACCGGTGGCAGGAATGCGTTGCTGCGGCTGCGTGACAACGCCGCAGACGTCGCAGTGGAAGCCGTCCGTCAGCCCGTCCTCTGTGCAGGTAGCAGCAACCGGACGGTCATACACCAACCGGTGTCCGGTCGGCATTACACGCGTGGGAGCAGTCAGAACCGTGCCGCAGGTCGCGCAGTGCGTGCCGCCCCGGTATCCCGGTTCGGTACAGGTCGGTGCGATTTCGGGCGTATCCACAGCAGTGTGCCCGGTCGCCGGAAGGACGGTCCGCTCCTGCAGAACCTCACCGCATACGGCACATCGGATATAGTCCGAAATACCCGGCTCGGTACAGGTCGGCGCTTTTCCCGGCTCAACAGCCGGGAAGTGTCCCGATGCGGGCGAGATGATCTCCCCGCAGATCAGACAGACCTGCGGTTCCGTGCAGGTCGCATCAGGACCGAAGGCGTGCCCCGTGGCAGGCGTGACAGTGGGCTGTGTCAGGATCTCCCCGCAGACCGCGCAGGCGGTGCCGCCCGTGTGCCCGTCCTGCGTGCAGGTTGGCTCCTGCGTCGGGATGGCAGTCGGCGTGTGCGGGAGTTTGTCCGCCAGATGCGCACCGCATACCGTGCAGTGTACCTCCTGCGTGCAGGATGCTTCTCCGTCCGGGTGATGTCCGGCAGCGGGCAGTTCGGTCTGTGCGGTCAGCACGGTGCCGCAGACCGAGCAAATAGCCCCGTCCGTCAGCCCCGCCTCGGTACAGGTGGGCAGTTTTTCCGGGTACAGTCTCGGGCTGATGCCCGGTTGCCGGAATCTCCGGAGGCTCCGCCAGCACAAGCCCGCAACGACCGCAACGAACCCCGGTGCCATGCCCGTTCTGCGTGCAGGTGGGCAGTACGGCTTCTGTTTTTTCGGACAGGTGTCCCAGCGCCGGAACGGTTTCCTGCGCGGTCAGCACGTCGCCGCACACGGCGCAGTGCGCCCCGGCAGTCTTGCCGTCCTCGGTACAGCTTGCCGGAACGGCGGCATCCTCGACCGAGGTGTGCCCGGTTGCGGGAACGGATTCGGTCTCAACGTGCCCGCAGACGGTGCAGGTGTGCGTGCGTTCGCCAGCCCCCGTACAGGTGGGGGCTCGCAGGATTGCCCAGTCGCCGTAGGCGTGCAGATGGGCGGTCTCCTCGCCGGCACCCGATTCCGGCTCGGTTTCCGTTTCGGAATTCCCCGGCTCCGTAACGCCGGACATCTCAGTTGTGACGGTTTCCGTTTCCGTGGCGGTAGCGGACGGAGAGTCGGGAGCTTGCCCGGGTGTCCGGCAGGCAGACAAAAACACCGCCCCACCTGCAAACACTGCGACAGTCAGCACAAGCAAGCAAAGGCGGATCGGCAAAAAAACAAGCGGCGGTTGGCAGGGGCGCGATGGTTCATAGTAACTCCTTTCCGTGCAGACCTTGCCGTCTGCATGGCGGTTGTATCCGGTAGATGCCGTGCCGGGAATCCGGCGGCAATGCGTTTCATGACTTCATTATAGCATATGCGTCCGGGAAAGTCAACCCGCAAATGCATATTTTGTCTGAATACGGAGGGCGTCGGACGCGGAAAATCCCCCAAAATAAATCAACACCGCCCTCCCGCTTACCGCAGGAGGGCGGTGCCGGCATCCGGCTCGGGGGCTTACCGCAGGAACCGGATCACGCAGATAAGATAGGCGATTTCCGCCACGCCGACAAAGCTGAGGAAAATCAGCGCCTTACCGTGCGGCTTGCGGACCGAGAAGGGGGCGACAAAGCAAACCGCCACCACCAGCATGACCAGCGCATAGAAATACAGTATCACGTGATCCGGCAGGACGCGCGCCAGCGTGTAGGTCAGCGCATACACCAGCGGGAAGATCAGCGATGCGGAGGTCACGGGCAGACCGATATAGGAAGTGCGGCGCTCGTCGGTATTCTTCTGCCGCTCCTCCTCCGTGACGTTGAAGTAAGCGAGGCGGATCAGCGCGCACAGGATGAGCAGGCAACCGAGGCTGCATACCACCACATGGCTGGCAGTCAGCGCGGGGCGGGGGCATGAGTATGTTCTTTCTCTCCACGAATTCATCGAAAAAGCTCTTGCCGATGACGGCAGGCAGGACACCAAAGCACACAATATCCGCAAGGGAATCCAGTTGGATGCCGAAATTCCGCTCCATTTCGGTGCTCTTATGTCGGGTGCGTGCGATTTTTCCGTCGAACATATCGCACAGTCCGGACACCATCAGGCAAAAAATGGCGACCAGCGGTCTGCCGTTGGCAGCCTGGTACAGTCCCACGCCGGACACGATCAGACTGAAATACGTCAGGTACACGGTATAATTATAAAAACCAATCATAGGATACTCCTTTATCAGCCTCACACGGATTCATCATGGCAATTCACAGGGGGCGGCAGTCCGTCTCGCACGCAGGAACCCCGCCGGGGCAGTCTGCGGCGTCTTTTTTTCGCGAAAAGCACAATCGCGCCGCAGGGACGTCTCCATTATACTACATTTTGCTCTTATATGCAAGTGTCTTTGCGATATTTTTTTAGCGTGCTTCCAAAAAATTCATTCAGGAAGCCCCGACGCCTCCCTTCCCTGCCCCTGCAACGCCCCGCAGCTTTGCGGTTTTTCGTTGACAAAGCGACCGGAATGCGGTATAATATGCGTGAAATCCAATGGTTCCGTGCGGCGGACACCGCCCGGAGAACCGATAGGAGGAATATCCTTGGAACCTGTGGAGAACAGCAACAGCCAGCCCGCCGATCGGACTGTGCGCGATACGGATGCGGCAAACGCCGCCGCGGTCGGCACGCCGCCCGGCGCAGGCGACGCATACCGCCCCGGCGGACAGGACACGCTGGACGTTGCCATGGAGATCGGATTAGCCATCCTGCGCAGCGGCGGCGACGTGCATCGGGTCGAGGACTCCATGACACGCATATGCCGCGCCTACGGAGCCGTCCGGGTCGGCGTGTTCGCCATTCCGTCGCTCATCACGGCGGAAGTCACCATGCCGGACGGTGAAACGGTGTCCCGGATGTGCCGCGTTGAGAGCGCGTACCTGCACCTTGCGCGGCTGGAGGAGATCAATGCGCTTTCACGCGCGGTCTGCGCCGTGCCGGAGCCGCCCGACCGCGTCCGCGAGCGACTGACAGCCATCCGCAAGCTGCGGCGGATTCCGGAATGGCTGTGCTATGTCGGCGGAATGCTGGGAGCAGGCGGGTTTACCGTATTTGCCGGCGGCACGTGGCGGGACGGGCTGTGCTCCGCCCTGATCGGCGCCATGATCGTACTGGGACAGCACCACAAGCTGGTGCGCGAGAACATCAACCCGATGGGCATCACGGCGGTCGGTTCGTTTCTTTCCGGACTGCTGGCGGTGCTGTGCATTGTCTGCGGGCTGGGGCAGAATCTGGACACCATCATCATAGGCACCATCATGCCCGAGATCCCCGGTCTTTCCTTCGGCGACGCCCTGCGTGACCTTCTGTGCGGAGATACCGTTTCCGGCTCCCTGCGGCTGGTCCAGGCTCTCCTGCGGGCACTGATTATGGCACTGGGCTACATGGCGGCACTGGCACTGTATACGCATCTGGGAGGAGGTGTCCTGCTGTGAGCGCACGCGAGATCGTCATCCGGTTGGTATTCTCCACGGTCAGCACCGTGGGACTGTCCATTCTCTTTTATATCCGCCCGCGGCGACTGCCGCTGGCAACGCTGGGCGGCTTCCTGACCTATGCCGTCTACCTGCTCGTGCACACTGTCCTTGCCAGTGAATTCGTCTGCAATATGCTTGCCTCGCTGGCAGGCGCCCTGTACGCCGAGCTGCTCGCCCGCCGCACCCGCGTCCCGGTGACAGTGTATACCATCCCCTGCGTTATCCCGCTGGTGCCGGGAAGCGTCCTGTACCGCACCATGAGCAGTCTGGTGCAGAGCCGCCTGAGCGATGCCGTCACCTATGGTCTCAACACCGTCACCGTCGCGCTGGGAATTGCCAGCGGCATCGTCGCAGGATCGGTGCTGGCTATCCTCTACCGCTCCCTGCGGGAGCGTCTGCGCAACCACCGCCACCTCCGCTGAAAGCAAATCTTAATATATTAAAATCCGTCCCGGGACACCGGTCCGCGCCCGTAGCCGGACGGCGGAAAGCGTTGTGCAGACTATACAAATCGGTTTCTGAAAGTTTGGAGGAATAAACACTTTATTTTTGTCTCGGTTTCTGCTATAATATACGGGTGAATAAAATACTTCTCGCCGCGGCTACCCATCGCGGCGTTCATCCCCGTTAAAACTGCGTGTAATGGGAAGCTGTACCGATTCCAAAATTTTTAGGAGGAAAATCTCAATGGCAAGCGTATCTCTTCGTCACATTTATAAGAAGTACCCCGGCGGCGTCACCGCCGTGTCCGACTTTAACCTGGAGATCAAGGACAAGGAATTTCTGGTTCTGGTCGGTCCTTCCGGTTGCGGTAAATCCACGACCCTGCGTATGATCGCAGGTCTGGAGGAAATCACCGAGGGTGAGCTTTTCATCGGCGACCAGCTGGTCAACGATGTGGCACCGAAAGACCGCCAGATCGCCATGGTGTTCCAGAACTACGCTCTGTACCCGCACATGACCGTGTTTGACAACATGGCATTCGGTCTGAAGCTGAACAAGACCCCGAAGGAGGAGATCAAGCGCCGCGTTGAGGAGGCTGCCCGCATTCTGGATATCACCCACCTGCTCGACCGTAAGCCGAAGGCTCTGTCCGGCGGTCAGAAGCAGCGTGTCGCGCTGGGTCGTGCCATCGTGCGTAACCCCAAGGTCTTCCTGCTTGACGAGCCTCTGTCCAACCTGGACGCGAAGCTCCGTGCTTCCATGAGAACCGTGCTGACCAAGTTGCATAACCGTGTCGGTACCACTTTTGTTTACGTCACGCACGACCAGGTCGAGGCTATGACGATGGCAACCCGTATCGTCGTTATGAAGGACGGTCTGATTCAGCAGGTCGATACGCCTCAGAACCTGTACGACAGCCCCTGCAACCTGTTCGTCGCCGGCTTCATCGGTACGCCCCAGATGAACTTCATCAACGGCACGCTGACCAAGAAGGGCGAGGATATGTACTTCAACTTTGAGGACAAGTCCATCAAGCTGCCCGCCGAGAAGGCAAACGATCCCGCGCTGAAGGAGTATGTTGACCGTGAGGTCATCGTCGGTCTGCGTCCGGAGTGCATCCATGACCAGCCCGCACAGGTCGAGGTTCTGCCGGACAGCACCATTGATGCTTATGTGGACGTGACCGAGCTGATGGGCGCCGAGATTTACCTGTATCTGACGGTCGGCGAGACCAACCTGATCGCCCGCGTTTCCTCCCGCTCCACTTCCCGCGCCGGCGACACCATCAAGGTCGCCTTTGACACCAGCCGCATCCATATCTTCGACAAGGACACCGAGCGTTGCATCGCGCACTAAGACGCCGCTCTGGTTGTCGATCCGACATTTCGGTTCCCTGAAACACGGGGCACCGCAACTACTATGCGGGGAGCAGCTTCCTTCGGAAGCTGCTCCCCGCATTTCTTAAGGCATTACCGCGCAATTCCGATGGTGCAATTGCGCAGTCGGATTTTTCGTCAGACAATACAAAAATTCGCAGGCTGTAGTAGAGCTACTGACAAGGATTTTTGTGAAGTATGACGGAAAAGACGCAAGCAAGTGTGCCATGCGTGGATTGCGCGGTAATGCCTTAATTCCGATTTCCGACCGACGACAGGCTACAGCCAAAATTGCCCCCGGCAGGATGCACTCCTGTCGGGGGGCAGTGTTTTTGAAGTTTTCGGAATTACTCCGCCTTAGCTTGCTCAGCGGGCTCAGCCTTGGCTTCCTTCTTGGACTTCTTCTTGTCGTCTGCCGCCTCAGTGGGCTTCTTGTAGTCCACCATGCAGAGCAGGACAGTCTCTGCGCCGTCGCCGCGGCGCTGACCCAGCTTGAACATCTGGGTGTAGCCGCCCTTGCGGTCGGCATACAGGGGAGCGTACTCCGTGAAGAGCTTCACCACGACCGCCTCCTTGGTAATGTAGGAAAGAGCGGCGCGGCGGCTGGCAAGGGTATTCTCCTTACCGAGCGTAACCATCTTTTCGGTGATGGAGCGGACTTCCTTGGCTCTCGTGACGGTCGTCACGATCTGTCCGTTCTCAAGCAACAGCGTGACCATTCCGCGCAGCATTGCAATTCTGTGCGCGGTCGGTCTGCCAAGTTTTCTGGTTCCGGGCATTTTCGTTGCCTCCTTCTGCTGTATCTTTACTTCTGAAATTCATGGTTCGGGTAGTGCGTTCGGACGTTACGCTCGGGCGCACCTGCCGCAAACGCTTCCGGCTTAGTCTTCCTCTTTTTTGAGGTCGAGTCCGAGCGAGTGCAGCTTCTGGATGACTTCCTCCAGGGATTTCTTACCGAGGTTGCGGACCTTAATCATGTCCTCCTCGGTGCGGTTGGTCAGATCCTCCACCGTGTCAATGCCCGCGCGCTTCAGACAGTTGAAGCTGCGCACGGACATGTCAAGTTCCTCAATGGTCATCTCAAGAACCTTTTCTTTCTTGGTCTCTTCACGTTCTACCATGATTTCTGCCTTCTTTGCCTCATCTGACAAATCAACAAACAAGTTGAGATGCTCGTTGAGAATCTTGGCTGCGAGAGAAATCGCTTCCTTTGCGGAAATAGTACCGTTGGTCACTACATCCAGTGTCAGCTTATCGTAGTCCGTGATATTGCCCACGCGGGTATTGTCCACGGTGTAGCTCACCTTGTAGACCGGCGTGTAGATGGAATCCGTGAAGATCGTGCCGAGAGGAGCCGAAACGGTCATGCCGGCCGGGTCGTTATGCAGCTGCTTGTTGCGATCCTGGGACACATATCCGCGACCGCTGTCAAAGGTCAGCTCCATGTAAAACCGGTCGTTGCCGGAAAGCGTGCAGATGTGATGCTCCGGGTTCAGGATTTCGATATCCGAATCCTGCTTGATGTCCCCGGCGGTCACGTCATGGTCGCCGGTCACGTCAATGACCACGGTCTTGGGTTCCTGACCGTGCAGCTTGGCAGTGATGCCCTTCACGTTCAGGACGATCTCGGTCACATCCTCCACAACACCGGGAATGGTGGAAAACTCATGCAGAACACCGTCGATCTTGATGCTGGTCACAGCTACGCCGGGCAGCGAGCTGAGCAGCACGCGGCGCAGGGAATTCCCCAGCGTAATGCCGTATCCCCGCTCCAGAGGCTCTACGATAAACGTACCTTCCGTACCGTCGCTACTGAGGTTGGCAGTCGTAATATTAGGCTTCTCAATCTCAATCATTCCAAATAATACCTCCTTCTGCTATTTTGGGAAAACAAGTTTCCGAATTGCCGGCACCTGCTCCGGTTATAACGCGCCGGCGCAGGGGTTTGCCCGAAGGCGCGCGTCACAGGGGTCAACTGTCCGCGGCGCGTTCGCCGCGTCTGCTCCCCCACCGGTCAGCGGGCCTATGGGAGATTCAGATTACTTGGAATAAAGCTCGACGATCAGCTGCTCATTGAACTCGAAGTCGATGTCCTCACGAGCAGGCATAGCCACAACCTTGGCGGTGAAGTTCTTCTTGTCGGAATCGATCCACTTGGGGATACGAACGCCGCCCTCGGACTCCGCCAGCGTCTTGAACTTGACGGAAGAACGGCTGGATTCCTTAACAGCAATCACATCGCCGGGCTTCACGATCAGGGACGGAATATTGACCTTCTTGCCGTTCACGGTGAAGTGACCGTGCAGCACGAGCTGACGGGCATCGCGGCGGCACTCAGCCATACCCATACGGTAAACGACGTTGTCCAGTCTGCGCTCCAGCAGGATCAGCAGGTTCTCACCGGTCATACCCTCGCGGCGGTCTGCCTCCTTGTAGTAGTTGGCAAACTGAGCCTCAAGCACGCCGTAGTATCTCTTGGCAGTCTGCTTCTCTCTCAGCTGCATACCGTACTCTCTCATCTTCTTGACATCCGCGCCATGCTGACCGGGAGCCGATGTTCTGCGCTCCAGAGCGCACTTGCCGCTGACGCAGCGATCGCCCTTGAGGTACAGCTTCTTGCCCTCTCTGCGGCAGAGCTTGCATGCCGGACCTGTATATCTTGCCATGGTTATTTCTCCTCCTTCAACTATAAATCAGACGCGGCGACGCTTGGGGGGTCTGCATCCGTTGTGGGGAATGGGGGTCACGTCACGGATCAGGGTGATGTTCAGACCCACGGTCTCCAGAGCACGGATAGCCGACTCACGACCGGCGCCGGGACCCTTCACGTACACTTCAACCGTCTTCAGACCGTGATCGACCGCGATGCGGGCAGCAGCCTCGGAGGCGGACTGAGCAGCGAACGGCGTGGACTTACGGGAGCCCTTGAAGCCCAGCTCACCGGCAGATGCCCAGGAAATCGCATTCCCGTTCACATCGGTGATGGTAACAATCGTGTTGTTGAAGGTAGCCTGAATATGCACCGTGCCCTTTTCAATATTTTTTCTCTCGCGGCGCTTCTTCGTAACCTTGGCGGCCTTATCGTTTCTTGCCATTGTTATGCCACTCCTTTACTTCTTCTTGTTTGCAATGGTCTTGGCAGGGCCTTTTCTTGTTCTTGCGTTGGTCTTGGTGCGCTGACCTCTGACCGGCAGACCCTTTCTGTGACGGATACCGGTGTAGGAATTGATCTCGACCAGGTTCTTGATGTTCATGGACACCTCGCGGCGCAGATCACCTTCCACGTGGTAGTTTCTCTCGATCTCGTCACGCAGCTTTGCGATCTCATCCTCGGTCAGATCCTTGGCACGGGTATCGGGATTGATCCCGGTGGCTGCCAGGATATCGTTGGCGCTCTTGCGACCGATGCCGTAGATGTAGGTCAGAGCAATCTCAACGCGCTTGTTGTTGGGAATATCAACACCAGCTATACGAGCCATTCTCTTTTTTCACCTCTCTGTGTGATTTTTTATTCCCCGCCGGACGTATGCCCGGAGAGGGGGGTGTAAATTCGGTCTTGGCTGTCGATCAACCCTGTCTCTGCTTGTGCTTCGGGTTTTCGCAGATGACCATGATCTTGCCTTTTCTCTTGATGATCTTGCATTTCTCGCAGATTTTCTTGACGGATGGTTTCACTTTTCATTGGTGATTACCATGCCTTTCTTGCGTTGTTGGGGGTTGTTTACTTGGATCTCCAGGTGATGCGACCCTTCCCGAGGTCATACACCGAAACCTCGACGGTCACATGATCCCCCGGCAGAATCCGGATATAGTTCAGACGCAGCTTCCCCGAAATATGGGCGACCACCTGGTGCCCGTTGGGAAGCCTGACCTTGAAGGTTGCGTTGGGCAGAGCCTCCTCAACTACGCCTTCAAACTCAATGACATCATCCTTCGGCAGAAAAATCCCTCCCTTTCTGTGCAGCTGCACACCCGTGCAGTATTCGTTGTGATACGACCGGAATCAGAACGCAGGGTCGATACCGGTTAGGTTGATAACGCCCTCGGAGGTCAGAGCCACCGAGTTTTCATAGTGAGCGGACAGGCTGCCGTCGGCGGTTTTGACCGTCCAGCCGTCCTGCAGCTCCCGAACTTCCTCGCGTCCGATGTTGACCATCGGCTCAATAGCAAGGGTCATACCCACGCACAGGCGGGGACCTCTGCCGGGTGTGCCGTAGTTCGGCACGTCGGGGGACTCATGCAGCTCATGACCTACCCCGTGCCCCACATAGCGCTTGACCGTGGAATAGCCGTTTTGCACGACCAGTCCGTCGATTGCGGCGCCGATGTCGCCCAGCCGGTTTCCCACCCGGAGCTGAGCCAGCCCGGCGAAGAAGCTGTCACGTGTAACCTGGATGAGCCGGAGTGCCTCCTCGCTGACGCGCCCGACGGGGGACCGTGCGGGCGGAGTCGCCGTGGAAGCCCTTGTAGAAGGCGCCGACGTCGATCTTGACGATATCGCCCTCCTGCAGGATGCGGGTATGGGACGGGATGCCGTGGATGACCTCATCATTGATGCTGATGCACGCCGATCCGGGGAATCCGCCATAGCCGAGGAAGGAGGGCTTGGCGCCCGCCCGCTCGATGCTCTCCCGCACGATGCGGTCCAGCTCCCATGTGCTGATGCCGGGGCGCACCGCATCACGGGCGCGTAGCAAAGCCTCGCCCGTGATGCGTCCCGCCGCCATCATAGCCTTGATCTGTTCACTGTTTTTGAGTTGAATCATACGTTTTCATCCACCTCAGAAACCGGAGGTGGCAATTCACTGCACACCGGCAAGAGCGGCAAAGACATCGGCGGTCGTATCCTCCACGTCCTCTCTGCCCTGCACGGTAATCAGGATGCCCTTCGCGGCGTAGAACGCCTTGAGCGGCTCCGTTTGTGCGTGATAGGTCTCCAGTCTCTTCCGGACGGTCTCCTCGGCATCGTCATCACGAATGTAGAGGGTATCGCCGCATTTATCACAAAGATTATCCTGCTTGGGGAGGCAGGTAAACAACATGATAGGACGCACCGCAACGGCAGACCCGCCGCCCGCTCATGCGCTGGATGATGGTCTCATCCGGCACCTCAAGCGAGAGCACCGCGTCCATCTTCACGCCCATGGCGTCCAGAGCTTCTGCCTGGGGGATGGAACGGGGGAAGCCGTCCAGGATGAAT
Organism: Oscillospiraceae bacterium; assembly: GCA_022009675.1. Lineage (GTDB taxonomy): Bacteria > Bacillota > Clostridia > Oscillospirales > CAG-272 > CAMEON01. The sequence goes on along the minus strand of CP091718.1, from coordinate 1,426,015 downwards.
CCGTTCCGGCAGGCGTCGCTGTTGAGCTTATCCCGGATGATGCCGATGACCACCTCGTCCGGAACCAGCTTGCCGGCGTCGATGTAGCTCTTCGCAGACTTGCCGAGCTCGGTTCCCTCCTTGATTGCCGCGCGGAGAATATCGCCGGTGGCAATGGCGGGAATGCCGTACTTTTCGGAAATACGGGCGGACTGAGTGCCCTTACCGGCGCCGGGGGCGCCTAACAGAATCAGCTTCATGTTGTTTCCTCCTCTTGTTTTTCTGTATTGGATGGGATGTGTCTTTCCTTTTGGGGCTATGCGGATACACAGCCATCGCTCTTACCTGCTCCGATGCTGCGCGTGCGGATCAGTCAAGGAAGCCCTTGTAGTTCCGCAGCTTCATCTGCGCTTCCACCGCACGGAAGGTCTCCAGCGCAACGCCCACCACGATCAGCAGGGACGAGCCGCTGAATGCCAGCTCCGACAGCCCGTAGCCGTCGATGGAGTACCAGACGGCGTTGACGATCATGGGCACACCGGACAGCACGATCAGGAACAGGGCACCCAGCAGGGTGATCCGGTTCAGGATCTTGGTGATATACGCCACGGTCGGTCTGCCGGGACGGATACCGGGAACGGCGCCGCCGTTCTGCTGCAGGTTGTTCGCCACTTCAACGGGGTTGAAGGAGATCATGATATAGAAGTATGCGAACGCCACGATGAGGATCAGGTAGATGGCGATATAGGGGAAACTGGTGTAACCGAGGAAGTCATTGATCCACGTTGCCCACGCCCTCGTGCCGCCGAAGCCGGCGATCGTCGAAGGGATGCTCACGATGGAGCTGGCAAAGATGATCGGCATAACGCCGGACATATCCAGCTTGATGGGCAGGGTGGAGGACTGACCGCCGTACATCTTGCGTCCGACAACACGCTTCGCGTACTGGACGGGAATCCGGCGCTCGGAGTTGGAGAACCAGACGACCAGCACGGTGAAGAACAGCAGGATAGCGATGAACAGCAGGAACAGCAGCGAACCGACGATATACAGCGGCGCGCCGCTCAGCTTAGCGCCGAGACCGACCGACTTGTAGGTGCTGTTGGCAACCACGACGTCGGAGGTGAAGCAACGCTTCCACAGGCTCTCTGCCATAGCGGGCAGACGGGAAATAATGTTGGCAAACAGGATGATGGAGATACCGTTGCCGATGCCGAACTCATTGATACGCTCAGCCAGCCACATGATAAGGGGCTGCGCCGGCGCAGTAGCAAGCCACCAGCACGATCTTGACCACCACGTTTTTCCCACGTGCTCTTGTAGGTCTGCACCATCCACGAGTTGGAGATATACAGCGTGTAGCCGACAGCCGTGACCAGAGCCAGCACGACAGTCAGCCAGCGGGTAACGAGGGAGAGCTTCTTCTGACCGCTCTCGCCTTCCTTGCTCCAATCGGTGAACTTCGGAATGGCGATGGTCAGCAGCTGCACCACGATGGATGCCGTGATGTAGGGCGAAACGGACAGTGCAAACAGCGTTGCACGGGACAGCGCACCGCCGGAGAGCACGTTCAGCCAGCCCAGCGCGTTGCCGCCCTGACTGCTGAACCAGCTCTGCAGTGTGTCGCTGTTGACCCACGGGAGCGGAATGGCGGAACCGAGACGGTACAGAACGATGATCAGCAGGGTAAACAGGAGCTTATTCTTAAGCTCGGGAATTTTCCATGCGTTTTTTAAGGTCTGAAACATCGTTTATACCTCCTCTGCCTGTCCACCTGCCGCCGTAATCTTCTCCTTCGCCGCTGCCGTGAACTTGGCAGCCTTTACCGTCAGTTTTTTGGTGAGTTCTCCGTTTGCGAGAACCTTGAGACCGTCGTAAGGCTTACGGACGATCTTCTTCTCCAGCAGGGTCTCCAGGGTGACGGTATCACCGTCGGCAAACCGCTGCTCCAGCGTGCTCAGGTTCACCACCGCGTACTCGGTTGCGAACTTATTGTGGAAGCCCCGCTTCGGGAGCTTTCTGTACAGGGGGAGCTGACCTCCCTCAAAGCCGGGACGGACACCGCCGCCGGAACGGGCGTTCTGACCCTTGTGGCCCTTACCGGCAGTCTTACCGTTGCCGGAGCCGGCGCCTCTGCCCTTTCTCCAGGCAGCCTTGCTGGACCCTTCTGCGGGTCTGAGCTCATTCAGTTTCATTCTCTTATCCCTCCTTCATCAGTCGTTGACGGTCTCGACCGTGACAAGGTGAGCGAGAACCCGGATCTTGCCCGCCAGAACGGCGTTGTCCTCATGGACGATGCAGTCTCCGATCTTCCGCAGTCCGAGGGACTCAGCGGTCTTGATCTGATTGGGCTTCGCGGCGATAAGGCTTTTTCTTGAGTGTGACCTTTTTTTCATGTCTCTCTGCCCTCCTTACGCCTTGACCTGATCCACAGGAATGTCACGGATACGCGCGACCTCCTCGATGGAGCGCAGCTCCTGCAGACCTGCCATGACAGCCTTCACCACATTGGTGGGGTTATCCGACCGCAGGCACTTTGCGCGGATGTTGGAAATGCCTGCGCACTCCAGAACCGCACGTACCTTACCGCCGGCGATGATACCGGTACCGAGGGCAGCGGGCTTGAGCATAACCTTGCCGGCGCCGTAAATACCCACAACCTCGTGGGGAATGGTGGTTCCCTTGAGGGAAACGGTAATCATATTCTTCTTGGCATCCTCGATGCCCTTGCGGATAGCCTCAGGGACCTCGGCGGCCTTACCCAGACCGACGCCAACGTGTCCGTGTCCATCGCCCACGACCATCAGTGCCGCGAAGCGGGCAACACGACCACCCTTGACCGTCTTGGATACACGGTTCAGGCAGACGAGCGTTTCCTTCAGCTCGTTCTCGCCCGGATTGAACTTGTTAGCCATTTCTGTTTTCTCTCCTTCTGAATTGATGTTCAAACAAGCGTTTGAACAGTGTACAAACCGGACTGACTGCGCGGAATACGCAATCAGAACTTCAGGCCGCCCTCGCGCGCGCCCTCAGCCAACTCCGATACACGTCCGTGATAGAGATAGCCGCCTCTGTCGAAAACGACTTCGGTGATACCCTGTGCGACCGCCTTCTCGGCAAGCTGCTTGCCGATCTCGCGGGCTGCCGCCTTGTTGCCGCCGTTGGCGGTAAAGCCGGCGCCGTAGGTGGAAGCGGCGACCAGGGTCACGCCCTTCACATCGTCGATGATCTGGGCGCTGATGTTCGCATTGGAACGGTACACTGCCAGGCGGGGGCGCTCAGCCGTCCCGGAGATCTTGCTCCGGATGCGGATGTGGCGCTTCAGACGCGCCTGGTTAGAATCCTTTTTCGTCACCATACTGTTGCACTCCCCTCATTTACTTACCGGTCTTACCGACCTTGCGGCGGACAGACTCGTTGATATAGCGCACGCCCTTGCCATGGTACGGCTCGGGCGGGTCTCTTGCCGCGGATGACCGCAGCCGTCTGACCGACCTCCTGCTTGTCAACGCCCTTGACGACGATGATAAGGCTGGAGCTGATCTTCTCGGTGGTCATCTTGTCGATGCCCTGCTTCTTGATTTCGTCCTCAGAGGGAACCTCCAGCTTGACGGTGTCGGTATCCTCCATGATGAACTTATCCTGCGGCAGACCGGTCACGGGCATGAGCGAGTGACCCAGGTACAGCATGAGCTTATTGCCCTGCTTGACTGCCTTATAGCCGACGCCGACGATCATAAGCACCTTCTTATAGCCCTCGGACACACCGACGACCATATCGTGCAGCAGTGCGCGGGTCAGACCGTGCAGCGCACGCATCTCCGCTTCATCGTTGGGGCGGGTGACGTGGACGTGACCATCCTCGACCTTGATGTCCATCATGGGACTGAGGTTCTTTGTCAGGGTTCCCAGGGCGCCCTTGACTGTGACAACATTGCCTTCCGCGACCGTAACCGTGACACCGGCAGGGGATCGCAACCGGCATTCTACCAATTCTTGACATTTCTTTGCACCTCCGTTCCTTACCAGACGAACGCGAGGACTTCGCCGCCCACGTTGAGGGTGCGAGCCTTCTTGTCCGTCATGATGCCCTTGGAGGTGGAGACGATGGCAATGCCGAGACCGTTCATCACCTTGGGCAGGTCCTCGCAGCTTGCGTAGATACGCAGACCGGGCTTGGACACGCGCTTGATCCCGCGGATAACCTTCTGCTTACCCGCCAGATACTTCAGGGTCACGCGGATGGTGCCCTGCTTACCGTCATCCACGACGGCAAAGCTCTTGATGTAGCCTTCGTCAACGAGGATCTGCGCGATGGCCTTCTTCATGTTGGATGCCGGGATGTCAACGGTAGCGTGCTTCGCGGTATTCGCGTTGCGGATGCGGGTGAGCATATCGGCAATTACATCTGACATTTGCATAACTGTTTCCTCCTGATGCAAGTTATCATAATCTTGCTGCCACTGAAGGCGCCGGACGGCGTCCGTGGCGGCATACCGGGGGTTAAACACCGGCGGACGATTGTCCGCGTTGTTTCCTACCGATAGGTTGGGGGGCTCCCGCCATGCGAGCGCCTGCCGCGGGCGGGATAGATACCGTCCGTGCCGTAGCAACGGGCGGCAAAGTGGGTCTCCCGGTGAAAGGTAACCGGTTTACCGTTTACCGTTTTACCAGGAAGCCTTCTTCACGCCGGGGATCTCGCCCTTATAGGCAAGATTCCGGAAGCAGATACGGCAGATGCCGAATTTACGGAGATACGCGTGAGGGCGGACCGCAGATCTTGCAGCGGTTGTAGCGGCGGGTAGAGAACTTCGGCTCTGCCTGCTGCTTCAGAATCATCGACTTCTTAGCCATTTCCGTTTACCTCCATCAGTTTTTTTCGCGAAGGGAGCGCCCATGCGGCGGAGAAGCTCGCGGGCTCTCCTCGTCGTTCTGCGCGGTGGTGACAAAGCAGATGTCCATACCGCGGATCTTCTCCACCTTGTCGTACTCGATCTCGGGGAACAGGAGCTGTTCCTTCAGACCCAGGGAGTAGTTACCTCTGCCGTCGAAGGCATTGGGATTGATGCCCTTGAAGTCACGCACGCGGGGCAGTGCAAAGTTGAACAAACGATCCATAAATTCATACATCCGGTCGCCGCGAAGGGTGACTTTCGCGCCGATCTTCATCCCCTGACGGAGCTTGAAGTTTGCCACGGACTTGCGTGCGTAGGTGGGGACGGGCTTCTGACCGGTGATGGTGGCGATGTCCTTCATGACCGCGTCGATTGCCTTGGAATTCTCCTTGGCTTCGCCGACGCCGACATTGATGACGACCTTATCCAGCTTCGGGATCTGCATCACGCTCTTGTAGCCGAACTGCTGCATGAGGGCAGGAGCGATCTCACTGGTGTACATATCTCTGATTCTTGCCATGATCTCTCTCCTCCTCAGTCAAATTTGTGACCGCAGGGAGCGCCGTCGCGCTTGCCGGAGCAAACGCGGACCTTCTTGCCGTCCACGGTCTCGGTGTGGGTACGCACGCCCTTCTTGCAATCGGGGCAGTACAGGGCGACCTTGCTGGCGTAGATAGCGCCCTCGGCGTCCACGATACCGCCAGCCTCACCCTGCCGGCGGGGCTTGACGTGCTTGTGAATGATGTTCGCACCCTTGACGAGGACCTTGCCCTCCTCAGGGGACGTAGCGATGACCTCGCCCTGAACGCCCTTGTCGTCTCCGCTCAGAACGATGACGGTATCGCCCTTTTTGATATGAAGATTAGCCATTTGTGCGATACCTCCTTACAGTACTTCCGGAGCCAGCGACAGGATCTTGAGGTAATCCTTCTCACGAAGCTCTCTGGCGACAGGCCCGAAGATACGGGTGCCGCGCGGGGTCTTGTCGTCCTTGATGATGACGGCGGCGTTCTCATCGAACTTGATGTACGAGCCGTCCGCACGGTGGACGCCGTGGGTGCTTCTGACGATGACAGCCTTGACGACCTCGCCCTTCTTGGCGGTGCCGCCGGCAGCCGCTTTCTTCACGCAGGCCACCACCACGTCGCCGATGTTCGCGTAGCGACGGCCGGAGCCGCCCAGTACGCGGATGCACATCAGCTCTTTGGCACCGGTGTTATCGGCAACTTTCATCAGTGTTTGTTGCTGAATCACTTTTCTTCCTCCTACTGTTTCAGTACGCCACAACGTATCTACTATTCGAATTCCGGAACCCCCGTTTATCCTGCCGGGCTCCGTGGCAGGTAGCGCAGCTTGTGTGCAGTTGGCTTACTTCGCCTTTTCGATGATCCGAACCAGTCTCCATCTCTTGGTCTTGGACATGGGTCTGGTCTCCATAACCTCGACGCGGTCGCCGACGCCGCACTCGTTGTTTTCGTCGTGTGCGTGAATCTTCAGCGTGTGTTTGATGATCTTGCCGTAAACGGGGTGTTTTACATTGTCCTCAATGGCGACGACGGCAGTCTTGTCCATCTTGTCGCTGACAACGATGCCGACACGCGTCTTTCTCAGTGCTCTTTCCTGTGTCATGACAATTCCTCCTCGTTACGCGTTCTTCTCGTTGAGAACGGTCATTACTCGTGCGATGTCATGCTTGACCTCGGTGATCTGGTGAGGATTGTCAAGCTGGTTGATCGCGTGCTGGAAGCGGAGGTTGAAAAGCTCTTTCTTCAGCTCGCCGAGCTTGGTCTCAAGCTCAGGAGCCGTCAGTTTTCTCAGTTCTTCTGCCTTCATGACTTACGCCTCCTCTGCTGCTTTGGTGACGAACTTGGTCTTGATGGGGAGCTTGTTGCTGGCAAGGCGCATAGCCTCCTTGGCAGTTGCCTCATCAATACCGTCCATCTCGAACATAATGCGGCCGGGCTTCACAACAGCGACCCAGTACTCAACGGAGCCCTTACCGGAACCCATTCGGGTCTCGGCAGGCTTCTCGGTGATAGGCTTGTCGGGGAAGATCTTGATCCAGACCTGTCCGCCACGCTTGATGTACCGCGTCATAGCGATACGGGCTGCCTCGATCTGCACGCTGGAAATCCATGCGGGCTCAGTCGCCATCAGGCCGTAGCTGCCGTAGGAAAGGGTGGTGCCGCGGCTTGCCTTACCCTTCATTCTTCCGCGCTGTACACGGCGGAACTTTGTTCTCTTGGGCATCAACATAATCAGTTCTCGCCTCCTTCTTTCGGGGGCAGTGGCAGGAGCTGCCGCCGGAGCGGCAACGGTTCTCGGGGTTCTCTCGGCGGGACGCACGTTGGCAGGCTTGCCGTTGCGGTCGCCGAAGCGGCGGTCTCCGCCGGGGCGACGGTCACCACCGGGGCGGCGGTCTCCGCTAGGGACGGCGATCACCGCTGGGGCGACGGTCGCCACCGGGGCGGCGGTCTCCGCCGGGACGGCGGTCGCGGCGCTCACCGGGCTTGCGGTCCGGGCGGGCAGCGCCGTCAGCGGCAGCCGCAGAGCGGTTGACCTCGCTGAGGATCTCGCCCTTGTAGATCCAGACCTTTACGCCGATCTTGCCGTAGGTGGTATTGGCTTCCCAGAAGCCGTAGTCGATGTCCGCACGCAGGGTCTGCAGCGGGATAGTACCCTCATGGTAGTGCTCGGCACGTGCGATCTCGGCTCCGCCCAGACGGCCGGAGCAGGCGATCTTGATACCCTTGGCGCCGTTCCGCATGGTGTTGCGGATTGCCATCTTCATGGCACGGCGGAAGGACGTGCGGCGCTCCAGCTGAGCGCAGACGTTCTCTGCCACGAGCTGGGCATTCAGGTCGGGCTGGCGGATCTCAACGACCTTGAGTGAGACGGGCATACCCGTCATCTTCTCCAGCTCCTTCTTGTAGTTGTCGATCTCGCTGCCGCCCTTGCCGATGACCATGCCCGGCTTAGCGCAGTGGATGAACACGCGCACGCGGCGCGCGTCACGCTCGATCTCGATCTTGGGGATACCGGCATCCTGCAACGCCTTCTTCAGGTACTTGCGGATCTGGTAGTCGGACACGAGGGTGTCGCCGAAGTACTCCTTACTTGCGTACCATCTGGAGTCCCAGTTCTTGATGACACCCACGCGCATGCCGTGGGGATTGACTTTCTGTCCCATTGATTCTGGCCTCCCTTTCTCAGTCTTTTTCCTTGACCACGATGGTCACATGGCTGGTTCTCTTGAGGATGCGGTCGGCGCTTCCCTTGGCACGAGGCAGCATGCGTTTCATGGTAGGTCCGGGGGTAACGAAGCACTCGGAGACATACAGCTTCGAGGCGTCCATCTGGAAATTGTTTTCGGCGTTTGCCACCGCGCTCTTCAGCAACTTAATCAGGTACTCAGAGGCGCCGCGGCGGGTGTTCTTCAGGATTGCCATAGCCGTATCGGTATCCTTGCCGCGAATGAGATCCAGAACAATCTGTACCTTGCGGGGAGAGATTCTGGCATGCTTCAGATATGCAACTGCTTCCATGTTTCAGTCTCCTCCCTTACGAGTTCGCGGTCTTGGTTCCGGAGTGGCCCTTGAACGTGCGGGTGGGTGCGAACTCGCCCAGCTTGTGTCCGACCATATCTTCCGTGATATACACCGGAATGTGCTTCTTACCGTCGTGAACCGCGATGGTGTGACCGACAAATTCCGGGAATATAGTGGATGCTCTCGACCAGGTCTTGAGCACCTTCTTCTCATGCTTCTCGTTCATGGCGCAAATCCGTGCGTACAGCTTTGCTTCCACATACGGAGCCTTCTTCAAGCTTCTGCTCATGATATATTCCCTCCTTATTTAGCGTTTCTGCGCTTGACGATCAACTTGTCGGTGCGCGCCTTCTTGTTTCTCGTCTTATAACCCAGCGCGGGCTTACCCCAAGGGGTAACGGGCGACGGATGACCGATGGGGACTTACCCTCACCACCGCCGTGCGGGTGGTCGCAGGGGTTCATAACCGAACCGCGGACAGTCGGGCGGATACCCTTATGACGGGTCTTACCTGCCTTGCCGACCTTCACGGTGTCGTGCTCGACGTTGCCGACCTGGCCGATGGTCGCCTTGCAGTCCAGCCGGATGAGGCGCACCTCGCCGGAGGGCAGACTCACCTGTGCCACGCCGTTTTCCTTCGCGATCAGCTGTGCGAAAACGCCTGCGGAACGGACCAGCTGCGCGCCCTTGCCGGGGTACAGCTCCACGTTGTGGATGAAGGTACCGGTGGGGATGTTGGTCAGGGGAAGTGCGTTGCCGACCTTGATATCGGCATTCGAGCCGGAGTAGATCACATCGCCGACCTTCAGACCATCCGGTGCGATGATGTAGCTCTTGGTGCCTGCCTCGTTCTGCAACAGAGCGATGTAGGCGGTACGGTTGGGGTCGTACTCGATGGCGATGACGGTATTGGGGGTGTTATCCGCGCGCTTGAAGTCAATGATACGGTACTTGATCTTGTTACCGCCGCCTCTGTGACGGACGGTGATGCGGCCGTAGCTGTTGCGTCCGGCGTGCTTCTTCTTGATAACAACCAGGCTCTTCTCGGGCGTATCCTTGGTGATGATCTGACCGTAGGCGGGAACCGTCATATTCCGTCTGGCGGGTGTTGTGGGTTTGTACTTAATCGTTGCCATTTCTTCAACCTCCTCCGCTTAGTTCAGACCCTCGAAGAACTCGATGGTCTTGGAATCCGCCGTCAGGGTGACGATGGCTTTCTTCCACTCGGAGGTGTATCCGAAATGCACACCCATTCTCTTCGGCTTCTTCTTCATGTTGATGACGTTGACGCTCGCCACTTTGGTGCCGGCGAACATATACTCAACGGCGGCTGCGATCTCGGGCTTGGTTGCCGCAGAGTGAACGTGGAAGACGTACTTTTTCGCCTTCCCCTCCTCCTGAGACAGCATATCCATGGAGGCCTCGGAGATCACCGGCTTAATGATGACATCTTCGATCCGTTTCATTTGTTGTATACCTCCTCGAGCTTCTTGACAGCCGCGGCGGTGATGACCATCTTGTCTGCCTTCATGACCTCATAGACATTCAGGTTGGTGGCAAGCGACGTCTCGACGCGGGGCAGGTTTGCGCAGCTCTTCACGGCGAAGGGATTGACCTCCGGCATGACGATCAGGGCGCGGCTGTCCACACCCAGCGCGTTCAGCATAGCCACCATCGGGCGGGTCTTATACTCGGTGCAGGTCAGATCGTCCAGCACGATGAGCTTACCCTCCGCGACCTTGGCGGACAGAGCGCCGAACAGAGCCGCTCTGCGGGTCTTCTTATTCAGACCGGTGCGGTAGCTGCGGGGCTTGGGACCCAGCGCGATACCGCCGTGTGTCCACTGGGGAGAACGGGTGGAACCCTGACGGGCGCGACCGGTGCCCTTCTGTCTCCAGGGCTTTCTGCCGCCGCCGGAAACCTCGGTGCGGGTCAGCGTGGACTGAGTGCCCTGTCTCTGATTGAGAAGGTACGCTCTGACTGCGGCATGAAGGACGGCTCCGTTGATATCCGCGCCGAAGATGACGTCGGACAGCTCCATGGTTCCGACCTCCTGGCCGGCCATGTTAAATACTTTTACATTTGCCATGATTCAGTTTCCTCCTTCCGCTTACGCTTTTACCGAATCGCGGAGGAACACGATGCCGTTCTTGGCGCCGGGAACGGCACCCTTGATTGCAATCAGGTTCTTTTCGGTATCGATGCGGACAACCTTCAGATTCTGAACCGTGACCTGCACGTTACCGTACTGTCCTGCCATTTTCTTATTCTTGTAAATGCGGGACGGGGTGGAGTTTGCGCCCATGGAACCGGGCTGGCGGTGCACAGGGCCCACACCGTGCGTCATTCTGAGCTTGTGGCAGCCCCATCTCTTGACGACACCGGAGAAACCGTGACCCTTTGTCATACCCGTAACGTCGACCTTGTCGCCTGCGGCGAAGGTATCGACTGTAATGACATCGCCCACGTTGTAGCCGGAGCAGTCATCGAAGCGGAACTCCTTGAGGTGCTTCTTGACGCTGAGTTGGTTCTTTTCGAAATGACCTTTCTCAGCCTTGGTTGTCTGCTTCGCCTTCGCATCCATGAAACCAAGCTGAACGGCGTCATAGCCGTCGTTTTTCGGTGGTCTTCTTCTGAGCGACCACGCAGGGACCAGCTTCCACGACGGTCACGGGAATCACGTTTCCGTTCTCGTCAAAGATCTGTGTCATACCGATTTTCTTACCGATAATGCCCTTTTTTTCATTTGCTGTTTTTCCTCCTGTAAATTATTGGTTGGCTGCCGTCATGCGGCGGCGGTCAACATGACTTACAAAGTTGCCGAACCGGAGAAAAGCTCCCTCGGCTGTTGTCTTTGCTGCGCCTGCGACAGGCGCCTGGTGGAAATTGTGCCGGTCTTTCTCCGGCGCCGGTCGCGGCGATGCAACCGGGTTCCGGCGCTCCGGTCGGAGTCAGGCGCTTGATTACAGTCTGACTTCGAGCTCAACGCCGGCGGGCAGCTCTGTGTTCATCAGAGCGTCCACTGTCTTCTGAGACGGCTTCATGATGTCGATGAGTCTCTTGTGGGTCCGGTACTCGAACTGCTCGCGGCTGTCCTTGTTGACATGGACGGACCGCAGGATGGTGACGATCTCGCGGTCAGTGGGGAGCGGGATGGGACCCGAAACCTCACAGCCGTTCGCCTTCGCCACTGCGACAATCTTTTCTGCCGCCGTGTCGATGAGGGTGTGATCGTAGCTCTTGAGCCGGACTCTGATCTTCTCTTTCAGTGCCATTTGTTTTCTGCCTCCTTTTCAGATTTCGCGCCGCGGATTTTCCTTGACCGATACAGAAAAATTGATTCCCCGGCACGATGTGTGAAGCGAGGGCTGACCGATTCAGCACGCTCCCGGGCGTTTCTTGCGTCCCCTGTAAAAAAACGGCGGTCAACCGCCATTCTCTTTCGTGGAAAGCAAGGCGCGCGCGGGCAGCAGGCTGAACTGCTTCGCCCGATTTTCGGACATACTCCGTGAAAATTCCCCTGTCCGGTCTCGGTAAACCGGCAGGCAACCTCTCACATCTACGCACATCAAGCTTTCAGATTATACCATAAACCGCAGGTAATTGCAAGAGAAATTCAAAACTTTGCAGGCGGTTTACGTGCAGAATTTCAGCGGTTTTGTGCGCCGTCATTTATGCAATTCGCACAATGCCGCGTCATCGCTTGTAGGGTGCCTCGGCTCCGTATTCCGCCCGCACAGTTTGGTACGGCTGCCGTTTCGGACGAAAAAAACGCAAAAAAAGTTTCTCGATCGCCATTTCTGATACAATTTATTCACAAATTCGCGGTATAATATACGGATGAATGCAGAGAGCAAAAGCGGGCGCCTGCGGCGCTGTCATTCCGGGTTGTTGCTGTAGCTGCTGTTATATTAAGGAAGGTATCTGTCATGAACAAGGCACGGGTGCTCCCTCGCGTTGCTTTCTGGTCGGTTGCGGCATTGACGCTGGCAGCCGTTTGTCTGCGCACTGCGGCATTCCTCACCGGCTATGATGGCGACATCGGGTATTTCCGCAGTGCCGCCGTGACGGTCGTGTACCGGGTACTGTGCCTGTGCATTGTGCTGATCCCGGCGGTGTGCGGTATGCTCATTCCGGAGGGCAGTCTGTCCGCCCCGCGCATCGGCGTCGGGCGTGACCTGGCTGCCTCTGTTCCGCTGATCGCATCCCTGATAACCGTCCCGTTTTTCCTGCAAAGCAGTTCCGGCAAGGCAGTTACCCCCATCCTGGGTGCCGTGCTGGCGGTATGTGCCGCCGCACACTTTCTGCTCGCGCTGCTCGGCGTGGGCAGCAGGAACGTGCGCGGACTGCTCGGCTTTGCCGTGATCCTGCTCTGCATGCTCGTCATCGGGCGCACCTACAACGACCCCTACGTCACCATGAACAGCCCGGTCAAACTGGCAGTACAGTTCGCCTGCGCCGGCGTTATGCTGGGCATGACAGCCGATCTGCGTATGCTGCTTTGCAAGCCGGCGCCGCGTCTGGCGCTGACTGTCCTGTCTGCCGGATCCTTCTTCGGTGTGGCGGGGGCACTCCCCTGCCTGATCGCCCGGATCGCCGGGTGCATTCCCTCCGGACGCGCCGAAGGCGGTCAGCTGTATTTCGTGTACCTCTGCTTCTCTGCCCTGATGGGGGTATATATGCTGATTCGGCTGGCGCAGTGCGTGTTCGCCGCCGGGGCATCCGATGTCCCGGTTGAAGCGGAGCCGGAAGCCAACGAGGGGGACGTCACGGACGACCTGCCTCCGCAGATGTGAGCAGTGGGACAGCCATGAAAGTGTCTCCTTACATCCGCATCCAGTGGTTCCACGACGAGCTGACGCGGAAAACATACCCCAACGCGGCGCGGCTCTCCGAGCGGTTCGACATATCCGTGCGGCAGGCGCAGCGCGACATCACATACATGCGCACCGATCTGGGTGCGCCCCTGCAATATGATGCCGGTCGGCAGGGGTATGCATACACGACTCCGTTCTCCCTGCCGGTGATACTGGTGTCTGAGAACGATGAGTCCCGGTCACACGTCCGGGACAACGGCTTCGCCGATACGCAAGACGGCGCCGAGCACCCCGAGGCGGACAGCGTCATCATCCAGAGCCAGATTCCTTATACCGCCGTTCTGCGGATCGAGGACAGGCTGACGGTTCTGGAAATGCGGAGCTACATTCTCTCCCGCGAACGCGCCGGCACCTATCTGTGTGAGTTCCGCAACATCGACCGCTTCCTGTGCGCCATTCTGACCGCACGTTCCGGCATCCGCATCGTAGAGCCGGACTGGTTGCGCGAACGGCTTCTGCGCATGGCGGAACGTGTAATCGGGAACAACGCCGATACATAATCTTCTGCTTCCCTCCCCTAATATATACAAACCATCCGACGAAAGGATACGCATACCCATGAAAGAATTTCACGTAAACACAGAAGTCTATTTCGGTGAACGGGCGCTGGACAGGCTTGCCCAGCTGCACTATGACCGGGTCTTCATCGTCTCCGACCCCTTCGTTGTTTCCTCCGGCATGATTAAGCTGGTCACCGACCCGCTGACACGTGCAGGCATCGCCTTTGACGTGTTCACTGACGTTGTGCCCGACCCGCCCATTGAGAAGGTCATAAACGGCATCGCCGCCGTCTCGGAAAAGAAGGCGCCCTGCATCATCGCCGTCGGCGGCGGCTCCGCCATCGACACCGCCAAGGCGATCCGTATCTTTGCCGGCAAGATGACCGAGGGCTATGCGCCCCACCTGATTGCCATCCCGACCACCAGCGGCACCGGCAGCGAGGTGACTTCCTTTGCCGTCATCGCCGATCCTGCCGCCGGACGCAAGTACCCGCTTGTCTCCGAAAGCCTGACGCCTGACGAGGCGATTCTGGACGAGGAGCTGGTCAAGAGCGTGCCTGCATCGGTCACGGCAGACACCGGCATGGACGTCCTGACCCACGCGCTGGAGGCATACGTCAGCATCAACAACAACGAATTCTCCGGTGCTCTGGCAGAGAAGGCTGTGGAGATCATCGGGCAGTTCCTGTATCGCTCTTACAGCAGCAACCAGGACACGCACGCGCGGCGCAAGATGCACATCGCTTCCTGCCTGGCAGGACTGGCGTTCAACTCGGTATCGCTGGGTCTGAACCACGGCATGGCGCATCAGCTGGGCGCGCGCTTCCACATCCCGCACGGACGCGCCAACGCCATCCTGCTCCCCCACATCGTGGAGTACAACACCGGCATCGGTCCCGTGTCGCGCTCGCAGGGCGAGTATCCCGCCTGCGTGCGCAAGTACTGCAACATGGCGCGCATTCTCGGCGTGAACAACCTCAACGAGGTCACGACCGTCCGGTCGCTCATCAGCTATATCCACTTCCTCAACGAGGAAATGAACATTCCCAAGTCCGTTTCTGCCGCGACGGCAGGTAAGATCACGCAGGAGCAGTACGAGGCGGCGATTGAATCCATGGCTGAAGCCGCCCTTGCCGACGGTTGCACCGCCACCAATCCCCGCAAGCCTCTCAAGGAAGAGGTCATGGAGATCTACCGCCGGATCTGGTAACGACCGGTCGGCTGCCCTCCCGCTCCCCGGCAGAATATGCCGGCAAGGCAGGAGGGCAAGTCCCCGGCGGGCGCCGAAACGGCAGATCAAGCAGCCACCCGCCCGGCGCAGGAAGTGGCGCCTTACCCGTATTATTTTTCAAAAACCCCTTGACAAACCCGCGGCAATGTGATATAATAGTGCTGTTCCGCTGATGTGCTGTCAGATCGAACAGTCAATGCTGGTGTGGCTCAATGGCAGAGCAGCTGATTTGTAATCAGCAGGTTGATGGTTCGACTCCGTTCACCAGCTCCATATGGGGGATTTCCCGAGTGGCCAAAGGGGGCAGACTGTAAATCTGTTGTCTCTGACTTCGGTGGTCCGAACCCACCATCCCCCACCAAAAATCCCGCACCTGTGTGCGGGATTTTTTCTTGTTTCGCGCCACCGCACTCTCCGCGCATTTTCCGCCGATCCCGATCCGGCACGGAAGCCGATAATCAGAAAAACCAACGCCGTCAGAGAGAAGGAGGGGTCAAAAACTCATTTTGAGTCTTTACCCCCACTTTGCATACGTCCCGCAGTCGCAGGCACTCATTTCCCGACGCAGAACCGGGAAAAAATCTCGGAAATGACATCCTCCCGCACATTGCGCCCGCAGACATCCCCCAGCGCGTCCAACGCCACGCGCACATCCTCCGCACAAATGTCGGCAGTCAGCCCGGCGGCAAGGCTCCCGGCAACGCGGCGAAGTGCATCGGCACAGTCCGAAAGCGCCGCCGCCTGCCGGGCACTGAACACAACGGCGTCCTCGCCCGTGCGCAGTGCGCCGTCAATGAACAGCCGCTCCACCTCCTCGCGCAGAGCGTCCATCCCTTCCCCGGTCACGGTCGAGATGTACAGCCAGCCGTCCCCGGTCGGCAAAGGGTGCGGCAACAGGTCGGCACGGGTGCGGATCCGGATGACCGCCTTGCCGGACGCCTCGGCTGCGGCAACCGCCTCCGCCGCCCCATCCGCGTCTGCCTCTGCCGGTGCGATCGGATCGGCAATCCAGAGCACAAGCTCTGCCGCCTCCAGCGCGGCAAGGGCGCGGCTGACGCCGATGCGTTCCACTTCATCCGTGCTCTCACGCAGTCCCGCCGTGTCCGACAGCCGCAGTGTCACGCGCCCCAGCGGCACCGTCTCGGACAGCACGTCCCGCGTCGTGCCGGCAACAGCGGTCACGATGGCGGCATCCCGCCCCACCAGCCGATTGTACAGCGAGCTTTTTCCCGCGTTGGGCGCCCCGCAGATGGCAGTCGGGATGCCTTCCGCAATGGCGTGCCCCGTCCGGTATGTCGCCAGCAGGCGGCAAACGTGCCCTCCGCCTCCGCGACTGCCGCCGCCAGTTCCGCCGGAGTCAGCTCTGTCAGATCTTCCTCCGGGAAGTCAATGCCCGCCTCAAGATTCGCCAGCACCGGACACAGGGCGCCGTAAATCGCCTCGGTCTCGCGCGCCAAATGCCCGCTCATGCCCGCGCGGGACAGGCGCAGCTGCTCATCACTGCCCGCCTCCAGCAGGTTGCCCAACGCCTCCGCTTCGTCCAGGGACAGCCGACCGTTCAGGAACGCCCGACGCGTGAACTCGCCCGGCAAAGCCTGCCGCGCACCCGCCCGCAGGCAGGCGTCCAGCACGCTGCGCGTGACCAGAACGCCGCCGTGGCAGGATATTTCCGCCACATCCTCCCCGGTAAAGGAGTGCGGTGCGGGGAACAGGGTGCACAGCCCGTCATCCAGTACACGTCCCGGCTCGTCCGGGGACAGGATATCCCCCAGACCGCCACACGGGCGGGGTAATCGGTCAGCGCCCTGCCGGAGCGCGGGCGGAACAGCCGCGCGGCGACCGCCGCCGCATCCGTACCGGACAGCCTGATGACCGCAACGCCGCCCTTTCCAAAGGGCGTTGCCACAGCGGCAACCGTATCAAAAAAAGCGTAGGTACTCATACTTCCTCCCAAAAAAGAGGGCAGACCCCCCAAACGGAAAGTCTGCCCTCCTCGCGTTACTCTGCGTCGTCGTGCCCGTCGGCAACGTCGGACGTGACCTCAGTCTCTGCTACGACTTCGGTCCCGGACGCAACCGCATCGCCTGCATCCTCCTCAGGCGGCAGGGCGGCGGACAGGTCAATGTCGAACGGGTCATGCTCATCGTCCCTCGCCGAACAGCGACGGCTGCGGCTCCCGGCGGATCGCCGGTGCCAGCGGGTCTACCGTCCGCTCGGACTTCGGCTTGCGGCGCCGGCGATTGCGCCCCGTCTTTTCCCCGGCAGGTCTGTCACCCTTGCCTTCCGCAACAGGACGGATCCCGGCGGTAGGCATTCCCTCCGCCTCCAGGAAAATGACCACGCGCCGGTTATTCTCGGCGCCGATGGAGTTGGTGGAAACACCCTCCATCATCTGGATCTCGGAGTGGATGATGCGGCGCTCGTAGGGATTCATGGGCTCCATCATGATGCTCTTCTTGTATTTGAGCACCTGCGCACCCTTGCGGCGTGCCAGCGCACGGAGTGCATCCTCACGCTTGGCGCGGTAATCCTCCACATCCACAGTGATACGGGCGTACTCCCGCTTCTCACCCTCCTCCTTGCGGTTTGCGGCAAGATTGGCAAGGTACTGCAGAGCATCCAGCGTGTCGCCGTGATGCCCGATCAGCACGCCCGCTTCCTTGCCGTCCACCGTGATGACCATATCGTCATTGGTTCCCGGGTGCATGGCGACCGTCACGTCGGACAGCCCCATATCCTCCACCAGCTTGCAGACAAAGCGGTATGCCGTCTGTTCGCTTGCGGTAGCGGTCTCGGGATCAATCGGCTCCGGACGCGGGCGGGCAGGTGTCTCCGGCGTAGCCTCCGACGTCTCCTCCGTCTCGCCCTCCTGGCGCGGTGCGCGTGCAGGACGTCCCCGGCGGTCTCCGCGCGGACGGCGGGGCTTATCGGAGCGCGGCTCGCGTGCGGGACGCACGGCGGCTTCGGCATCCCCGTCCTCCCCGGCAGAAACCGCCGGCTCGTCCGGAACCTGATAAGCCGCATGAATCACCGCGTCCACGGCGCCGAATCCCAAAAAGCCTTTGCGTGCCTCACGCACCACTGTAATGACCAGTGCCGATTCACTCGGTGCGCCCAGTTCAGCGACTGCCTGGGCAATGGCTTCTTCCTTAGTCCTTGCGCTGACTTCAATTTCCTTCTTCATGTCCGTTTACCTCATCCTGCTTGTCTGTTTCGGCGGGAGACTCTCCGCCCTTCTTCTTTTTCCGGTTTGCGCGCCGCTCCTCGGCAGACACATCCTCCTTCAGCACAGCGCCCTCCCCCATCCGGGTCTCGGCAGGTGCCTCTGCGGGCTTGTCGGCATCCGGCGTTTCTGTTGCCGTCGGCTTGCCGGACTTTGCCGGCTTGGCGGACGTGTCATAATCCTCGTCATCAATGTGATGCAGGGAGCGCACGTTGGGGTTGCGGGTGCCGCTCTTCTTGACCGGCTTGTTCTTACTCTTTCCTGCAAGCTCGCGTTCTGCCGCCTTGTAATCCGCCTCCGTGAAGGTAGGCATCGGCATAACCTTGCTCATAATAAACTGCTTGCCCAGTCCCACGATGCTCTTGATCGCCCAGTACAGACCGACCGCGCCGGGTACCCAAAGCGTAAACACAGCGGACATCAGGGGCATGGAGATATCCATCACGGTAGTGGAGCAGCCCATTCCGGGGTCATTGGCAGTGGTGGGCTGGTAGGTCAGTTTGCGCGTCAGCTTGGAGGTTCCGAAGTAGACGCCGAAGGTCAGCACGGGAATGAGCAGCAGCAGGCTCGGGTGCGCGATGTCCGGCGTCAGTCCGAAGTTGAGCGAACCGATACTGAAATCCGGGATGCTGTGCGTGTTGAGCACCTCGCTGATCTTGCTGAAGCAGTCCGCACCGTTGGTGAAGAAGCGGAAATCCTTCATCGGCTCCAGGGTGGAGACGCCCATCTCCCGGATCTTGGACAGGATCTCGATGGTGCCGCGGTTGGACTGGAGCGTCATTCCCAGACCGCCGGCGGCGCGGGGCGCGGTCGCAAAGGTGGTAAGGGCGTTCGCCAGATCCGTGGGGCAACCCATCATATACTTCAGCGGGTCAATGACCACGTAGTACAGGGCGAACACGATAGGCAGGGATACCAGCAGCGGCAGGCAGCCGGAGCTCATGGGGTTGTAGCCCTCCCTCTGGTACATCTCCTGGATCTCGCGCTGCATCTCCTGCATGGTCGCCTGGTCGGTGCGCCCGGCGTACTTCTTGCGGATCGCCATCTCCTTGGGACGGAACCGCGCCTGCTTGCGGGCGTTGTTCTGCTGAATGATGGCAATGGGCAGCATGATGATCTCCACCGCGATGGCAAAGAACACGGTTCCGAGGAGGAAGTTTCCGAAACCCAGCACCTTGATCATCCACTCAAAAGCGACCGCAATCCACATCAGGATGCGGGTCAGGAAGCTGACGTTCTCATCCAGACTGACGGTCGTACGGAAGCTGTTGACCAGCATCTCCAGATCTGCCCGCGTCATGCTGTCGGCAGACTCGTACACCTCGACCTTGTACTGTTCGGACTTAAGCACGTTGAGGGCAAACTCCACGCTCTTGTCCGGCTGTGCCTCCGGCAGAGCGGCATCGTCAAAGCCCTCCGCCGTCATGTCGTACCCGTTCAGGGCGGCGACCAGCTGCTGCCGGATGGTCACGGCGGCGGAATTCTTCAGAATATTCTCCGCCAACGTGCTCAGCTGTTCCTTGTTCATGGCATTGCCGTTTTCCTCGCTCGGCGTGATGGCTTCCTTGTTGAGGGTCAGCGTCGGCGCAACAGTCCCGCCGGCACAGCTGACCAGCACCCCACCCAGGATCGCCAACGCCAGGAGAATAAGTCCCGTCCGGAATAGAACGGCGCGGGTAAGGGTGCGCTTGTTTGATCTCTTCATCATTATCGTGGATTCCTTTCCTGTTTCATCCGATACAACGCGCGGCGCACGGCTGCAAGGGCGCGGATCGGGCGCGGTTCCTCTGATTCTGACCGCTGCTTATCCGGTATGAGTGCCGGGACTGTCATGCTTCGGCATCCCGGTCGTTGTCGGTATCCGGCGGGGTCGGGGGCACTCCGGCGCATTGCTGTTCGCGCCGTCATACGCATCGCCACAGGGCGGCTCGTCCGCCGGGGGCTTGGGGTCGTACTTGCTCCAGCGAAGGGGCATGGTGCGGAAGCCGGTGCGGGGGACGGGGTCATAGCCGCCCGGCGAAAGCGGACTGCAACGCAGCAGGCGCCACACT
Organism: Oscillospiraceae bacterium; assembly: GCA_022009675.1. Classification (GTDB taxonomy): domain Bacteria; phylum Bacillota; class Clostridia; order Oscillospirales; family CAG-272; genus CAMEON01. Next base: position 1,405,711 of record CP091718.1, on the reverse strand, counting down.
GTAAGGACAAATCCGGCGAAGAAGCCCCGCGTTTCAAACGCCTCGTAGGCGTATGCGGAGCAGGTAGGGGTAAAGCGGCAGGTAGGGTAGGGCTTGCGTGCAGACAGCGCGCGCTGATAGAAACGGATCAGCGCCATGCAGACGCGTTTCATGGCTTGCCGCTGTCCGTGCCGTCCGCAGGTGCATCCGGCTCCGGGCGGAACATATCCAGCTTGCGGAACAGGTATCGCAGCTCGGCGGCAATCTCGGTGCTTTTCCGCTTCTCGATACCGGGGCGGGCGGCGATGACGATGAGAAAGCCAGTTCTGAGCGGACGCTCGCGCGTGACCTGCCGAAGCCCCTCCCGGATGATGCGCTTGACACGGTTACGCCCGATGGCGCCGCTTTCCCGCTTGGGAACCGACAGCCCGATGCGGTTGACAGCCTGCTTGCGCGGGTTAGCCCGGCGCAGGCGGTTGGCGGACAGGTCCCGGAGGACGCAGACCGACACCAGTCTTCCCCCGGCGCGCTTGCCCCGGCGAAAGACCTTCTGGTAAAGGTGATTTTCCCGAATTGCGATTTCTTTCATAGCGGTGCGGGTCTCTCTGCACCCGCGGGCAGTCGTCCGTCAAAAAACACCGAGGCGAGACAGCCAGACGGCGCTTGCGCTCTCTTGGTCTATCCGATCTCGGTGGTTTATGCGGTGAAGCTCATCCGGACGCCTTGCGCCCACAGACAATCCCAGGGTACCGTCCGGCATGCAGCGCGTGGCTGAAGCGGTCGGTGCTCCTTAGTAGGTCAGTCTTTTTCTACCTTTTGCGCGTCTTCTCTTGAGAACGTGTCTGCCGTCAGCAGTCTTCATTCTCTTGCGGAAACCGTGCTCCTTCTTTCTCTGGCGCTTCTTCGGCTGGTAAGTTCTGAGCATGATTGCACCTCCTTGTAAGATTTACCGTCCTGTGTTCCGGGATCCCTCCATGCGGCGGGCATAGTTACACACATCGGCAATGACCATTGTATTATACCCGAAAAGGGGTCTGTTTGTCAAGGGGTTTTTGCAAAAATTCAAATTTTCTTGGGGTGTTCACTTCCCCGACCGACAAAAGAGCCCTTTCCGACGCAGAAAACCGCACAAACGCCGCGCACGTACCCCAAAAAGATACGTGCGCGGCGTTCTGTTGACTTTCAGGGGGCATCCCTCCGGGCGTCGTTCCTCCCCACCGGAAGGCGGGGAAAGCCGTGCCGGAGACGTGCCGCCGAATCAGTCAGCGGTTTCCTTAACCTCTGTGGTTCTTGAAGCACTCGCTGCAGAACACGGGCTGGTCGTTGCGAGGCTCGAAGGGAACCTTGCAGGGCTTGCCGCACTCAGCACACACAGCGTCGAACATAGGACGACCGTTGCCCTGACCGCGGTTTGCCTTCCGTGCAGCCCGGCAGTCCCGGCATCTCTGAGGCTCGTTCTCGAAGCCCTTCTCGGCGTAAAACTCCTGCTCGCTCGCAGAAAAAACGAATTCCCGTCCGCAATCCTTGCAGACCAAAGTCTTGTCAGTGTACATGTAATACCTCAATTCTTTTTGTGCAGCTGCTGTTGCAGACATCCTGCACGATTACGCTCATTATACAGCCTTTCGGCTGATTTGTCAAGGGTAATTTGAAAGATTTCTGAATTTTTTTGACCGTTGGCTTTGCTTTGTGTGACGGATAACTATATGGGAGGGCTTGTATGTGCCAGCCACCGCCAGAATTCCGAAGGCACGGCACGGTTTCGGGCGGGGATTGTAGCACCCGAATTCCCCCTCTTTAGTTTAGTGATTTTGCATTTTAACAAATAGTTTGGCGCTTTTCTCCCCTGTCTGCCCTCCATTATAACCTGTTTCAGGTTAAATGTCAATACCCTGAAACAGATTAAATTATGATATTTGTATTACTTTTTAAGAAATCGAAGGAGCCGACCGATGTATCCGAGAATCCGTGACCTGCGGGAAGACCGCGACCTGACGCAGACGCAGGTGGCAAAGATGCTTTCCATGTCGCAGACAGGCTACTCCAAGTACGAAACAGGGGAAAACGATATCCCGACCGCCATTCTGATCCGGCTGGCGCGCTTCTACGGCACCAGCGTGGATTACCTGCTCGGCGAAACCGAGGAGCCACGCCGCTACCCGAAGCAGCTGCACGGGGAGGAGTGAGCGCCGATCCGCCGCCCGGTATGTCCCTTATCGCAAAAAGCGGTGCCGCAAAAGAAAAAACCTCCGGTTTCCGTCCGGAGATCTTTTCCTCTGCGGCACCGCGCCGTGCCGTGCCGGTCATGTCCTGTCCGCTGCCTGCGTCCGGGCTGTCCACGTCCGGCGGATAACTGCCTTCCGTTCGGCGGGCACGCGGTAGCTGTCCAGCGCCTTCCGGACCGTCATGCGGTGCAGCTCCGGCGGCAGGCGACAGTCGGTCAGCCATGGCAGGAACAGTTCGTACTGCCACGTCAGCCCTTCCGCAAACAGCCAAGCCGCCGCCATGCGGGTATAGTAATCCTCTCCCGCCGCCGCGACTGCCAGTGCCGGAACCTCCGGATCGGGAGGAAAGGCGCTCTTCCCCGCCCCCAGAAAATACCGCATCAGCGTCACCAGCCCGAACCGGACGGTATACACCCGCCCGGACGCCAGCCATGCACGGCACCGGATTGCCAACGCCGCCCCGTCCTGCCCCAGTGCAGGCGGTCGCATCTGATCGCAGGTCGCCCAGTTATCCACATATGGTAGGAAGGCTTCCAGCGCGGCTACAGTCTCCCCGAAGTGGCGGATCCGTTCGATCAGGAAGGCGTGCAGCTGATTCTCCTCAAAATACCGGTGCGGCAGGTCGGCGCGGAATGTCTCCGCCGCCTACGTTCCTGCCAGCTCCCGCGCCAGCGCCCGCAGGGCAGGCGTCCGGACACCGATCACACGCTCCGGCGGCACCGTCGGGATCAGCGGTTGCTGAAACGCGCGGTACGCCGGATCGGCAAGCAAAAAGAGGCGTGCCCGGATACCGTCGCAAACCTCCGGCATGGGCACACCTCCTCTCTCATCGGCTCCCGACAGGCGCAAGCCGCGTTTACCTGACCTCAATGCGGCTCCATGCGGTCAGCCCGTTTTCGTCCGTCACCTCTGCGCGGACGTATGTCTCCCCGTCCTGGAAGTTATAGGACGCCTCGGTCAGCCCGCTGCCGCGCCGGACGCGCCCGTCCGTCCAAACCAGATTGGACAGGAAAACGATTTTGGCAGCAGGCGTACAACGCAACCGCACGGTATCCTCGTCCACCCGCTCCAGGTGTACCTCCGGTCCCATGGTGGCATAGAAGCGGTTCTCGCGGATCATCTGCGAAAAGCCGACCGAATCCACGAAATCCGCATCCGCCATAATCATTCCGCGGAACTGATCCCCGTCATAGTAGTGCGTGTCATCGGTGGCAAGCAGGGGCAGGCACAGCCCGCGGGCAGCCACCTCATCAATCAGGACGCCGGAGTAGGGACGATCGGACATTCCCCACGCGGACACCGAATTGTATATCTCGGTCGCCTCATAGGCACCGAGCTGGTAGAATTGCTCCGGTGTATTCAGGCTCCACGCGGGATGCGCCAGCACGGCAACACCGCCCGCGCGGTGTATCTCCTTGATGACGATACGCGCTTTTTCCAGTGGCGACAGGCGTGCATCGTTGTACAGCGCCATCGTCAGCGCCGGTCGCTGGAGACAATCCAACCCGAGAATATGGAGAACACCCTCCAGGCTGTCCCCCGCCGCCGACATTGAATTCACAGCCGGACAGGATCCGCATGGTCTGCGGCGTGCCGTCGGGCAGGCTTCCGGTGAATGTGCCCGCCTCGCCCCACACCCAGTGGTCGGTCACGGCAAGCATATCGTATCCCGCGCGCGCATAGGCGGCGAGCACCTCCTCGTAGGAAATGCGTCCGTCCGAGCGGGTCGAGTGGCAATGCAGGTTGATTTTATACCGTCTCTTTCCGGTCAAATCCGTAAACATACTGCTTTATCTCGCTTTCTATGAAGGGCATACCCCTCCCTTTCTATTATACTACAAACAGCCACCCCGCGCAAGCGTCAAAGTGACGGAAGACGCGGGGTGACTGTTGATTTTTTACTTCAGTTTGGACGTAGGAGCCGCAGGGCGGTCAGAATACCCGCTCCTCCGTTTCCCTGTCAAATACCAGAACCTTGTGCGGCTTGAGCGAGAAGTGCACCTCCCCCGCCGTCAGGGGCGGGCAGGTATCGGCGTTAATGATGGCACGGATGGTCTGGCTCTGTGCGACAGGGTGCGTGGCGATGATGCTGGTATCCCGCCCCATGACCTCGGTTCCGGTCAGGGCGCAGTGCAGTCCGCCCTCCGCGTCCGGCAAAAAGCCCTCCGGGCGCACGCCGACCCACACGGCACGATTCGGCTGTCCCGGTGCGTCCAGCACCCGGTCATTGCCGATGTACAGGGCGCCGTCTGCCACGCGTCCCTCAAACACATTGATGGGCGGGGTGCCGAGAAAGCGCGCAACGAACAGGTTAACCGGCGCATCGTACACCTCCTGCGGCTTGCCGATCTGCTGTACGACGCCCGCCTTCATGACCACGATGCGGTCGGAGATGGACATTGCCTCCTCCTGGTCGTGCGTGACGAACACGGTCGTGATGCCGGTTTCCCGCTGAATGCGCTTGATCTCCTCGCGCGTCCGCAGGCGCAGGCGCGCGTCCAGATTGGACAGCGGCTCGTCCAAAAGCAGGACGCGCGGCCGTTTGACCAGCGCCCGCGCAATGGCGACCCGCTGCTGCTGTCCGCCAGACAGCTCGGCGGGCTTGCGATCCAGCAAGGATTCGATCTGCACAAGGCGTGCCGCCGCCTCCGTCCTCGCGTTCATCTCCTCCTTGGAGAGCTTATCCGCGCCCTTGAAATTCTGAAGCGGGAACAGGATATTCTGCCTGACCGTCAGGTGCGGGTACAGCGCATAGTTCTGGAATACCAGCCCCACGCCGCGTTCCTCGGGCGGCAGGTCCGTCACGTCATCCTCCCCGAAGAATATCTGCCCCTCCGACGGCTCCAGCAACCCGCAGATCATGTACAGCGTGGTGCTCTTGCCGCATCCGGAGGGTCCCAGCAATCCGATCAGTTCCCCGTCCGGGATTGTGAAATTGAAATGATCCACCGCCACGACCGGTTCGCCGGATCTTTTGTCCCTGGCGGGAAACACCTTTGTCAGATTCCGCAGTTCCACCTTCATGGTATCCTGTCCTTTCTTCCGGGACGCGATCCCCGGCTTCGACATCTCTCCCGTTCATTATAGCACATTCCGGCATGGAAAGCAAGAGTTATTTGCTCTGTTTCCCATGCCGGAACGGCAGGGACGTCAGGCGGAGACACCCGGTGAAAGCCCCGAAACGCAAAAAAGCCCCGCTTCCGGGACTTTTTCGCGGCGGCAGAACACCGCCTGACAGTATGGGGTGAGTAGAGGGATTCGAACCCTTGACCTCCAGGGCCACAACCTGGCGCCCTAACCAACTGAGCTATACCCACCATAGGGGAAACAAAATCCGCGGAACGCGAGAGCTCCTGCCCGAACACCTGCGGCGTGCCGGGATGGCGCGCCTTGGGGGATTCGAACCCTCGCCCTACTGCTTAGAAGGCAGTTGCTCTATCCAACTGAGCTAAAGGCACATATTGGAGCGAGTGATGGGAATCGAACCCACGCGGCCAGCTTGGAAGGCTGGAATTCTACCATTGAACTACACTCGCAGACCGCTCTCACGAACCGCCGCCTATTATAGCATAAAGGCGGGCACTTGTCAAGAGTTTTTTTCACAAATCGCCGGAACAGACTGCAAGAGTTTTCAGAACGGTCACAATTTCCCGGGAAGAAACCCGGGGGAGCCTCTCGTAGGAAAGGCTCCCCCGGATCCGCATCGGTCATCACGCCACGACAGCACGCACAATCAGGCTGTCTCCACTGAGGATATACAGCCAGCCATCGGCAAGGAACGCACGCACAAGGTCCGGACTGATCGAGAATGGGCTGGGAATGTCTGCCTCCAGAACAGATGTCAGGCTATGCCCGTCGTAATGCAGCAGTACATAGGTCTCGTACAGCGGAACGCCGAACAGTCCCGCCTCCCGGTCGATCAGGTATGCCTTGTAGTTCTGACTGAATCGCGTTCTGGAGCGTGTCCATGTGCATACGGACGTGACACCGGTCGCGCTCTCTGCGTACACCTCCGCCTTGAAGGTTCTTCCCGTTTCGCCCACGCCAAGCCCCAGCAGATTGCCGTCCGGCAGCTGCACCAGCGAGTGCGAGGAGCCCGGGATGGTGCCGGTGTCCTTCCGGACAATGCGCGCGGGGTCGGACAGGTCGAAGAAGTACACGGGGTCGATCAATGTCACTGTCACAGCCGTGCAGACGTAGGCATACTGCCCGTTAAAGCGAACCGACTGCAGCGTCTCGCCATCCGGGGCAAAGCCGATGTCCTGCCCGACCACCTGCCAGCCGTCCGCCGCCAGCGACACGCAGTACAGGTTGGCATTCAGACTGCTCACAAAGCCGGCGTTGTTCTGCCCGACCAGTGCGGCGGCGGGATACCGATCTTTCGCGGTTCCCGTCACGACACGCAGGATGCCGTCCCGCTCATCCATGCAGTATTGGTTTCGCAGGTAGCCGTCCAGTGCGACCGAGCCGCGGACGGTCAGTCCCTCGTCGTCATAGGCGATGCCCAGAATGCCGGTGCGCAACCGCGTGACGATATCCGCCCCGACGGTCTCCGTAGCCGTATACCGCCACGCAAGGTACACTGTCCCGGCGTTCACGTACACGGCATCCAATTTTCCTGCCAGCACCGACCGGGTATCCAGCACATCCAACGTCTCCGCATGCAGGGCAGTCAGCGTGCTGTACTGGGTGCCGCTCATCTCCGCCGGAACCGTGATGCAGTCCGCCGTCAGCGGACGCATACCCTGCCCGTCACCCCGGTTTATGCCGGGAACAAAGCTCAGCGGGTCGCTGTAATCCTGCCTCCTGCCGGCACGCGAGGAAGTCACCACCAGCAGCGTCAGCCCGTTCCCGGTCAGCCGGGACGTCACCAGTGTTCCGCTCAGCGATACCTGCTTCGTGACCCGGATGGCGGCGGGATCCGTCACATCCAGAAGCAGTATCATGGATTGGTTATTCCCGCCGTTGCACAGGAGCGTCACGGATCTGCCGTCGGCAGACAGGTACATCTCGCACGGGTAGACAGTGACCTGTGTCAGGTCAAAGCTGCCAAGCAGGGCAGAATCCTCCCCCATGACCGAATATACGCGCAGCATCGCGCTGTCTTTATCCGCGTAGTATATCCGGGTATCGGTCCGCTTGAGCAGGTCACCCTCAACAATGCCCGCCACCTGATTGTCGGTCGTCTCCCGGTAGGCACCGGTTTCCGGACGCGCCTCTCCGCCGTTTGCGGTGCCCGTCCCACCAGTCGCGTAGTTCTTATCATCCCCATCCGTCTTGGATAATGTTTTTGAAAGCAGGTAGTCGAGATTGTTGCGGTAGCGCGGCTTTATCACCTGCCCATCATTCAACCGCTGAATGACGGCATAGTACTCGCTGTCCGCGTACCGGGACACGTCCGGAACCTCCGTCCGGTACGGGACAAACAGGATAAGCCCCAGCAGTACGGCGGCTGCGCACGCCGCCAGCGTGATTATGCGGCGGCGGAGACGCCGCACGGCAGAGACGCATCCCGCGTCGCGCATCGGATCCGCCTCCTCAACATACTTTTCGTCTATCAGGGAAAAGCTCTGCGCCCATTGCTTCTTTTTCATACAAAAATACCCTCCTTCTCCAGATGTATCCGGAATCGCTCCCGCGTGCGGGACAGGATGCTCTTGACCGTCCCCTCCGGAATATCCATTCCCCGCGCAATCTCAGCCACCGGGCATAGGTACCAGTACCGCCGCACGAATATCACGCGCTCCCGCTCCGGCAGGGAGGCAAGAAAGCTGTCAAACGCCGCCCGCAGAGCGACCGTGTCGGTTATCGGCTCGATGCCGTCCGGCAGGCATGCGGCAAACTCGTCCAGCGCGACGATTGCCGCATTGCGGCGCCTCGCCCGGTTGTAGTTCAGCCGGTTGATTGCCAGATTGCGCACGATTGCGCCGAGGAATGCCCGCAGACTCCCCGGTCGGGCGGGCGGTATGGCGTTCCATGCGTGCAGGTAGGTGTCGTTGACGCATTCCTCGGCATCCTCCCGGACACGCAGGATGCGGTCGGCAACAGCACGGCAGTAGGAACCGTACTTGCTCTGCGTCGCGGCTATTGCCTGCTCGTCACGACGGTTGTACAGAGTCAGGATATCCTCATCCGAGGCGTACCGGGATTGATTACCGTCCTTCATATGCATTACCTCCGATTGTTTTGGAAACCGCCGATCGCTTCCGCGCCGCAGCTGCGCAGTCGGTCTGATCGGCACTCCCGCAGAAAGGCCCTTCACCTGTATAGACAGAATCCGCCGCACGGCGGTTGCAGGAAACCGCGATTTTTTCGCCGTTCCTGTCACCGAAGCGTCCCGTTTTCCATACTCTGTGAGTAAAACTGCCGGCACAGCCGGCGCAACGGGAGGAAATCGGTATGGACACGGAGAAAAAAACGCAGGCGGGACGCGGCAGATCTGGTTTGCCGCCGCCAATTCGGAGCACGGGTTTGAGAATCACTTCCCCGCTCTGTTCAGCGCGGGCGCCGGGGCGGACGCACTGTACATCGTCAAGGGAGGCCCCGGAACCGGGAAAAGCGGTCTTATGCGCCGGGTAGCGCGGTGTGCCGGGGAGGCAGGCTGGCAGATCGTGTTCTTGCTCTGCTCCTCCGACCCTGCCTCGCTGGACGGCCTGCTCCTGACCGCGCCGGACGGGCGGACTGTCGGGATGCTGGACGGCACCGCCCCCCACGCATGGGAGCCGACACTGCCCGGCACGCGGGAAAACCTGCTCGACCTCGGCGCCTTCTGGGACGTCCGGATGCTGACGGCACAGCGGGACGCCATCGTGCGGCTGAATCTGCGTAAATCCGCCGCGTACCAGCGCGCATACCGCTGTCTGCGGGCGGCAGGGGAAGCTGACCGCGTGGCGGAAAGTCTGACAGCTCCCTGCCTGCGGGAGGCAAAGCTGGACGCGCTGGCGGAGCGGCTCCTGCGGCTGGCAATCCGGGGCGGAGACTGGACGCGCGCGGTCGCCGGGGCTGTTCCGCCCGGGGTATTCCGGCGGGCGTTTGCCATGACGGGGCGTGCGCGGCTGGACACACCCGAACGGCTGGCGGCAAAACTGCTCTGCATCAGCGACCGCACCGGTGCCGGGTACCGTCTCCTGCACCTGCTCCGGCACAAGGCGGCAGAGCGCGGCATCGCGGCGTCGGCATTCTGCGATCCCCTGCGCCCCGACCGCGCAGACGGCATCCTGTTCCGGGACAGCGGTCTTTGCATCCTGTACACCCCCGGTGAGCCGTCCCGCGCCGATGCCGCGACAGATGCATCCACCCCGGAGCACCCCCGGATGCTGTCCCTGCGCCCCTGCCTGGACACGGACAGCCTGCGGCAGATCCGTCCGCTCCTGCGCGAAGCGGAACACCTGCGCGAGGGGGCACTGCGCGCCGCCGACCGCCATCTGGCATCCGCCGCCGAGGCGCACTTCGCCCTTGAGAAAAGTATACACTGCCGCCATGGACTTCCGCGCCGTCACGGCTTTCGCCGATACGGTCTGTGCGCGGGTGCTGGGGAAGCGCTGACCGGAGGCGGCGCAGCGTTTTTCGCCGGAATCGGTAAAAAACGCATAAATTTTCTTCCAAACCGATGACAGGCGCCGGATTGTGTGGTATAATAAGCCGGAAAGCATAGTGCCCGACAGACTGCTCGGGCGCGGAGAAGGAGATAACGCCGATGGAGTCCCCCTGGCTGTACGATACCGCCGTCCCCGTCCTGCTGGGAACAGCAGCGGATTCCCCCGCCGCCGGGCGTCTGGCGCGCCGACTGTTTCGCCGTCACCAGGTGATGTGCTGGTGGTTCGGGCAACGGCTGTCCCTCAGTCTGATCCTGTATACGCGCCACCGCCCCGTGTCGCTGGGCACGCTGAATGACAGGCTGCGTGTGCGCGCCCTGCGTGACTTTGCCGCCGCTCCGGAGCAGAGCGGCAAATTGCTGGCACTGATCCCCTGCTCGGCGAGCGCCGAGGCATTCCTTGCCCGCTGGGGCGGGGAGCTGGGCACCGATTATGTTCTGCTGTCCGGTCGGTCGTACGATCCGTTGGAGGGGCTCCTGATGGCAGAGCAGCCGGCACACGGCGCCGCGCAGACCGAGGCGGTGCGCCTCATGACCTGCACGCTGCGCGAACTGATAGACGCTCTGCCGTCCCCGCACCTGCTGGCACCCGCCGCAGAGAGCGACCGGGAACGGTTGCTGGATGCCCCCATCCGCTCTGTCTGCTGTGATTCCCGCGCCGCCGGAGCGGACAGCCTGTTCTTCTGCCTGCGCGGAATGCGGAGCGACGGGCACGACTTCGCATCCGCAGCTTATCGGCAGGGCGCGCGGGCTTTCGTTGTCGAGCAGCCGCTCCCCGCCCTGCCCCGGGACGCCGCCGTCATCCGGGTTCCGGACAGCCGCGCGGCGCTGGCAGACGGCGCGGCGGCATTCTACGGCTATCCGGCACGGTCTATGCGCATAGTCGGCATCACCGGAACCAAGGGGAAGACCACGACCGCCTGCCTGGCGGCGCATATTCTGAACCGGTGCGGCATCCCGACCGGGTATATCGGCACCAACGGTGCCGATTTCGCCGGGCTGCATCTCCCGACCGTGAACTCCACCCCGGAAAGCCTGGAGCTGCACCGCATTCTGCGCCGGATGCTGGACGCGGGCGTGCGCACCTGCGTCATGGAGGTGTCCTCACAGGGGCTGTGGATGGGACGCGTGCGGGGCATCCCCTTTCACGCCTGCCTGTTCACCAATCTGTCGCCCGACCATATCGGCGGGGTGGAGCATCCGGACTATGCCCACTACCGCGCCTGCAAGAAAAGCCTGTTCACCGACTATCCCCTGGGTCTTGCGCTGTGCAACGCGGATGACGCGGAGGCGGCGTTCATGATGGGCGGCGTTACCGCACCCGTGCAGGGCTTTTCGGTGTCGGACAAGCCCGCCGTTCCCGGCGGCGTATCCCCGGACTGGCTGGCAGCAGACATCCGTCCGGTACAGCGGGACGGCGTGCCGGGGATGGCATTTACCGTGACCGCGCCCGGTGGCTCCTCGCCGTGCTTTCTGCCTCTTCCGGGCGTATTCAACGTGTCCGATGCGCTGGGTGCGCTGGCGCTGTGCCGGGAGGGCTTCGGCGTTCCGGTCGCGCAGGCGGCGGAGGCGCTCGCGGACGCGGCGGTACCGGGACGGTTTGAGACCGTCACGCATCCCGCACAGCCGGGCGTCACGTATATCATCGACTACGCGCACAACGGACTGAGCCTTGCCGCCATTCTGGACACACTGCGTGCTTATCGCCCCACACGGCTGATCTGCCTGTTCGGCTCGGTCGGCGAACGCACAACCGGGCGGCGCGCGGAGCTGGCACTGGCTGCGGCGAACCGTGCAGACCTCTGCATTCTGACGTCGGACAACCCCGGCTGTGAGCCGCCGGAGGACATCATCCGAGAAATTGATGCATCCTTCCCGCCGGGCGCCTGCCCGCGCCTGCGCATTCCCGACCGGGCGGACGCTATCCGCGCGGCAGTCGCACTGGCGCGTCCCGGCGACATGATCCTGCTGGCGGGCAAGGGGCACGAGGACTACCAGCTGATCGGGACAAAGCCGTCTCCCCTTCCGGGAGCGCGACATTCTCACCGCCGCGCTGGACGCGTGCAGCACGGCGAAAGCCAACGTATAAACAAAAAGGCCGGGGGCGTCCGCTATGCAGAGACGTCCCCGGTTTTGTGAGCGGTCGGACTGTATGACGCGGCGAAGGCTATCAAAAATCCTTCACGTCAGATTATCATACCCGACCAGCGTGCGGAACAGGGTACACGCATAGATACGGGCGAGGAAATCGTTGGGATGGTTAATGTTGTTGCCACTGATATCGCGGAAATCCACCCGCTCCAGCACCGAGAGCGTCATGGAAGTCATGCAGCAGGTCGCGCAGGGGATGCCGCGCTTGCGATACCGCTCCGCCATGCGGATAAGCTGCGGCTCCTGCAGGTACTCCTTGCCGAACCAGCCGTTGGTCGCGCTCGGATTCGGCACCATGGTGGACATGACCAGCAGACTCGTCCCCGGCGCATCCTCCAGCACCCGGTTCAGGATGGTCTCGTCATTCAACCGAACCTCCCGTGCCGCCCGATCGCCGTCGTTTCCGCCTATATCCAGAACGAACAGATCACAGCCGTACCGGGCGATCAGCGGGGCAAGGTCGGTGTCATACTGCGCGACGCCGTCAGCCGAATTCCAGCCGCCGACGGACGGATTGATGTAGGTAATGGTCCCCCGCGTCCCGCGCACGTAATCCTTGCCGGGCATCGGACCGACAGCGGACGCATAGTGCACCGTATAGTCGAACAGATCCGCCAGCGCATTGGTCACGAGCAGTGCGTAGGAATACTGGAACGGCGAATAGCCGTAGGCAAAGGAGGATGCCGCCCCATAGGTACAGCTGTCCCCGTAAAAGATTACGGTCACGTCCTCCCCATTCTGCAGTTTCCGGAAAAAGTCCGCGTACACGCCGGCGGAACACGGTTGCCGGAAGCCCTCCCACGTATCGGAATGGGTATAGGTAACATTGACCTGCCAATCGGTCATGGCTCTGCCCTCGCCCCAGTGGGTGGGGGACGTTTTTTTCCCGTCATGCCTTGTGACCAGCAGTGAATCCGAGTCGGCTCCGTAATACTTCCCGCTCGTGATGCAGGGGATGGAGCCACCCTCCAGCGCGATCAGCTTTCCGTCATCCACCGCGTAGTCAATGCCCTCCTCGTAGACTCGACTGCCGTCATAGGAGGTCACGGAGAGCACCTCGTCGATGCGGAACAGGAGCGAACGGACATCGCCCGGATCCAGGAACATGACCGTCTCGTTCCGGACGGTGTTCCCGGAGAATATGTCAGCCATCAGCGTATCCAGCCGATCCGCCGCCACGCCCAGCGGGTAGTTGCCATTGTCCTCCGGCTGCGGCGCCTGCCCGATGACGGCAGCTGCCTCCTCCGGAGATGCATAGAAATCAATGGCGTACAGCGTCACGGATGCGCCGATATTGTCCGCGTCCCCGGTTCCCCAGCCCCAGTCCAGCTGGAGTGTGTGCAGGTAGGCGGACGAAAAATCACTGTCAGACAAATCAAACAGGATATACTCCCGCTCACCGGTTCCGACCGGCTCCCGGGCGGCAATGGCACTGCCGGTTACCTCGCGCTTTCTTCCCGCCGTATAGCTCAGCGCGGTATCCCCGGCAACCGATGCGTCCACGCTGACCGTAAACACAACGACCGACCGCCGATCCTCCCCGCCATTCACGATATCCTCCGCCGAGCTGTACCCATCCAGGCAGTTTTTCATAAGCGAATAGTAGGAAATCCTGAGCGACGGGCTGAAATGCTCGCCCTCGCTCCATGTACCGGTCAGCGTCAGGGATCCGTCCCCGTTGAAGGTCGCGGCACACTGCGTGGTCTTCAGGTAGGCGCCGTTCCGCTCGCTGTCGAAGCCGTGCAGATGCGCCGGGTCTGCAAAATGCCCCGCCTCCGTCGGCGCCACAGGCATGGTTTCTTCTTCCGTACTCATTTCCGCGCTTTCCTCCTTCGATACGGTCTCCGAAGCTGCCGTTCCGGCGGCAGTTCCCGTTTCCCTGTCTGTTCCCGTGGTGGTCCCCGGCATATCGGCATCCGGGCTACAGGAAGCGGCAAACAACAGCAGGCAGGCAAGCCCCGCCGACAAACCGCGGCGCATACAGTGTCTGATATTCATAGGTATCAATTTCCTTTCTCCATAAGTCAAAGGCACCTTTCTGATAACCCGGGCTACTCCGGCTTGCGGCGCGGCTACCTGTACCGGGAGCCGACACGCCGTGCGGCGTCACCCCCGGATACCCGCCGCCACCACTGATATCTGCAAACAAGCAAGGGGGAAACCGCAACCGGTTTCCCCTACCCATCTTCTGTGTCACCGTCATTGGGCGGCATTGCACCAGCGAAAACGGAATCCGGTCCGAGATGGCTGTCGGACACGACCGATTACGCCTCGTTTGCCGGGACTTCCTCGGCGGCAGGCTCTACGACCTGGCACTCGGCAGTGTCGTCCGCATCCTCGACCTCATCGGCAAGACCGGCACACTCGTCCTCACAGCACCCCTTACCCAGCTTCTTCAGAAGCTTTTCCTTGAAAAAAACTTCTCAAAAGATCACATAGGCTCCCGCCAGCGCGGCAAGCGCAGTGAAAAACAATGGCGACGACCTTCAGCGCGGTGTACTTCTTCTTTTTCCTCTTCCAGAACGGGCACATGGTATATCCTCCTTCTCTCTTTCTTGCAGGTCTGCGTGCGCGATGCCTGCACACCGGCATACACACCTGCTATCGGAACCGCACGCGGCGAAATTCCTTTAATACGCTCTTATTATAGACCACATTGATGAACTCCATGTGAATGAATCGGCAATTTTTTAGAAAACGCTGAAAAACCTGTTACTCTTTGAATTTCATGGTCAGCGAGATGCGCTTCTTCTTCACGTCCACCGCCAGCACCTTGACGCGCACGACATCGCCCAGTGAGACGACCTCGGAGGGGTGCCGGATGAACCGGTCGGCAAGCTGGGAGAGGTGAACCAGCCCGTCCTGGTGGACGCCGATGTCCACAAACGCGCCGAAATCCGTCACGTTGCGCACCGTCCCCGTCAGGATCATGTCCGGTCTGAGATCCTCCATCGACAGGACGTCCTCCCGCAGTACGGGCGCGTCAAAGCCCTCGCGGATATCGCGTCCCGGTTTCTCCAGCTCCGTGATGATGTCGGCAAGCGTCGGCTCCCCAACCTCCAGCGCCTCGCAGACCGACTGCATCCCTTTCCTTGTAACCTTCTGCCGCAGTCCGGTCAGCCCGCCGTTCGCAATATCCGCCTCGCTGTACCCGAACATGGAAAGCAGGCGGCGCGCGCAGTCATAGGATTCGGGATGCACGCCGGTGTTGTCCAGTGCCTCGCGCCCGCCGGGAACGCGGAGAAATCCGGCGCACTGCTGGAATGCCTTGGCACCGATGCGCGGCACCTTCGTCACCTGCCCGCGCGTGGTAAAGGCTCCGTTTTCCTCCCGGTACTTCACGATATTCTTCGCGGCGGTCTGATTGATGCCGGCAATGTAGGAAAGCAGGGAGTAGGAGGCGGTATTGATGTCCACGCCGACCGCATTGACGCAGGACTCGACCACACCGCCCAGCGCCTCATCCAGCCGCGCCTGCTTCATGTCATGCTGGTACTGCCCGATGCCGATGCCCTTGGGATCGATCTTGACCAACTCCGCCAGCGGATCCTGGAGTCGCCGCGCAATGGACACGGCGGAGCGCTGCATCACGTCGAAATCCGGGAATTCCTCCGCCGCCAGCTGGGACGCGGAATAGATCGACGCGCCCGCCTCGCTGACGATGATATACTTGCAGGGCTTCTCAATCTGCTTCAGCAGTCCGGCAATGAATGCCTCACTCTCCCGTGATGCAGTGCCGTTTCCGATGGCGACCACGTCCACGGCGTAGTTGCGGATCAGCCGCTTGACCACGCGTGCCGCCTCCTCCGCGCGGGGCTTGATGGTCGGATAGACCACGGCGGTATCCAGCACCTTGCCGGTCGGATCGACCACCGCCAGCTTACAGCCGTGCGCGTAGCCGGGATCAAAGCCCAGTACAACCTTCCCTTTGAGCGGCGGCTGCATGAGCAGGTGCCCGAGGTTGTCCGAGAACACCTTGATGGCGCCCTCACAGGCGGTGTCAAACAGGTCGTTCCGGATCTCGCGCTCAATGGAGGGGGCTATCAGCCGGTTGTACGCATCGGTGACGGCTTCCCGCACGTAAGGCTCCGCCGGCGAGCGGTTGCCGGACAGCACCCGGTTGTACAGGTATCCCAACACGACATCCTCCGGCACCGTCAGCGCCACCTTGAGGAACTCCTCCTTCTCGCCGCGGTGGATGGCAAGGATGCGGTGCCCGGGCAGCTTGCGGAGCGGCTCGGAGAAATCATAGTACATGGCATACACCGAATCCTCCTCCTTGGCGGCTTTGCTGGTCAGCGAGCCGGCGTCAAAGGTCAGGCGGCGCAATTCACGCCGATAGTCGGCATTGTCAGACACCTCCTCCGCCACGATGTCCATGGCTCCCTGCAGGGGCGGCGGCAACATCCGGCACCTCGCGTTCGGGATCCACAAAACCTGCCGCCTGCTCCTCGATGGACGGCGTATAGCTCTTTTCCTGCGCGAACAGCAGGATCGCCAGATCCTCCAATCCCCGCTCCCGCGCGACCGAGGCGCGGGTCTTGCGCTTGGGGCGGAAGGGGCGGTAGATGTCGTCCACCTCGGTGACGGTGGCGGCACGCTCAATGGCTGCGCGAACCTCCTCGGTCAGCTTGCCCTGCGCGCCGATCAGATCCTGCACCTCCTGCTTCCGCTGGGCAAGGTTGCGCAGTGCTGTCAGCTTTTCGTCCAACGTGCGCAGGACGCTGTCGTCCAGACTGCCCGTGACCTCCTTTGCGGTACCGGGCAATGAAGGGAATGGTGTTCCCTTCGTCGATCAGCTGTACCGTTTTTCCGACCTGCTCCGCAGTCAGGTTCAGTTGCTGTGCCAGTGTCTGTATGATATCCATTTACTATCTCTCCGTTTCAGTTCTCGTGGTTATGAAAGGCAATGCCGCACAGTGTGCGGCATTGCCGGAAAGCAGGGCGGCAGTCGGAAAGGACCGGGGCGCGCCCGGTCCTTCGGAAGCATCAGTCAAAGTATGACTCGCCTTTGGGCAGACCCTCCCACGTCTCGGCAAGGTCGCCCTCCTTATCGTAGCGGTAGTTGCGACCGACGGTTCCCTTCCCTGTTTCCGACCCATGTCATGAGGTAGTAACCGGGCTCCAGACCTTCCTCCTCGCTCCAGACGTACACATGACAGCCGTCCAGATCCTCTGGCATATCGTCCAGAATATTGAGTGCGGAGTAGTACGCATAGCCGCCGTTCCCGTCGTCAAACGTACAGCCGAAGTTGAACACGAAGTCGCAGTTGTTGAAGTTGTAGTACAGGATGTACTTCTTGCCGTCATCCGGAACCTTGACAGACAGGCAAAGCCCGATGTCACCGTTAGAAGCCGCACTGATAGCGCCGCCTATTCCGGCAAGGCTGTCCATCGCTTCCTGCACCGAATCAAAGGTTCCGCCGTAGCTGGTCGAGAAGGACTCATACATATGGCGCAGTCTGCCGTCATAGCAGGCTGTCTTGCCGTCATAGCTGGTTCCGACGCGCACGGGCGTCTCGAGCGGGTCGGGCGCCTCGGTATCGGACGGCTCGGCGGAAGCCTCGGTCGGAGGCTCCGTGGGCGCGTCCGTCCCGGGCTCCGTGACGGTCTCGGTGGGCATTTCGGTCTGCGTTTCGGTCGCGGTCCCCGTCACGGATCCGCCGATCGCATCGATTGCGGCAGTCGTGCCGGATTCCGAGCCGGTATCCGGGTTACAGGATGCCAGCGTTGAGGCGGAAAGCAGCAGAATCAGGGCAACAGAAAGAATGCGTTTCATGGAAAAAACCTCCTATCAAGAGAGCATATTTATCAGTCTATGCGAACCAGCTCGCCGTCGCCGGGAGCCAGCGTCAGGGTATAGGCACCGTCCTGCTCATGCGTAACGACCCACAGTCCGGTCGCCTTGTCCATATGCATGACGCGCCTTCCGGGCGTGACGGTAAATGTCACCGGGGAAGGATTCTCATAGTCCTTGTTTGCCAGCAGGACATACCCGCCGTCAAAGAAGCCTGCCGTTACCGCCTCTGCCTGCATGGACATCACATCACGGAAGGCACCGCTCCAGTAGGTCACCTTTCCGTCCGGCACCTGCCCCAGATGGAATACCGCGCGGCTTTCGCGCCCCATCAGCGTATCGCCCAGCACGGACAGGTCACGGTTGATGCGTGCCACCATGTGATAGTGCGGGGTCTGCTCGCCGGTCTTGGAAATCATGCCGTTCCGCCAGTGCCACATATCGTCGCCCTCCTCGGTGTCCACGCCGGGCGTCCAGTAGGTGAAGTAGGACAGCCGGCGGGCACCGTACACCAGGGACTGGAACACTTCCCAGCGGATCTCCGCCTCGGTCAGGTTGCGGTAGGGACCATGCTCCACCACAAGCACGATAACCATGAAGGGCGTATCCGTCTCGGCACTGACACGGCGGACGTCCTCGATGTTGTCAAAGAAGCCGGGGCGCTCGACCTTGCGGAACGCCGCCTCGTATATCTGATTCTCACGCCGGCTGCCCATATCGTCCGATTCCATCGGCTCACCCTTGATTAAATGGTAGTGGTCATAGCTGATGATTGCAGGGCTGACGGTATCGGCAAACTGCCGCACGTGGTCATAGTAGGTGGGGTTGCCCAGCATCTCCGCAGAAGCATAGTTGGGGAACAGGTTGATGTACGCTTCGTGTACCGGATCCAGATCGGCAAGGATCTGCCGCACCGCCGCCAGCGCGGGGAAAGCGCCGCTGTTCGGCTCATCCGTGATGTGGTAACCGTGCAGAGCCGGATAGCCGGCGTAATCCCGCACGACCGCACGCAGCAGCTCGGCACGGTGGTTCCCGTCGCCGATTGCCCGACCGATACGGTCGTCGGACAGCGTGACGCGCAGTCCCAGCCGCTCACAGAGCGCCAGCACCTCGCAGTTCGTTTCGTAGCCGTAATCGTAGGTGCCGATCAGATTGATGCCCGCCGCTTTCATTTCCTCAAAGCGCTCTGTTGCCAGCGTGCCGTCGGCATGGCGGACATATTTGTGCGGAACTCCGCACCAGTGTGTGATCAGAAAACGGTCTGCCATAGTGTTTCTCCTTCTCAAATAATGATTTATTTATCTTTTTCCGTATTCCGGGAAGCTGTGGAAACGTCGGTCGCGTCGGCAGGTGCTCCTGTATCCGCGCCGCCGCAGTTCTCCAGTGCCGCCGTCTCGGCGTCGGTCAGCAGGCGCCACGCGCCGGGCGCGAGCGCGGGATCCAGCACCAGCGGACCGAAGGTCAGGCGCGCGAGCGAGGTTATCTGATTGTGCCGCGCCTCCATCATGCGCTTGATCTGGTGGTACTTGCCCTCGTGCAGGGTGATGCGCCCGGCGGCACCCCTGCCGGTGCAGTCCGTCAGCTCCACGCGGCAGGGAACCGTTACGCAGTCCGTACCGCCGTCCGCGTTCCGGAGGCTCACGCCGGACTCCAGTGCGGCAACATCCTCCGCCGACAGCGGAAACTTCACCGTAAAGGCATAGGTTTTTATCCACATGGCGTGCCGGCGACAGCAGGCGGTGCGCCAGCTTGCCGTTGTTGGTCAGCAGCATGAGTCCCGTTGTATGTTTGTCCAGCCGCCCGCAGGGAAACAGCCCCGGCCGCAGGCGCGTCAGCTCCGGCGGGAGCAGATCCAGCACCGTCGGCTCCCCTGCCAGCCTGTCCTCGGTAGCACTGACCACTCCGTCCGGCTTGTGGAGCATGACGTAGGTGTACGGTCGGTACACGACGGTTTCGCCCCGGAACACAACCGTGTCCGTGTCCGGCTCCACCGGGCAATCGCCCCGTCGGGCAGGCACCCCGTTGACTGTTATCTCTCCGCGGCGGACGGAACGAAGCGTTTCGCTCCGGCTTGCCTTGCCGCACAGGCTCAGAAATTTGTCCAGTCTCATGGGTTCCCGCACCTCCTTCCCTTACGTTGTACCTATTTTTACCATACGGCGCCGGTTTTGTAAATACCTTTTTATGGAATTTGTCAGCGCAATTTCTGCGCGCTGCCGGACAGTCATGCAGCCTTCGGATTTTGCCTGCCTGACGGCGCCGGTTCCGCCCGTTACCGCGAAGCAAAAAAAGCAAGTGTTGTTTCCGCAGAAAAACATGATTTCCTCTTGAAAAAAAGGTGAATATCTGCTATAATGAAGGGACTGAATGCCGCAGGCTGTCCGGGACGGACAGAAATGCAGGAAAAGGGTGCCGTTATTTATGCTGCTGATTGCAAACGCTGCTATATATGATGCCGCCGCGCGCGGATTCTTTCGCGGTGATCTGCTCCTTGAGGGCGGACGCATTGCGGAGGTCTCGCGCGGCATCTCCGCGCGCAGGGAAAAAAACTGCCTGACGGTGCCGTACTGGACGTCGGCGGGCGGACTGTCCTGCCGGGACTGGTGGATATACACACCCATGGCAGGGCAGGCGGGGATTTCGGCTCCGCTGACGGTGCCATGCTGGAGCAGATGCTGGCAAGCTACCTTGCCTCCGGCGTGACAACGGTTCTTCCGACGCTGGCATCGGCGGAGCCGACAGCGCTCCGTGAAGCCATCCGGCGCATCGGCGAGACGGCGGCGCAGGAAAGCGATCCCTCGCTTGCCGGTCGGCGGGCACACATTGCGGGTGTCCATCTGGAGGGGCGGTACCTGAACCCCGCCAAGCGCGGCGCCCACGCGCCGGAGCTGCTGGCACCCCTGGATGCGGATGAGCTGGAGGGCTTCCTCCGTGCCATGCCGGGCGTGCGGCACGTGACGGCTGCACTGGAACTGGATGCCGACGGCAGCTTTCTCCGGCGGGCTCTGTCCTGCGGCGCGACCGTAGGTCTCGGGCATTCAATGGCAACCTACGAGCAGGCAATGCGGGCGTTCGCCGACGGCGCAACCGCTGTCACGCACCTGTACTAACGCCCTGCCGCCCCTGCATCATCGGGCGGGCGGTGCGGTCTGCGCGGCACTGCTGTCACCGGACATCTCCTGTGAACTGATCTGCGACGGGTTCCATATCGCCCCGGAGATGGTCAGGCTGGCGGCAACGCTCAAGCGGGAGCGGCTGGTGCTGATAACCGATTCCATGGAGGCAACCGGTTGCCCGGACGGCGAGTATCGGATCGCCGGGATGCCCGTCACGGTGAAGGACGGCAAGGCACGCACGCACGACGGTGCAATCGCCGGAAGCACCCTCTCCCTGCTGGACGGCGTGCGGAATTACGCCGCCTTTGCCGGCGTCAGCTTCGGGACGGCGGTGTACGCCGCAACCATGGCACCTGCCATAGAGGTCGGGCTGGAGCACGAGATCGGCTCGCTGGAGCCGGGCAAGCGCGCCGACCTGCTGATTCTGAACGCCGACGGAACCCCCGCGCAGGTCATGTGCGGCGGCGTGTTCTGCGGCTCCGCAAACCGGGGTGCCGTATGAACGCCCCCCGGAAAGCATGGTGTCAGGCGGGGGACCGACTCTCCGGTCGGGCATCGCCGCGCTTCACCCTGATGCTGGCACTGATCCTGTACCTGATATTCCTGTACACGGGGGAGTGGATGCTCGCCTGTGCAGAGGCGGCTCTGGAACAGTGCGGAATCCCCTTGCCCCCGTGGCTGTGGGCAGTCCGCCTTCTTCCTGTTGTCGTGTTCGCATTGCCGCTGGGCGCGGCGGTGTACCGGCTGGCGATCCTGCTGGCGGTGGCACCGGACGTCCGGGCAGACGGTGCACCGGGCATGGCAATGCGGCTTTCGGAATGCCTGTACCCCTTCACCTCCCCCGGCGCATACGGGCTTTGCCTGACCGTCGGGCTGGAAGCGGCGGCATGGTCGGCGCTGGCAGTCCTGCCCCCGGTACTTGCACTGCGGCTGACTGACGGTTTTCCGCGCGCCGCACTGATCCTGCCGGCGATCGGGTACGGACTGTTTATCCTGTGGCTTTCGGGTCTGCGTGCAGGCTACGCCGGCACCGCACTGGCGGCTGGGCACCTTGCCTGCGGCTGGCGACGCACGCGCGGACTCCGCGACACATTCCGTCTCCGTGTGCGGATGCTGGGATGCTGCCTTGTCTGCGCACTCGGCGTCTTTGTCCCGCTTCTCCTGTACGCCGCGCCGCGCTGTCTGCTGGCGGGCGCGTTCTGGGCTACCGGAAAACCGGAAGCACCGTCGGAAACAGCAGAAACTTATTCGTGTGAGAGGAATTCCCGTGCGACGGGAAATACGGGTGTTGATTCATGACAGAGCGCAATGTAAAACACAGTGACGAAACCAAAGAGGCAAAGACCGCGCGCCGGCGGTTCCCATTCGGACCGCTCAGCGGCAAGGGGCGGCGGTTTCTGCTTGCACTGATCGACATTGCATGGCTGTGCCTGATGTTCCTGCTGGTGCTGTTCTTTGCCGACAAGGAAGCCGGCGGCGGCATGTACTCCATCCGGACGTACTGGCGTTGCCTGCTCGTAATAGCGGTATGCATCATGGCGGGACGCCTGCTGGTCCGTGCCTATGCGAATATCTGGCGCTACCCCAACGTCACGGCGTACATGACCATGCTCGTCTCGGATACGGTCAGCGGTATGATCGCCTACATCATCAACCGCAACCTGCATGAGAAGGTGACGGGCATCCATATCGGCTTCTGGCAGACCTTCTGCGTCATGGCTCTGTTCGCACTGGGAACGCTCTCCATGCGCTTTTCCTACCAGTTGGTTCATGCCCGGTTGAACGAGAACGGCGGGCGCCTGTTCCGCCCCACGGCGGAGCGGGAGAACCGCATCAATATCGCCATTGTGGGCGCAGGGCAGATGGGGCAGCTTCTCGCAGAGCAGCTCAACTGTAATCCGGAGTCGCACTACAAGCCCTACTGCTTCGTGGACATTGACCCGATAAAGATCGGCTCGACCCTGTGCGGACTCAGGGTGTACGATGAAAAGGACGGTATCGTGGAGCGCCTGCAAAGTATGCCGGTACAGGAAATTTTCATCGCGCTCCCCAAGCTCCCGGCGGAGGCACTGACTGCGCTGTGCGATATGTACAGCCGGACAGGCTGTAAGGTCAAGGTATGCTCCGAGCCGCGCGAGCCGGGACTGATCCGGTCCCTGACCGAGGAGGATTATGTGTCCCTGCTGGGGCGCGATGCGCTGAAGGTCAACGACGACGCTACCCGCGCCTTCTATCGGGACAAGACCGTGCTGGTCACGGGCGGCGGCGGTTCCATCGGCAGTGAAATCTGCCGGCAGATTGCCCGGTGCCACCCGAAGAAGCTGATCGTGCTGGATATCCAGGAGGAGGGCGTCTACAAGCTGTGCCTGGAACTGCGCAGGAAGTATAAGGACGCGTTTGAGCTGATCGACGAGATCGGTTCCGTGCGGGACGTCCGGCGGCTGGATGCAACCTTCCGCCGCTACCGCCCCGACGTCGTGTTCCACGCCGCCGCGCACAAGCACGTGCCGCTGATGGAGTGCAACGGCTGTGAGGCGATCAAGAACAACGTCATCGGCACCTACAACACCGCCAACGTTGCAGAGAAGTACGGCGTCAGCCGCTTTGTGCTGATCTCCACCGACAAGGCGGTCAATCCCACCAACATCATGGGTGCGTCCAAACGGATGTGCGAGCGCGTGATCCAGTGCCGGCGGGACTCCGGAACCGTGTTCACCGCCGTGCGCTTCGGGAACGTGCTGGGCTCCAGCGGCTCCGTTGTGCCGCTGTTCCAGCAACAGATTGCGGCGGGCGGTCCCGTAACCGTTACGGATTTCCGCGTCACGCGGTATTTCATGACCATTCCGGAGGCGAGCCAGCTCGTCATGCAGGCGGGCGCCATGGCTAACGCGGGTGAACTGTTCGTCCTGCACATGGGCGCCCCGGTACATATCCGCAGTCTGGCGGAAAACCTCGTCTATATGTCCGGTTATGTGCCGTATAAGAGTATGCAGATCATCGAGACGGGACTCCGCCCCGGCGAGAAGCTGTACGAGGAGCTGCTGACCGATCGGGAAACCTGCCGGAAAACGGCGAATGACCTCATCTACATTGAGACCGAACAGCCGCCCACCCGCGAGGAAGTGGACGGCGAGCTGGATATCCTGCGTCAGGCGGTAGAGGCTTCCGCCGACGAAGTGGAGTCGCCGCTTATCCGTGAAGCGCTCAAGCAGGTCGTGCCGACCTTCAAGGAGCCGGACGAAGTCAACCGGGACGCCGAAAATGCGGCGGAAATGCAGAATGCCATTGATTTGGAGAACCCCGGACGTGCCAGGGCGCAGAAGTCCCAAGACGAAAAAGAGGACGAAAAAAAGAAAGAGGGAATCACCCGATGAAACGACTCCGCACAGCACTGTTGCTGGTTTGTATTTTGACGGCTCTGTGCTCCGGTGCCTGCAATGCAACAACCGCGCCGGCACTTTGACGCACAAGGCACAGTAAAACCGCTTTCTGCGTCGTAAAAGTTCGAAAGGAGACCGTCATGGACAACGCGCAATGCCCTTCGGGCGGCTGCCACCAGTGCCCGCGCAACTGCGGCGTACCGCGGGCGGCTGGTGCGATCGGCTACTGTGGGATGCCGGCTGAACTGTATGTATCCCGCATCGCACCGCACCGCTGGGAGGAACCGCCCATCAGCGGGACGTGCGGCTCCGGAACCGTGTTTTTTACCGGATGCAGTCTGCGTTGCGTCTTCTGCCAGAACCGGGACATCAGCCGCACGCGGCTGGGAACTCCGCTGACTGAGGAAGCACTTGCCCACCGCCTGCTGGCGTTGGCGGACAGCGGCGTCCACAACATCAATCTGGTCACGCCGACGCACTACACCGAGCCTCTCGCGCGTGTTCTGGAAAAGGTCAAGCCGCGTCTGCACATTCCGGTCGTCTGGAACAGCGGCGGCTACGAGCGCCCTGCGACGCTGCGCAGGCTGGACGGGTTGGTGGACATCTACCTGCCCGACTTCAAGTATGCCTCTCCCGCGCTGGCTGGAGCTCTTTCCGGCGCTCCGGACTATCCGGAAACGGCGGAAGCGGCACTTGCCGAGATGTACCGACAGGTCGGCGGCGTGCAGTTCTCAGAGGATGGTACCCTGCTGCGGCGCGGAGTCCTGGTGCGGCATCTGGTTCTGCCGGGCTGCCGGCGGGATTCCTGCGCCGTACTGGGGCGGATCGCCCGACTGCTCCCCGTGCGGGATATCCGCGTATCGGTTATGAGTCAGTACACCCCGGATTTCCTCGATCCCGGCTTCGCGCTTCCGGAAACCTCCCGGGCAGAGCTGGAGCGGCAGGGCATCCGTCCGGCGCTCCGCCGGAGGCTGACGGATTTTGAATACCGCTCGGTGCTGGACGAGGCGGACAGATTGGGCATCACAGGCTACCGGCAGGGGCGCGCCTCGGCACAGGCACTCTACACCCCCGATTTCAAAGAAGGAATACGACAGGAGGAACAACCATGATCCGGCATTCCACAGACAGACAGTTTTCTCTCGGCGCAGGATGCGTCCGGCTGGACGGTCCGGCGGACAGCAAGATCCGCCTTGTGTGCGAGGGCACGCTCAAAAGGATTGATATGCGGGCGTTGGCGGATTATTTCCGCAACACCGCCGACCAGTTCGCCACCGGCGAGTTCTGGGGCAAGCTGATGCGTGCCGCGTGCATGCTGTGCGCCTACACCGGCGATGCTGACCTGCGGCGCATCGTGGACGATTCTGCCGCCGACATGATGGGCATTCAGCGACCGGACGGATGTCTATCCACCGTTCCGGATGCACTCCAGCCACAGGGCACGCACGGCTCCGACCTGTGGGAGCGCAAGTATGCACTGATGGGGTTGCTCTCCTACTATGAGCTGTCCGGCTCCGCGGCGGCGCTGGATGCCTGCGTCCGGCTGGTGCGCTACACCAATGCGCAGGTCGGTGACCCGCCCCGGACACCCATCACCGAAACGGGATGGGCATTCTGCGGTATTGAATCCTCCTCCATCCTGGAACCTGTCATGCGGGTATACCACGCGACCGGGGAACCGGCGGCGCTGGAGCTGGCTACGCACATCGTCCGGAGCGGCTGCTGCGGGCGCGAGAATATTTTTGAAGCAATCCGGGCAGGAAATCGCCATACCGGATCGGGGACAACGGGAATCCGCGCGAGAGTATCGCAAAGGCATACGAGATGATGTCCTGCTTTGAAGGTCTGTGCGAGTATTACCGGGCGACGGGTGATGCGCGCGACCTGGAAACGGTCAGGCTGTTCTGGGACAAGGTCAGGGAGGAGGAGATCACACTGCTCGGCTCCGGCGGGGCGGATGCGCCCTTCAATCTCGGTCCCGGAACCGGGGAACAGTGGAATCGGACCCGTCTGGAGCAGACCAACCCTGCCATTGATTTGATGATGGAAACCTGCGTGACGGTGTACTGGATGCGGCTGTGCCACCAGCTCCTGCGGCTGACGGGGGAAGTCCGGTACGCGGACGCCATGGAGGTCAGTCTGTATAACGCCATTTTCGGTGCGCTCCGCCCGGACGGCGCCTTCTTTGAATACTTCCCGCGCTTCAACGGAGCACGGAACCCGCGCGTCAATTATTCCTTCAACATCAAAGGCTTTGACCTGTCCTGCTGTACCGCCAACGGTCCGACCGGGCTGGCGTTGGCACCTGATATCGCCTTTGCGGGCACGCCGGACGGCGTTGCCGTCAACCTGTACATGACGGGATGCGCCCGCGTTCCGGTTCCGGGCGGGCAGGTGGTGCTGTCCATGCAGTCCGAGTTTCCGCGCGTCGGGTACGCCCGGCTGACAATCGAAGCAGGCGACCTGCCCGCCGGGACGCCGCTTGCGCTGGATCTGCGCGTACCCGGCTATGCGGAGCATTTCGCCGTCCTGCCGGGCGGCGATCCCACACGGATGCTGACCGGCGTGCCGGGCACCTACCTGCGCATAGCCGATACCGTGTCCGACGGGGATGAGTTCATTATTTCGCTGGACTACTCCCCGATCCGGCACGCCGCCCCGCACGGCAGTGACCGCGCGGGTGACGGATTCGTTGCCTTTACCTACGGTCCCATTCTGCTGGCGCGCGACAGCCGCGATTGTGCCGATCCGCTTGCGCCGGTTCCGGATGCCGGGATCGGGGACTGGCGCGTGGAGCTGCCGGAACGTCCGGGGCTTTTGACCGCGCACCTGCAGGTGGGCGGCGAAACGCTCACATTGGTGGACTATATGTCCGCCGGCTCCGGTTGGGACGGCGGCAGTTTTGCAAAGCTGGCTGCCGATACGGTAACGGCATGGAAGCGCAAAAAGGTGTTAAAAAACTCTGCACGAGTTTTTTTAACACCCTTTTTCCCGCCGGAGATTCACAGCAGGTAATCCGGCATTCTGTCTGTGATCTGCACGTGGTCAGAGGTCGCACCTTCCGCGTGTCCGGTCACCTTTTCCACCACCTCGGGGGAAACATTGGTCAGCACGGATTCCGTGACGGCAGGCGCGGACGCGGGCTTCTGAGCCGGCGCCGGAGCCGACTGCGCCGGTACAACCGAGCCGGACGCGGCGGTCTGTGTCTGAGGCGTTTTTGCGCGGTCTGCCGGGCGAACGGCGGACGGGCGCCTGCCCGGCGGGCGCATTCCCGGCGGCGGGTGCCTTGCCTGCCAGCGGAGCGCGCTCCGACACGGTGGTCTTCTCTGCCAGCGGCGCCTTGTCCGTACACTCGCCGCAGGCGGCGCAGTCCGAACCGATAACGCGCTTCCGGATACTGTCTTTACCGATGGGCATATTCCATTACCTCCTTGGCTAACGCCAGATATTCAAGAGCCGCCCGGCTGGTGCGCTTGTACGCCATCACGGGCTTGCTGTCATCCTGCGCGTGCTCCACACTGCTGTCCACCCGGACGTAGTTGCGGAACAGATGGATGCCGCGCTCCTCCTCCATGTCGGTCAGCACATCGACCGTCTGCCGGAAGTAGTTCTTGCGTTCGTTGACCTTGGTCACGGCAACGCCGAGGATGGTCAGCGAAGGGGATATTTTCCGGACCTGCTCACAGAACTCAAACATATTGGCAAGGCCGAACAGCCCCCACGGCGACGCCTCCACGGGCACGATGAGAAAGTCCGATGCGCAGAGAATATTCATGACCCAGCAACCCAACGTAGGGGGAGAATCAATCAGGATGTAATCGTACTCACCCGAGCTGCGGATTTTCTCCAGCCCCTGCCGGAGGATGAATTCCCTCTGCCATTTGGTGAACAGGTCGAATTCAATGCCGCTCATCAGCGTGGAGGACGGAATCAGATCCAGCCCCTCGTAGGGGGTCTGGCGTATGTACGGCGTCAGGTCGCGCTGTTCCCTGACGGCGGTATACAGGTTGTTCCCGCCGCGGGCAAACTCCAGAGAGGTCTCGTCGTCAAACAAGGACAGCGTGAGATTCATCTGCATATCGCCGTCGATCAGCAGAACTCGCTTTCCCTCAGACGCCAGACTGTAGCCGATGTTGCAACAGGTCGTGGACTTGCCGCTTCCGCCTTTATTGTTGGCGAAGCAGATAACCGTAGTCGGGGTTGGTACGGGGGTCTTGCTCGTGTCACGCATGGCGTTCCTGTCCTTTCGGTGTATTACGGGATGCACTGTCCTCCGGGGATGCCGTCTGCAGCTGTGCCGGCGCGTCTCCCGGCTCCCGGAGGTAATCCATGATGTCCGACAGCCCCTGACCGGTGTAGGAGCTGATGTAGAATATCCGGTGGCACCCGCACAGCTCCAGCCAGCGGGTTGCCTGCGGCACGTTGGCATCCGGCTTGTCGATTCCTGTGACAATGCCGATCACGTCCCGGTTGACCATGGCGGCACAGCCGGGAGGAAAAACGCAGAACGGCTCGTTCGCACTGATGACGATGCCGACCACGTCCGCCTCATAGGAGTAGACGGCAAGCGCCGCCCCCAGCGCATGAACCTCGGTATACTCACCGGGGGTGTCAATGATGGTGTCGTAGTAATTGATATACTGGGTCTTGCAGTAGTGCAGCTGCTCGCCCTTGAGTGCCTGCGTCAGGGTAGTCTTGCCAGCCGCCACGCGCCCCATGAGAATCAGCTTCTTCATGCCGGGCAGCCTTCCTGTCAGGTGCGGGTCAGCTCGCAGACCGTGAAGTGCAGCTTATCCCGGAAGTAATCCGCGATATGCTGAAAGGCAGATTCCACCTCCGCCACACGTCCGGTGAGTATCAGCGTACCGGAAAAACGGTCCACAAAGCCCAGCTCCACGTTGGCTGTCTTCATGGAGATATCCGCCGTGATGACAGCCGTCTCGGCAGGGCTGACGGTCAGCACCCCGATGGCGGAGTGCGAGTAATCCAGCCGGGGGTCAAGTCCCAGTTTCTGATACAGGATAGGATCCGGATTGGCGATGATATGCAGGAGCGTAATCTGCCGACCGGGCACCAGCTCCTGGACTATCCGCATCTTATCTTTGAGTTCAAAATCCTGCATAGAGTATTCCTCCCGTCGGAAGCCGCATATTCAGGCGGCTCTGTTTTTCGTCGGTTCCCCGTCTGTTCAGCCGCCGATCTGCACGTGCAGATGCGAAACTGCCTCGGCGGCGGCTTTGAGCGCTGCCATCTGCTCGTTTGTCGGCGGCGTCAGCGACGCAAGGGTGTATTCGCGTCCGATGCCGGCGTACTTATCCTGCCCCAGACGGTGGTAGGGGAGCAGATGCAGCGCACGCACGCCGGGCAGGGATGCCGCAAAGCGGGCGATGGCAGTGATCTCCTCCTCTGTAGCGTTGAAGGTGGGAATGGTCGGCACGCGGATAGTCAGGCTGGCGGCGTGCTCCGCTATCCAGCGGGCGTTGGACAGTATCTGCTAGTTGGATTGCCCCGTAAACGCCCGGTGCTTGTCGGGATCCATGTGCTTGATATCCATCAGCACATAGTCCACGTGCGGGATCAGGCGCTCCACCACGGCTCGATCGGCAAATGCCGTCGTTTCAATGGCAGTCGTCAAGCCGTACCGATGGCACGCAATCAGGAGTGCCTCGGCGAAATCCGGCTGTGCCATACATTCGCCGCCGGACAGCGTGATACCGCCGCCGGAGCGCTCGTAGTACACGCGATCCTTTTCCAAGTCGCTCATCAGTTCCCGGACCGTCACATCGCGCCCGACCGTTTTGGTCGTGCCGTTCATGTTCATGGTCTGGATGCCGTACTCCTGCGACTCCGGGTTGCAGCACCAGCGACAGCGCAGATGACATCCCTTGAAGAAAACGATGGTGCGGATACCGGGACCGTCATGCAGGGAGTAGCGCTGTATATCAAAAAAATCCGACCGGTCTGGTCGTATACGTTTTCCATCATGATCCAATTCCTTCATAAGCCGGAATAGTTGCGGGAAGCCCCTCCGGGAGTCTGCCTGCGGCAGACTCCCGACCGGAGCCCTTTCCCCTTTGCGGTTACAGTCCCGCCTGCTCGGTACGGTTGATGATATCGTCCTGCAGCGAACGGGACAGCGTGGTGAACAGGGCGGAATACCCCGCGACCCGCACGACCAGCGTCTTATAGTTTTCGGGATGCGCCTGCGCGTCCAGCAGAGTCTCGCGGGAGACGACATTGTACTGCACGTGCATACCCTTGCGGTCAAAGAAGCCGCGCAGGTAGGCGACAAATTTCTCCAGTCCCGCCTCGCCGGCAAGTGCGGAGGGATGGAATTTCTGATTCAGCAGGGTGCCGTTGGAGGCATCGCCCAAATCAAGGCGCGACACCGAGTTGGCGGTCGCTGTGGGACCGTGCGTGTCGCGTCCCGCCATAGGACCGACTCCGTCGGCGATCGGCGTATTTGCCAGTCTGCCGTCCGGCGAGGCGCCGGTGTCATAGCCCAGCGGCACGTTGGCGGACACCGGGTACAGCCCGGCATGGAACATACCGCCGCGCGGATTGGTGTGCGCCAGCAAAGGCTTGGTATAGGTCTGTCCGATCTCCCGGGCGAACATATCCACCTCCGGCAGGTCATTGCCGTACTTCGGCACACCCTCGATCAGCTTGAGGATCTCCTCGTAGCGTGCCTTCTTTTCGGCGGACACCGCACTGTTGGTTCGGAACCCGTTGTACAGGCGCCGGATAATGTCCTCGTTGACATCCACGCCCTGCTTGTCCATCTGCGTGGCGGCGGCTGCCGTCAGCTCGCCTGCCTTCTTGGGGGTATATCCCTTGCCGAAGTTATCCGCCAGCGCCTGCTTCAGCTCTGCCATGGAGACCAGCTTCTTCTCAAAGACCAGCTCCCGCACGACAGCCAGCGAGTCCGCCACATTGGCGATACCGAAGCCCTGCGGTCCGGTGAAGTTGTAGTGCGCGCCGCCCTCCTGCACGCTCTTACCGCGACTGATGCAGTCGTCGATCAGGCAGGACTCAAAGGGCAGCGGGCAACGCACCGCGTGCGCCACATCCACCGCATTGTCCGCCTGCACCATCATCTCGATGAGCGCAGACTCCTGCGTGGTGTATGCCTTATAGAATTCCTCAAAGGAAGTCATTTTCAGAACGTCGCCGGTGCGGGGACCGATCTGCTCGCCCTTATCCACGCCGTTGGAGAAAACCAGCTCCAGGGGGCGCAGCATGTTGAAGAAGGCGGCATCATGCCAGCCGTCTGTCTTTGCACACGCCTGCGGCTCCACGCAACCGATGATGCAGTAATTCCGTGCGTCCTCCAGCGTGTAGCCGCGGGACATCATGGACGGAATGATAACCTCGTCGTTGTAGAAAGCGGGAACACCCAGACCCTCGCGGGTGACCGATGCCGCCTTGATCAGCAGGGCGTGCGGCGTCAGATTCCATACACGGATAGACAGCGACGGCTGGGGCAGCCGCACGTGCAGCTGAGCCTCCAGGCACATATAGGACAGCTCGTTGGTGACATCCATGCCCTGCTCGTCCTGTCCGCCGACAATCAGGTTCTGGAACAGACCGTAGCCTGCAAAACCCTCGGCGGAGGCAGCATCGCGCACCTTATTCAGGTCATTCAGCTTGACCCAGATGCAATCCAGCAGTTCCTGCGCCTTTTCCAGCGTCAGGGAGCCATCGTCCATCCCCTGCCGGAACAGGGGGTACATATACTGATCGAAGCGTCCGGGCGAAATGGAGTGCCCGCTGGACTCCAGCTGCAACAGCTGCTGGACAAACCAGAACGCCTGGCACGCCTCGTGGAAATCACGCGCCGGATGGGCAGGGACGTGGTCGCAGGCATCCGCAATCTTGAGCAGCTCTGCCTTGCGCACCGAGTCGGTACACTCTGCCGCCTCGCGCAGGGCGAGGTCGGAATAGCGGCGGGCATACGTCTCCACCGCCTCACAGCTTTCAATGACAGCTTCAAGGAAGTTGCGGCGGGAGATGTAATCGCCCTGCCCGCGATCCAACCCGGCAAGTCCCTCCCGGCACTGCCCGATGATGGAATCCAGTCCCTCCTCAATAACGCGCCTGTAATTGACGTTGACGTGACCCACACCGTTATAGAAGTAGTTGCCGACCGTGAAAACGCCGTGGTTCAGGAACACATCCAGCACCGCCGGATCCATATTGGCGGCGGCAAGGTCACTGGTGGTTCTGCCCTTCCAGTAGGGGTACACCGCCTGCAGGCGGCGCACGGTGTCGGGCGCGATATAGAAGGGGTCTGCCTCGCGCGTGGCGACCGTATCGTACTCCTTCTCCAGCCACTCATAGGAATACTCCGGATAGGTCTGACAGCCGCGCGGCGCCACAGAGTTGGAGCCGACGATCAGCTCTCCCCGCCGGATAACGATGGGGATGTTCTCCAAAATGTGCCGGAAAGCGGCAGAGCGGCGCTTGATGACAGGCAGACTCTCGGTCTGCTGATAGCTCTCGGTGATAAGCTCCGCACGGTCCGCCTCTATGACCGGCATATTCTCATACAGGTCAGCGATCAGCTGCGGGATGCGGGGGCTTTTCTGAATACAGAAGCGTAGTTCAGACATGATCGTTACCTCATCTTTCCAAAATTAAGTGTGCGCAGTCGTCAAAGCGGGCGCAGGAATCGCGCCCGCCCGATACTTACGACAGCTGCTCCCACAGCTCCTTGTGCGGTGCGGGGATAACGGCGGAGTTGCAGAACAGTCCCTGCTCCTTCGCATAGGCGGCACCCGCCTCGACCGAAGCGGTCACATCGCCGACATCGCCCGTAATGATGACCAGTCCCTTACCGCCCATGCCGCGGGACAGCCGCAGTTCATAGATGGCAACCTTGGCGGTCTTGACGGCGATATCCGCCGCACGGATCAGCGATGCGGCAGAGAAGGTCTCAATGATACCGACACTGCCGGTCTTGGCGCCCTCCTGCGTTCCGAACATACCGGTGACGACCTGCGGATCAATGCGTCCGATCACGCAGGAATCAATCAGCCGGCTGTCAAAGCGTCCCTTGACGTGATCCACCGCGGCTTCCACATCGGCAATGCCGCCGGTGAGAATGATCTCATACTTGCCGGGGCAGGACGGATGAGCGGAAACCAGCTTGACGCCGGCGCTCTTGAGGGCGGCATCCGTTGCCTCGATACCCTTTGCAATGCTCTTCAGTTCAACGATTCCAATAGCCTGATACATAATACCTGACCTCTACTCTCTATGTACGATGGGTGTGCTTCACGCATCCTGCGCTTCGATGATGATCCGGGTGGGATCCACAAAGGTGACACGTCCGCCGATGGAGGCGTACTGAGGAACCGACAGTCCGTTGCCTGCGTTGGCAATCATCTGCCCCTCGGTGACCGTGTCGCCGACCTCCACGCAGGGAACCGACGGCGCACCGATGTGCTGGGACATACGGATCTCGACCTTATCCGCCCTGAGCTTCTCCGGGATGTAGGTCGGGTGCTTATCAAAGCGGGAAACACCCAGCATTTCCTTCCATTTGCCGGAGGTGAGCATCCGGTTCTCGCGGTCGGGATTGGGGGTGAACGTTTCATCCGGACCGGCGATATACTTGATGCGGTTCTTGGCGAGAATCTTCTTGTACTCCTTGATGACCATCATCGGCGAGATACCCTGGCAGCAGGCGAAGGTTCCGCAGATATCGCAGGAGCAGCACAGGCTGGCATTACGGATCAGCTCCGGCGTCTCCTGTGCGGCACTCAGCGTGGCGCGCACCATCTTGTGCGGCTCAAGGGGATAACCCAGAAGGTGACGGGGGCACATCTCGGTGCAGCGGGTGCACTGGCAGCATACCGATGCGGCAAGCCGCAGGTTCTCCTCGACCGTGCGCTGCTTGTTGACAACGGCGGGAATGCTGTCCGGCACGATAAGCAGTGCCTTGGTGGTCTTGACCACGACATCCGACGCGGGGTTCTTGATGGTACCCATGGAAGGACCGCCGTCGAACATCACGTAATGCTCCGGCACCGTGACCTTAACCGCCTTCAGCACGTCGCTGATACGCATACCGACCGGAACGCGCACGACGTACGCCTGCGGAATATCGCCGCCGACGGTCAGCCACTTCTCAATAACGGGCTTGTCATCGCGGATAGCGGCGCGGGTGTTGAACACGGTCTCCGCGTTGTACACAATGACGCCCTGCGAGATGGGCAGGTTACCCGGCTTGATGAGCCTGCCGGTGGTCTGATAGATGAGGTTGATCTCATCGCCCATGGGGTAGACGTTCGGCACTGTCTTGACCCGGACGCCCTCGGCGAGCGACTGACCGTCAGTCAGTCCCAGCGTCTTGGCGCGGTACGCCTTGATAGCGAGGATGGCGTTCGGAATATGCCCGAACTCCATGATTGCCTGCGCTCCCGCGACAATATCGGCGAGCTTTTCCTTGACGAGGGTGTAGTCGGTGTACATCAGCGGCTCACACTCAATGGCATTGATGACCAGCAGCGAGGCGCCGTCCGTCAGCTTTCCGTAGGAGGGGAAGCCTGCACCGCCCGCACCGACAATGCCGTTTTTCTGCATGATTGACTTCAGTTGTAATCCAGACATACGTTTGTAATTCTCCGCACTCCGGCGCAGTCAGCCGTGCCGGAGCCTTGTTCCTTTCGATAGTATAGGAGTATGGGGACTTCTTGAAAGTACGGCAACGCGGCGGGACGCCGCACGTCCCGATGCCCGGGATGTGCCGATCATAATGAATCCGGGCAGATCCGGCACAGAGCATCCGGATCCGTCAGCTGGCAGCCATCAGCTGTTTCCCTTGTCTATGATTCCGACGACCAGCGCGTCCACCGGCGCGTCTGTCTCTCCCGCCGCCACGCGGGCGCTGCTGCCGGTCACGACCAGCACCTCCTCGCCGATGCCGGCGCTGATGCTGCGATCCACCGCGACGATGTAACGGTCGGTCAGCCTGTCCTGCTCAATGAGCCGGATCTCCAGAAATTTGTAACCCCGGAGGCTGTCAAATTTGTTTGTGGAGACAATGTTCCCCACGACTTTTCCTTTCAGCACGGATATGTCCTCGTTCTTTCTGCCGGACGGTCAGCGGCTTTCGCGGACAATGGTCACGGTACTGCCGTTGCCCAGTCCGACTGCGTTGGCATCGTCGGTATCCACGTGCATCTCCAGCCGGAACTTATCCGAAACGCGGATCTGCACATCAAACCAACGGGTGCGGCGGGTTCCGCTTGCGGCATCCACATCCACCGTGTCGCCGTCCTTCACGCCGAAACGGGCAGCGTCGGCGGGACTCATATGAATGTGGCGGTTGGCGATGATGCACCCCTCCTTCAGGGTCAGCACACCCTTGGGACCGACAATGGTGATGGGGGCGGAACCAGCCGTGTTGCCGGATTCGCGCACGGGGGGCTTCACCTTCAGCACGAAGGAGTCGGTCTTGGATATCTCGACCTGACTGCCGCTGCGCAGGGGACCCAGAATGCGCACATTCTCAATGGGGCGCATGGAGGGGCCGATCAGTGTACAGGTCTCCTTGCAGGCAAACTGCCCGGGCTGGGACAGATCCTTCAGGGGGGTCAGCTCGTAGCCCTTGCCAAACAGGGTCTCCATATCCTCGCGGGTCAGGTGGATATGGCGGTTGGAAACTCCCAGCGGTACGGCATCGGTCTGCTCGCCGGCAGGCGCGTCCATGCCGGAGATGACCTTCCGGACGATCGCTTCGATTGACTGTGCATTCAGTTCCATAACTCAGAATCCTCTCTACTAATTTAGCCGTAACAGATGTGTAAACCGGAACTGTCCTGCTGGGGGGCAGGATACCTCGGGTTCACCCATCTGACGCGGCGGATCCCCCCTTTGGCGGGGTGGCTTCCGCACGAGGGGGGAAGCCACCGCCGGGGGAGGCGGATCAGATACAGCTGCCGGATCAGTTGATCTTGGGCAGGAGCTTCTCCACATCGGTGTGCGGTCTGGGGATAACGTGGGTCGCAATGACCTCGCCCAGACGGGAAGCGGCAGCACCGCCCGCCTCAACAGCGGACTTGACAGCGCCGACATCGCCGCGCACCATGACGCTCACCAAACCGGAACCGATCTTCTCGGAGCCGATCAGAACGACATTCGCAGCCTTCACCATAGCATCGGCAGCCTCGATGGCAGCCACGAGACCGCGGGTCTCAACCATACCAAGAGCTTCGTTCATCTTATTTTCCTCCTATGTGATTTACGTAAGGGGTGTATCATGCCGCACCGGTCGCCCGGATACGGCTATCATCAAAGTCCGGCGCGCCCGGTCATACCGGGTCGGTGCGCAGGAACTTCATGATTTGGGGATGGGGGCGGGCAATCACCTCACACAGCTTGACGGGGCCAACCTGTGCGGCAGCGGCTTTTCCCGCCTCGGCAGCCGCTTGCACGGCAGAGACGGAACCTTCCACCACCACGGTAACCAACCGACCGCCCAAGCGTTTCTCGACGTGGATCAGCTTCACATCGGCAGCCTTGACCATAGCGTCAAGCCCGACGATAGCCGTAACCATTGCCTGAACCTCCAACAGTGCGATTGCCTTTTCCATAGCCTGTTCCTTTTCTGATGAGAGAGTATCACCTCACGCGGCGCGCCGCCGGGGAGGCTCCCCGCTGCTCATGCAGGCAGCGGGGACTGCGGGATAGCCGACCGTTCCGGATACCGGAGCCGGATCAGTTGATCTTGGGCAGGAGCTTCTCCACATCGGTGTGCGGTCTGGGGATGACGTGGGTCGCAATGACCTCGCCCAGACGGGACGCCGCCGCGCCGCCGGCCTCAACCGCTGCTTTCACTGCGCCGACATCGCCGCGCACCATGACGCTCACCAAACCGGATCCGATCTTCTCGGGAGCCGATCAGGATAACGTTGGCAGCCTTCACCATAGCATCGGCAGCCTCAATAGCAGCCACGAGACCGCGGGTCTCAACCATACCAAGAGCTTCGTTCATAACAAATTTCTCCTTCTAAGAAATAATTTTGACTTTGTGGGGATACCGCGTCAGAGCTTTCTGCCGTCGGCGGTGGTGTAGTTCCGGAGTTTATCGCGTCCGGTCGCGGTCAGGTGAGCGAACCACTCCACATCCGGGGAAAGCCCAGAATTGATCTTGGAGGTGATGAACAGCCCACGCTTCTCTGCCTCGGCAACGCCGGCATCGTGTGCCGCCTGCACCGCAGCAGGAGTCCCCTCAAACTTGACAACCATGACCAGCGGGACCTCGCACTTGTCCGCATTCGCGGGCTTGTTCCGGTCAATGGCGACCACCTCAACGTCGGCGGCCTTCGCAACGGCATCCGCCACCACAATGGAGGTGGCGAAGCCGAATACCTCGATCATTCCGAGTGCAGCCATATCGGTCGCACTCCGTTATCACTTGGCAATGTAGCAGATCTTGATACCCTTCTGCGCCACATTGGTCTCCATAGCCTCGTTCATCTGATCCAGCGGGAAGGAATGCGTGATAAGATCCTCGATCGGGATGTTCATCTCCTTGCACTGCTTCAGGAACGCCATGGTCTTCGGATAATCCTCGGCGCTGTAATCCCAGGAGCCGACGATATTGATTTCCTTATTGCACATAGCCAGGTGCGGGTTGACCTGATACTCGCCGTTGTTGACGAAGAAGCCCATCTCGCACATACCGCCGCCCCGGCGGATGTAGCTGTAAATGTCTGCGGCAGCGGCAGGCGCGCCGGTGCACTGGTAGGCGAAATCAACACCCACGCCGTTGGCAACAGCCTTGACCTTGGCGACGCGCTTCTCCAGCGTGTCCTCATCGGGACGCTTGAAGCAGATCGTCATCTTGGCACCCAGCTTTTCGGCAATCTTCAGGCGATCCTCATTGCCGTCCACGGCAATGATGTAGTTGATGCCGGCGGCGCGCAGAACGCACAGCATGACCAGACCGACAGGTCCGCAGCCCTGCAGCAGAACCTTGGAGCCGAAGTTGATCAGCCCGGTGGACTGTCCGCGCTCCAGCGCGTGTACGCACACGGTGGCAAGCTCCAGCAGCATCCGCTGGTTGAGGTTCAGGTCATTGACCTGGAAGTAGGTGGCGCCGGCGCCGCGGATCAGCATATAGTCCGCGAACCAACCGTTGACGCGGTTGCCCTCGGCGGTGCCCCGCTTGTCGCCGATCAGACCGAACACGCCCTGATTGTCGCACAGGTTGGTACGACCCGGCACCATCCGGCAGACGTAGCAATCGCCGCAGGAGATGACGGAAGTGACCAGCTTGTCCCCGACCTTCAGCGGCTTTCCGGCGGTGTCGCACTTGATGTTCTTACCGAGGTACACCACCTCGCCGGTTCCCTCGTGGCCCAGCACGACGGGAATAAGTCCGAACGGATCCTGACGCCACTCGTGCACGTCGGTGCCGCAGACGCCTGCGCCCTCCACACGGACAAGGATATCGTCATCGGTCAGCTCGGGAATGGGAATCTCCTTGACCTCAAACTTCTTGGGTGCCACCAGCATAGCGCAATGCGCAACCTTGGGCAGGTCAACGGTATTTGCGGCAGAGCCTGCACCGTTGCCCATGCTCTGTACGACCTGGCGGACAATTTCTTCAATCTGAGAAGCCGTTACATCCATGATTTTCAGTTCCTTTCTGTGAATTGCAATCCGGTGCCGTCGTTCTCCCTGCTGTCGGTGTTTCCGTCAAATGATGCGGAAGTGATCCGCCATCACGCAGCGGCGCAGACGCGTATAGCTGCGGGCGGAGGTAATGCCCTCTCCGGTAGGTCCGGCGATGGTGAAGGTTGTATGCCCCTCGCCGCCGAAGCCAATGCCCGCATAGGAGGGCGCATTCTTGACGAAGATGGTCGTCTCGATCGCGGTGGCGAAGCGGGACAGATTGTCGATATTCTTGGAATGCATATGGGCAGTGTGGCGGTTGCCGTGCTCAGCCTTAACGGCGAAGTCGATCGCCTGGTCGATGTCCTTGACGCGGACGATACCGAGGATCGGCATCATCAGCTCGGTCTGAACGAAGGTATGCTCAAACGGGACCTCGGCAATGGCGCACCGGATCTCGGGACCGACGTGCAGCCCGATCTTCTCCAGGATCACCGAGCAGTCACGGCCGACGCAGTCGCGGTTGACCATATGCGTGACCTTGCCGTCCTTGCCGGTCTTCTCGACCACGACGACCTTCGCCAGCGCATCCGCCTGCTCACGGGTGAGCAGGATGCAACCGTTCCGGAGCATTCCCTGAATCAGGCGGTCGGCGACGTTCTCAAACACGAACACCTCCTTCTCGGCGATGCAGGGAAGGTTGTTGTCGAACGTGCAGCCGTCGATGATGTCCTTGGCTGCCTTCTCGATATCAGCGGTATCGTCCACGATGACGGGCGGGTTGCCCGCACCGGCGCCGATCGCCTTCTTTCCGGAGGACAGCACCGCCTTGACCACGCCGGGGCCGCCGGTGCAGACCAGCAGACGGATGGCAGGGTGCTTGTACATAACATCGGCAGTATCAAGCGTGGGCTTCTTCACGGAAGCGACCAGCACTTCCGGACCGCCCGCGGCGTGTACGGCACGGTTGACCAGATCGACCGCGTAGTTGGAGGTAGCGATCGCGCCGGGATGGGGATTGAACACCACACCGTTACCGGCGGCGATCATGCCCATGCTGTTGCAGATAACAGTCTCGGAGGGGTTGGTAGAGGGAGTAATGGCTCCCACCACACCGAAGGGCGCACGCTCGGTCAGCGTCAGACCGTGATCGCCGGTCTTCGCCTCGGCGAC
Organism: Oscillospiraceae bacterium; assembly: GCA_022009675.1. GTDB lineage: Bacteria > Bacillota > Clostridia > Oscillospirales > CAG-272 > CAMEON01. The sequence continues at coordinate 1,365,671 of CP091718.1, read as the reverse complement.
GATATCCTCGGTGCCGGGGGTCTTGTCCGCGACCAGGATGTGCTTGGCGATCTTATGCTCCACCTTGCCCATCTTGGTTTCCGCCACACCCAGCGCCGCCATGGTGGCAGCCTCGGCGCGGCAGTACGCGCGAATGGAGGAGATCAGCTTTTCCCGATCCGCCACGCTGGTGGCGCGGATGGTCTTGTAGCCCGCCTCGGCGGCGGCGATGGCTTCCTCCATGGTGTCGAACACGCCGACAAACTTACGTCCGTCATACTGGGTCGCATCCCAGGTGTGTCCGGCGGCAGGCGCCTCGCTCCGGATCTCCCGGACGACCTTGGCGACCAGCTCGGCGACCTGTGCTTCAGTCAGATTGATTGCCATAGCGGTTCTTCCTTTCTCAGAGTTTATTTTGCGGAATACTGTCCCGCATTACTTGCCCAGAGCGGCGAGAACCTTGCGGGTGATCTCGGCGATCATGTCATTGTCGCCGGAAACGGGAGCCTCCTTGCCGCAGCTGCAGCCGGAGTGCGCAGCCTCGTTGTTCTTGGGCAGGCAGCGGCAGTTGGGCGTGCCGCGGTTCGGGCACTTCGCACAGCCGGGATGCTTACCGGGCAGCCCCATCTTCTTACGCAGCTCCATGAGCTTCTCCAGCTGCTCGCAGGGGATCTCCTCAATGTGAGCCTCGGCGCCGACGCCCAGCTGACGGGCATACAGGTTGATCTTCGCGTTGAACTCAACCTCTTCCATGGTGAAGCAGGCGCGCATCAGCGTGTTGCCGACGGTCAGGGCGCCGTGGTTCTTCAGCAGGAATGCATCATGCTTCTGGATATAGGGCATGAGCGAGTCGGGAATCTCCATGGTGGAGGGGGTACCGTAATCGCAGGTGGGAACGGAGCCGATGGTCAGGATTGCCTCAGGCAGGATGAACTGATCCATGGCAATGCCCGCGACCGTGAAGGCGGTAGCCACGGGAGGATGTGCATGCACGACAGCGCCGGCATCCGGACGCTCCTGATACACGCGCATGTGCATCTTGATCTCGGAGGAGGGGTTGAGCTTACCGTCGATCTTGTTGCCCTGCCCGTCGATCCGGATGATCATGTCGGGGGTCATGTAGCCCTTGGAGACACCGGTGGGGGTGCAGTAGAACTCGTTGGGTCCGACCTTGACCGAGATGTTGCCGTCGTTGGCGGCGACGAAGCCGTGATCATAGATACGCTTACCTACGTCGCAGATTTCCTTCTTGATTTCAAACGGAGACTGTGCCATACTGTTTGTTTCCTTTCGTTTTATAAGATTCTGTATGTTATTCGGTCTTCTCCCGGCAGGAAAGCCGCCGGGAAGCCATATTGGGAACTGTGCAGGCGGAGCTTACCTGTCTCCGACCAGCTTCATGGTGTCGGCTGCGATCATGTACTCCTCATCGGTCGGGATGACCAGCACCTTGACGGGCGAATCGTCGGTCGAGATGACGGCGTTGACACCGCGCTCCATGTTCCGGTTCTTCTCCTTGTCCAGCCTGATGCCGAGAAACTCCAGGTCGGAGGCAATCTTCTCGCGGGCGCGGGCATCGTTCTCACCCAGTCCCGCCGTAAAGACCAGCACATCCACGCCGTTCATCTCCGCCACATAAGCGCCGATGAGCTTCTTGGCTCCCTGGCACATGACGTCCATCGCCAGCGCGGCGCGGGCATTGCCTGCCTCAGCGGCTGCCCAGACCTCCCGCGCGTCATTGGACACGCCGGAAACGCCCAGCAGACCGGACTTCTTGTTCAGGGCGGTGTCCATCTCGTCCGGCGTCATGCCGGTCTTCTTCATCATGTAGGTCACGATGGAGGGGTCGATGGAGCCGCACCGGGTACCCATGGGCAGACCCTCCTGCGGCGTAAAGCCCATGGAGGTATCCACCGCCTCGCCGTACCTGACTGCGGAAATGGAGGAACCGCTGCCGATGTGGCAGGTCACAATCTTCAGCTGCTCCAGCGGCTTGCCCACAAAGCGTGCCGCCTTGGCGGAGACATAGCGGTGAGAGGTGCCGTGGAAGCCGTAGCGGCGGATGCGGTGCTGCTCAAACCACTCGTAGGGCAGCGCGTACACGTATGCTTTCGGCTCCAGTGTAGCATAGAAGGACGTGTCAAACACGCCGACCATGGGCGTGTTGCCCATCAGCTTACGGCAGGCATTGACACCCTTGATGGCAGGGGGACCGTGCAGGGGATTGATGGGCACAATGGACTCGAGGTACTTCATCTCTTCCTCGCCCAGCATCCGGGAGGATGTGAACTTGCCGCCGTGGGCGAACCGATGACCGACCGCGGTGATTTCATCCACGCTGTCGATCACGCCCCACTCCGGATCTGTCAGAAGCCTGAGAACGAGCGCGATTGCCTCGTCATGAGTGGGCATGGGGTAGTCGGCGGAATAGGTCGCCTTGCCGGGACGCTTATGCGTAACAGCGCCGGACAGACCGATCTTTTCGCACAGACCCTTAGCCAGCACGCGGCGCTCGTCCATATCAAACAGCTGATATTTCAGCGACGAGCTTCCGGCATTGACGACCAGAATCTTCATGGAAAATTCTCCTTCTTTCACAGTATTGAGGCAACCGTGCGCGCGGCGCGCGACATACGGTGCAGCATGCGCGGAACGCCCCTCATAGAAGACAAATCTATTCACCATGTATTATAACAAAATGACGAAAGAAATGCAAGGGGTAACGCATCTTTTTCGTTTGAAAAACCATACAAACTTTTTTTCCTCTGTTTCCGGGCTTTTTTTATGAAGGAATGCCACTGACAAAGACAATTTCGCCTGATAAAAATAACGATAGCCGTGCGTGCGGCTACCGTTTATCTTCAATAGTTATATAACACCTGTTTTTACACCCCTGCACGCCTGTGTTCCGGGCAGTATGCCGGGGCACCGGGGACACCCCGGAGACGGTATACGGGGCTGTGGGAATAATTGGGCAATCTGACGAAAGCGTTCCGGGCGCCGCGCAAAGGCGACACCCGGAACGAACAAATATCGTGTTGGGGGACAGCGCGGTGTCGGTATTTACCGGACGCCCAGCACGGCACCGCCGATAATGCCCGCGTTGTTCTTCAGTTCGGCAATGCATATTCTTGTGTCCGGCACCACGCCGTGCCCGTACACCTCGGCACGGATGAGCGGAACCAGCGTTTCCAGCAGGCTGTCGCCCTCGTTGGAAATGCCGCCGCCGATGGACAGGACTTCCGGCTGGAAGATGTTGATGATATTGGAAAGTCCCTGCGCAAGGTAGTGCAGGTAGGTGTTGACCACCTCGGTCGCAACGGCGTCCCCGGCGCGCATGGCGTCAAACGCCGTTCTGCCGGAAACCTTACCCGCCTTCGCCACCATATCCTCCATCAAGGTCTGCCGCCCGTCGGCACGTGCGGCATCCAGCGCCCGCGCAGTCATGCGGATCAGCGCCGTCGCGGAGCTGTACGCCTCCCAGCAGCCGTGCCGCCCGCATCCGCAAGGCTCCCCGTCAGTCACGATGACGATGTGCCCCAATTCGGCGCCGGCGTAGTTGAAGCCGGAATACACCTTATCATCAATAATAATTCCTCCGCCGACGCCGGTACCCAGCGTAATCATGACGGAGTTATGCGTACCGCGTGCGGCACCCGCGACCGCTTCGCCCCACGCCGCTGCGTTTGCATCGTTCTCAACGAACACATAGGGGGCAGGAAAGCGCTCCCGGATGTATGCGCAGATGGGGAACTTACGGAAGGGCAGGTTGCAGGAATACTCGATCACGCCGTCGTCATGGTTGGCGATACCGGGCGCAGCAATACCCACCGAAGCGATCTCGGTCTCCGGGATGCCCGCCTTGACGCACACCGAGCGGCACAGCGCCGCCATATCATCGGCGATAGCCTCCGAGGAGCGGTCTGCACCTGTCGGGACGCTTTCCTGACAGATAATCTCATACGCTTCATTCACAATACCGGCGGCAATGTTGGTTCCGCCCAGGTCAATTCCAATCCGATACATATATGTTGCATCTCCATATTCTTTTTCAGAATTCTCCGGCTCGTGCGGAGTCATTGCCTCTATTATAATCCATCCCCGACCTGTATGTCAAAGGGATTCCCGCGTAATTTCTTCCGGATTTCCTTGCCTTTATCCTCTTTCTGCCCTCCCCCACCCCTGCCCCGCACCCGCAGAGCGATTTTCCCGGCGGGAGTAGGGAGGGGATAAAGCCAGTTTCACCGGACTGCCCCGACAGTTGTATACGGAATGAAAAAAAGTCATACTGTTCCGTGTAAATCCTGTTTATTCCCCTTGACAGCGTCGCGCGGGGCATGTATAATGTAGCAAAGGAATCCGCCGTTCCCCGGGAAGGAACTGCGGATCCCGGGATTGAGGAATTCGGAAAGGAGCCCTATGCAAACATCATCGACGCACGCTATTGATATACAGCATCTTGACAAATCCTTCGGGGACATCCATGCGGTCCGCGACCTGTCCTTTCACGTCCGGCAGGGCGAGCTGTTCGCCTTTCTCGGCGTCAACGGTGCGGGCAAATCCACGACCATTTCCATTCTGTGCGGACTGCTGGCAAAGGACGGCGGCACCGTCACGGTATGCGGGCAGGATGCCGACCGGCACATGGGCAGCATCTCCCGCCGATTGGGGATTGTGTTCCAGAACTCCGTGCTGGACAGTGCGCTGTCCGTGCGCGACAACCTGCGCTGCCGCGCCGCGCTGTACGGCATCACAGGCACCGCCTTCCGGGAACGGTTGGCGGAGCTGTCCGCACTGCTGGATCTGGAGCCGCTGCTCGCGCACCCGGTCGGCAAGTTGTCCGGCGGGCAGCGCCGGCGCATTGATGTGGCGCGTGCCCTGCTCCACTCACCCGATATACTTATTCTGGACGAACCGACCACCGGACTTGACCCGCAGACCCGCCGGACGCTGTGGGAGGTGGTACAGTCGCTTCGCCGCCGGAACGGCATGACGGTATTCCTGACCACCCACTACATGGAGGAAGCCGCAGACGCGGACTATGTGGTGATTCTGGATGCGGGGCGCATCGTCGCAGAGGGCACGCCGCTGGCGCTCAAGAACGCTTACACCGGTGATTTCATCACGCTGTACGGGAAAAGCGAGCAGGATGTTGCCGCGCTGGGACTGCCCTGCGAATGCATCCGCGACGCCGTGCGGGTAGCGGTTCCCGACACCGCCGCCGCAACGCGCCTGATCCTCGCGCACCCGGAGATGTTCACCGACTACGAAATCACAAAGGGGCGCATGGACGACGTATTTCTCGCCGTGACAGGCAAAAAACTGAACGGAGGTGGCGCGGAATGAACGGGCTTGGACAACTCATCCGGCGCGATTGCAAGCTGTTTTTCAAGGACAAGGGACTGTTTTTCTCCTCGCTCATCTCCCCGCTTATCCTGCTGGTTCTGTACGCCACCTTTCTCGGGCGCATCTACAGGGGACAGCTTCACCTCGGCTCTGCCGGAGGGACTTTCATTCAATCCTGCACTGCTGGACGCAACAGTCGCGGGGCAACTCATCTCCTCCCTGCTGGCGGTCTGCTGTGTGACCGTGGCTGTCTGCGCCAACCTGCAGATGGTATCGGATAAGGTCAGCGGCGCACGGCGCGATCTCGCCGTATCGCCTGTCCGCTCCTCCACCGTCTCCCTTGCGTACTTCTGCGCGTCGTCACTGGTCACGCTGATCGTAAACTTCGTGGCACTGGGCGCATCGCTCGCCTATCTGGCGCTGGGCGGTTGCTGGTACATGACCGCGCAGGATGTCCTCCTCCTTGTGCTGGACGTGTTCCTGCTGACGCTGTTCGGCGTGTCGCTGTCCTCCTGCCTGTACGCCTACCTGACCACCAACGGGCAGGCATCGGCGATCGGCACGATCATCTCGACGACATACGGCTTTATCTGCGGCGCCTATATGCCTATTTCCAATTATCCGGACGGGCTGCGGAAGGTGCTGTCGTTCCTGCCGGGCACCTACGGAACCTGCCTTCTGCGCAATCACGCGCTGGCGGGCGTATATGACAGCATGGCGGACGAGGGACTGCCGGCGGAGTTTGTGGACGGCATCCGGGAATCCATTGACTGCTCGCTGACCTTCTTCGGGCACCCGGTGTCGGTCGGCGTCATGTACGCCGTGCTGATCGGGGCGATCCTGCTGTTGACCGGCGTTTACGTGCTGATGAGCAGTGCACGGCGGCAGCGCCGGTAGCGCAGACGGCGCTGTCACCACCGACAGATTCCGCCGGTCACACGAACCGAAAGCGCCCGCAAGGGCACAGTACACAATACGAAAGGAAGTGACGCATATGCTGACAATTTCCCATCTGACCAAAACCTACGGAGACAAAAAGGCAGTGGATGACCTGTCGCTGCACATCGCCCCCGGCGAGATCTGCGGCTTCATCGGGCACAACGGAGCCGGCAAAAACCACCACCCTGAAGGCAGTAACCGGCATCCTGCCGTTTGACAAAAGGCGAGATAACCGTCTGCGGGACCTCCATCCAGGGAGGATCCGCTGACATGCAAGCGGCAGCTGGCATACATCCCCGACAACCCCGATCTGTATGACTTCATGACCGGCATCCGGTACCTGAACTTCATCGCGGACATTTTCTGCATTCCCGCCGATGTCCGGGCGGAACGCATCCGGCGACTGGGCGATTCGTTTGATCTGACCAAGGATCTGGCACAGCCCATCGCCGCATACTCGCACGGCATGAAGCAGAAGCTGGCGATCATCGCCGCATGGCTGCACGAACCGCGGCTCATCCTCATGGACGAACCGTTCGTCGGGCTTGACCCCAAGGCGTCCCACCTGCTCAAGGGCATGATGCGCGAGGTCTGTAACGCGGGCGGCGCCATCTTCTTCTCCACCCACGTGCTGGAGGTAGCGGAAAAGCTGTGCGACAAGGTCGCCATCATCAAGAACGGGCGGCTGATACGCGCCGGCAATATGGACGAGGTGCGGGGAGACGAATCGCTGGAGAGCGTATTCCTCGAACTGGAGGACGCGTCGTCATGCTGAAAACACTGCTCCGGAAGCAGATGACGGAGATCTTCCGCACCTACTTCTACGATACGCGAAAAAGCAAGCCGCGCTCCAAGGCGTCCACGATTTTTCTGTTCGTGATGTTCGGGGTTCTGATGATCGGCGTTCTGGGCACCATGTTCACGCTCCTGTCCGTCTTCCTGTGCGCCCCCCTGACGGAGGCGGGGCTTGCGTGGATGTATTTCACGGTCATGGCTCTGCTTGCCATTCTGCTCGGCGCCTTCGGCAGTGTGTTCAATACCTTTGCGGGGCTGTACCTTGCCAAGGATAATGATCTGCTCCTGTCCATGCCGATCCCCGTCCGGTACATCCTCGCCGCGCGGCTTCTGGGCGTGTACCTGCTCGGGCTGATGTACTCCGGTGTGCTTCTGCTGCCTGCCGTTATCGTCTACTGGTGCATGGCATCCTTCTCCCTGCAATCCGTGCTGGGCGGCATCCTGCTGATCCTGACTGTGTCCGGCATCGTGCTGTTCCTGTCCTGCGCGCTGGGCTGGGTGGTCGCACAGATCAGCCGGAAGCTCCGCAACAAAAGCCTTATCACGGTGCTGATCTCGCTGATTTTCATCGGCGCGTACTACTTCTTCTACGCCAAGGCGCAGAGCCTGATGCAGGATCTCATAGCCAACGCCGACTCCTACGGTGCCAAGATACGCGGCGCCGCCTATCCGCTCTACCTGCTGGGCAGGATGGGCGTCGGGGATCCGATCGCCCTGCTTGTATGGATTGCCGGGACAGCGCTCGTGCTGTTCCTGACGCTGTACATCATCGCGCGCGGCTTCATCCGGCTGGCAACCTCCACCGGAACCGTCGCCCGCACCGCCTACCGGGAGAAAAAGGCGCGCGTCGCCTCCCCCGCCGGGGCACTCCGGCGGCGGGAATTTGCCCGCTTTCTCGGCAGTCCGACCTATATGCTCAACTGCGGTCTCGGCTCGGTAATCGGCGTTGCGTTCGCCGGGTTCCTGCTGATCCGCAACAGCTGGGCTTACGAAAATCTGTCGGTTCTGTCCGAGGCGGTGGGGATCGGTATCCCCCGCTTTGCCCCCATCGCCGCCGCTGCCGTGTGCATGATACTGTCCACGATAGCAATCACCGCGCCCTCGGTTTCGCTGGAGGGCAGGACGATCTGGCTGTCGCAGAGCCTGCCGGTCACGCCGTGGCAGGTGCTTCGTGCCAAGCTGTCGGTGCATCTGTGGGTCGGCGGAATCCCGGCGCTGCTGTGCGGCGTCGCCGTGGCGGCAGCACTGCGGCTCCCCTTCCCTACTGCCGTAATGACAGTCATTCTCCCGCTTCTCTTTACCCTGCTGCAAGCCTGTTTCGGGCTGTTCGTCAATCTCCTGCACCCCAACCTGACGTGGGTCAGCGAGATGACACCCATCAAGCAGAGTCTGGGCGTACTGTTTTCCCTGCTCGGCGGCTGGGGCTATGCCGCCCTGCTCGGTGTCGGCGGCTACTTCCTGACCGTTCCGGTACCTGCATGGGTCGCCCTGCTGGCGCTCAATCTCCTGACGGCATTGCTGTCCCTGCTGCTGCTCCGCTGGCTGAAGGGTCGGGGCGCGCGGATATTCGCCACACTTTGATGTCCGAACCCGCTCTGCGCCGAAAAGGGGCTGTTGCATAAAAGCAACAGCCCTTTTCGGTATTCTGTGGATACGAGGCGCGGTTACCGTTACCGGGCGCTATCCGCTCCGTCCGGCTTCCCGGGCAGGGGATCCTGCGTTTCCGGCGCCTGCCGGCTGTCCGCCGACTGGTTTCCGCCCCCTGCGAACACGGTTCCGGGAGCAGGCGGGTCCAGGTGCGTCACGCCATCGTACAGATGGCACGCCACGCAGTGTCCGCCGCCCATGTCCCGCATGACGGGCGAAACCTGCTTGCAGATATCGCGGCATTCGGGGCAACGGGTATGGAACTTGCATCCGGCAGGCGGATTGGCGGGCGACGGAATATCGCCGCCCAGATGGATGCGGTTGAGCTTGACATCCGGATCCGGAATGGGAACTGCCGAGAACAGGGCACGCGTATAGGGGTGCAGCGGCTGGGCGAACAGATCCGCCTTGGAGCCGTATTCCACCATGCTGCCCAGGTACATGACGCCCACCTCATCCGAGATGTGCTCCACGACCGACAGATCGTGCGAGATGAAAATGTACGCCTGCCCGTGCTTCTCCTGCAGATCCTTGAGCAGGTTGATGACCTGCGCCTGAATCGACACATCCAGTGCCGACACCGGCTCGTCGCAGATGACCAGCTTCGGCTTGAGTGCCAGCGCCTTGACGATGCAGATACGCTGGCGCTGACCGCCGGAAAATTCATGCGGGTAGCGGTCGTAGTGATGCGCCTGCAGTCCGCATTTTTCCATCATGTCCAGGACATAGCTTCTCAGCTCTGTCTTGGGCACGATCTTGTGCTGGCGCACTGCCTCACTCACGATCTCGCCCACCGTCATACGGGGGGACAGCGAGGAGTAAGGATCCTGGAAAATCATCTGGAACTCCGGGCGCTTGCGGCGCAGGGCTTCGCCCTTCAGATTCTCGATATGATCTCCGTCGAAGATGATCTCCCCGGCGGTCGGCTCATACAGGCGCAGGATGGTGCGTCCCAGCGTGCTCTTACCGCATCCGGACTCACCCACGATGCCGACCGTCTTGCCGGCATCCAGCGTCAGGGACACGTCGTCCACCGCCTTGAGGTAGACGGAATCCTTCTCATGCAGGGCTTTTTTGATGGGAAAGTACTTCTTGAGGTGGTTGACCACCAGCAGATGCTCCGCGTTCCCGTTCGGGGAGAGATTTTTAGTGTCTGCCATAGCTTACCTGTTCTCCTCCTTTACGGTCTCAGTACAGCGGTAGCACGCCACGAAATGCGTGGGCGATACCTGCACCATGGGCGGATACTCACCGCGGCAGGCGTCGCACCGCATGGAGCAGCGGTCGCGGAAGTAGCAGTGCGGCTGCATATTGATGGGGTTGGGGACGTTTCCGGGGATGCTGTATAGCCTGTCCACTTCCCGCCCCACGATGGGCTTGCTCTTCTGCAATCCGATGGTGTAAGGGTGCCGGGGATCCTTGAAAATCTCCTGCACGGTTCCCTTCTCCACCACGCGGCCGGCGTACATGACCACCACGTAATCCACCATCTCGGCAATGACGCCGAGGTCATGCGTGATGAGCATGATACTGCCGCTGATCTTGTTCTTGACATCCCGGAGCAGGTCGAGAATCTGCGCCTGAATGGTGACATCCAGTGCAGTGGTCGGCTCGTCCGCTATGATGAGCTTGGGGTTACGGCACAGCGCCATGGCAATCATGACGCGCTGGCGCATACCGCCCGAGAGCTGGTGCGGGTAGGAAGCGTAAACGTGATCCGGCATGGCTATGCCGACCAGCGAGAGCATCTCCAGGCTCTTCTTCCGCGCAGTCTCGCGCGTTGCGCCGTCCACATGGCGCAGAGTCACCTCATCCAGCTGGTTGCCAATGGTGAACACCGGATTGAGCGAGGTCATCGGCTCCTGGAAGATCATGGCGATCTCGCGTCCGCGGATGGACGCCATATCCGCCACGGGCAGCTTGGCAAGGTCAAGCACTTCCTCGTGCGTCCGGAACGCCCGCTTCATGACCGGATGCCCGTTCTTGTCCAGCTCGGGCTCCATGACAGGCTGTCCCTCCGCGTTGAGGACGGGTTTGCCGTCCTTACCCAGCCGGGGACGCAGGGCAGGCTCAAAGCCTGCCGGCTCCCGGACGGTGGAACGGAAGCGGATGCTGCCGCTGACGACCTGTCCCATCGGTGCCTGCACCAGCTGCATGAGGGACAGGCTGGTCACGGATTTGCCGCAACCGGACTCACCCACGACGCCGACCGTCGCGCCCTGCGGAATGTCGAAGGACACGCCGTTGACCGCCTTGACGACACCGTTATCGGTAAAGAAGTAGGTATGCAGGTCGTCGAATTCCACCACGTTGCGGGGATCCTTCATCTGCGTGACGCAGTCAGCGCGGCGGTACGTCTTGCGCAGCTTCTGGAGCCGCCGTATCTCCCGGCGGTTGGAACGCGCGATATCACGGGATTCCTTTGCCGAAATGTAATGCGTATTCTGCTTATCAGCCATCCCGCGTCACCTCCTTGCTTTGGGGTCAAAGGCGTCCCGCAGGCCGTCTCCCACAAAGTTGAATGCCAGAACCGCCAGCACGATGCAGATACCCGGCGCAATCCACAGGTTCGGATAGTACACCAGCGCCGTGTTGTTGGCGGCTGCGTTTATCATGTTGCCCCATGTAGCGTACTCGGCGGGCAGACCGATGCCCAGATACCCCAGCGTTGCCTCGGTCAGGATAATACCACCCAACCCCAGCGTCATGGACACGATGAGCTGCGGCATGACATTGGGAATCAGATGCCGGAAAATCTTGCGTCCGACGGTCAGACCGCTCGCCTCGGCGCTGAGCATGAAGTCCTGCTCACGCAGGGACAGTATCTGCCCGCGCACAAGGCGCGCCGTCCCAGCCCAGCCGAACAGCGTCAGCATTGCCATCATGATATACAGCTTGGCGGGACCGCTGATGTCCTGCTTATCCAGCGCGACACCGACGATCATCATCATGGGCATGGTCGGGACGCAGTTGAAGATATCCACGATACGCATGATGACGTGATCCACCCACTTGCCGAAATAGCCGGCAAGTCCGCCCAGGAACACGCCCAGCACGGTCTCCAGGATAATCACCACGAAGCCGACGGTCAGCGACACGCGACCGCCGTACATCAGGCGGGAGAAAACGTCAAAGCCCTTGTCATCGGTACCCAGCAGGTGGGTGCCGGAGGGGGACAGATAGTTGGTCGGGTGGGAGTAGTGGACGATCCAGACCTTACTGCCGTCGCCCGCCGGGCTTTCCACCTCGGTATAGTATGCCTGCTCGATCTGCTGGCTCTCGTCCGCCTGCTTCTCCCCCAGACAAAGGGGAGGAACTTCATAAGCGGTCCTGCAAAGGAAAACACGAACAGCACGAGCAGGACGATGAGTCCCGTCATGGACAGGCGGGAGCGGAAAAACCGCTTCATGACCAGCCGTCCGGGACTCAGCGTCCGGGCGCCGATCTCCTCGACGGACTCCTCCGCGGCGTCAGCGTGAACCGGCGACACCACATCCACGGCAGTGACCTCAGCCATCTCCGCAGGCACATCCGGACTCTCGGTCCGGTTCTGCTTGTCATTCAGATTCATACGGCGCCTCCTTACTTTTCCGAGCTTGACGCGGGGGTCAACCACCGCGTACATCAGGTCGCTCAGCAGGGTGCCGATGACAGTCAGAATGGCGATGAAGATATTGTAGCCCATGATGAACGGAATGTCCGCCACGATCAGGGCATCGTATGCCAGCTTGCCGATACCGGGGATACTGAACACCGTCTCGGTAATCATGGCACCTCCGAACAGGCTTGGCAGAATACCCGCCATCATGGTGACAAGCGGTATCATGGTATTGCGGAATGCGTGCTTGTAGATAACGGTATGCTCGGTCAGACCCTTGGCACGTGCCGTGCGCACGTAGTCGGCATTGAGTGCCTCCAGCGTGTTGGTTCTGGTATAGCGCATCAGCGAGCCGATGGACAGCACCACCAGCACGAACATAGGCAGCACCATGTGCCAGAGCGTATCGCCCAGCCGCTGCAACCACGTAGCATCCATCGGCAGGGAGGAGGAGGCAATGCCGCCGACCTCGAACCATCCGAGATCCACCGCAAAGATACGGATGACCAGTGCCGCCAGGAAGAAGGTCGGCAGGCTGATACCGGTCATGGAGAACACCGTCACGCTGTAATCCACGAAGCCGTACTGATGCGTTGCCGCCTTGATGCCAAGCGGAATGGAGATCAGGAACTGCAGAAGAGTCGCTACAAACGCGATGGCAAAGGAAATGCCCATGTTCTGGAAGATGACGTCCTTGACCGGCTTCTTGTACTTGAAGGACATACCGAGGTCGCCCCGGACGACATTGAACAGCCAGCTGAAGTAGCCGCTGAGGACAGCGCCCGCCTTATCCCAGAAGCCAGCCAGACGGTACTCTGCCGCGATGGTCAGCTCGGTCCCGTCGGACAGTGTGCAGACCACCTGCCGGATGGAGGAAGCGTCTCCGCCCTCCCCGGCGACCAGCCGGTATGTACCGCTCTCCACGGGCGTGTATTTCTCGTCCAGCGTAATCAGGGAACCGGAAGCAGAGGACTCCGTCTCCCCGCCGGAAGTCTCCGCGGCAGAGGATTCCGCCTCCACGTGCAGACCGCGGGACTCGACCGTGCCGATGGAAAAGGTGCCGTCGGCATTGATGACCAGGCGGGTATTGTGCGGTCCGTCATAGGAGCCCTCATACCATGCCTCCCATGTCATGAGTCCCAGGGAAACGTCCTCGTCATACGTTGCCTGTTTGGTGTTCTTGGAAAAGGTGTCCCCGGCGAAGGAGCTGCCCGTACCGACCTTCATGCGCAGGTAGGCATCCGGCATGGAAAGTCCGTACAGCTCCTTGATCCGATCCACGTCCTCCTGCCGCATGGTTCCCTGCGAAACGGCGGATGAATACTGGTTATCCACGTAGTCCGTAGGCATCATGCGGGCAAGCGAGTAGATGATGACGGAGACACCGAACAGGATGAGCACCGACAGAAGCAGTCGCTTGACGATGTATTTGATCATATCCATTTCGTGTCGTCCTTTTCTGGTGCAGAATGGGGGAAATGCTCTTTGAGGGAAGGGTTGCGGCGCCCTCCGGCGTCCGGCAAACCCCTCCCCGGGTCATACATGCGTACTTGTTTCAGGGATGACCTGCCGGGACTTACCGGTAGTTCAGCTCCCAGATGCGGGACAGCAGACCGTTGTAGGGCGAGCGCTCGCTGACCGGCGTCATGGTGCTCTCGTCCAGCACGTTCTTGTTGTAGCAGGACATATCCTTACGCTGGTAGGTGGGCATTTCCACCGCCAGCTCCATGACCTTGTCCAGCGCCTGCGCGTAGATCTCCTTGCGCTCGTTCTGATCCGTGGTGGAGCGACCCTGGTCAATCAGCGCGGACAACTCCACGATGATGTTGTACTCCTCGGAGTACGCCTCGGTTGCCTTACCTGCCTTGACCTGCTTGTAGCCCCAGTTGGAGGTAGAGCTTGCCTGCGAGTCAATGTGGTAGATCTGGTACATATCCGGGTCAACCGTGGACGACCACGCCGCCGCCCAGATTGCCAGCTTACCGGCAGACAGGTCGGACAGTGCGGTCTGCGAGGTCACGACCTTGACTTCAAAGCCGACACGGTTGAGGATCTCCGCCGCCTTCAGGAACATGGCATACGCGGGGTGATCGGTGGAGCCGCCCGCGATGGTGAGACGGTAGTTGGCGCCGGACAGTCTGTCCAGACCGAAGCCTTCAATCTGCTTCTGGTAGACGCCGTTGACCTTCTCATAGCCAGCCGCCTTCAGCATATCCTCGATCTCACTGCCGGTGGAGTCAAAGGAATAATCCAGTCCCAGCGCCGCATTCTTATAGACGGCGGCATCCTTCGGGTACGCCCACGAGGTCGTGGACATGGGGCGGTAGATGATCTCGGCAAGACCACCCTTGTAGTAGTTCTGCGTAATCAGCGCGGTGTCCATTGCCTTCATGATGGCACGGCGCACCGTGATATTGGGCACGAAGCGGGGGTTGATACCGACGTAGCCGTAACCGGAGGTCAGGATCTCGACGTGTCCCAGACCGGCATTCTCGGCGGTGGCGATGTTCTCCTGCGTTGCGCTGGGATCGCCGTAGTCGATATCGCCGTTGGACAGCGCGTTGATGATCTGGTCAGATGCAACGACCTTGAAGCGGATATACTTGATCTTGGCATTCTGGATGCCCTCGCCGACCGTCTCAAAGTAGGGATTGCGCTCGTAGTAAATGAAGTTGTTGTTGAAGAAGGTATCGCCGCTAACCTCTTCGGAGCCCTTGGCGTTGGACGCCCTGTAGGGACCTGCACCGACGGGCAGACCTACCTTGGAGGGAGCGTTGATGACCTCGTTCATAAACTGGATGCTACCGTACTCCAGACCGAACTCATCAACGCCGTTGAACGCCGCGATGTAGTCCTTGCCGTTCCAGCTGTTGGTGGAGTAGTAGTGCATGGGGGACACGGTAAAGGAGAAGTTATAGATAGCCTTGGGGTCAACGTCGTTGATTTTGATGGTCAGCACGTCGTACTCCTCGCCCAGCTCCTTGCCGTTGAAGGACTCGGTCTTACGGGTCGTGATGCCGCTGATGTTGGGAACCAGCTTGGTCATGCTGGCGAAATAGTTACTCTTTGCCTCGGCGGTGAACTGATCCAGCACGGTGGATGCCGTCTGCCAGTACTTCACGACCGACTCAAAGTTGGAAGCATTGGTCTCGGTGATGGCATTCCCGGGGAAGTAGGAGCCGTACACGGACAGGATGCAGAATGCCTTGATGGCTTCCTCGGTGCTCATGTCCTTGTGCTCGTCGGTGTACTCCTGAATCTCCTCGGCATAGATGCGCTTTGCCTCGGTCTCGTTCAGCTGATAGTTGCCGTCCGCGTCCTTCAGGGGGTAGCCCGGGCGCGCCGGATCCTCCTTGAGCAGCTCGCTGCGGCCACCGTCGTTGTACAGGAAGATCTGCCATGCCTCGGTGAATTTCCAGTCCTTATAGGACTCCTTGACAATGGCGTTGTAGTCCTTGGTCAGCTCCTCCAGGAAAGCCGCGGCAACCGTCGCGTAGTCCTTCTTCATGGCTTCCTTCTCGGCATCCGTCCATGTATCGGAGGGCTTGTCCTCCTGCTTGACGCCCTTGCCGACCAGCCGGACATAGTCGATGAGGTTCTGAATCCGGATGTTCGCCTCGGTGACAAAGCTCTCCTCAAAGGCGGCGGCGGAATCATCGTTGATATCGCCGGTCTTCTGCAGGCGGTAGTTGCAAAGCCCCACGATGTCGGTCGAATAGATGGTAGCCGAACCGGTGTAGGCAGGATCCAGGTACACGTACAGATTGAACAGCACGTCCTTGATGGTCAGCGGCTCGCCGTCCGAGAACCGGATGCCGTTCTTGATGAGGAACTCGTAGACCGTGTAGGTCTTGCCGTTCTCCTCGGTCTCGGTCACGGTGTAATCCTTGGCGACCGTCGGCTCGTTCTCGCCGCAGACGATGTTGCCCTTGGAATCGGTATTCAGCATGCCGATCTGTGTCTGCCCCACGACGGTGGAATCATACGCCGAGGTGGAGAAGAACGGGTTGAAAACGCCGTCCGGCGTCTGGATGCTCATGGAAAAAGGTCTTGTCTCCGGGTTGTTTTTCTGCCCGGCAGGGTCATCGGGGTTTGTTCCGTTGTTGCCGGTTCCGCCGTTGGGTGCGGTAGCCGTGCCGGTTCCGCCACCGGTGCCGTTGCAGGCAACAAAGGACAGGAGCGTCGCCGCCGCCAGGATCAGGCAGAGCAGGACGCCGGGGAACCGTCTCATGTTGGTTTTTTTCATGGAATTACTCCTTTCAGATTCGGGTATGCGTATGGATAGCGGGGATCGCCGGCGCGCCGCCGGTTGCCCCCCGCAGGGTACAGTTTTTCCCGCGCGTCAGCCGGCAGCGGCATCCCGCAGGACAAGACCGCTGTAATCACAGCCGTTCGCGTCCTCCGGTTTCATGCCGTTTTTCCGCAATCCATGCGGTCACGGTGGAGGTGGGCGCGCTGGCAAAGTCATAGGTCAGCAAGCCTGTCAGGGGTAACGTTCTCCACCCGGGCGCCGGATTCCGCCGCCCACGCAAAGCCCGCAACGGCGTAGGTTCCGTTGACCTTGGCGGAGAAGGAAATGTTCACATCGGCAAAGGTCACATCATGCAGGTATGCCTTGCTCCGCAGGGTGCCGAACAGGGCAAAATTGTTGCTCTTGTTCCGGGAGCCCTCCAGTGTCAGCGTGATGCCGCGGATGGTATGTCCGTTTCCGTTGAGGGTTCCGCCGAAGTCACGCACCTGCCACCCCGTCGCCACCTGCGAGAAATCCAGGTCGGCATCCAGGTACAGGTTCGCGCCGGCGTTCACGCCCTTCTGGAACGCGGCAGGTGTCCGGACGATCAGCCATGTTCCCTCCAGCAGGGAAACGTACACGGTTTCATCGGTCTCGCCGAAGGTGTGGGGGAATGTAAACGGCTGTGTGCATTCCGCATCCGCGAAGTAGCCGTACACGGTGTGTCCCGGCATCTTCTCGATAATGGCGCCCTCCGCCTGCACGGGGAGCTTCCGGCTGGTGCCGGGCGTGGCGCGCATGGAGTACAGAAGTTCGCCGGTCTCTCTGTCCACAAAGGACAGCACCGATTCGGCAACCCAGCGGGCATACAGCGTCATATCGGCGCCGACCGTTCCGGTCTCGAAATCCCACTTGCTGTCCAGCAGAACCATGCCGGTCTTACTGTCCTTCAGCGGCTTGCCTTCCCCGTCGGTCTTGGCGGTATACCAACCCTCCAGATAGTGCCCCTTGATTTCATACAGCGTGAATGCATCGCTGTAGCCGGGCTGAATGGAGACAAGTCCGCCGTCCCGGACGCCGAGGTACTGCGTCGGGCAGTTGGCTTCCAGATTGCCGTAGTTGTAATCAAAGGTGACGAGATGGTCATAGGGAGCTTCTCCGCTGTCGCCGATGCCCCGGCACGCCGTTCCCACCGCGCACAGCAGCAGGAGAAGTGCGGAAAGCAACAGGCATCGGAGGGCGCGACGGGCGCGACCGCCGGACCCGACCGTATTCATATTCGCGTTCACGGTACACATTCCTTTCATTTTGCGGATAAACGTCGGCACACCCGCCGTCCGCCTCACGGGCGGACGGCGGGGAGCGTGTCAGTTGCCCTTACGCCGACGCAGGATCAGCACGGCTGCCACAGCCCCGCCGACCAGAACTACTGCCGCCAGCACGGTGGGCAGAACCCATCCGGGCGTTCCTCCGGCGGATGCCTCGGTTCCGGTCCCGATGATATCCGTATCCGGCTCGGTCACGGTTTCCGTGGCGGGTTCGGTCGCGGTCTCGGTCTCCGGAGCGGTCGTGTCCGTCTCCCTGCCCGCCCTGCACATTGAGCAGGACCTGCAGGGTATAGGTCTTTCCGTCCGCCGTAACCGTCACGGTCACGGACTCGTCGCCGGCAGAGAGCGTCGTCTTGTCCAGCGTGTAATCGGTCATGATGACCTCGGATTCATCGGCATACACCGCCTTGATGACCATGCCGGTCGGATCGAAGGTCTCGCCCGCGTTGTAGCGGATCTTATCCGGGCGGGAGGCAAGCTCCAGCCGATCCAGTGCCACGGGACTGCCCAGCCGCGCCTTGGCGTCACGCAGTGCCTTCTCATAGGTCAGAAGCGTTTCGTAGCGGTCGGCGCACAGGGCGATCTGATCGGCGCCCACCACCTGGTTGTAGGCACGGCGCGCCGCCAGCGTTGCCTCGGAAACGGCAGTCAGCTTGTCCAGACTGTCTGCGGCGGCAATGTCCGCCACGGAAATCAGCGCCTTCATGGCATCCATTGCGTTCATTGCGGCGTGGGTTCTGTTGTCAGGCTGGATGTCATCGGTCTTGCCGATGTCGCCGAAGAAGCACGTCCATATCTTGGTGTCATAGCCGGTCCCTGTTCTTGGGGATGGTCAGGTGCAGACCGAAATCGGTCGGCTGGAAGAACTCCGGGTTGAACACATCCGCATACACCTGCTTGGCAACGAAGTCAAGGAAGTTGGCGTAATAGATGGAGCTGCCCAGTCCGTTGTCTCTCTCAAACAGGGCGGTCAGCACTTCGCTGTCCTTGACCGTAGCCGGATCGACATAGGAGGAGAGCAGAACCGGCGCCTCCACGCTGTTGAAGGTGTAGTGCGTAACGGTCGATTTGTAGAAAGCGTAGGATCCGATGACGGAAACCGTGTAGGGGAAGGAGATCTCCTCCAGCACGCCGACGCCCTCAAAGGCGCTGTTTCCGATGCGGACCGTGCCCGCCGCCGCGGCGTAGCTCTTGCCGTCCCGTCCGGCAGGATACTGGAGCAGGACGGAACCGTTGACAGCCTTGCCGTACAGCACGCCGTCACGCGATTCAAACGCCTCGGAGCCGTCCGCCACCAGAATGGCGGTCAGCGTGGGGATATTGGCAAACGCGCCGTCGCCGTAGGACTGAACCTCACGCTGCCGGGTTTCCTTGACACGTCCCTTGGTGTCCAGCACATCCCACACGTAGGTGTAGTACAGGGAGGAGAAGGACGCGGGCAGCGTCACCGTCGTCAGCTTGGTGCCGGAGAACGCGAAGGCGCCCAGCACCTCCAGCTTGCCGAAGGTCACGGAGGTCAGCGGCGTTCCGGAGAACGCTTTCTCGTCGATTCGGCTGGCGTTGGTCAGATCCGCCGCAGTCAGGGCAGTGCCGGAGAAGGCACTCTTGCCGACCGTCTCCACGCGGGAGAGGTCAACGGAAGTCAGTGCCGCGCAGTCCGTGAAGGCGTTCTGCTCCACTGTCTGCACACCGGAGAGGTTCAGCTCCGTCAGCCCCTGCTGGTTGGCAAAGGCATACGCGCCGATATAGGTCATGCTGTCGGGCAGTCTGACTGTCGTCAGAACCCACACCGGAGCTTGGTTGAAGAAGGCATGGTCGCCGACCACGGTCGCGCCGTCCCCGAAGTGCACGGACGTAAGCGCCGCATCGGAGGAGAACACATACGCATCCATGCGGGTCACAGGGCACCAGCACAGCAGACGTCAGGTTTTTCATGTTTGCGAAAGCGCGGTAGCCGATGTCTGCCAGTGCGGGCAGTGTCAGCTCCGTGACGGCTGTTCCCTCCAGCGCCCGCGCACCGACCGCAGTCAGGGCAGGAGCATGCAGGGTGCTGAGTCCGGAGGAACGGAACGCGCCCTCGCCGAAGCGCTCGGCAACAGGCATATCCACCGTCCGCAGACCGACACAGCCGCGGAAGGTCTCCCGACCGACCGTGCGGACATGATCCAGCCCGGTCACCTCGGTCAGGGAGCGGCATCCGTAGAACAGACCGTCCGGCAGGGCATCCAGCCCGGCGGGCAGCGTCACGTGGGTCAGACCGGAACCGGCAAACGCATACGCACCGATCGAAGTAATCCCGCTGAGGTCAAGCTCCCGAAGTGCCGTGACTTCGGCAAACGCGCCGCCCGCAATGGCGGTCACGCCGGCGGGAATGGTCAGGCTTTCGGTGGCATACGGCACCGACACAAGCTCGGTGATATCCTTGCTGTAAAGGATGCCGTCCACGGTGGTGTGCCACGGGTTGGCGGCAGGGACGGTATACGCCCCGAACAGGTCACAGCCGGAGAAGGCGGACTGGTTTCCGCTCACGGGCAGCAGGTGCGTTCCCTCGCTCAGCGAAACGGCACGGAGCCGCGTGCAGAAGGAGAATACGCCCTCGCCCAGCGAATAGGTGCCGGCAGGCAGCGTCACGCTCTCCAACGCGGTGTTGGCAAGCGAGAACGCGCCGAACCCGATAAAGTCCTTAGAAGTAAAGGTGATGGATCTCAGTGCCGAGCAGCCGTTGAAGGTGCCCTCCGCCAGCGTGTTGCCGGGGAAGGTGACAGACGCAAGGCGCGTACAGCCGGAGAACATCTGCTTGCCGATGGCTGTCCGCTCGCTGAAGATCACATTGGTCAGACCGGTGCAGTCGGAGAAGATGTTGTTTCCGGCGACACGCAGCTCGGTCAGGTCGATCTCGGTCAGGCTGACACAGCCTGCAAACGCGCTGTCCCAAATGGAGGTCATGCGCTTCATATTTTGGATGGTAGACAGCGAACGGCAGTTCTTGAACGCCTCCGGACCGATGGTGATGGTGCCTGTGTAGACATCCGACTCGTTCTTGTCCTTGTCCACGAACATACCGAACGTGACCTTCTGCAGCTTCTGGCATCCGGAGAACGCCTGCTTGCCGATCACGATGCACTGGCTGGGGATAAAGATCTCTTCCAGGTTGATACAGCCCTCGAAGGCGCGCTCGGGAATCTCTGTCAGCGTAGAGGGCAGTACGATGCGCCGCACGGTCGTATTGTTGCGGAAGCACTCCTCGTCCAGATACATGACGTTGAGATCCTCCGGAATGACGCACTCGGCGCCGCCGTAGTAATCGTACAGCGTGTAGTTGACGATGCGGTAGTCACTGTCCACCGTTACGCGGACGGACTTGGTCAGGCGGTCATAGCCCTTTGCCTTGACTGTAATGTAGGCAGTCCCCTTCTTATGCGTCGTCACGTTGCCCGTCTCGTCCACCGAGGCGACCTCGTCGTTGGAGGAGCTCCACTCGAACTCCACGCCCTGGACATACCACGGCGAAACGCTGACCTGGAATGCCTGCGTCGTGTTGGGATGCAGTGTCACCGCCGCATCGGTCTCCAGGTTCACTACGTAGTGATTGCCGTTGGTCACGGGAGACAGCGTCAGCTTATCCGGCTTGGCGGGTTCGCGGGGCGTTCCCTCTACCGTCAGCTCGATTTCGGCGTACACCGTCTGCTGTTCGCCCTCGACGTAGCACAGCTCCAGCATCGCCCGACCGGCGGACAGCGCATATATCTCGGTTCCCTTGACCGCGACGGACTCATTGCCCGACACGACCCGGAACTCCAGATTCTGCACGCGGGTGTTATCGGTGGGCGTGGCGACTGTCGCCTTGTACAGCTGGTTGGGTGCCAGGAAAAGCTGATAGTTACCGATGACGGTCTGCTCCTCCGCCCCGGTCTCCTCCGCGGATGTTTCGGGGGCAGCGGTTTCGGTTGCCGTGCTCTGCACGCGGGAGAGGAACTCGTCCTCCTTCAGCGTCACGTTGGTCAGCTCGTCCAGCCCCTGAACCCGTCTGCACGAGGTAGCTGGTCTGATTCATGGCGTAGTCCTCCACGACCAGGTACAGCTTGCCGGTCTTTACATACTCTTCGTAGATATCCGTAATCTCAAAGCTGACCGTGGAAGTCGTGCCCTTCTCGCCGTACACCGGAATGGGGTACTGCGTCGCCAGCGTCAACGTCTTGCCGTCCTTCGTATCACGGATATAGCAGGGCATCAGATCCTGCACATACTGGTTATCGTACACATCCACGTCCATGTAGATGCGGTACTTGGTCTGCTTGTTTTCGGTGTAGGAGTCGTACCGGATGCGGTAATCCAGCACCTGCGGTGCCTCGTAGTCGATGGTAAAGGTGAAATCAAAGGTACTGCGGTCGGGATTCTCGCCGCCGGGATAGTCCAGCTGTCCCTTGAGGTGGACGCGGTACTTGCTGTTGTTGATCAGTCCCCAATCCTGCGCCTTGATCTCCATCATGATGGCGGAGCCGCGGTTGGAGCCGCCCGCCGCGTAGGACTTGCTGACGTTCTCCTTAACTTCCTTATATACTACGTCGCCGGTCGCGTCGTCCGTGATTTCGATGTCCATGTATGCCGCGCCGCGCAGCAGGCCGGCGTAGACCATGTACAGCTCGTAGATGGTGCGCTGTCCGGCCGTATCAAACATGGACAGAGCAATCTTGTCCGGGTCGGGGTAGATGGCAACGTCCGACTCCTCCATGCTGTACAGGTAGGAGCCCATGGACAGGATGTACTTGTCATCGTAGTACATACCGATGACCTTGGTGCTGGCGGCAGAGGCAACCAGCTTGTCCTCTGCGGGCACGCCGGTATCCTTCTGGCTCTCAGCCAGCTCGTACTCACTGTAATCGAACAGCGGCGCGTCGTTCCAGTCGCCGTAGAAAGCGAGGTAGGGCAGGCCGATCGTCACCTTGGTCTTACCGGTTGCCTGCAGGGACACGAAGCCCTCCACATACATACCGTTCACAAAGCTCTCGTCCAGGTACTTGCGTCCCGCATCGCCCAGCTTGATTGTCACGGTCACCGAAACCGTCTTCCCGGCAGGAACCGTAATGTTGCCGCTGACAGCCTTGCCGTCCGCCTCAAGCGTTATCGTGCTGTCGGACAGGGATGTATGCCTTCTCGGCAACCGTCTTTTTGTCCGATGCCAGCGTTTCGGTCATAACCCAGACCTGCGGGTCATACGTCTCCGCCTTACCGGAAAGGTTGTTGACAAGGAAGGAGAACGTGTACACGCCGGTCTTTTCCTTGTCGTCGTACAGCTCAATCTTGGTCTTGTCGCGGATATTGCCGTCCTTGTCCCGCACCGTGATGTAGCTCTCGGCGGCGATGGCGTCCGCAATACCTGCGAGTCCCGCGCCCCTGCTTACGGGGCGAGTAGGGGTTGCCCTCCTCGTTGAGGGCAATGGTGGCGGTGCTCATCAGCATCTGATTGACGCGCGCGTTCAGCGCGGTGCCGGACAGGTCCGTCGTCGTCTTCAGGTACTGGCGCAGCAGTGCCACGGCGCCTGCCATGTTGGGTGCCGCCATACTGGTACCGCTGTAAATATCATAGCCGCCCGCAACGGCAGAGGTAATCTCGCCGCCGTGCGCCGTAATCTCCGGCTTGAGCTGAAGGTCAGGCAACGGTCCCCAGCTGGAGAGGTCCGACATGAAGGGACCTGCCTTGTAGTTCGCATTGACGGAAATGGTGCCGACATTCTTCTTGGCATTGTCCACGAAGACCTTACCGGCGTCCATGGAAATGGCGCAGGTCGGAACCGGGTCGTCCACCTCGCCCAGCGACATCCGGATGGTACCGGACAGGTTATTATAAATGATAACAGCATCGGCGCCATTGTCCATGGCGTTCTGCACCTTCTCGGCGAAGGTGGTATCGCCGCGCTTGACCAGCGCGATAACGCCGTCATAGCCCGCGGAATCCTGAAGCTGCTTCTTGACCTGTGCCGTGTAGTTGGTCGGACGTCCGACGCCGCCTATAACCACATACTTGAGACGGAGCGTCTCGCCCTTGTTCTTGCCCGTCTTCCGGTACAGCTGCTCCACAAAGTCGAAGGAGTTGCCGTTGCCGTCGGAGGACTCGGTGATGAAGGCGACCTGGTTCTCATCGTCGTTGGCGATAATGTAGCTCGCCTTCTGTCCGTTGATGGAAGCAACCGACAGAGCCGCCGGGTACGTGGAGGGCGCGCCGACCGTAGAGCTGTCGGGGTTGGAGGCAAGGTTTGTACCGTTGCCGCCGCCGAAGCCGGAGCTGTAGTCGTTGCTCGCGGCAACCACGAGGCTGATGCCCGCATTGCGGATGCGCTCGTAAATGCCGTTGAGAAAGCTGTTGCTCTTCTCGTCGGCAAAGCCGGCGGAGGAACCAAGGCTCATGTTGATGACGTCCACGCCCAGCTCCACGCAGTCGCTCAGCGCGGCAAGGATATCAATGGAATCCGCTCCGCCCAGTCCGTCGCTGTCCAGATTGTCCGTGAACACCTTGCAGATGACCAGCTGCGCCTCCGGAGCCACGCCGAGGAAGGTCTCCCCGGTCTCCTTGTTGACCACGTAGTCGCTCTTGCCCCCCACGATACCCGCAACGTGCGTGCCGTGGGAGCTGTACTGCGGGAACACGTCCGCATCGTCATCGGCGTAGTCATACGCGAAGGGGACCTTGGCGTTATAGTACACATCGTCCACCGACGCCTTCGCGTTGAAGATGGAGCTTGCCGCCATCCGGTCCGCCACGTACTGCTTGCTCCATGCCGGGTTCTTCGGCATGGTGACAAACGCCTCGTGCGTGTAATCCAGACCTGTATCCAGAATAGCGACCACCATGCCCTCGCCCTTGTAGTCAATGCCGGTGGTATTGTAAATGCCCGTCGTGTAGACGTTCGCGTTGTTGCTGACCGCAACGGTCGGCACGGCGTAGGACTCGGAGAAATACACGCCGGACACGCCGTCCATGTTCTTCAGCGCCTTGTACCCCTCGGAGTTGACCCGCAGGGCAAGCCCGTTGTTGACAGCCGTGTAGGAATACTTTTTCTCATATCCGACGCCGGCGGCATCCAGCCGCGCCAGGAAGGCTTCCTGCGCCGCCTCCAGCTTTTCCCGCGCCGCCTGTCCCTCGGACGATTCGCAGTACTTGGTGAAGCTGTCCGCCGCGGAGTTCTCATAGAGCGTGTAGAGCGTGTCGCCTCCCAGCTCCACGACAACCCACCGCTCGCCCGAGAAGTTGGCACGGTTCGCTTCTGCCAGCGCGGAAAAATACTGCCGGCGCAGCGACTCGGTGTCCAGCCCGTCCACGCGGGACAGCGACCCCTTCCAGTCACCGGGCAGGGACGACGTCCCCGTACCGGGCAGAACACTGCGGGCGACTGCCGACAGGGGCAGACTCTGCAGTAGCAACAGTGCCGTCAGCAAAACCGCAGACAGGCGGCATTTCAGTGATTTCATCCGATTCCAAACCTCCGTAAGAACAGCAGACCGGGCAGGCGTCCCCTGCCCGTTTATCTCTTAAATCGCACCGTATCATTATAACAGAATTATGCGAAAAAGTTCAAAGAGCAGGGCAAGCCGAAAAAGGATGGGGTTTTTGGAGAAATTGTTGTATTTCGACAAACTTTTTTTACGGGCAAAAAGTACCCTGCCGTGCACACTTTTCCGTGGTGCGGCAGTCCCGTGCCCATATTCGCATATTCATTTCGCATTCATCACACAGCCGTCACGCACAGCGGCTCCCGCAGGCTCCCGGCGTGGGACGGCGCATTTCCGGAAGCCGCAAAATATCCTTGATATTCCGTGATATTTTTATTTGCAAAAAGCCCGCAGCTGATTTTTCGTCATTCGCAACAAAAATATCCCGTGCAGAACGCGCCCCGCGCACGGATTTTTATTCAGACCGGTGAAAGCCCACCCGCCGTCCTCCGCACAGAGTATGTGTCGTGAATATTCACAAAAATATACGTTTTTCTTTTCCAGGAAAGGCTCCGTCCGGAGCCGGTCGCCCTGCACCTATGATGCCGTTCCGCCGGAACTGCACCCCCGCTAAAGTGCAAACGTCGGTGCAAAAACCGGCGAGTACAGAAACGTTTGGTTTATAAATAAACCGTTCGTTTGTTTATTTGTATCGGATAACCCGCCGTGCAGCAGGCAACCTTTTCCGGTTTTGCGGCGTCCCGGCAGGTATTGCCCCTCGTCCCGGACGCATACACTGAGGGGAATACACCGTAACGGAGGCATACCATGAACTACCGGAACCGTTTGCGCGCCGCGCACCGCGCCGCAGCTCTGCTCGTGGCAATCCAACTTCTGCTCGCCGGACTGCTGTCCTGCGGGCGCGACCTTCCGCCTCCTGCCGCGCTGGTCATTCTGGACGCCATGCAGGCAGCGGCAGACGGACTGCCGGCAGGGTTGGTATACGACCGGCGGGCAGACCCGGCTGGCAGCGGGTACCTGGACGGCGTGCTGTTCTCCGCCCTGTACGGACCGGCGGCGCGGAACTGCTTTGACGGCGGGCAGGATGCGGACGGTCAGTTGACTGCGCCGCTGGCGTCCGACGGGGCACTGTTCCTGTCCGCCGTGCCGCACCCCGCCGAGTTGGCGGTTCTGCAGTGCCCCGACCGGGCATCGGCGCTCTCGGTGGCGGCACTCTGCCGCGCACGGCTGGAAGGTCTGCGCAGTGCGTGGGCAGGGACGGACTACGCGGCATGGGCAGAGGCGGGGGATGTCACGGTGGCAGACGGTTTCGTGCTGTTCGCGGTCTGTCCGGATGCCGACCGGGTACTTCGTGCAGGGAGCGATGCCGTGCGGCGCCGGACGTAATGCCGCCTACCTGCCGCAGTCCCGCAGTATCCGCTCCCGCAGGGCAGCCCGCCCCGCCGTCCCCTGCGGCAGAGGGCAGATATCCAGCCACAGAAGGTCGGCAGGGGACAGGCGTCCGTCCCCGTCCATATCACCGGGCATTCCCCCTGCGCACGCTGCGCAGGGCAACGCGGATGTGCCGCCCGCCGGCGGAAAGGCGCACGGAATCCAAAGCCCGCTGTCGGTGTCCGCCCCAGCCCGGAACCAACCGGTCGGCAGGCAGGTCAGCGGCGTATCGACGCCGGAAAACCACGCGTCCCCCTCCGCCGTTTCATACCGCCCGTCGGCACAGATATGCCCGTCCCCGCAGGAAAAAGCGGTATACCCCTCCGCCTCCATGCCCGCATCGGAGCGGAGCAGGCGCGTGTGACGCACGACCGATGCCGTCCCCGGCTCCCGGATAGGATCATCGCGCGTCACGTCCACATGGTACCAGGCATCCCCCACCCGGACATGATTCCACGCGTGATCCATTTCCCTGCTCGTCACCATGTCCACCTCCAGCCCCGCCGCACGCCCCAGCGCCATGAATGCCAGCGCATACGCCTGACATACCCCCACGCCGTCGCGGAACAGACTGAACGCATCGAAATTATCGCCCGCCGTATCGTAATCGTAGGTCTGTGCCAGATACTCGTGCAGAAACAGTACCGTGTCCGCCTCACTCCACGCCGGTATGCCCCCGCCCGGCACCGCCTGCCGCGCCGTCTGCGCTTCATGCAGGGAAGTCATAACCTGATCCAGGGTATCGTGCCAGAACCGCCGCGCCGCCTCCAGCTCCTCTCCCGCCATGCGGTAGGCAGGGGTGACGCTCAGCACGTCCCCTGCCGCGTCATAGGTGTAGGACAGGCGGCTATCCACGTAAAACAGCTCCGGTGTTCCGTTCATCACCTGCGCGAACACGCGCCCCAGCGCTTCGCGGGGCAGGCAGGCGGCGCGCAAATCAATCTCTGCCCGGCTGTTGCGCAGTCCGTCCGACAGCAGTCCGCAGGCGACCGTTTCCGCCGCCTTTCCGGTCGGGCGGGTGTCGGCGGCACGCACAGCCGCACGGGACGGCGGAGCCAGACAGATCAGCACGCACAAACAGAGAAGCGCGACAACCCGCAGGGGTGCAGTCGCGCTTTTGCTTTTTCCTGTTCCGGTTTTTTTGACGTTTCCCGCCCGGCGCAAGACCGGTCATCCGCGCCCGCGCAAAGCGTGGAAGCAGAGCAGGCAGAAATTCCGAAAATCCTGCGAGCGTCACGGTTTCGTTCCCGGCGACGCCCATGCCGGTCGCGGTGACGCGGTCGGCGGTGCAGAGCGAATTGAGTATGGCTTCCTCCACCGATTCGGCGGCGGCGCGGAAGGCGCCGTCCAGCGCCTCCTCCCGCAGCAGGGTGACCTGCCGCAGGTCGTCCTCCTCCCGACAGAGGCGGTTGGCAGTCGTGAAGCCGAGCACCACGTCTCCGCTCCCGTGCCCCACAAAGGAGCCGGTGCGGACAAGCCCCACCGCGGCACGGCGCAGGATACGCGAAAGCTGGCGGTGGCTGACAGGCAGGTCGGTACCGATGATAATCATGCAGGATCCTTTGTCCTCGGGCGCAGGCGGAGCGGACACGATCCGGCGGATGGCGGCACCTGCCGGGTATCCGGCGACCAGCAAATCATCCAGCCGCCCGAAATTGGTCTGCACCAGCGCGCCCAGCGTGAAGTGCTGTCCGCCGACCGTCACGATGCGCGAGGCGGAGCCGATGCCGCCCTTTAACCCCATGCACATGGTGCCGCGTCCGGCACCCACATCGCCCTCGTCGAAATCGGCGCCGGCATCCGCAATCGCCGCCGCCAGCTCCGCGGCTCCGACCGGGCGGTCGGCAAGGCGGTTCAGCACGGCGTCATTCGTCTCGCCCACGACCGGATTGACCGACCGGCACGCCACGCCGTCACGGTCGCATTCCGCCATGGTGTACGCAACAAGCGCGTCCGACACCTTGCCGACATTGAGCGTGCCGGTCAGGGCGATAGGCGTTTCCAGCGTGCCAAGCTCATCCAGCTGGATGCTGCCCGCCGTTTTCCCGTAGCCGTTGATGATATGGGATGCGGCAATCAGCTTGTCAGCGTACAGATTTCCGGATGCAGGAAGAATGACCGTAAGTCCGGTATTGTGTCCGCTGTCCGCGACCGTTGCGTGTCCGACCGTAACGCCGGGCACATCCGAGAGCTTATTGCGGGGACCGGTTGGCAGTTCGCCGATGACAATGCCCCAGTCCCGGAGACGTTTTCTGTTCATAGCTTTCTCCTCGGGCAGCCCCGCACAGCCGTGCATGTGCAGAGGTGCTCTTATTTCACGATTTCACGGTATCACTGTTTTCCGGGTATATCCTTACTGACTGTATTCCCTTCCCCGCCGCATTAGAACGTGGGGCGCGTGCCCAAAAGGGACATCCGGCACAGCCCCGTTCCGGTCAGACCTTGAGCGCCTGCTCCAGCCGGTCGCCGAGCAGGACACGGACGGCGGCGAGATAGTCATCGTCGGAAGTGTAAACGAGAACGTTGGTCGTCACAAGACGCACCAGCTCGTCCACCGCCTGCTTGCCTGCCGCCTGCTCCAGCATACAGAGGTACTGGTAGTCCTCAATGCCGTCGCGGATGGTTTCCAGTCGCAGGGAGGAGACCGGCGTGTCGATGCCGAAGGGCGCGCCGCTGTAAATCAGGATGCCGTCGCCCCACGAATTGGTGGCTGGCTCGTAAAGGTCATACATATTGTCGCGCCACTCGTTGACGCCCCAGAACAGGACGCCCTGAATGCCCAGCAGCTTGCACTGCCAGAAGGACACGATCGGCTCGGTGCCGTCCCCGTTTGCCATCCAGTTGACGTACGGGGCAGTCGGCTCAAAGCAGAAGTACGTCCAGGACTGATCCCCGCCCGCCACCTCGGCGGCAATACGGTCGGCATACTCGCCGTACTTTTTATCCTGCGCGGCGGTCTGCACGTACTGCGCGCCCTTGGCAAATTCCAGCCAGCGCGGCGTGAAGGCATTCATCTTGTGGCACCAGATATCCACATAGTCCTTCATGAATTCGATCTGATCCCGTCCGTCGCTCAGGTCAATGTTGACATAGCAGGGCGTGACCATGTGATACTCCTTATAGTAGGGCGCGATGGAAGCAGCCACCTTCGCCAGCTTGTTCAGCATTTCGGGCGTGGTCGGCTCGTCAACGCGGTAGAAGAACGCCTTCTCCCGCCGTCCCTCAACACGTCCCAGAATCTCGTACACCGAGGCGGTATATTCCGCATGCCGATCCTCGTCCACGCCGGGAATCCAGAAGGAATTGACGCGCGGGTTATCCATGTACTTCCACACGCGCTCCTCCCGGACACCGAACGGCAGTGCCATGGCGTTGATGCGGTTGTCCAGCAGGAATTCGTAGTAGTTGATTGCCAGCTTCTCGGTATCCGTCCCCTCCGGATAGGTGCGGTAAATGCGCCAGTACAGCATCTGCATGGCGGTGCGCATCTCGGTTTTGTCCGAAAGTGTGAAATCCCACACGTAAGCGTAGACATACGCCGCCTTGATCTGCCTGCCGGTCTCCTCATCGAACACCTTCAGCTCGGCACGGTACAGACCCGCCTCCGACTCCGCCGTGGATTTGACCTTGACAACAAAGCCCTGCGACTGTCCGCCGCGCACCGCGATCGGGGCGCTGACAGGCGGGATGGCATCCGGCATCCGCTCGCCTGCCACGTCATGGTAGACGGTGTAGAGCAGCGATGTCTCCAGCGTTTTGCCCGCCTCGTTCGTCATGGGGGACAGCTCCAGCCGGAAGGTGCGATCGGTCGCGGGCGCGAGGAAAAACTGGCAGTTCTCGATTTCGTTGCGCGCCAGCCGGACCGTGTACCCTGCCTTATCGGTGGGCGTCACGGTTGTCTGCAACGTCTTCTCGGTGATGTGATCGAACCACAGCGCGACCGATTCATCCTCGTCCGGCGCAGTCAGCCTGACGTGCCGGACCGGGTCGTTCCAGACAACGCCGGAGGTATCGCCACCGCCCAACAGCTGATCCGTGTATCCCAGTGCGGCAAGCGCCGTGGGCAGGTCAGAGGTCAGCGTGACCGAATACAGGTGCACCGTCTCTCCCTGTGCCGGCGCACTGCGGAACAGCGACAGCGTAATGCCGGCAAAGGCATCCCCGTCGGACGGCTTGCCCGCCCATTTGAAGTTCCCGACGGCATACAGCACAGACTGCCAGCCGGCATCGGTCGGATCGTAGGCACCGGCGAGGGACGCGAGGTCGCACCCGCCTCCGTAGCAGTCCCCAGACGCAGGGATGCGGCATCGCCGTTCTCCACGCGGAAGCGCAGAATGACGTACTGCGTCCCGCCTACCGTCGCCGGCTCCAGCCCGTGCGCACGCACATACTCCCCGTAGTTCAGCGTCAGCGTATGCTCGGAGCCGCCCGCGGCGCGCAGGGACAGCACCGTACCGACCTCTGCATCCTCCGTCACGGCGGCATCCAGCCCCTCCGCAGTCAGGAACAGGCTGTTGTTCTCATTGTGATAAAAGGTCACGGACGCGCCGGAGGTCGGGACATTCTCCTTCACGGCAGGGATCGGGGCAGTCTCGCTTTCCGACTCCGAACCATGCTCCGTGTCTGTCACCCGATCGGTCGCAACGACGGTTGCCGATTCCGTGGCACTCCCGGTGTCTGTCCCGGTAGCCGTTACGTCGGATGTTCCGCCGCCGGTACAGGACGCAACGGCAGAACAGCTCAGCAGCAGTGCCAGGAGGCACGCGGTAATTTTCCTGCATTTCATAGTTTTTTCCCTTTCTGTAAGCATCGCGTACCGCGCATAGGGCGTCGGCGGCAACCGACCGGCTCCGGCGTATGCCGGCATAGCCTGCCCCAATCGCGGAGATGCCGTTTTTCCTTCAACCATCGCACGGCGGATACGCAGCGGTATCCTGAAATAAAGCAGGGCGGGGACGTCCCGTAGGAGATCCCCGCCCGAACCGTTTCGGTTCCTGCGCTACATGCTCCCCTGGTAGGGAGCCTCCCCGCAGAGAGGGGAGAAAAAACGATCCCGCTGAGCCGTGTACGCAGACTTCGGAACCCTGTTCTGTCCAGGGCGGTGACCTATCCGCCGCTTTACTGCTCCCAGCGTCCGCTCCCCCACGGGACAAGTCAACCGATGGGAGGGCAGGAGGTCTGCAAACCGCGGCGCGAGTCGGTCTCCTTTTAATCTGATGTGGGTCACAATACCTGCGTATCACGCACCCCGCAGGATCAGCTTTTACTTCTTTCCGGACTGCTCCTCCGCCGGATTGATGTCGTAATCCGCCTCATCCGACAGCATATCGTCGAAGTAGTCCGCTACGTCCTCAAACTCCTCGTCATCGTCCACCGTGACAAGAATATCCTCGCCGTTCTCATCCTGATCCGCGCGCAGAATGACGTACTCGCATACTTCATCATCCTCGGGCTGATCCTCTGTCGGAACCATGGCGTAGTACGTTTTATCATTGAGAACCGCCGACCCGATGACCTCAAACTGAATCTCGTGTCCGTCCTCGTCCGTTAAGGTATAGAACTCGCCTTCCAATTCCTTATTATCTTCCATTGTGCAGGGTCTTCCTTTCATGAGAGGGGATGGGAAACCGTGCTGTCTCCCTCCGTCACGATTATTATACACGAGAACCGGTCATTTGTCAATGGGGTTTTTGGATAATTTACAAACTGCCAATATGTTGCGGCTTGCCTCCGCCGCGATCCCTTCCCCGGCATGGCGGGGAGCAAAAGGCGGCAAAGCGGAGGATGCCCACGTCTGGCACGTGAAACGCAGCCCCCGTAAAACTTCCCCTTGAAAAGAATCTCGCAAGGTGTTATAATAGGTAAAAACAGCAGTGCCGGACACGCACAGGATATACACTGAATCCGATCCGGCATACAGGAGGCTCCCATGACAAAGCAATCCTTCTTTTTCCTTCTGTCTATCCGACTTCCGCGTGTCGCCCGATTATCCGTTCGATGAGGATTTTGAAACCGCCGTCCTGCGACATTGGGACAACCGCAAGTGGTTCGCAATCGTGATGCAGGTTTCAAGACGGAAATTCGGGTTCGACAGCGACGAAACAGTCGAGGTCGTCAATCTGAAGCTGCCGGTCGAAATGTTCGGCTCGTTCGGCAAGGCAGAGGGGGTTTACCCCGCATACCACATGAACAAGC
Organism: Oscillospiraceae bacterium; assembly: GCA_022009675.1. Taxonomy (GTDB): domain Bacteria; phylum Bacillota; class Clostridia; order Oscillospirales; family CAG-272; genus CAMEON01. Next base: position 1,332,733 of record CP091718.1, on the reverse strand, counting down.
TCCATTGGATCTCGGTTCTGCTGCCCGATGCGCCGGACGACGTGGTTTGCTTTCTCACGACTGTCAGCTACGAGGCAACCAAAAGCAAAGGTACGAAGCGAGGCAGACCGGAATGAATCCGGGAGCCGCCAACCGCGCCGGTTTTCGGGTACAAAAAACCACCGCAATCTATCACGATTACGGTGGTTTTTTGTATCGCGCAACTGAAAAAGATATCAGACATCTGAAAAGCGCCGTTATTATATCAATCGGCAGACGCCGCATTCTGTATGTATTTCATTTGCTTCTTCTCTGCCAATTTATCAAGATAAGACGCACTTGCTTTTATATCGTTTTGAATAAATCTGGTATAATATACTTCCAAATCGCGCTTATCCGAGACAGCGTCTGTAATCTCCCACCAATAATCCCTGCCGCGACATATGATTCCGATCCTCTCAGAAATAAACGGATTATGTAAACAGGCCTTCAAGGCGGAAACGGTTAACTTATGATTGTAATATTCATCTAACTCATACAATCCGACGCAGAGCAAATTAAAGGTGAAAGAATAGTTGTCGGGGAAATTAAACATTGATTTTTGCATTTCAATGCAGCATCCTACTTTTTTATCGGCAGAATAACGATAGAAAAGCGCGCTTTTGCCGCTTCGGGCATATCCGTACTCCAAAAGATCCGCCTGTACGTTCGATAAAAACAGATTCATAAATTACCGCACTGTCCATATTTCAGATCCTTACCATCAATGCATTTTTCGCCTTGCCGCTTCGCTTCTTATGCTTTTTTCTTTAATTTGCTTTTCGCCATCCGACGAAAAGTCACATCACTCGTGTCGTTAGCGAAAGCAAAAGAGCATCCAAAGGATGCTCTTTTGCTTTGGCGGAGAGAAAGGGATTCGAACCCTTGTTGGAGGATTACTCCAAACACGATTTCCAGTCGTGCGCCTTAGACCAGCTCAGCCATCTCTCCGTGCAGGTCGCTATTCGCCGTCGCGTGGGACGCACACCCGCGACCTGTGTATTTTTACCACACATCGCAGGATTTGTCAAGAGGTTTTCCGAAAAATGCGGAGAAGAAGTTGACAGTTGACAGTTGACCGGAATCTTTTTATATAGCCGTTCCGTTCTCGCTCCCTGCGGAAGTCCGGGGGCGGTTCCGGCTTACCGGAATGCCGGTCGCTCCGACTGCCACGGCGCAAAACTTCCTGTCCGGAAATGTATTTCCGGACCTTCAACCCGCGTGGAGCAGAAAGGAGACGCATTCAGGCGTCGGTTCCGCCGTCCTGCCCCTGCGGATTCGTACCCGTGTGCGCTTTTTTTCTGTGCGGGAGCGCGTTGACTCCGCCGGATGCGTGCCACCGTGGCAGGAGCCCGCCATGGCGCAGTGAGCGCAGTTCGCTCCGCAGGTGGATTTCCCCTTCTTCCTGTCCCGGACAAGCCCCCGGATGATCAGCACTACGATTGCTGCCAGCACCGCGCAGATCAGTATAACTGCCACGTGCCCCTGTATCCATTCCCACATACTGCATTCTCCTTTGTGGTGCCCTCAGTTTCAGAAAAAGTTTCCGGGGGGCGGGGACTTCTTTCAGGAAGCCCCCAGACTTCTCCCCCGTTTCTCCGTCCCGCGTTCCCGGTATAGAAACCGGGCGTCAGAGGTTATTTGCCGACATTGACCTCGGTCGTCAGCTTGGTGGCTTCCTTATAGGGGCGCACCAGCATATAGATCATACCAGCCAGCAGGGCAACCGCCGCGACCAGGCTGACGATATTCAGCGCAGAGTTGCCGGTCATCAGTCTGCCGGTGAAGAGGTTGCCGAAGGAGTTGACCATCAGCGCGATGGGGTAGGCAAAGCCGCACTGGTTGCCGATGGCAAACCACGTCCACTTGGCGTTGTTCGTCTCGAGCTTCATGGCGCCGATAGCCGCAAAGCAGGGCGCGCAGAGCAGGTTGAACACCAGGAAGGAATACCCGGTAATGCCGGTAAACGCCTGCGCGATGTTCTGGTAGACCGTGTTGTCGCCGCCGCCGTACAGGATGCCCAGCGTACCGACAATGTTCTCCTTGGCAACAAGTCCCGTAATGGACGCCACAGCCGCCTGCCAGGTGCCCCAGCCCAGGGGCTTGAAAATCCACGCAATCACACCGCCGATGGCAGCCAGGATGGAATTGTTGATCTCATCCTCAGCCAGCATACGGAAGCTACCGTCCACCCAGCCGAAGTAGGTCGTGAACCAGACAAAGATCGTGGACAGCAGAATGACGGTGCCCGCCTTCTTGATGAAGGACCAGCCGCGCTCCCACATGCTCCGCAGGACGTTTCCGACGGTGGGCATATGGTAGGCAGGCAGCTCCATGACGAAGGGAGCCGGATCGCCCGCGAACATCCTGGTCTTTTTCAGCATGATACCGGACACGATGATAGCCGCCATGCCGACAAAGTACGCGGAGGTTGCCACCCATGCGGAACCGCCGAAGATGGCGCCCGCAATCATGCCGATGAACGGCACCTTGGCGCCGCAGGGAATGAAGGTGGTGGTCATGACCGTCATGCGGCGGTCGCGTTCGTTCTCAATGGTGCGGCTCGCCATGATGCCGGGCACGCCGCAGCCCACGCCGATCAGCATGGGGATAAAGGATTTGCCGGACAGACCGAACTTGCGGAACACGCGGTCCAGCACGAAGGCGATACGCGCCATGTACCCGCACGCCTCCAGGAAAGCCAGCAGAAGGAACAGCACCAGCATCTGCGGCACGAAGCCCAGCACCGCGCCGACACCGGCAACGATACCGTCATTGATAAGCCCGGACAGCCATGCCGGAGAATCCGCCTTTTCCAGTCCGTCACCGACCAGCACCGGGATGCCGGGCACCCACACGCCGTAGTCGGCAGGGTCGGGCGCGGCGAACGCAGTCTCCGCATTCTTCTCCATCAGCCCGCTGAAGTATTCGACAGCCTCCAGATAGGTCATGCCGACAACCGATTCCCTGTCCTTCTTGGACAGGCTGTCAGGAATCTTGGAGTAGTAGGCAGTCAGCTGACTCTCCTCCAGCGTCTCCTCATCCTCCACCGTCACCTTGCCGGTGGGGTTCTCGGACTCCGCCTTGTACGCCTTGATTGCCGTCAGCGCGGCGGCTGCGTCAAAGTTCTCCGCCTCCGGGTCAACGTCCGGCTGGAATGCCTGAATCGCGCGCAGCGCATCGGTATAGGTGTCGTTGTCCGCGTTGTAATCCTTGGAGCCGATGCCAAGCAGATGCCAGCCGTCGCCGAACACGCCGTCATTGACCCAGTCGGTCGCGGGCGTGCCGACCGCAACCATAGAGATATAGTAAACAAGGAACATGATAACGGCAAAGATGGGCAGACCCAGCCAGCGGTTGGTCACGACGCGGTCGATCTTGTCCGACGTGGACAGCTTGCCGACGTTTTTCTTCCTGTAGCAGCTCTTGATAATGGAGGAAATGTATACATAGCGCTCGTTGGTGATGATGGATTCCGCATCATCGTCCATTTCCTTCTCCGCCGCCTGGATGTCCTCCTCGATGTGCGCCTTGGTTTCCTCGGGCAGATTCAACTGAGCCATCACCTTGTCGTCGCGCTCGAACACCTTGATGGCATACCATCTCTGCTGCTCGGCGGGCATGGTGTGAACGGCAGCTTCCTCAATGTGCGCCAGCGCATGCTCCACACAGCCGCTGAAGGTGTGCATGGGAACCGTTCTCGTGCCTCTGGCGGCTGCAATGGCGGCTTCGGCTGCTTCCTTGATGCCGGTGCCCTTCAGGGCGGAAATCTCCACCACCTTGCAGCCCAGCTGACGGGACAGCTCCGGGATGTCGATCCTGTCGCCGCTCTTGCGCACGACGTCAATCATGTTGATGGCAATGACCACCGGGATGCCCAACTCGGTCAGCTGAGTGGTCAGGTACAGGTTGCGCTCCAGGTTGGTGCCGTCGATGATGTTCAGGATGGCATCCGGACGCTCTGCGATCAGGTAGTTACGCGCCACCACTTCCTCCAGCGTGTAGGGGGACAGGGAGTAAATGCCGGGCAGGTCGGTAACAATGACGTCATTGTACCCCTTCAGCTTGCCTTCCTTCTTCTCCACCGTAACGCCGGGCCAGTTCCCGACGAACTGATTGGAGCCGGTCAGGGCGTTGAACAGGGTCGTCTTGCCGGCGTTGGGGTTGCCGGCGAGCGCGATGCGGATCTCGTTCTTACTCATGCTTTTGCATCTCCTTCATTCAACTGACTTACTCGACTTCGATCATCTCGGCGTCCGCCTTACGGAGCGACAGCTCATAGCCGCGCACCGTCAGCTCAACAGGGTCTCCCAGCGGCGCCACCTTGCGCACAAAAACCTCGGTTCCTTTTGTCAGCCCCATATCCATGATGCGCCGCTTGACCGCACCCTCGCCATGGAGCTTGACGACCTTCACGGTCTCGCCGACCTTGACGTCCCGCAATGTCTTCATATGTATACTCCTCCTTAAGAAATTCAAGCTGAATCCGGGATCAGATCATGATCCGCTGCGCCATTTCGCGGCTGATGCCGACGCGCGCTTCCTTGACGTTTACGATCAGATTACCGCCCATGGATGTGACCACGGTCACGGTTCCTCCCACGACAAACCCCAAGTTTTCCAGGTGCTTCTTCACCTCGGGACTTCCCCCGATCTTCCGGATGATATATTCCTTGTCCAGATCGGCAACGACCAACGGCATCATATGTTTTGCCATCCTTCCCTTTTTGTTCGTATGCATCGGACGGGCAGAGGTCAGACGATCCCGACCTGTGCGCACGCTCTTGAGTTAGCCCTCGCTAACCGGCATACATTATAGCAAATTTTTCGGCGTTTGTCAAGGGCTTTTTTCTTTTTTTCGCCCGTTCACGGCAATTTCGGCGTTTTCACGGCTGTAAAAAAATGGCGTGCAGACGTATTTTTGATGCAGATTGTACAGATCGGGCAAGGTGCCTGTTTGCCCCCCGGCAAGCCCCGCCGGATTCCGGGGCGGCACGGACACCCGCCGCCTTCATAAATAAATCCGATTTCAGAAAAATTATTTCAAATCCCCTTTACAAATCACCAACTTTGTGATATAATAGTTCCAAACAAAGAACACGGAGGCAATGGGCATGGCAGTATACCGGCAGGAATCTTACCTCGACCGCATCAAGGCAATCAAGAGCGAGCGCAAAATCACCAACGACAAGCTGGCGGAAATGACCGGCATCCCGCTCGGCACGCTCTCCAAGCTGCTCGCGGGCATCAGCGATTCCCCCAAGCTCTCCAATATCGTTGCCATCAGCGAGGCGCTGGACTGCTCGCTGGACTACCTCATCACGGGCGTTCCGCGCAACACCAACAACTGCACCCTCTCGGAGGACGAGTTGATTTTTATCGGCAACTATCGCCTGCTGGACGGCTACGGACGTTCGCTGGTAGACGCCGTCGTCAATATGGAGGTGGATCGCGCCATCCGGCAGCAGACCGACGATGCGCATCGGAACGTATCCCCGCAGGGCGATGCCGGGGAGCAGGCAGCATACCCGGCGTCTGCGGCGCGGCACCGTACTCTCCGGGGCGGGCAGGATGAACTGTCCGCAACCGCGCCGGCAGAGCCTGCCGCCGCAGAGCCCGGAACCGCCTCGTTGCTCCACCTCCCGGGCGGACACGGCAGGAAGGACACCGCCAAGCGCCGCCGCATCACGCTGTACGATCTGCCGGTGTCCGCCGGTATCGGCGAATTCCTGTCCGATGCGCACGCGACCGAAATCAGCATCCCGGATGTCGCGCAGACGGTGGATGCAGACTTCGCTCTGCGTATCGCGGGCGACAGCATGGAGCCGAACTACCACGATGGCGACATTCTGCTTGTCCGGCGCACGGAGTCCGTCACGCCCGGCGAGCTTGGCATTTTTGTGCTGGACGGATGCGGCTACTTCAAGAAGTTCGACGGCGATCGCCTGCTCTCGCTCAACCCCGCCTACCCGCCCATCCTGCTGAAGAATTTCACGCAGACTGCCTGTTGCGGTCAGGTCATCGGGCGGATGCGGAAGCGGTAACACGGTTCCCGACGGTTCCCAACAGTTCCCGAACGCAAGCCACGCCCCTGTCCCTTTCCCCGGCGGAGAAAGGGACAGGGGCGATTCGTTTGGTGCGAAGCCGTGCCGATCGGCTCCCGCCCGAACCGCAGATATCAACTGCCGGTTGCTCCGCCGCTTACCGGGTCACTGTAAAAAATCTGAAAATGCCCTGTATATCCGACTGAAAATGTGATATAATAGAGGTACGCCGAGCCAGCCGGTAGTTTGCTTTCCAATTCCGCACCCGTAGGTTGCGAAACATTTGTTCTCCGGTTGGTTGCAAAACGCGAAAGGTTGGTATATGATGTAGGGGAGTCTTTGGGACTTCCGGCGGCTTACCGCACGGAATGCCGCCGGAGTCTCACGAAACAGCATACAGCCGCGCGACATCCCGCCTGCGCGGATATCACACAGAAACGAGGAATTGCAGCAGTATGACGATCGGTGAAAAATAGCAAACCTGCGCTCTGCGGCGCATATTTCACAGGAACAGCTGGCAGAGGAGCTTTCCGTTTCCCGCCAGTCGGTTTCCAAGTGGGAGGTCAACCAGTCTCTTCCGCAGATTGAAAACATCCTGACACTGTGCCGCCTGTTCCGTGTCACGGCGGACGCTCTTCTGCGGGATGACATTTCGCTGTTCGGCGATGTCCCGGGGCAGAAATCCGCCATCAACGAAACGGGCGCCAAGAACAAATACTTCGGCACAGACGGCTTCCGGGGGGAAGCCAACGTGACTCTGACCGCCGACCACGCCTATCGGGTAGGGCGTTTTCTCGGCTGGTACTACGCCTCGCCGCTTTCCGGCTTCCATATGCCCAACTACCGTCCCCGCATCCTGATCGGCAAGGACACGCGCCGGTCGAGCTATATGCTGGAGTATGCCATCGCGGCGGGCCTGACGGCATCGGGTGCCGATGCGTATATGCTGCACGTGACCACCACGCCCAGCGTTTCCTACGTAACGCGGACGGATGAATTCGACTGCGGCATCATGATCACCGCCTCGCACAATCCCTTCTATGACAACGGAATCAAGCTCATCAACCGCTACGGCGAAAAGATGGACGATGCCACAACCGCGCTGGTGGAGGCGTACCTGGACGGCGACGTACAGCGTCTGGGGCTGGACGGAAACGAGCTTCCGCTGGCACGCCGTGAGGGCAGTCGGCAGCATCGTGGACTATGTGGCAGGGCGCAACCGCTACGTCGGCTACCTGATCTCGCTGGCATCGCACTCCTACCGCGAGATGAAAATCGGACTGGACTGTGCCAACGGCGCCTCGTGGATGATTGCCAAGGCGGTGTTCGAGGCACTGGGCGCCAGAACCTACGTCATGGGCACCGCGCCCAACGGGCTGAATGTCAACGACGGCTGCGGCTCCACGCATATTGACGCGCTCCGGAAGTTTGTTCTGGAGAACCATCTGGACGTCGGCTTTGCCTTTGACGGCGACGCGGACCGTTGCATCGCGGTGGACGAGCACGGGCAGACTGTGGACGGCGACTGCATCCTGTACATTCTGGCAACCCGTCTGGCAGCGCGCGGCGCGCTGGGCGGTAACACGGTGGTCTGCACCGTGATGTCCAACTCCGGTCTGTTCAAGTCTCTGGAGGCAGCCGGCATCCGCAGTGAGCAGACCGCCGTCGGGGATCGTTTTGTCTACGAATGCATGCAGCAGAATGGGTACAGTCTGGGCGGCGAGCAGTCCGGTCACATCATTCTCCGGAAGTATGCCACGACCGGCGACGGGCTCCTGACCGCCATCATGCTTGCCGAGGAAATGCGTGACCGCAAAGCTTCGCTCTCCCAGCTTGCCGCCCCCGTCCTGCTCTATCCGCAGACCGTGCGGAGCATCCGGGTGACCGACAAGTCCGCCGCCATGAACGATCCCATCATCCGTGCCGAATTCGATGCGGTCAACCGCGAGATTGGCGGAAACGGGCGTGCGCTCCTGCGCGCCAGCGGCACCGAGCCTGTCCTGCGCATCATGTTGGAGTGCGAGACCGAAGCGCTCTGCTCCTCCTTCACGGATCGCATCGCAGACGTCATCCGCAAGCGCGGCTACTGCTGCGAATAAGCAGTGCTCCGGGGGCTTGCCCCTGCGGTGCCGGGTTTAGCCAGCCACAGCATAAATCTTTCCCCCTTGCCCCTTCCCCCTTCAGGGAAGGGCGCTTTTTACTTTATTTCGTCGGGAGGCTCCGGATCACCAACCTTGCGACCGTGGCAGTCGCATACGGTTCGCGGCTCGGTGCCGCGGAGAAACCACCCCTCCGCCATCTTTCCGTCCTCCCGGCAGCCGGGACAGGGCAAAAGCCCCGTTGTGCGGCAGTAGCTGACCCGGATCAGATCACCCGGCAGGGTAAATTCCCGTTGCGCCGGGGCGCCCCGATACACCTGCTCTGCTCGCTTCATGACCGCATCAAAGATGCCGAGGCAGGGATTTCCGCCCAGATCTTCCAGCGATGCAGGGTAATCGTACCCCATCCAGACGCCGCAGAGCAGGCGGGGCGTATAGCCGACAAACCAACGGTCGCAGGTGTTCTGCGTCGTGCCGGTCTTGCCCGCGACGGCAACGCCGGATTCCGGCAAGGTCAAAGCCGACGCCGTACCGCGGCTGACAACCTCCTCCAGCATGGAGGTGACCAGCGCGGCAGTCTCCCGGCGCAGGCAGACCTCGCCGCCCACGCGATTCTCCAGCAGAACGCGCCCCTCCCTGTCCAGCACGCGGCGGTAGGAGACCGGCGCGTGAAACACGCCGTCGGTCAGTACCGTGTAAGCGCCGGTCAGTTCCCGGAGCGTTACGCCCCGGCTCTGCTGTCCCAGTGCCAGCGAGGACACGGTCAGATCCCCCGCCGTGCCGTCCGCAGGGGCAACCAGACCGTCCATATGCAGGCGCTCCCGCAAAAAATCCAGCGAGTTCCGCATACCGACCTCGTAAAGAAGGCGCACCGAAACCGTGTTGAGCGAGTGCGCCAGCGCATCGGATACCGTCACGCGCCCCCGGTACAGCCGGTCGGCGTTGTGCGGCACGGGAGTGCCGTGCCGCGTTGTGACCGGCTCATCCTCCCGCACAGAGGCACAGCTGATAAGTCCCTCGCTCCACGGCAGGTGCGAATACAGACAACGGCTTTATGGCAGATCCGGCAGGGCGGCGGGTATCGGTCGCGTAGCTTTGAATGCGACTGCCCTGCTTTTGCCCGACGCCCCCCGCCACGGCAAGAATGTCCCCCGTCCGGGGGTCAAGCAGAACCAGCGCCGACTGCGGCTGTCCGCGCTTCCCGGTCGGAAAATGCGACGTGTCCCGGTAGTAGGCGTCCACCAGTGCCTGCAATTTCTCGTCCACCGTCGTATATACCGTCAGACCGCCGGCATAGAACAGTGCGGAAGCCTGCGCGGACGAATAGCCCAGCCGCTCCTGCAGGTCGCGTATAACATCCGCCGCCACCGTATCGGCAAACCAGCCGGTCACGCGGGGCTTGTCCGCGTCCGGAGCTTTCCGGGGATCAAGCCGGATACCGCAGGCGACCGCCTCCACCCGCTGTGCCTCGGTGATATACCCCTGTCGGCGCATCTCGGACAGGATCAGCTCCCGGCGGGCGCGGTTTTCGTCCGGATGCGTCAGCGGGTCATAGCGGGACGGGTTCTGCGGAACGGCGGCAAGGGCGGCGCATTCCGCCAGCGTCAGCTCCGGCACCGTTTTGGAGAAGCAGCGGTCTGCGGCGGCACCGACTCGAGACAGCCGCCACCCAGATTGATGATATTCAGGTATGCCTCCAAAAATCTCGGTCATATCGGCGGTCTCCTCCAGCGCCAGCGCGCCGAATATCTCGGAGAATTTCCGATCCAGCGTGTACTCGTCCCGCCCTGTCAGGTTCTTGATGAGCTGCTGTGTCACGGTGGAGCCGCCGAAGGAGCGCCCCCCGTCCGCACAGATAGTTCACCCCCGCATGGCTCAGCCGCAGGAAATCCACGCCGTCGTGGTAAAAAAAGCGTTTGTCCTCAATGGACAGGAACGCGTTGATCAGTTGTTCCGGGAAGTCGCTGTACGGGACATACAGGCAACGCCCGACGGGGCAGATGTACCCGTCAGCGGCGGGATGCCCTTCGCCGCGCGCGGCGGCGCGGTCTTCCGGATCGTAGGCATACAGCACGGACGGTTCGCCGATGCCGCGCAGATCGGGAATGACCGGTGGGGATTCCTCCGCCGCGCGGGCGTACCGCTCCAGCCGCACGGTAGCGGCAACCGTGACGCCCGCCGCCGCGAGCAGGCAAAGCGACAGAAAAACGCACAGAAACCGAATCAGACGATGCATGATGACAATTCACCTCCGAATCCCGGATGTCCGGTATTGCGGCGCGCAATCCGCCGCCGTACAGATATTGTGGCAGGCGGCGCGTATAATTACACGCACGACGGACATGATAAATAGCGACATACGAACCAGAAAAACCGCCCGTATCCGGGCGGAGCTGCCTGCGTTGTATGGGAAAGGATACGGAGAGACATGAGAAAAACTGACAAAAGGTCTGATTGTCACGGCACTGCTGTTCTCGTGGGGCGGCACGGCACTGACGGCAGCGTTTGCGGCAAATCTGCGGGACACGCTGACCGCCTTCCGGCAGAAGAATCTACGGGAAAACCTGAATCTGCGTGCGCGCCTTGCGCAGGTCGAGAGCGCGGTGGAGGCAGGCGCGGACAAACTGCTCGGCGCCGGGACAGAGCCGGACGGCAATGCCGTACAGGCGGACGCTCCGGCACAGGCAACGCCTGCCGAAAGCACGTCCGGACGCCTGCCAGCAGACACGGACGGTGTCGGGGAAGTCACGCACGCCGGCGCACACGCGGCGGAGGAGCCGGTCGGAACGCAGCCCGCCGAAGCGTGCGCCTATCGCGTGACCGAGTACCGGGGCATCATCGGCGTGTTTGACGGGGACGGGCGCCTGATGCGAACCATCAACGTCCGGGTGGACACACTGCCTGCCGTGGATCGGGAGGCACTTGCCGCCAGGGATAGTCGCCGGGACTTGGCAGGAAATGATGGACATCGTGGGGCAGTATGCGTGACTGCACGGCAAAACGGCGCCGCCGGTTTTCTCCGGCGGCGCCGTTTCCCGTCAGGGAGGGCATTCTGATAATTCCGCCCCCTGCACGGAGCATTTCATGACTCCGGCGGCAGTTGCCCGAGGTTCACCCGCCACTCCCCCGCCAGAATGGCGCAGGTGCCGACCGTCCGGTAGACGTCGCCTGTCTTGATCGCGTCGCGCGACCATCCCTCAAAGCACATCCCGACGCGCTCCATCAGGCGGCGGGAGCGGTCATTGCCCTGCAGGAACCGTGCCTCCTGCCGGTGCAGGTACAGGCTCGTGAATCCGAAGCGTATCACCTCGCGTACCGCCTCGGTAGCCAGTCCCCGCCCGCTGCAATCCGGGTTGAGCACATATCCGATCTCGCCGGAATCGGCTGAAAAATTAAAGGATGTGAAGCCGCAGGTTCCTATCATATGTCCCGTTTCCCGGCTGACCATTGCCCAGTCGAAAAAATCGCCGGTTCTGTACCGCTGTCCGATGTAGGTCAAATATCGGCGGGTATACTCAATGTCCGGGTGCGGGGACCAGAGCAGGTATCGCGTCACCTCCCTCGCGGCTGGCGTAGTCGAATACATCCTCCGCGTCGCTGACACGCATCCCGCGCAAGGTCAGGCGCGGCGTTTCCAATGTCGGTATATGGGAAAAAATGCGGTAAACGGTTTCCTTCCTCATACATATGCTCCTTTGCGGTGTCGGTGCCTCTATTATACGCCTGTTTCCGGTTCGGCGCAAGGGGGAAAGCAAGGAATTTTCAAATAATCGTTCCGTCACTATCCCCTTTAGGAAAGGGACGCCGCCTCAAAAAGCGGGCGCAGTCCCCCTGCCGGATGCGCAAAAAATTCTTGACACCCGCCTTACCTTCGTGCTATAATGAATGCGGAGAGAAGACAGAAACGCCCGCCCCGGCGGGACAGCGGAAAGGAGCGCCCACCTATGCCGAACTTTACCAAGCAGGCAATCAAAGACTCGTTTCTCAAGCTGCTGAACCAACAGCCGCTGAGCAAGATCAGCGTGCGCAGCATCGTGGAGGACTGCGGGATCAACCGCAACTCCTTCTACTACCACTACCAGGATATCCCCGCCCTGCTGGGTGAGATCATCAAGGATGAGGTGGATATGCTGATCGAGCAGTACCCCACCATCAGTTCGCTGGACGAGTGCGTACAGGTGGCGTTCCGTTTTGCGCGCGAAAACCGCAAGGCGGTTCAGCATATCTTCAACTCCGCCAACCGGGACATATACGAAAGCTATTACATGAAGCAGTGCGAGTACATCGTGCGCACCTATCTGGATACGGTCTTCGGCAAAGACACCGTGAGCGAGGCGGATCGCGCCATCGCTATCCGCTTTCTCAAGTGCGAGCTGTTCGGGCTGTCGCTGGACTGGATCGCGTCGGGAATGCCGGAGGATGCCCTGGACAGCATCCGGCGCGTGCTGGAGCTGTGCCGCGGAATGTCCGAGCAGGTCATCTCCCGCAGCCGGCAGGAGGCGGGCGGAACCAAATGAGCCGGAGACGCGCCGCAGGGATGAATCCGCGACCCGCATACCCGCAACCGACAAAACTAAACATTCGGAGGAGTGTACCCATGAAAAATCGGACTGACCAGCTACAGCCTCAACGCCGACATTATGAGCGGACGCAAAACCATCCTGGACGCCATGCGGTTCGCGGCGGAGAACGGCGCGGAACACATGGAAATCGTGCCCTTCGGCTTCACCCTGTATGATGACGGGCGCGACGAATTCAATCAGCCGCTGATTGACAGCATCCGGCAGACGGCGGAGGCGCTGTCCCTGCCGCTCTCGGATTACGCCGTTCTGGCGAACCTGCTCGCCCCGGAGGAGGAAGCACGCCGGGCGGAAATCCGGCGCCTCAAGCGGCACATCGACGTTGCCCACAGGCTGGGCGTTCCATGATGCGCCACGACATCTCGTCCTTCCGCCGCCCGCTGGAGCAGAATACCCCGCTGGCATTTGAGGAATGCCTGCCTTGGGCGGTGCAGGCGGCGCGGGAGCTGGCGGACTACGCCGCCGGGTACGGCATTACGACCCTGCTGGAAAACCACGGCTTTTTTTCGTCAACGGCTCCGACCGTGTCATCCGGCTCATCCATGAGGTGGATCGCCCCAACTACGGGCTGTTGCTGGACACCGGCAATTTCCTCTGCGTGGACGAGGATCCGCTGGTCGCGGTCGCCCGGTGCGCCCCGCTGGCAAAGATGGTACACCTCAAGGATTTCTACGTCCGGCAGGCGGAGCGCCTGACCGGTGTGGGCGGACTGTTCCGCTGTGATGCCGGATCTTGGTTCTCCACCAATTCCGGTCTGTATATGCTGCGCGGCTCCATTTTGGCGCAGGGCGATCTGGACGTGTGGAAAACGCTGAAGCTGATCCGCGATTCCGGCTACGACGGCTATGTGTCGGTCGAGTTTGAAGGGATGGAGGACGGCGAGGTCGGCAGTATCGTCGGGATGCACGCGGCGCGGTACATACTGGACAGAGCCTGAAAAAGCGGGCGGTACCCGCAAAATCCCTGCCTGTCGGTGCGCCAGCCGCAAGCCGCGTGGCATCGCCGACGTTCAATAACAAGAACAAGAAAGAGGATGATACATATGAATATTCCCGTTTCCGGAAACGCGGTCGCCGGTCGCCGCCTGTTCCTGCAGAATCGGCATACCCTGCTGGATTTTTCCGACCCCGCAACCGCCGCGCGGGCGGAAATTGCCGACGGGCTGGACGCCCTGTCCGTCTGTGAACTGCAGCCGGGGCCGGTCAGCCGCGGTACCCACGCCCTGCGCCTGCACGCCGCCGCCCAGACGGACGGCACCGCCTGCCACCGGATGTCGTTTGTCTGCCGGTTTGCCGCCCCCGCCGATCTGCGCCGGTCGCCCACGCTCACCTTCGCCTTCTCCGCCTACGACGGGGAAACGACCGACGAATATTTCCGCGAGATCAAAGAGAATATGCACTTTGTGGAACGTCCCGACCCCCAGCTGGTCAGCCGCTCCTTTCTGACCGTGACTTTGCTCGGCGCCGGCAGTGCCAGCCGCACGGTTCAGCTGGTGGATTACGGCTTCAACCGTATCTTCGCCAACTTCTCCGGCGAGGCGGTTCTGGCGGGGGTGGAGGCGATCCGGTTTGAGTACCGGATTGACGAAGCCGTGCCGGAGTGGCAACGCGTGATCAAGCTGGACACCGTGGAAGCAGGCATGGAGGTGGACTTCACCCTGAAGGGCAACGGCATGGAATGCCTGTTTGCGGCGGAGAACGCCGCGCTCTGTCACCGGGACGGTGTTCTGACTGCGACCTGCGCCGCGGATGCCGTCATCACCCTGCCCGATCTGACAGATGCGGCTGACACGCTGTGCGACATCTTTCTGCCGGTCAAGAACACCCTGCTCCTGCGAATGGAGGCGGACTGCCCGGAGCTTTCGCTGACGGTTGCCTTCCGCACGGAGGATCAGACGGATTTTGCCCCGGAAAACCGCAAAACCTTTGCCGTTTCCGGTCTTGACCGCCCCCGGACGCTGTTTCTGAACCTTTCGGACATTCCCGGCACGCAGGGTGATTTGCACGCCCCCCGGCGCCTGACCGGGCTCAGGCTGATGCCCGACCGCCCCTGCACCCTGCGGCTGTACAAGCTGAGTTTTGAGCAGGAGGAGCCGATCCGCCGCACGGCAGGCGGCTTCCGCACCTGCACCGCCGACCCGACGGCAGAAATCATCCTGTTCACCTGCGACACCGATCCCGCGCTGGCGGGCGCCGAGTTGCGCATCTACGACGGTTTTTCTGGATGTTATCGGGGACGACCGCGAGACACTGGAAAAAGCTGGATTGCATCACGACCGCTCCGCTCGCGGCGGACGGGCACACCGTACTGACCGCACCGCTGTATCGGGGGCGCGTGACGCGGCTGGCGTCGCAGTTTATCGGTGCCGTGGTAACGGCAGCCGGCGCGTGGCTGCCGCTGTCCAACCGTGCCGTCATTTCCAACTGGCGGGATTTCTGCGGTGCGAATCCGTACGCGTTCTCGCTGCCGGAGCGGGTGTTTGACGTGACGGAGCCCGCCTACGGCGCGCGCGGTGACGGCTACACCGACGATACCGCAGCCATTCAGGCGGCGCTGGACGACTGCTCTGCCGCCGGCGGCGGGCAGGTTCTGCTTCCGGCTGCCGATACGCCGGACTGCGACTCCGGGTACGGGCGGCGCTACCTTGTGACCAACCTGCGCCTGCACAGCAACACCGACCTGCACATTCCGGCGGGAGCAGTTCTGTGGCAATCGGATGACCCGGCGCACTACCGCATCCTGCCGCGTTTCGGGCACAATGTGTCCATGACCGGCGTCAACTGGCCCGCGAACCACTCCTCCGGCAACTACCCGCTGATATACGCCTACCGCGAGCGCAATATCCGCATCACGGGCGGCGGCATCATCCGGATGTGCGACACCGAAAGCCGCAGTCGGGACGGGTATTTCCACTACATCGGGGACAATGTCTGCATCGGGTGCTGTGACCGGATGCACACCATCCCGGTCGGCATGAGTGAGTGCGAGAACGTGGAGGTGTCCGACGTGTCGCTCATACGCTCCAGCGCGCCCTACCTGATTATCAACGGCATGAAGCGTGTGTTTGTCGGCGGCGTGCGGCTGGACGAATCCAAATGCACCGGCGCAGACGGCATCTGGCCCTGCGGCTCGGACGGCGTGGTGTTTGCGCGCGTCATGATGAACAACAACGACGACGGCATCTGCCTGTCCTCCAACTACAACGACCCGCGCGATATGCTGTGGTACTTCGCCTATCCGGGCTGGGATCACGGAACGCATCATATCGAGCTGATTCACTCCCGGCTGAGCTGCTACACCTTCACAGCCAGCGCCATCTCGTTCTGCATCTGGGGCACCGACGCCCCCGATCTGTCGCAGGTCGAGGTGAATGACGTCCATATTTTCGACACCGTGCTGGAGGGGCGGCTTGCCATCGGCGGCTGGACGGACAACCCCTACTACGGCGTGTTCCCCTTCGACGGCTCCGAAACGGATGACTTCTCGCCGGTCAAGAATCTGCATATCCATCAATGCGAATTCCGCAGTCCGCTGGGCATTGACAATCTGCGCATCACCAATCTGGACAACGACTGCGGACTGCGCAGTCCCTCGGATTTTGAGTACGGCAGCTTTATCCGCCGCCCCGCCGAGCGCAATCCCGGCTGGGTCACGGGGCTTTCCAACTGGTCATATACCACGCCGGAGGCAGTGCGGCAGGTGGATCTGTACGGCGTTGCCTGCGCCAGCCTGCGCAAGCTGGCAGGCAGGGACTGCGACCTCTGGCAGGGGCTGTACCTGACCGCCGGCACGCACCGCATGACCTTCCGCTACCGTGCGGCGGGCGGTTTTACCGCCTTCGTGCGGAACAAGGAGGGCGCACCCGTGGCGGAAGCCGCCCTGTACCAGCCGCCCTGCGGCTACTTCAAGGGTAAGGATTGGCAGGAAGGCGAGCTTGTCTTCCGCATCCCTGCCGACGGGCTGTACCGGCTGGGAATCGCCGCCGGGGACGACCTCGCGGCGGTGTATGCAACGGATTTTCGCGCAGACTAAAGGGCTTCTCTAAAACATCGTGGGTGTTAAAAGCTCAAAATGAGTTTTTAACACCCACGATTCCGTATCCGGACAGAGCCGCCGTCAAATCCGCATGGCGGCAACGCGCTCCGCGTCGGGCGTGACGTAGGCAGTCCAGTTGGTATGGTAGATGACGAACCCCGGTTTCCCGCCGGGGACCTTCCTGACGTTGCGCGCCAGCAGGTAATCCACCGGAATCTGCGAGCCGCCCGCCGCCTTGGAGAAGTGCGCCGCGATACAGGCTGCGGCGGTGAAGTCCTCATCGCCCGGCTCGCGCCCGTCGGTCACAAGCAGAACATGGGAGCCGGGGACGCCCTTGGCGTGGAACCAGTAGTCATTCTTCTGCGCCAGCCTGTGCGTGATGTATTCGTTTTGCAGATTGTTCTTGCCGCACAGGACGGTAAACCCGCCGGGCGTGCGGAATTTCGCGCAGACCGGGGCAGGCTGTTTCCGGGGCGCAACGTAGCCCTTCATGCGGGATGCATAGCCGGATCGGTACAGCTCATCCCGGATCTCGGCGAGATCGGCGGCGGTCTCGGCGTGGGTCAGCGCGTCAAAAATGGTGTAGACGTAGGTCAGTTCCTCCTCGCCCAACGCAATCTGCCGCGTCAGTTCCACGCGGGCGTTGCGCGCCTTCGCATACTTTTTATAGTATTTCTGCGCATTCGCCGCCGGCGTCAGCCGCCGGTCAAGGCGGATCAGCACCGTGCCGTATTCGCCCGTCTCCTCGTTCCAGTTTTCGTAGTCGGTCAGCCCGACCTGCTCCATGCCGCGCTCCAGCCGGTACAGGTTGGCAGTGATGAGATCGCCGTCCCGCTTGTACTCGGTCGCCTTTTTCGCAGTCGGCAAGCTCGCTCCGCTGGAGGTCCAGCTTCTTTCGGATGCGGGTTTCGGTGTGCGTCAGCAGGCGCAGGATATCCGCCGCCCGCTGGTGCAGGCGCGCGTCCCGATCCCGGCTCTCGAACCAGACATCCAGCAGGCGCCATGCCTCCTCAAAGGGGCGGATCTCACAGGATGTATACTGTGTCAGCGGCAGGAAGGCGTACTCGACCGGCTTTCCGCCGTCCAGCACGAGGCAGGGCGCATAGTCGTTCTCCCGGATGCGCCGCACCGCCGCCTCAAAGCCGCGCCAGAGCGTAGCGGCATCGGCGTAGCGGGCGGGCGTGTCGGTGTGCCGCGTTGCGGTGAACACCATTTCGCGCGCCACTGCCGCCGAAATGCCGCAGTAGCGGCTCAGGATGAACTTGTCCAGCGGGTAGTCGGGCGGCACGGCGGCATACTGCGCCGCAAAGCCGTCAGGATCCTCCGCCAGCGGATTCCGCTTGTCCTGCGCGGGCGGATTTTCGTAGATCATGCCCGGCAGAACCTGCCGCTGGGAGCTGGTCGTGAAATCCACCACCTTCAGTGCCGACACGATGCGCAGCCGTCCGTCCGGTGCGTCCGGCACCGCGTCCTCCGCAAAGATCAGGTTGGAGTATTTACCCATGACCTCGGCAATCAGATAGCGGCGGCAGGCAAAGCCCATTTCGTCGCGCGTGTCGAAGGTCAGCGTCGCTGCCCGCTCAAAGCCGTTCTGCACGACGTCCGCCAGCCGCGCGCCGGTCAGGTACTTGCGCAGCAGCATACAGAACATGGGCGCCTGCTGGGGGTTCTCCCGCAACAGCCCCGTAAAGCCGATACGCGGATTGGCACCGGCATTGATCAGGAGCCGCCGCCCGCCCGCAAAGGAGCGGATCTGCAGGATGATCTCGTCCCGCTCGGGCTGCATGACGCGCTCGATCCGCCCGCCCAGCGCGGCGGTGCGTATCTCATGCACCATGCAGGCAAGCATACCTGCGTCAAATGCCATGCTCTGCCTCCTTTCCCGCGCCGAACAGGGCGAGGTCTGTTTCATGCAAGGAATCGTATACCATATCCGGACGCTCGTCCGCCGGTGCGGCGGCAAGGTCGCTCTCGGACGTTTCGCCCGTCAGCACCAGCACCGATGTGACGCCGTGGCGGGTGCCCAGTGCGATGTCGGTGTACAGGCGATCACCGAAAATGCACATATCCCGGCGGTCAATACCGGTAACCTGCTCTATCATATCCACCACTTCGCCGTAGGGCTTGCCCAAGAAGCGGGGCGTTACGCCGGTGGCTGCCGTAATAAAGGCGGCAATCGCACCGCTGTCCGGAATCGCGCCGGTGTCGGTCGGGCAGTTGAGATCGGGGTGCGTGCAGAGGTACAGCGCACCGTCCCGGATGAGGCGGCAGGCGTTGTCCAGCTTGCGATAGGTCAGCTCGGTGTCAAAGCTGGATACCACGATATCTGCCTTTTCCTCATCGCCCGTGAGGAGCGGAATGCCCGCCTCGCGGAAGTGCCGCCTCAGCTCCTCGGTACCGACCAGATACACCGATTTTCCGGGATAATGGCGGTGCAGGTATGCCACCGTGACGTCAGCGGAGGACATGATCTCGTCCGCCGTCGGCTCAAATCCCAGTCTTTTCAGCTTATCGACGTAGAACGCCGTGGAGTGTGAGGCATTGTTGGTGAAGAACAGCACGCGCCGTCCGTCCGCGCGCAGATGGCGAATGAAGCGGATCGCATAGTCGAACACCAGCTTGCCCAGGTATATTGTTCCGTCCATGTCAAAGATGAACAGTTTTTTCTGGTTCAGTATCCCGGCGGGGGGATTTTTATGCAGCATTTCCACAGTGAGTCTGACCGCCTTTCGGTTGATTTCGTGTCCACAGTATACCACATTCCGGGCAAAAATGCAAGAGCGGCGGGCGATATGGTCAGGGCAACAGCAATTTTACTTGACAACAATGCCGGAACGCAGTATAATGATACCGCAGAATCCGAGCAAAGGAGACATAGCAATCATGGAAAAAAAGCTGATCGTACTGGATCCCGGTCACGGACAGTTCGGCAACGAGTACCCGATCCTGAAAGGAAGATACGAAGGAACCCAGAATTTTCGTCTGGCACAGCATCTGAAGGCGGCATTGGAAGCGCGTGGCTTTGACGTCCTGCTCACCCGGAACGCAGTAGAGGATGACCCCGCCCTCGCCGCCCGCGGCGGACTCGCCGGGGAAAAGCACGCCCGGATGTTTCTCTCCCTGCACTCCAACGCCCCCGGCTCCGCCACGCCGCCGGAGCGTTACAATCTGGTGCGCGGCTCAGAGGTGTACTACTCGCTCGCGGACGAGGAAAACAATGCGCGTCTGGCGCGGGCGCTCAACCGCGCGGTAGTGGAGACCATGCACACCGAGGACAGAGGCGTCAA
This sequence comes from Oscillospiraceae bacterium, assembly GCA_022009675.1. Taxonomy (GTDB): domain Bacteria; phylum Bacillota; class Clostridia; order Oscillospirales; family CAG-272; genus CAMEON01. The sequence continues at coordinate 1,312,670 of CP091718.1, read as the reverse complement.
AACCCGCTCCTATCCGGATCAGCCCGGCGTGGATTACTACGGCGTCCTGCGCGCCGCGGCGGCATCCGGCTGTCACACCGCCATGCTGATCGAGCACGGCTTTCACACAAACCCGGAGGATGCGGCGTTCCTGACCGACGAGGACTGTCTGGAACGGCTGGCAAATGCCGAGGCAGACGTACTGCTGGCGATGCTTTGAACCCTCCGCATACGGAATAATCAGAAACGAGGAATTTTTCCATGCCCATCCGCATTCTGGCAATCGGCGACATCGTCGGCAGACGCAGTGTCCGGTATCTCGGCGAACAGCTCCGGCGGTTGCGTGACCGTCTTGGCGCAGATTTTACGGTCGTCAACGGGGAAAACGCCGCCGACATCCACGGCATTGCGGTGCAGGATGCGGAAGCGATCCTTGAGGCGGGCACCGATCTCATCACGCTGGGCAACCATGCCTTCGGACAGCGGGATATCGGACATTTTCTGGACGACCGCCCCGACCGCATCATCCGCCCTGCCAACTTCCCCGCTCCGTGTCCCGGTGCGGGCTGGACGTTTGCCGACGTGCGCGGCAGGCGGATGCTGTGCATCAATCTGTCCGGGACGGTTCACATGGACGAGCTGGACAACCCCTTCACGGTCGCGGAGCGCATCCTTGCGGCGGAAAAGGGCAGGTATGACATAGCAATGCTGGATTTTCACGCCGAGGCGACCTCGGAAAAGATGGCAATGGGGCGTTTTCTGGACGGGCGTGTACAGGTCGTGTTCGGGACGCACACCCACGTTGCCACGGCTGACGAGGCAATTCTGCCCGGCGGCACGGGGTACATCACCGACATTGGCATGACGGGTCCGGTCGGCGGCGTTATCGGCACCGATACCCGTGCGGTTCTGTACCGCATGACAACCCGGATGCCCACGCGTTTTTCCGTGGCGGAGGGAGCCGTGGAGGGGCACGGTGCGCTGTTCACGCTGGCGGACACGGCTCCCTATTCCTGCCTGCGGGTGGAGCGGGTGGCGTTTTGAGTGTGGTGCGGCGGCAGCCTTAAGGTGTGCGGCGTTTACGGTGCCGGCTCGTCCTGCCGCTGTGGCACCCGGCGGGAGGCTTGCCCGATTGGTCGCCGGTTCTACCTGCCGTTCCGGCACCCGGCGGGGGGCTTGCCGTCTTTGTCGCCTGTCTACCCTGCCTTTTTGTTTGCTTTCCTGCCCCCATCCCTCTAACCCCTGCCCGGCGGGAAGGGGAGACTCTAAGTTTATTCTGCCGGGGGCTACCGCCCCCGGCACCCCGGCATCAAACCGCTTACGGCACTGACAGCCCCTGCCGTAGCGGTACCAAACGGGGGGCGTGCTTTCCTTGTCACCTGCTGACGCTACCTTTAGCTTACTTTTCCTGCCTATCCCCCTTCCCGGCGGGAAGGGGAGATTTTTGTTATCTTATGCAAGGGGTTTCGCCCCTTGTATCCCCGGGGCTGGCGGGGCGCGGCACTGGTTCGGCGGGCGTTGGCGGCACCCGGCGGGGCTTGCCCGGTTGGTCGCCGGATAACCTTGCCGTTCCGGCACCCGGCGGGGGCTTGCCGTCTTTGTCGCCTGTCTACCCTGCCTTTTGCTTACTTTTCCTGCCCCCCATCCCTCCCCACCCCCTTCCCCCGGCGGGAAGGGGGAGACTCTAGTTTATTCTGCCGGGGGCTACCGCCCCCGGCACCCCTGGCATCAAACCGCTTACGGCACTGACAGCCCCTGCCGTAGCGGTACCAAACGGGGGTGTGCTTCCCTTTGTCACCTGCTGACGCTACCTTTAGCTTACTTTTCCTGCCCCCATCCTCCCTACCCGCGCTCGCAGAGCGCTCTTCCCGGCGGGAAGGGGGAGATTTTTGTTATTTTATTGCAAGGGGCTTCGCCCCTTGCATCCCCGGGGCTGGACAGGACGCGGCACTGGCTTGGTTTTGAGGAAACAATTCGGTTTGGTATCGCCGGAGGACGCCGGTTACAGTTACAGTCAATAACAAATTCGAGAAAAAGTTCTTGGGGGTTGGGGGCCTTCTTTCAAGAAGCCCCCAAACGTTTCCCCCCCTTGCTTCCTCGGTTCACCCGGGCCGCGGCACTGGCTCTGCTTTGCGGAAGCGATTCCCTTTGGTATCGCCGGAGGACGCCGGTTACAGTTACAGTCAATAACAAATTCGAGAAAAAGTTCTTGGGGGTTTGGGGGCTTCTTTCAAGAAGCCCCCCAACGTTCCTTCGCTCTCCCGTTCCTTCGTTCTCCCGTTCTTAAACGACTGACAGGGCAGGATAAACCTGCCCTGTCAGTCGTTTTGGGGTTATTTACCGAAGGTTACGGCTACGCTGGCGGCGGCTCAGGACAGCCCCGCCGAGCAGCAGGACGCTGATGCTTCCCAGCGCGCCGCCCAGAGAGGAAGCGCAACCGGAAGCGGAAGAATCCGCCGCGGTAGTGGTCGGTTCCTGAAGCGTGCCACTGTCGGCACCCGCGCCGGAAGTTCCGGCGACAGTCCCTGGTTGCAGTGCCGGGAACCGGCTGGGTAGAGGTATCCGGCTCGGTGCCGGTCACGGGTTCGGTTACAGGTTCGGTGGCGGTTTCGGTTGCGGACTCCGTCTCTGTTCCGCCGGAGGTCGGCAGAGGCAGGATAAACTGCGCCGAGCCGATCCACTCGCCCCGGTCGAAGCTGCGCCCCCGGACGATCAGGCAATTCTCGTACAGATAGATGTAGTAGCCCTCCGAGCCGACAATGCCGACATTGGTCGCGATGCAGCTGTCATCCCACAGGTACGCGCAGGACGCGGTGCTGACAACGGAAGGCAGCGAGCTGTCCGCCGGCTTGACCGTATGCGCGGATTCCATTGTCCAGTGGCTGTGACCGGAGAACAGCACGACCTCCGGATACTGCCGCAGGATACGGCGCAGCTGAGCGGACTGCTTGACACCGTGCCAGTTCTGATACTGGAACGTGCCCGCGACGGTGTCCATCAGCCCCTGATGCAGGAACAGGAACGTGGGACGCCCCTCGACGCGATCCTTTGCCAATGTCTCTTCCAGCCATGCAAGCTGTGCGTTCGACAGGTCGGCGTGCAGTCCTGCCGCCTCACCGCCCAGAAATACAAAGTGGTAACCGGAAATCCAGGTGTCGAACCAGATGGTTTCCGAGCTGTTTCCGGTTCCCTTTGAGGAAGCGCCGGATCTGCCCCTTGGCATCCAGCCCGCCGTCAAAGTCATGGTTGCCGATGGCACACAGAACAGGCGGCAGTCCGTCTCCTGCCTGCGCGATGAGCCGGTTGAATGCCTCATACTCGGCAACCTGCCCGTGGTCAGCAACGTCTCCGTTGACGAAAATTCCCATACTGTTCGGGGAAATCGTCCGGATGTCCGCCAGCGCCTGGGCAAAGTGCTTGTTGTGCAGGTGGTCATCCGAGGGATTGATATGGATGTCACTCATGACCTGCATCTCGCCCAGCAGGGTACCGGGATCAAAATCCGCCGCGCCGGCAGGCAGGAACGCCTCCGTGCCGGTCGCAGAGCAGGCACCCCGCCGCTGCGCAAAAACAAGCAGACGGTCGGCTCCAGCCGGGATCAGGGTGTTGTCCGCCAGCCGGGTGGTCGTGGTAGCGCCCGTGCGGGCAAAGGTCGCCGCCGCGCTCCAGCCGGGCAGCACGCCGTCGGCATTTGCCCAGTATGCAACATAGGACAGCGGCTTGGCACTCCCCGCACCCTCGGTGACAGTCAGCTTGCCGTCCGCACGCCCGGCACCAACGCCGTCAGATGTGTAGACAGCGGAGGCAGGCGCATCCGGCACCTGCTCCGGCGCCGGCTTCACGGTAAATGCAACCTGCGCCAGTACGGTGTAGCCGTCATTGGCGCACAGGAACATGACATAATCCCCGGCAGGAATCTCCAACAGGGAACCGCGGTCGTTCCGGAACTCCGCTTCCCGTATGTTCTTCTGCTCGCCGGACTTGTTACCGTCCTGTGCGACATGGTACCAGTAGATGGACACCTGCCCGCCGCCGGGAACACCGTCGCCGGCAGCATACAGTCCGACCCAGTCCGCACCGGATCCGGTCGCTGTCACAAGGATATCCTCGCCCTCTGTGTACGTGGTTTTATCCAGCGTCAGCGTCCCCGCCTCCGCCGTCACGGGTACTGCCGACAGGGTGGCTGTCAGCATCAGGAGCAGCGCAAGCAGTACGGCTCCGGTTGTCTGTCTGCGTTTCATGGCACATCCTCCGCAATAGTTTTATCGTTTACGTTTATCGTTTACGCGCAGTATTCAGTTGTTGTCGGAACCGGCAATGTGCCGCGCCACGAACACGCCGGACGCCGAAGCGTGCGAGAGCGAGTGCGTCACGCCGGAGCAGTCACCGATGACATACAGCCCCCTGTGGCGGGTCTGCAGGGTATGGTCAATCTCGACTTCCATGTTGTAGAACTTGACCTCCACGCCGTACAGCAGCGTGTCGTCGTTTGCGGTGCCGGGAGCAATCTTGTCCAGCGCATAAATCATTTCAATGATCCCGTCCAGAATGCGCTTGGGCATGACCAGACTCAGGTCGCCGGGCGTTGCCGACAGGGTCGGCTCGATGAATGCCTCCTCAATACGTCCCTGCGTACTGCGCTGTCCGCGGATGAGGTCGCCGAAACGCTGAACCATCACGCCGCCGCCCAGCATATTGGACAACCGCGCCACCGATTCGCCATAGCCGTTGGAATCCTTGAACGGCTCCGAAAAATGCTTGGAAACCAGCAGGGCGAAGTTGGTGTTGGCGGTATGCTTGGCGGGATCCTCGTAGGAGTGCCCGTTGACCGTCACGATGCCGTTGGTGTTCTCGTTGACCACCACGCCGTGCGGGTTCATGCAGAAGGTGCGGACCAGATCCTGGAATTTCTCTGTCCGATAGATGATTTTTGGACTCGTACAGCTCGTCGGTCAGATGAGCGAACACCTCTGCCGGCAGCTCGACGCGCACCCCGATGTCCACGCGGTTGGAGCGCGTGGGGATCTGCAGGTCGCGGCAGACCGTCTCCATCCACTTACTGCCGGAGCGTCCGGCGGAAATGACGCACTGTGCGCCCGTAAACACCTGGCCGCGGCTGACGATGGCAAAGCCTTCCTCCGTCTTGCGGACCTCCTCCACCGGCGCATTGAAATGAAACTCCACCTTGGCGGACAGCTCCTCGTACAGGTTCTTCAGCACGATATAGTTTATATCGGTTCCGAGATGCCGCACCGAAGCATCCAGAAGGTGCAGTCCGTTCTGAAGGCACATCTTTTTGATGTGGCTGTTGGCAGTGGAGTACAGCGCGGTTCCCTGCCCTCCGTGGGAAAGGTTGATCTCATCGACATATTTCATCAGGTCGATCGCCTGCTTTTTGCCGATATACTCGTGCAGAGTGCCGCCGAACTGGTTCGTGATGTTGTATTTGCCGTCCGAGAATGCGCCCGCTCCGCCGAAGCCGTTCATGATGGCACAGGTCTTGCAACCCATGCAGGATGTCACTTTCACCCCATCAATGGGGCATTTCCGCCTCTCCAGCGGGTTTCCGGCTTCAAAAACTGCTATGCGCAGTTCCGGTCTGAGTCGGGACAGTTCATAAGCGGTGAAAATGCCGCCGGGACCTGCGCCGATAATGATAACGTCGTATTGGTTCTGATGATTCATGGTGGGCTGCCTTTCTGGATTCTATCCGTTCTGTTCGCCAGGTGCGCCTTGGCACAACTCATTGTACTTTATCACAGATATATCACAGGAACATGACAGAAATCAGGACAATTTGTAAATTTACCTACGGCGGGAAGGGTTGCCGATGCCGCGCGGGGCTTGCCCCGCGCGGCACTTGCTATCCCTGCCACTGTGGAAAACGCATTGGGGGGCTTGCCCCGGGGGAGAGGACCATCTCAAACGCCGCCGTCGCGTGCGACGGATAGTTCCATCTCCCCCGGTCCCCCCTCTCCTTGGCTGCCGGCACTGCCAATAGAACGGCGGTTCTGACGGTTTTGCGCCAAACTGGCGACGCCGAGGGCAAGCCCCCGCCGGGTACCTACTTGGCAGGTTCTGTAAGTGCCGCAAGCGCTTAAATGCAGAGTGCCGGGGGCTCCGCCCCCGGCAAAATAAACTTATAGTCGCCCCTTCCCGCTGGGAAGGGGGTTGGGAGGGATGGGGGCGAGAAAGCAAGCTAAAGGTAGCGTCGGCAGGTGGCAAAGACGGCAAGCACCCCGCCGGGAACCGCGGCGGCAGGGCGAACCGGCAACCAAGAGGGCACGCCCCCCGCCGGGCACCGCTAACGCTCGTCGAGCCAGTGCCGCGCCCCGCCCAGCCCTCGGGGATGCAAGGGGCGAAGCCCCTTGCATAAAATAACCTTGTCTCCCCTTCCCGCTGGGAAGGGGGGAGGGGGGATGGGGGGCAGACAAATAAGTTAAAGGCAGCGTTGGCAGGCGACCAAGAGGGCACGCCCCCGCCTGGTACCATAGTGGCAGTGGCTGTCAGTGCCGTAAACGGTCTGATGCCGGGGTGCGGGGCGGAGCCCCCGGCAAAATAAACTATAGTCTCCCCCTTCCCGCCGGGAAGGGGGAGGGGGATGGGGGCAGACAAATAAGCTAAAGGCAGGATAGGCAGGCGGCAAAGAGGGCACGCCCCCCGTCGGGTACCGTGGTGGCAGGGCGAGCCGGTGAAAAAAAGCGGATCCCGCTACCGCAAAAATAATCGCAACAAGGGTAGACAATGCGCAAAAAAACTGTGATATACTGTATAGGAAAACAGAAACACAGGAGAATATACCCCATGCACTACACACAAACCCTGCGCGGCTTCCAATGCTTTCTTTTTGACCTGGACGGCACACTGCTGGACTCCATGCCGCTCTGGGACAAAGTCTACCTGCAAACACTTGCCCACTTTGGTATATCCGTTCCGGCAGATTACCTCATGCATGTCAACCACCTGAGCGTCCGCGACGGTGCCGTCTATACAGTGCAGTCGCTGGGACTGGACACAACCCCCGAGGAGATCATCCGCATTTGGGCTTCGCTGGGAACTGCGGCATACCGCGACAGTATCCAGCTCAAGCCGCACGCAGCCGACCTGCTCCGCCTGCTCCGGGCGGACGGCAAGACACTCGGCATTGCCACAGCGCTGGGCAAAGGCTTTTTTGAGTCATGCCTGGCACGGAACGGCGTGCTGTCCCTGTTCTCGGACTCCACCAGCGTGGAGGAGGTCGGCAGGGGCAAGGATAGCCCTGCCATCTACCTGCGTGCGTGTGAAAAAGCCGGCGCCGCCCCCGGCGAGACTGTTGTGTTTGAGGACAGCCTGACCGGTGCGACCAGCGCCAAGCAGGCAGGCTTTTTTGTGGTCGGCGTGTACGACGCTTCCGCCGAGGCACAGCGCGCCGACATGATCCGCACCGCCGATCTGTACATCACGGATTACCGGGATCTGCTGTATGACTGACCGTAAGCGTGCCGCCCTCGCCCGGCTGATGCTGTTTACAGGCGCAATCCTGTGGGGCAGTTCTTACTTCGTGCTGAAGAATACGCTGGACGAGGTACCGCTGTTCCTGCTGCTCAGCATCCGGTTCTTTTTCGCCGGTCTGATCCTGCTGGCTGTCCGGGCACCTTACCTGCGCAGACTGAACCGCCGCTGTCTCGGCACCGGCGCGCTGACCGGTCTTTTTCTCGCGCTGGCATATATTTTTCAGACAGTCGGGCTGACGAACACCACGCCCGGAACCAGCGCATTCCTGACCACGGTGTACTGTGTCCTCGTTCCGTTTCTCAGCTTTGCGTTCACGAAAAGACGCCCTGACGGCTACAACATCGTCGCGGCGATTGCCTGCCTTGCCGGCATCGGTCTGATCAGTCTGGACACGGGGCTGCGCTTCACATTTTCCGGCGAAGGGCTGACGCTGATCGGCGGCGTATTCTTTGCCCCTGCAGATTGCCGCTGTGGAAAAATGGTGCGCAGACGAGGACGTCATCCTGCACACAGCCATCCAGTTCCTGACGGCGTTCGCTGTTTGCTTCGCCTGCTCGCTGGCTACGGAAACGCCAACCGTGAACTTTTCCGGGCGCACGCTGCTGGCGCTGGTCTACATCACCGTCTTCGTAACCGCGCTCGCCTTTGTGCTGGTGAATATCGGTATCAAATACACGACCGCAAACACTTCGTCACTCATCCTGAGCACGGAGGCGGTGTTCGGCGTCGCTTTCTCCATGCTGTTCTACCGGGAACGCCCCAGCCTGCAGGAAATGATCGGCTTTGCCGTTATTCTTGCCGCGGTTCTGCTGAGTGAGCTGAAACCGGGCAAAAAGACCCCCGGACGCTGAGCGGCTGGCGTCCGGGGATTGGATCCGGGGGAGATGAGGGGAGCCGGCAGGCGGGAACCGCCATCACCCCTTCCTCCACACGAAGCGATTTACGACCTCGGTGTAGCTTTGGATGATGCGGGCAACCTTCACAGACACATTTTCGGCAGTATAATCCGGCACGGGCGTGCCGATACTGCCGTTTTTCTGCATACTTACGGCAAGGTCGATTGACTGCAGCAGCTGCTCGGTCCGGATGCCGGCAAGCACGAAGCACCCCGCGTCCAGCGCCTCGGGACGCTCGGTGGACGTGCGGATGCAGACAGCGGGGAAGGGCTTCCCCACCGACAGGTAAAAGCTGCTTTCCTCCGGCAACGTCCCGCTGTCGGATACGACCGCAAACGAATGCATCTGGAGGCAGTTATAATCGTGAAATCCCAGCGGTTCATGGGCGATTACGCGCGGATCCAGCCGGAAGCCGGTCGCCTCCAGCCGTTTTCTGCTCCGCGGATGGCAGGAGTAGAGAATCGGCATATCGTACTTTTCAGCCATGGCGTTGATGGCTGTAAACAGTGCGGCAAAATTGGCGTCCGAATCAATATTCTCCTCCCGATGGGCAGACAGCAGGATGTACTGCCCCTTGGTCAGCCCCAGACGCTTATGGATATCGCTCGCTTCAATTCTCTCCAGGTTGGCTCGCAGAACCTCCGCCATGGGACTGCCCACCACAAAGGTGCGTTCCTTCGGCATGCCGCACTCCATCAGATAGCGGCGCGCGTGCTCTGAATAGCAGAGATTGACGTCGCTGATGATATCCACGATGCGGCGGTTGGTTTCCTCCGGAAGGCATTCGTCCTTACAGCGGTTCCCTGCCTCCATGTGAAAGATCGGGATGTGCAGTCGCTTTGCACCGATTACGGACAGGCAGGAGTTGGTGTCGCCCAGAACCAGCACCGCATCCGGCTTTACCTGCACCATCAGCTTATAGGAGCGCTCGATGATGTTCCCGATTGTTGCGCCGAGGTCGTCACCCACGGCATCCAGATAATAGTCCGGCGCCCGGAGACCGAGATCGTCAAAAAACACCTGATTGAGGGTATAGTCATAGTTCTGACCGGTGTGTACGAGGATCTGCTCGAAGTACCGGTCACAGCATTTGATTGTGGCAGACAGCCGGATGATCTCCGGCCGCGTGCCGACGATAGTCATCAGCTTCAGCTTCCCCATGTCTAATGTCTACACCTCCTCAAAGTAGGTATCCGGTCGGTTCGGATCAAAGCATTCGTTTGCCCACATGACTGTTACCAGCGTGTCGGTATCGCTGAGGTTCGTGATGCTGTGGGTATACCCCGGCAGCATATGGACAGCCTCGATGCGCTCGCCGCTTACCTCGAATTCCAGAACCTCATCCGAGTCCAGCCGGCGTTCGCGGATCAGTCCGTGACCGGCAACGACAATGAAAAACTCCCACTTGCTGTTATGCCAATGCTGCCCCTTGGTCACGCCGGGCTTCGTGATATTCACGGAAAACTGTCCGCAGTTCCGCGTCTTCAGAAGCTCCGTAAAGCTGCCGCGCGCGTCCGCATTCATCTGCAGGGGAAATGCGATTTTTTCCTGCGGCAGGTAGGAAAGATAGGTGGAATACAGCTTCTTTTCCAGACTGCCCGCAGGCATATCCGGAAGCAGCAGCGTCTCGGGCTGGGCGCGGAAACTGCGCAGCAGCGCGACGATCCTGCCCAGTGTCACGCGGTGCGTCACCGGCACATGGCAGAAGCGCTCGCCGGGAACCGGCGTCAGTCCGTCATACTCGCAGCGGTGTGCCTGCCCGGACAGCGCGCCCAGCAGTTCCGCGACCAGATCGTCGATATAGAGCAGCTCCAGCTCTGTTGCCGGATCGCTGACCGTGATCGGCAGATCGCGGGCAATATTGTGGCAGAAGGTCGCCACGGCAGAATTATAGTTCGGGCGGCACCATTTCCCGAAGACATTGGGGAAGCGGTAAATCAGCGCCTCCGCGCCGGTTTCGGCGGCATGGGCGCGCAGCCGCTCTCGCAGGCGCGCTTGGCTTTTGCCGTATGCACTGCCTGCGTAACGCCCGACAAGCGAGGCCTGCGCCGAGCTTGCCAGCATCACGGGACAGCGGTTGCCTGCCTGCTTCAGGGCGGTCAGCAGTATTTCCAGTGAGCCGATGTTGCCGGGGAGGTATTTCTCTGCCGTTTTCGGGCGGTTCACGCCCGCGAGATGGAACGCAAAATCCGCTGTTTTGCAGAAATCTGCAAGCTGCTCCGGCGTGTTGTCGGTATCGTACCCGCAGATATCCCGGATTTCCAGTTCCGGATGGGTGCGATCCTTGCCGTCGCGGATAGCTTTGAGCGCCTCCGTCAGATTCTTCCCCACGAATCCGCGCGCACCTGTTATCAGAATGTTCATCAGCAGGAACCTCCGAACAGCCTGAGCTTCAGCAGTAATTGCTTCATTTCCTCCACACACAGCCGGCTGGTATTGTGGGAGGTGTACGCCCCGATCCTGCCGAGTTCCGGATTTCCCTTGCTGAAATAGTTGTCATAGTTCAGGTTCCGGTTGTCCGCCGGAATGCGGAAGAATCCGGGCAGATCTTCCGCCCGAAGCATCTCCTCTGCCGTCACCAGCACCTCAAAGAGCTTTCGCCGTGCCGCGTCCCGATGGTCGTTATGCCCAGATCCGCATGCTTCAGCTCCAGCACCGCCTGCGCCAACGTCCCGATGGTCGCGGCAGGGGCTTTCTGCACGAACAGGTCACCCTGCTCGCCGTGCTCAAAGGCGTAGAGAACAAGGTCAACGGCATCCTCCAACGTCATCATGAAGCGGGTCATATCCGGATTCGTGACGGTCAGGGGTTTTCCCTCGTCAATCTGGTCGCAGAACAGGGGAATAACCGAACCGCGGGACGCCATGACATTGCCGTACCGCGTCAGGCACAGAACGGGATCCCCTGCCAGCATCTGCCGGGAGCGGGCAATCACATTCTTCTCCATAACGGCTTTGGTCATACCCATGGCGTTGATCGGGTAGGCTGCCTTGTCGGTGGACAGGAAGATTGCCTTCCGTACATGGTTGGCAACGCAGGCAGAGATGACATTGTCCGAGCCGACCACGTTGGTCTTGACCGCCTCCATGGGGTAGAACTCGCAGGAGGGCACCTGCTTGAGCGCGGCGGCGTGAAACACGTAGTCCACGCCGCGGAACGCGTTTACAATCGAGGTATAATCCCGCACATCGCCTATGTAGAACCGGATTTTCTCCGCATACTCCGGCATGGTGGTCTGATATGTATGCCGCATATCGTCCTGCTTCTTCTCATCCCGCGAGAGGATGCGGATCTCCGCAATGTCGGTGGTCAGGAAGCGGCGCAGAACGGCGTTCCCGAAGGAGCCTGTCCCGCCGGTAATCAGGAGCGTTTGATTCTGGAAGGATATCATCTGGTCTTACTCCTCTGTGTGATTATTTTTTGAAAACGCCGGTTGCTTGCGGGCGCCGAAGCGGTGCCGCTGCCCCGGTCAGCGTTCCCTTGCTTTCCCCGGCAGTACGCCGCGCAAGAGAACGGCATCCAGCATCAGTTTTGCGTTCGGACGCAGTGGGCGGATCAGCGCCGGAAGCAGGATCGTGGTGGATGCCTGCGTAATCAGGGATGCCGCGGCAGCCCCGGACGCGCCCCACAGGGGGATCAGGGCAAGGTTCAGCACAACGTTGAGCGCGGCGGCGCTGATGTACAGATACTTGAGATACTTCTGCTGATTCTCGCACACCATCCATGCGTTTCTGGCAACGCCGAGATAGGAGAACGCCGTGTACCAGACCACAATGCGCAACGGCATGACAGCCGCCAGGTATTTCTCCCCGTACAGAGTCACAACAAAGGGCTTTGCAATAAGGCATATCAGAGCGGATACGAACAGGGATGCATATATAACGATTGCGTAGAGCTGTCGGTTCTTCCTTTCGTAGCGCAGGCGATCCTTCCGGAAGCTCTGCACGATCTCGGGGTAAAGCGAATCAATGACCGCCGAGAGTAAAAAGCCCACGAAACGCTGACCGTTGAGGCAAGAGAATAGTGCCCGACGGCATCAGCCCCGAGCATCTGCTTGAGCATCAGCTTGTCCGTGCAGGCGTAAACAGACACCATCAGACCGGCGATAATGAAGCTGTAACTGCTTTGCAGGAGTTCCCTTGCCTTTTTCAAGGAGCAACAAAACCGCACCCCGCCGTTCCGGAAATAGGCAATCAGCAAAAATACCGCCAGCACGATGTAATCCAGCGCGCTTGCAACGGCGAACCACTCCACGCTTTTTCCGAGCGCCAGCAGAATAATCTTGTACGCGGACATCGCCGCATACGACACCAGCTCGGCAATGGCAGAATATTTGGACTGAAGCCGGGACTGGAACCAATAATTCAGCGTATCAAATACCTGGAAGACAAGTCCGATGCTGTACAGTGCCACGACCGCAACGGTCAGCGGCTCCCCCTTGTCCACAACGCTTACGATGCCGACGATAGCCAAAGCCGAGAACAGGCTGGAAACAGCCCGCAGAAGCAGGGTTGTTCCGATTGTTTCGCCTTCCTGCTCCGGATGATCCACGAAGTTTTTTTGACGAGGATGCTGTTGATGCCAAGCGTGCAGAGGGAGGCAAAAAGGTCGCATACGCCGCCGCGTAATTGATCAGACCGTAATTGCCCGGTCCCAGGTAGCGCGCCGCAAAAACACCGACCACAAAAGCCAGCAGTTTGTTTGCCACCTTGCCGGCTATAATCCAGCCCGCGTTTTTGACGACTTTATTCTTTCTGAGCGTCTGTAGCAAGATCCTCAAGCTCCTTTATCACTCTGGCAGGGACGCCGGCGACCATCGTGTCTGCCGGCACGTCCCTGCGAACGCAGGCGCAGGCGGCAATGACGCTTCCGTCCCCGATGCCGGTATTGTTCAAAACAGTCGCGTGCGCGCCGATCCAGACACCGTTGCCTACGGAAATGCGGTATGTCTCCCCTCGCCCGCGCGCCGGGCGTGACTCCCGATCCGGTGTCCGCCTGTCAGAAAGGTGACGTCCGGGGCAATGTCACAGTTGTCGCCGATCGTGACCGTCCCGTTTCCGGAGACTGTCAGGTTGCATCCGACCCAGCAATCCGCGCCGATGCAGAGCGTTCCGGTGTTATGAATGGGCCCGACGATCTTGGTATTGTCGCCGATCTCATAGCCGATGGAGCGCAGAAGGCGCCTTTTGGCGGCAAAGAAACGCGTCCCTGCCAAAGTATGGTTGACCATGTGGAGCACAATCCGTTTTTTTGATAGATCTCAGTTTCATTTCCTGTACCAATCTTCCCGCAACAGGCTCGCCGGGCTGCAGGGACCGTCTGCAAACAGCTTTGTCGCGTCACGCCCGTCCAGCAGTGCCTGCGACAGCTGCAAAAAGCGCTCCGCGGCAGTCTCCGCATTCCATAGCCCGGTGATGGTCCGGTAGGCGGCTGATCCGAATTCGCGTTGCGTGGACGGATCATCCAGCAACCGCCGCACCTTTTCGTACAACTCCTGCACATCGCCGCTATGATACACGCTTCCGTTTGTGCCGTCCTGTACAAGGAAGGGCGTTGCCCCTGCCGCATCGCCGGCAACGACCGCACAGCCGCTGTTCATAGCTTCGTTCAGAACAGCACCCCAGCCCTCCTGCCGGTCACTGGTAAACAGGTAGATGCCCGCCTTTTTCCATGTGTCGGCGCACATCCTCCGGGGACATGGCACCGAGGAACTGTATGTTTGTATCCAAAAGCCCCGCTTCCGACGCCAACTGCCTGAGCCGCGGCTCCATTTCGCCGGAGCCGATCATCTCGATCCGGAAGCAGCAGCCCGCGTCCCGGAGCCGTCTTGCGACCTCAATCACATCATCCGGGTGCTTCCAGTCCAGATAGCGTCCGCACCACAGGATGGTCGCCTTTTCCTTGCGGTCGATCAGCGCGTTCACATCCGGATACCGTACCGTCTCCGGGAAATAGCCCCATTTATAGCATCGCCCGCGAAAAAGCCCGAATTTCGCGTAATCTCCCGCCGTAAAAGCACTGGCGCAGAGCATATAGGTCTTCCGCCACGGCGGATTGTAATAATGCCATTTGAGGAAGCGCGGCAGGAACTTTGCCGGCGGATTCCCGTCCTTCAGCGGACGCTCGGAATAACGGAAGAACAGTTTGCACCTCCGGGCCGCCCATTGCGCCAGCGCTTCGGGCGCAGAGCCGACAATGACCACGTCACTTTGACGCAGAACAGCATACTCCGCCGTCCCGTCTGCGGTGCAGACATAAGGGACATCTGTATCTGAGGTCCATCCAAGAGCCTTGCGCTCGACATCCAATTTCTGCGTGGAAATAAAGGTATACTGCGCAGTGCCGGACATCAAAGCGTCAGACACAGGTTTCTGGTGGTGATTGAAGTAGTTACTGAGAAAAAGCTACGCGCACGGGGGAGCCTCCGTTCTTCGTTCTTCGTCTGTTTCTTCGCCTTTATCTGTCATCGCCAGGAAAAATTCCGAAGAAAAAGATATACACTCAATCCGCCGGAAAACAATGCCGCCTCGCCGACTCCGAGGAAAAAGTGCGCAAATGAAGCCGAGCAAGGGGGTGCTTGACGCCGAAGGCTTTACTTTCATTTGACTGTCCCTCATGAGCAAATAAAGGTATACGCATACCAAAACCAGAACGGACAACCCGTAGGAAGTCAAAATATCCACGTGGGTGTTGTGCATCTGGGACAGCCCGGTTCCGCCGCTAATCTGATAGTAGGCTCCGAATACAGGGGAGGACTCAAATGCCTGAAAGGCGACTTTCCAGACTTTACTTCTGGAATTCAATAGCTTTCCCTCACCGGCAAAGAAGGAAAGCAGCTTCACAGAGTCGGCGTTGTCGATAAAAAACAGGTACGCAATCGCGAACAGGATGGGAAAAACTGCTACCAGTCCAAGTACACCATTCCGAAAAGCGATACGCCTCCTTCGCAGAAGAAACCCAATCGCAACAATTGTGAAAAGGCCTACTGCCAAAAGCGCATTTCTGGACTTTGTCAGAAAAAGAAACACAAGCTCGGCGGCAGCCACAGCATACAGCAGTATTTTCATGGGAATGCGTCTTTCCTGAAAAGCGGCAACCTCAAGGAACATCGTCATACAGGCAAGAAACAGTGCTGTCAGATTCGGATTGTTAAAGCGGAAGGTAAGGTAACGTGTATATCTGCCATTGAGCAGGTGCATCTGCTGATTTCGAAAGAAAAAAACATGAACAGCATGAAGATCCCGACAATGAGAAAAAAAGAACCTCCAGAAAACGAAATGTCCCCCCGATCCAACGAAATTCGCCGGATTGCCGAAAGAAAAAAACCATGCTGCAGCAAAAACATGATGTATTTCTTCAGGTACTCAAAAGAAAAAAACCGCATCGGTAATGGCTGCGTTGATGGCAACATGGATAAGCGCCAGCATGATAATTGCGATAGTCAAACGATCCAGCCCGTCCAATGATTCTGTCGTTGTGCAAATCCACAGTGCGATAGAAACCAAAAAGCTGAGATAGAAGAGAATGCTTACCATTTGACGTATATATAGTATCTGACAGATAATGATTGCCGTTCCGAGCAGATAATCCAGGCGCAACAGCACTATCTTTGCTCGCCGCATAGAACCTCCTGATAGAGTGCCTTGTATTTATGAATCATAGTCTCTTTTGCATAGAGCTTATGCGCCGCCTGCGCAATCTGCCGCCCGTCATACGGGATCGCAAGCATCTGCCCGATGCATTCCCGTAAGGCATTCAGATCACCGTTCGGAACAAAGCAGCTGTACTGCGGGATGGATATCTGTTCCGGCGCACCGGCACAGAAGCCAGCCACCGGAGTTCCGCAACAAAGGCTCTCCGCGCAAATCAAAGAGAAAGTTTCACGCTTGCTTGTCAGTACCGTCAAATCGGCAAGGCTATAATAGCGTGCGAGAAGCAACTGGTCGCGGATCTCTCCCAGCAGGATAACATTTGCGGGAAGACTACCGTGCAGCCGGTGCTTCCCAGCCACAACGAAAAACGGCGTCCGGCATTTCTTCCGCGAGCCGCAACACATACCAGCCGCCTTTGGGATCTTCCTTTTTCATCGCTGAACATGGCAGTGGCATGGAAGATTACCCTTTTATGAGAAACATTGTGCAGTTCCTTCAGATCTTCTGCTCTGCATGGGCGGAAGATCTCGGTATCAATACCGTTCAGAATGACACAATGGCTATTGTCAGCAAAAATCGGGGAGCTTTTGGCACGTTCCATCAGCCAAGGCGAAACAGATACGATGCGCAGGTTGGTATCAAATCCGGAAAAAGCACGCTGCATTCTGAGGAAACTCGCATGTGTGCGATCAAACAGCAGGCTTTTACTTGCCGCATACTGTCGTGGACACCTGCCACAGCCGCTCTTCCAGCGTTCACAGTCAAAGGCGTGGGAACAGTTGGCTGTATACATGAATTCCGCATGCAACGTTACAACAGTAGGGATCTGATGCTCCTTCAACCAGGAAATCAGTCTGTAAATATTTATGAAATTGCCGTTGATGCATTGCAGATGCACCACATCCGGCTGTTCTTTTGAAAGAATGCGAAAGGCTTTGCCCGTCGCAAGGTTGCAGCCACCGTATCTGAGCCCGGTGAGCCGCGAGAGCAGGCTGTTCGCCCTTCCATACAAATTACGGCAAAGGCGGTAGACACCAGGCGCATCCGCATCCGGTCCGCGCCCATACAGGACAATAGAATCAGCGCCATCTGCAAGCAGCGCGGTGTGCAGCGCTTGCGTTATTTTTCCGGTACTTCCAACGCCATACACACTGTTGATTTGCAGAACCTTCACGAATTCACTTCCTATCAGGCATCGCCCCGCACCGAGGGAGATACTTTTCCCCCTCGGCGCAGGAACGACGCATCAGATTACGATATCAATCAACAGTCATTCTTCCATTGTCATCAAAGGTATAGCTCTTCTCCGGCATCAGTCCGTTGGTCTTGGTGATCCAGTAGTTGCGACCGTGAACCACCTCGCCGCTCGTCCTGACGTAGTAATAGCTGCCGTCGATCTCGATCAGACCGGCATAGTAGCGAACGCCGTCCCTGTAGTAGTACAGGCTACCGTCCTCTTGCACGATGCCGTCCTTGCTGGTATCCTTGATTTCGGGGTTAATCATCTTGCCGTCCTCGGCAAACTGATAGCTCCGCTCACCCATCAGACCGTTGGTCTTGGTGATCCAATAGCTACGACCATGAACCACCTCGCCATTCGTCCTGACGTAGTAATAGCTGCCGTCGATCTCGATCAGACCGGCATAATAGCGAACGCCATCCCTGTAGTAGTACAGGCTATCGTTCTCTTGCACGATGCCGTCCTTGCCGGTATCCTTGATTTCGGGATCAATCATCCTGCCGTCCTCGGCAAACTGATAACTCCGCTCACTCATCAGACCGTTGGTCTTGGTGATCCAGTGGCTGCGGCCGTGAACCACCTCGCCGCTCGTCCTGACATAGTAGTAGCTGCCGTCAATCTCAATCAGACCGGCATAATGCAGTGCACCGTTCAGGTAGTAGTACAGACTGTCGTTCTCTGCAACGATACCGTTCTTGAGCTTTCCGTCTGCATCAAAGCTATACGTACCCTCCGGGAGGCCGCTGTCGCTCATCCGTTCGCAATAGTAGGTCCGGTTGACGATCAGCGCACCATCCGACTTGGCGTAATAGAAACTGCCATCAAGTTTGAACATACCCATGTGAACACGGATACCGTCGATGTAGTAGTACTTGACGCCGCCTTCCTCGACAATGCCGTTCTGGAACTGCTCGTCATGGGGAATCACGCCGTTTTCATCGAAGTAGTACCCCCACTCAGGCAACAACCCGTTGGTCTTTTCCGCAGGGATCCAGAAGTCCTTACCGCCATCCGGCAACACATTCTTCACAGCCTTGCCGTCCACATCAAACTAGTAGTACAGATTGTGACCGTTCGCATCCTTCACCTGTGTAAGACCCTTGTCCCGTACATGCCGACCGTTTTCCAACCAATACGTGCCGTTGTCTTCCTGGCACAGACCGTTCTTGCCGACCGAAGTGAACTGCGCGGTATAGACGGTATCTTCGCTTACGGCTGCAAGCTCCTTATCCCAACCCTTGAACTCGTAACTGTAGTGCTTATTCTCGTTCTTCTTCGGATCCTCGCCGGTATATTGGGGAACGGATCCCTTAAGAATCGTATCAGTGCCCAGGACACTACCATTCTCGTTCTTCCAAGTGATAGTGACTCCGGTCTTGGGAATCGCCGAGCCCTTCTCGATCAGTTCCTTGCAGACAGAGCAGTATTTGTCACCGGAGTAGCCGGGCGTTGTGAGCGTAGGCTCGACCGCGTTACGGATCTCCTCCTTGTGCCCCGTTGCGGGAATTTCCTGCTGTGCAACAAGAATCTCGTTGCAGACGGAGCAATGCTTGCCCTCGGTCTTGCCGGGTTCGGTGCAGGTGGCCGCAACAGCTTTGTCGATTACTTCCGTATGCCCCTTAGCAGGAATCTCTTCCTGTGCTACAAGCACTTCATTGCAAACCGAGCAATGTTTGCCCTCGGTCTTGCCGGGTTCGGTGCAGGTAGGTTCGACTGCCGGGTCGATGACCTCAGTGTGCCCCTTCGCGGGAACCTCCGTCTGCTCGACCAGCACCTTGTTACAGACAGAGCAGTGCTTGCCTTCGGTCTTACCGGGCTCGGTGCAGGTAGCTGCAACAGCTTCGTCGATTACTTCCGTATGCCCCTTGGCAGGGATAACTTCCTGTGCAACAAGAATCTCGCGGCAGACGGAGCAGTGCTTGCCCGCGGTCTTGCCGGGTGTGGTGCAGGTGGGTTCAACTGCCGGGTCAATGACCTCGGTGTGTCCCTTCGCGGGAACCTCTTCTGTTTTGGTCG
Source organism: Oscillospiraceae bacterium (assembly GCA_022009675.1). Lineage (GTDB taxonomy): Bacteria > Bacillota > Clostridia > Oscillospirales > CAG-272 > CAMEON01. The sequence goes on along the minus strand of CP091718.1, from coordinate 1,293,393 downwards.
TATGGCAGACCGTGCAGGTAAAGGTCTTTACGCCCTTGTCTTTGCAGGTCGGTGCGGTCGTAATCACGCCCTCGTTCCAGCTGTGTCCCTTCGCGGGAATCTCTGTTTGTGCCACAAGAACCTCATTGCAGACCGAGCAATGTTTGCCCTCGGTCTTGCCGGGTTCGGTGCAGGTGGGTTCCACTGCCGGGTCGATGACCTCGGTGTGTCCCTTCGCGGAAATTTCCTGCTGTGCAACAAGAATCTCGTGGCAGACGGAGCAGTGCTTGCCCTCTGTCTTGCCGGGTGTGGTGCAGGTGGCGGCGATTGCCGGGTCGATGACCTCGGTGTGTCCCTTCGCGGGAACCTCTTCCTGCGCAACAAGAATCTCGTGGCAGACGGAGCAGTGCTTGCCCTCCGTCTTACCGGGCTCGGTGCAGGTGGGCTCGACTGCAGGGTCAACGACCTCGGTGTGCCCCTTGGCAGGGATGACTTCCTGCGCAACGATGACCTTGTCACAGACAGAGCAATGCTTGCCCTCGGTCTTACCGGGTGTGGTGCAGGTGGGTTCCACTGCCGGGTCAATGACCTCGGTGTGTCCCTTGGCAGGAATGACCTCCTGTGCAACGATGACCTCATTGCAGACCGAGCAGTGCTTGCCCTCGGTCTTGCCGGGTGTGGTGCAGGTGGGTTCAACTGCCGAGTCAACGACCACGGCGTGTCCCTTCGCGGGAACCTCTTCCTGTGCAACAAGAATCTCGTGGCAGACGGAGCAATGCTTGCCCTCGGTCTTGCCGGGTTCGGTGCAGGTGGGTTCAACTGCCGGGTCGATGACCTCGGTGTGTCCCTTGGCAGGGATGACTTCCTGTGCAACGATGACCTCGTTGCAGACGGAGCAATGCTTGCCCTCGGTCTTGCCGGGTGTGGTGCAGGTGGGCTCGACTGCAGGGTCGATGACCTCGGCGTGTCCCTTCGCGGGTATTTCCTCCATGCCGGAGAGGGTCGCGCCGCAGACCGAGCACTTCGTGCCGGCTGTGTGTCCGGGCTCGGTGCAGGTTGCGGGCTTCTCGGAAACTTCAACGGAAGTATGACCGGCAGCATCGATTTTTCTCGTCTCGGTCGCATTGCAGCCATCACGCTTGCAAGTGCGCTTTTCTTCGCCCTTTTCCGTGCAGGTCGGGGAAGTCGTTACAGTCCATTCGCTCCAGTCGTGACCAAGCGCGGGTATCTCTTCCATGCCGGAGAGAGTCGCGCCGCAGACCGAGCACTTGACGCCCGCCGTATGACCGGCTTCCGTGCAGGTGGCAGGCTGTTCAGCAATATTAACGAGCGTATGACCGGTTGCATCAAGCACTTCGGTCTTGGTTGCATCGCAAACAGTACAAGTGTAAGTCTTGACACCGGCATTCTCACAGGTAGGAGAAGTCGTGATCTCGCCCTCGTTCCAGCTGTGTCCCTTCGCGGGAATTTCCTCCATGCCGGAGAGAGTCTCGCCGCAGACCGAGCATTTTTTGCCGGCTTTATGACCAGCCTCGGTGCAGGTAGCGGGCTGTTCCGCAACTTCAACCGGAGTATGTCCAGTTGCGTCGATTGCTTCGGTCTTGGTTGCATTGCAAACCGTGCAGGTGTAGGTCTTGACGCCGGCATTCTCACAGGTAGGAGAGGTCGTGATCTCGCCCTTGTTCCAGCTGTGTTCCTTCGTGGGAACCTCTTCTGTCTTGGTCGTATGGCAGACCGTGCAGGTAAAGGTCTTTACGCCCTTGTCTTCGCAGGTCGGTTCAGTCGTGATCTCGCCCTCGTTCCAGCTGTGTTCCTTCGTGGGAATCTCTTTCTGTGCAACAAGAATCTCGTGGCAGACAGAGCAGTGCTTGCCCTCGGTCAGTCCGGTCTTCGTGCAGGTGGGTTCCACTGCCGGGTCGATGACCTCGGTGTGTCCCTTGGCGGGAATAGCCGTGCCGGTGCCTATTTTCTCGCCGCAATCCGTACAGTAGGTGTCGCCGGTGTAGCCTGGCTTGGTGCAGGTTGCTTCCTTGGCATTACGAAGTTCTGTGTTCTCATGTGCGCAAGGCGTGCCGCCCCATACGCCTTTGACATAGTTGATAACATCGCCAGCCTTGGCAGTCTTCGTCTCGGTGTAGGAGCCGTCGGCGTTGTGCAGCTTGGCGGAGGTGATGGGGATATCGTAGAAAAATCGGATCGCCACTACTTGTCTGAGAAGCTTGGTAAGTAACCTCGGCAGCCCCGGGAGCTGCATTATGCCTGACAATGCCCGTTCCCTGGCTGGAGCGGATATCCGCACCGCCTGCTGTGGTATAGACAGCGCCGTTCACAACCAATGTGCCATTCACATCAATGACGGCATCCGAAATAGTACGGCTACCCTTGCCAGAGGGAGAGTATGCGACAGGCTGAATGCCGTAGCTATTCGAAGACCAGACATAGTTCTGACTCCACTGCGCATCATCATAAACGTACAGAGACACTCCCTCTGCCACCGCAAGCTCAGCACCTGCATCAACTATCACCTGAACACCCGGCAGCAGTGCTGTGTCCTGATTCAAGGTCATGGTGCCGGAGTGGACGTTCATGGTCATGTTGTTGTTGATGGGCAACACATAAACATCAGAAGAGAATGTACCGATTAAGGGAAGATCGTGTAGTGTGATGCCGTTCAGCTTGGCGCTGCCGTTCATATCAAAGATCATCCGGTCAGTAGCGGGGTCATAACGCTTGGTCACAGTGCTGCCCTCTGCCAGTTGGAACATACCTGCTTCGCCCATAAAGGAAACCTCTTTGGAAACGGACATTCCTCCCGCCGTAACCGTAATGCGCACCGTCTCTTCAGCGCCATTCTCAAAAAGTCATGGGAGCTTCCACATTCTGGACATAGTACTGAGAGAAAGGAAACACTTTTTTCTCGTTGTCCTTAAAATTACCGGTCGCCGTACCGCCGCGCCAGTCAGTAATCTGGAAGAACTCATACACGTTGGCACCGGAGTGGGCATAGATATTGCCATTACCGGTAATATAGCCCCATGCATACAGGTTCGCACCGGAGTTGACATGAATGGAGCTTCCCTCCACCAGTTTAATATGCCATAGGCACCTGTAGGCTTGCATACATGATTAGAAGATGACGTATAGCACTTACCGCCTACGCTAATAGCGCCATTCACCTGAAGCACAGCACCGTCAGCCAGAGTCAGCGTTCGGAACGCCACCTGCCTTTCCACATTCTTTACATATTCGGGGTCTGTGGTGTACAGGGTCTGCTTGGCGTCAAAGGGAATCAGCAGGGTAATGCCTTCCGGAATGGTGTAGGTACCCGCCTTCAGCGTACCGTCCCCCACCAGAACAATGGTATTTTTGTTTTTGCTCTGGGCATAGGCGACCGCTTCATTCAGATCAAAGAACTCCGTTCCTTCCACGGCAAACGTGGGGATCGTCTCATCCACGAACATAGCCGTGATGGTTTGATCTGTTTCAAAATGCATAACTGCGACAGCATTACTGGAAACCAACGCTCCATCGCTGAGCCAGCCATAAAAACGGTAGCCAACTTCCGGCGTAGCTTTCAGCGTATATCCGTAATCCGCAGTGTTCTGCTTGATAGTATCCGTGGTAATTGTTTCATTGTCTACCGTATAACTGCCACCCTCGGATGCCGGCTTAAAAGTCACATTAGCAGTAGCCGTGGGGTCATAAAGCAGAATATTTTTCAGTGTAATCTTAGTAATCTGATTAGCCGTTGCAGATGAGGTCAGTTCAATCTTTACGGTGCCACCGGCAGCTACGGTTTTCCGGAAACTATTACCCGCAGTAACACCATCGCCATCCACAGTGATCGTGCCGTTGTCGATGGAAACCTCGTAGTCAAAGGACAAAATCGCATCCGTCTTTTTCTGGTTAGTCAGAGTCAATGTGGTAGTTGCAGCATCTGTGCTGCAGCCGGTGGTTGCCTTTACGCTACCAACAATGTTTCCGCCCTCAAGAGACCACGTGATTGAGTCTCCTTCCGTGTATGAAACGCCGAGGTCTTTTACCGCTGTAGTAAGAGTTGTATCCGCGCTTGCCATAACAGGGAATACGGCGAACACGAACAGAGCGCACAGCACCAGTGCAAGGAACCGCTTTAATGCGTCTTTTACCATTTTCACTTCCTCCTGTTTCGTTTTTTGGTGAGCTGCTTTTGATTCTTTTCTTTTATCGTGACGTACATTGCCGTCCCGACAAGTGCCATAAACAATGCGTGGAGCGCCAGGGACGAGATCCCCAAAAACAGTTTTTTATTATCTCTTCCAAATTCCAGTAGGAATCTGGAATAGCCGAACAGCATCAGCATCAAGGGATACGCCAGACCGTTTGGCTGGTAGTCTCGCTGTTTCTCATAGCGGCACACAAGAAACACGACAGCAAGCGCCGTCAAAGCTTCCAACACCGGCATGGGAAAGACGTTCTTCTCCAGCAGGGGATTGTATATACCCCAGTTGCATGGATAACCATGGCAACAGCCGACAAACAGGCAACCCCAATGGGCTACGCCCTGTACCAGAGGAACGCAGGGTGCAACAAAATCACAGCCGCGGCTCCATTCAATTTTCATGATCTTTCCGACCAGCAGAGCCGCCAGCGGAACCCATACAAAAGTTCGCACAATGTTGTTTCCGCCCCAGCCCTTGAAGCCGTTCTCTATCCAGCATTGAACGAACATCCAGATCGCTGAAACGGTGTACACACCTACAACGAAAACCAGTGCTTTCCATCGGGGAAGGCGATACTTCTTACCGAAAAACAATGCAAACAGGATGACTGCTACAAAGCCTGCGGCGAAGAAGATATTATAGAAAAGTTGCCCATGCCCCTGCTCTGCAATATACTTGAGCAGTTGATTCATTCTTCTCCCTCTCTCCTGATATGCCGGGGCGGATTCGCGCCCCCGGCGCGTGTGGATTTAGCCAAGAATCATCTTGCCATCCTCGGCAAACTGATAGCTCCGCTCAACCATCAGTCCGTTGGTCTTGGTGATCCAGTAGTTGCGTCCGTGAACCACCTCGCCGCTCGTCCTGACATAGTAGTAACTGCCGTCGATCTCGATCAGACCGGCGTAGTAGCGAACGCCGTCCTTGTAGTAGTACAGGCTGTCGTTCTCCGCGACGATGCCGTTCTTACTGAGGTTCTTGATTTCGGGGTTAATCATCTTGCCGTCCTCGGCAAACTGATAGCTCCGCTCCCCCATCAGACCATTGGTCTTGGTGATCCAGTAGTTGCACCCGTGAACCACCTCGCCGCTCGTCCTGACATAGTAGTAGCTGCCGTCAATCTCAATCAGACCGGCGTAGTAGCGAACGCCGTCTCTGTAGTAGTACAGGCTGCCGTCCTCCGCTACGATGCCGTTCTTACTGAGGTTCTTGATTTCGGGGTTGATCATCTTGCCGTCCTCGGCAAACTGATAGCTCCGCTCCCCCATCAGACCATTGGTCTTGGTGATCCAGTAGTTGCGACCGTGAACCACCTCGCCGCTCGTCCTGACGTAGTAGTAGCTGCCGTCAATCTCGATCAGACCGGCGTAGTAGCGAACGCCGTCCCTGTAGTAGTACAGGCTGCCGTCCTCTGCTACGATGCCGTCCTTAGCGGGATTCTGAATCTCCGGGTCAGTCATCCTGCCGTCGTCGTCAAAAGTATAGCTCCGCTCACTCATCAGACCGTTGGTCTTGGTGATCCAGTGGCTACAGCCGTGAACCACCTCGCCGCTCGTCCTGACATAGTAGTAGCTGCCGTCGATCTCGATCAGACCGGCGTAGTAGCGAACGCCGTCCTTGTAGTAGTACAGACTGTCGTTCTCTGCAACGATACCGTTCTTGAGCTTTCCGTCTGCATCAAAACTATACGTCCCCTCCGGGAGGCCGCTGTCGCCCATCCGCCTGCAGTGGCAGGTCTGGTTAACAATCAACGCGCCGTCTGCCTTGGCGTAATAGTAGTTGCCGTCAAGCCTGAACATACCCATGTGAGCACGGATGCCATCAATGTAGTAGTACTTGACGCCGCCTTCCTCGACAATGCCGTTCTGGAACTGCTCATCATGGAAAATTACGCCGTTTTCATCAAAGTAGTACCCCCACTCAGGAAGCAGGCCGTTGGTCTTTTCCGCAGGGATCCAGAAATCACTATCTCCCTCCGGCAACACATTCTTCACTGCCTTATCATCTGCGTCGAAGTAGTAATACAGGTTGTGACCGTTTGCGTCCTGAACCTTCACAAGACCGGGGAACGGCACGTTCTGACCGTCTTTTATCCAATAGGTATCCTCGCCCTCAATGCACAGACCATTCTTGCCGATTTCATTGAACCGGGCGGTATAGGTCGCAGCTTCCGCCACCGGAACAAGTTCCTTGTCCCAGCCGGCAAACTCGTAACGATAGCGCGTAGTTTCGGGTTTATCGGTCGTGCCTTTGAACGTCGGCATCTTCCCCTTTTCGTAGACCTCTGTGATGGTCACGCCGTCCACAACCCAGGTAATCACAGCACCGGTTTTGGGAACGATAACGCCTTCCTTCAGCAACGTGTTGCAAACTGAGCAATAGGTATCGCCGGTATAGCCGTCCTCGGTGTCGGTGGCGGGCTTGGCATTGCGGATCTCCTCGGTATGTCCCTTCGCGGGAAGCTCCTTCTGCGCGACGATGATCTCGTTGCAAACGGAGCAGTGCTTGCCCTCGGTCTTGCCGGGCTCGGTACAGGTGGGCTCAACCGCCGGGTCGATGACCTCGGTGTGTCCCTTCGCGGGAATCTCCTCCATGCCGGAGAGAATTGCGTCACACTTCGAGCACTTGGTACCGGCTGTGTGTCCGGGCTCAGTGCAGGTTGCAGGCTGTTCAGCAATATCAACGGGAGTATGACCAGTAGCATCGATCGCTTCGGTTCTGGTTGCGTTGCAGACCGCGCAGGTGTAGGTCATGACACCGGCATTTTCACAGGTCGGAGCGGTCGTAATCTTGCCGTCATCCCAACTGTGTCCCTTCGCGGGAATCTCTGTCTGTGCCACGAGAACCTCATTGCAGACCGAGCAGTGCTTGCCCTCGGTCTTACCGGGTTCTGTGCAGGTGGCGGCGACTGCCTTGTCGATGACCTCGGTGTGTCCCTTCGCGGGAATCACTTCACCGCTGCTGATCTTATCACCGCACTTCCCGCAGTAGGTATCGCCGGTGTAACCGGGAGCGGTACAGGTGGCGTCCTTCGCATTGCGAATCTCCGTATCGGCATGGCGGCATGCAACAGTAAACTGTGCAGTGTACGTGGTGTCGCCGGTAACAGCAGTAACGGTCTGATTCCAGCCGCTAAACGTATAGGAGTTCACGCCGTCATCCGCACGGGTAGGCGTCACGCCGCCATAGACGGGCGTCGCTCCATATTTCTCTGTCGTGCGATACAACTCCTTGCCGTCCCAGTTCAGCCACCGGACTGTGTAGGAGCGCAGTTCCTTCTCATACACGGCAGTATACTCCGCGTTGCCCATTACAGGAACCGGCTCCGGTGTCCAGCCGATAAAGCGATAGGTATACTGCGTATCAGCCGCCCTGGCAGGTGTTCCGTTATAGGTTGGAATCGTTCCATAGTCGTAGTTCACCGGGCTTGTCCCCAGCATGGTGCCGTCCCAGTTTTTCCAGGTGACGGTTCCCTGATAGGGGGTGGGGCTAACCATACGTCCCTGCTCGTCAAAGCGGTAACTACCCTGCTTCATCAAGCCATTGGTTGTTTCTACCCAATGGGTGCCGTTCTTGACCATGGCACCGCCGGTCTCGTACTTGAAATAGTAGTAGTAGCCTTCCACGTAGCGCAAACCGGGCTCAACATTTTTAATACCGTTCTCTACCCAGTAGACATTGCCATTCCATGGGTAGAAACCGTTCACATGCTCCTGCAAAACGCCGTCTGTGCCAAACACGTAGATAACATTTTTGCCACCTTCGTTCATGGTGTAAAAACCGGTAGCAGCGTATTCGCTGGATCGGAAGTAATACCTGTTTCCGTCCACGGTGTGCCATTGTTGCGTGGCCCAGGAACCTGCCCACATATACTTGGTTCCCGTGCTGTTTCTGATCAGATCACCGCGAACCAGGACACAGTCTTTGAATGTGTAGTGATAATCGCCGATGGTCTGCTCTCCGTCCATAGCGGCATAGCTCCATGTATTGAAGAAGTAATTCTCTACTCGACCGCCGGGATGCGAGACTGACTTCCAGCCTTTGATCCGTTTACCGTTTTCAGCAAAGTAGAGCTTTCCTTTCAACGTAAACAGACCGCTGAGCTTGCCCTTGGATGCACCATCATCCCCCAGGTCATAGAAGAACTCACCGCTCTCCCCGGCGATGTAGCTGGGCAATTCCTGAATTCCGGTAAGGATTTCATTGTTCTGATAATAGAACCACTTGCCACCCTCCTGGATCCAGCCCTGCTTCACGGACTTATCCAGCGTATAGCTGTCTTCAAAGGAACGAAGATTATCCTCGTAGAAGTGAGCGCCTCTCTCCGGTGAACCGTTATACGTGTATTTGTCACTTTCGTAGGGATAAATACCGTACTTTTCCTGGCTTTCCTTGTTGCTGGCAATACCGTACACCGCATTGGAGCGCAGGTAAATATCATAGCTGAGCTTACCTCTGACGGTAATATCCAAGCAATTGTTCTGCCAATCCGCCCCGTCCGCAGGGGTAAGTTTCAAACCGCTGAGAATGCACAGCGAGTTGGCGGTAGACGGATCAATGGGCTCTGTTTGGTCCTTAAAATTGCAGATCAGCGTCAACGTATTGGTGCTCTGATCCACCTCGCAGGATGTCAGCTCAAAAATACTCGTTGACCAGTTTCATACCGCTGGTATCCATCACAACCCCCTTCGGAGCCTGTACCTGGATTCTCACTTCGGTATGCTGGCTGACACGCTCAGCCAGTTGCAGCAGGAAGTCCCATGCCGTAGCGTCTGCATTGTCCCCGCCTGGCAGCAAAGCCATCAGCGGCTTGATTTTTTCGGGGACAGGGATCCTCTTCATGTCCACCGCAAAGGTATAGAAAATGTCCATGGAAACGCCGGGTTTGTCGATGTAGTAAATACCGTCGCCCCTGGTACTGGAATTGGAGACCAGGCGGTTCCATGCCAGCATACGGTCGCCACCGGTAACATCATCAAAGTCGAAGGTTGCCTCACCTGCCTTGTACAGGTAAACAGTGAGCATCACTGCGCTGCTCATGTCCGGCTGACCGTTCTTTAACAAAGCCGCGCCGATAGTCACAGAACGGATACCGGAGCTTTCATCACCGGTGAAAGTAAAGCCATCGAGTTTTCCTGCCTTACTCACCAGAACAGGCTGCCCGTTCTCCACAAAGCCCAACAACACATCGGCCGGGTTCACAGCCACCTTGTTTCCGTTGTACTGCGCCGTCAGGGGCAGAGCCACCGGTACACCATAGATGGCGCTGACGCTCTCCTTCCCGAATTTCAACTCAGTCGGTACCACAACATGGAGCGTCTTGCTGCCCAAAACTTTCCCGTCAGCTACCGCTTGCACCTGCACTTCACCCACAGCGGAAGCGATGAACGTATCGCCGCTCACGGAGCCAACAAGGCTGTCGCTGACCTGAATGGTGGTGCCCTCCGGCAGCTGAGCGGCATTTCCGGACGCGCTGACGCCGGTGACTGTGATTGGCAGGCTGGTGCCCACGGTCAGATAGTCATAGTCCGCCGAAACAATGGCGTGGTCAAACTCGTTGGAGGGTTTGGCAGTAGATACCACCATCAAAGAGGAACTGACCGAGCGGGCGTAGCCGTCAGAAGGTCGGTTCACCACAGACAGCTCGTCCGCTCCTTCCTCCTTGGCAACAAAGGTGGTAGATCCGCCGCCATCCAGATTTATTGCCACCACGCATCCGGCATCCAGCATGACCTGCGCAATCTCGATTGCACTGCCACCGGCGGAAACAGGTTCCTGCCGACCGTCCATAACCATCAGCACCACGCGATTGTCAGCCGTGATACCCACGCAGGTACGAGAAGCCCGGCTGTCATAGTAGTTGCCGCTACTGCCGACAACAATCTTACCGTCGCGTACCAGCATGATGCTGCCACCCACGGCTTCGGCGATATTGTCTTTATACTTTGCATAATCCGAAGGCACGCCAATGATAGGTGTGCCATCCTTGAGGATAGCAAAGAAGTTAGCACCGCTTCCGCTGTGATACTCCACACCCTCCATAACCAATGCGCCGGAGGGTGCACCGTTGGTCATGTTGTAGAAGTCGGCATTCACGCCGACCACCGGGGTGTAGTTGGGAATGTACAGATCCGGTTGTGACGGATCTGAGTGCCGGGCTCTGGCAGCCTCCATCTGATCCTGCACGCGAGCCATACCCCAAGGTGTACCGATGTTGTCCTTATAGTTGGCGTAAACATCAACGTCGCTACGAGTCACATCCGCCGTGGCGATATAGTAAACCAGCGTTTTCCCGTCTCTGGACGTGGCACTACGCAATGTTTGGGTAACGCCGGGAGCCAGCGTGGAGGTCTCGCTGGAATACACGCTGTAATAGTCGTTGCTGGGCTTGTCGGTGATAACTCCCGTCAGCTCATACAGATAGTCGGCAAATGCATAGCAGCAGGCAACGCGCAGATCCCCGATATCCGTCAGTCCGCGGCTGGATTCCAGCGCGGCGATAGCCGTATTGCTTCGATAGGCGTCGAGCACCGCCGAACGGATCTCCTCTTTAGTGCTGACACCGGGAAAACGGTTTCGCACCAAAAATTCCGCACGGAACTTATCTGTGAGGTTGCCATTAAAGTAACTGTTCATGATTGTGCTGATTGTCTTGCCGTCCGCAAGATTACGCACAATGTAGTAGGCGTCCAAATCGCCATACAGATCCAAAATACCAAAGCTATGGACATCATCATCCTCGGAAGGATCGTCATAGCCCAGGTGCTTTCCGTCGGTGCGCAACTCGTATGCCATATCCTCCACAGTGGTGGATGTAAGGGGACTGTACTTCTTTGTATAATCAATAAGATCGCAAATGTCGCCCCCCCAGCCGCCAAGGTCGCCATTGATCGTCGCGGCAGATGCGTTGGTTTTCATGGTGTGGTAGGAGATGTCCATACAGCCGAACATATGCACAAAGTCCACCTCGTCCCCATTGGGCAGGGTAAACTCCGTCAGGCTCCGCAACGCGCCGGCAGTGGTACCATTGGCTGCGTCCTGATTCGTCACGTACTTGGTAAAGTCGGTCTTCTCCTCGCCCGCCAGCATGGTCCAGCTGCCGCCGGTATATTTTTCCACGCCGCAACGGACATAATTGATGACCAGCCCCACTGCGTCCTCCCCGGTATGCTCACGGGCATATTTCTGCGCATAGCCCTCCAGCACCTTCAGATTCCGAAGAAAGGCATAGTACTCCGGCGCATCCTGCGCCGCCTGTGCCGGAACCGTGCCTTCAATCCCCGCCATATTCCCCTGTCCGCCCAATGCAAAGGCATTGACAGGAAAAAGAGCCGAGAAGAGCATGATAACCGTCAGACCAGCTGCAAGCATTTGTTTGGTCACTTTTTCTTCTCATGGTATCCTCCTATATTTTATATTTATATTATTTTTACTATACTTTTTCATATCTCTCCTGCTTTGTGCAGAAGCCGGTATGCGGACTCACTCAAAAAACAAACGGACAATTTTATTTTTCAAGGTTCTCCTGTCCGGATGCGGCATTTTCGATGGCGTTACGGAATATCCGGCACATGAGAAAATCGTTGCGTTCCTGATTGTGGCACTGCTCCGCCAGTTCCTGTGCAGCGCGCACATATTTCGCATATGTATCAGTGGCTGCTGCACAGCTCCAGAAGAGCAGCGGGCAGCTCGTCCGCAGACCGCAGGATACGGGCGGCATTGTGTCGGCGCAGATACTCAATGGAAGCAATCTGCGGCGACCCGTAGGCGAGAAGGCAGGCACCGCTTCGGAGACTTTCAGAAATTTTCGTTGAAAGGGAATATTTCACACGCCGCACGGACTTATCATCGAATGACTCTGTAAACACCAAAAAAACTTACTGCGTCCAAGAAGCCGTTCCACCTCCGATGCGGAAATTCTTCCGCAATAGTGCAGACCGTTTTCCTCCGTAATCTGTCTGAGAACGGCGGGACGCTGCTCGCCGGAATACACATCAATGGCAGAAAAACCAGGCAAAGCGGCTTGCCTGAGCGCGCGGCCAAGCTCAACCAACGGGGCAATGCGGTTCAGACCAAGGTTTCCGGCGTAGACGATGCCGGTTCGCTGCGTTGCCGGAAGGGCGTAAGGATTTGGGTCACTTGAAATCCGGACAGTTTCTGCCGGAACGTCAAAGAAACGCGCATAGTCCGTCCCCATTTTATCACTGATGGTAACAACAGATCCGGACTGCCGCACGACCTGCCGAGCAAGCTTGCGCAGGCGGCGGCATTGCAGCCGCCGAAACGGAGAAACAGGCGGGGAGAGATAGTAATCATCCGCACACCACATAACAACCGGAACCTGCAGATACTGTGCGAGGGAAAGCGTAACACGGTAGGAAAAAGCGTAGTCACCTGCGGCAAAGAAGATCACATCCGGCTGGAAGCTTTCTGCCCACTCCAGCAAGGCGGAGCTCTTCCATTTTCCTGCCGCCCACATACTGTTGCGAAGAAAGTAAATCAAAGGGGTACGCCGCCTTGAGAACTGGTAAACTTTAGCCAGGTTGCCGCAATCCACCCGGCTGTCGGCTGCTTCATCAATGTCATCCCCGTTGAAAGACCGTCCACCCGCCCGTCTGGTAAACACAGACCGCAGAACCTCACTGTCCGTAATTCTGAAATAGCGCAGGCAACACCGCCTCGTCGGAATCTCCTGATGAAAATACAGTTGCGCAAGCCGATCCGGCGGAATTCCGGCAAGCATACGCATCATTGTCTTCCCCATGTTTCCGGTTGCGCTGAATACGGTATGGCTGATTACAAGAACTCTCGGTGTATTGTCTTCCATAAAAACTCTCACCCTGCTTTATCGAATACTCCTGGTATGTATTGCAAAATGCATCTCCTTCTGTTCTTTCAGATGCCCTTCATAGGATGAATTGAGGTCAAAAATTGCGACATGCTCCTTGCATTTCCGCTCTTCGGGCGAGGGGAGTGTCCGGTAATCTCCATACAGTCGCGTCAGCAGTGCGTCATAATGCGTAGAAACCGGAAACACACCGTCCTCAAAAGGCAGCTCTGCACAATCGTCCAGCCATGTACGGGGGAAAATATTTTTCTTATACCTTCTTCCGGCAGCGAGAAAAAGAGTGTACCATCCGCGACTCGGTATCATCCCTGCGCATGCAGAATCTTTCCATCGAACGGCGCGGAAGCAGGCGGCAGACCTGCAAAAACAGTTTCTTTGCAACGTTGTTGGTTTCGTACCCCCGCTCCCAGAGCGCCTTGGCGATGATCACTTTGGATGCGGCGAATTGCAGCCGCCGTTGAAACGGGCTACTTGCCAAATTATCATACGGAAAAATATCAATGTATACACCCTGATGAATCCCCGGATCCTTCGGGTGGTATTTTTCAATGCAGGTCGTGCCATTGCGGCGCAACTTGGAAAAATGCATTGACCAGTGCGGACTGTGCTCCTGCTGAACATAATAGATCTCAGGATCGAAATCCATAGCCGCTTCCCGGAAGAAGCGCTCGTATTCACTGCGTGACAGGATCACGTCCAAATCATCATCCCAAGGAATAAAGCCGTTGTGCCTGACCGCCCCCAACGCGCTCCCGGCAAACAGCTGATACCGAATACCATGCCTGCGACATACAGCGTCAAAATCTTTCAGCATCTCCAGCAAGAGTTTCTGATGCGCTGACAGTTCACTTCCCATTCCCATTCATCACCCTCTTATGCTTGATCACTCCGTAGCTGGGGCAACTCATCCGGATGAGTCCGACGCAGGAACACCCTGCCCCGGGTACTGCGTACATCCTTTGTCCCTGCCCACTGGGGGTACGTCCACCTCTGCGTCGCGCTTCATTCTCTGCGTTGCACTTCACTGTCCGGAATTTGAAAATTGTAAACAGTTTGCCGTTCTTTCCCAGGCGTTCCCGGCGAATCGATCACAATGACCAGCGCAATGACTGCCATCTGACAGGGAGTTGTCACATTCATCCTCGCTCACCTCTGTCGTGTCATCACCGTTTTTTCTTTTCACTACCAACTGTTTCTGTCTGACCCTCCGGATAAGGAGAAGCGGCTCACACGCAGGGGGATCCATGAGCCGCAGCTATCCATTCGTCACTTTTGAGCAGAAGTAGGCATCCTATGGTGCCCTACTTGCTCCAGTCGGTACTATTGTAACATAATCTTTATAAAAAAATCAAGGGTTATTTCCAAATTTTACGTTAAAAATAAATTTAACCAGCACGGAATGGTTGCGGACTGCGCCCCCGGTTTGCAGCCCTTTGGCTTGTACAATATGCCTAAAGTTTTTGTATGATTCTGTAATGGCAAGAGCTTATCTGTTTTGTCGCCTGCCTATCCTACCTTTAGTTTGCTTTTCTGCCCCCATCCCCCCGACCCCTTCCCGGCGGGAAGGGGGATTTTATAGTTTTCTTATGCAAGGGGCTTCGCCCCTTGCTTCCCCGCGCCTGAGCCGGAAGCGGCACGGGCTGAACCTGCGGGGCAAGTACCCGGAGGGGGCTTGCCCTCTTGGTCGCTTGCCGCCCCTGCCTTTAGTTTGCTTTTTCTGCCCCCTTCCCCGAAGGGGAAGGATAGACTCCCCTGCCCCCATCCCCTCGACTTCCCTCCGGGGAAGGGGGAGACTATAGTTAATTTTGCCGGGGGCTCCGCCCCGGCGCCCCGGCATCAGACCGTTTACGGCACTGACATCCCCTGCCGCTGTAGTACCCCGGAGGGGGCTTGCCCTCTTTGTCACCTACCACCCCTGCCTGTAGCTTGCTTTTTCTGCCCCCTTCCCCGAAGGGGAAGGATAGCTCTGCCCGCGCTCGCAGAGCGCTCTTCCCGACGGGAAGGGGGAGGCTATAAGTTAATTTTTGCCGGGGGCTTCGCCCCGGCGCCCCGGCATCAGATCGTTTACGGTACTGAAAGCCTCTGCCGCTGTAGTACCCCGGAGGGGGCTTGCCCTCTTTGTCGCCTGCTTACCCTGCCTTTAGTTTGCTTTTTCTGCCCCCTTTACCGAAGGGGAAGGATAGACTCCCCCTGCCCCCATCCCTCTCGACCCCCTTCCCAATGGGAAGGGGGATTTTCAGTTTTTCTTATGCAAGGGGCTTCGCCCCTTGCATCCCCGCGCCTGAGCCGGAAGCGGCACGGGCTGAACCTGCGGGGCAAGTACCCCCGGCGGGGGGCTTGCCCTCTTACTCGCCGGCTCGCCTGCCACCGCTACACCCGGCGGGGTGGGGCAAACAAAGCGGGGACCCTGAAGATCCACCGCGCGGCGGATCGGCGGCAGGCTGCCGGCAGATCGTCGCGTGCTGAATATTCAGAGGCCCCGGGATTGTCGGTCCGCTGTCCGGATCCGACGGTTCCTTTTTGTTATTCTGCCTGATCGCAGAAGTTCTTTTTGCGGAGAGAAGCGCCCGCCAGGATGACCAGGGCAAGCACCGCAATCACACCGCCGATGGCGCTGCCGCATCCGGACTTGCTACCCGTTCCGCCGGTAGCGGTTTCAGCCGTTCCGCCGGCAGTGACTGTGGCGGTTTCTGCGGTCGTACTGTCTGCGGAGGACTCATCGGTATGCGTCGTCTCCGATTTGGTCTCCGATTTGGTCTCCGATGCGGTCTCCGTTTTTGTCTCCGGAGCGGTCGTCTCGGTTTCCGTGGCGGATTCAGCGATGGGAGGCTCGTCGATGTCCTTCCCTGTACACCTCGATCTCCCCGATCTGGGAGAGAGCCCCGCCCTGCCCGGCGTCGATCACAGCGGAGTGCTTGGTGATATGGATCCGGATATAGCGCGCCTCCACGGCGTCCACCGTGTAGGTCTGATCCAATGCTTCCTCCAGCATCAGCCCCTCGACCGTCTTGACTGTGACAAACTCTTTGCCGTCCCGGGACAACTGGATCTCGAAATCCTCCGGCATGGAGTTGCCCTGATTATAGAGGCAGGGACGGAGCTTCACGGAAGTAATCCGGTACACCGCATCCAGATCCAGTGTCAGATCGACTACGGCGTCTCGGTCAAGCCGGGAGTAGGGGTCAACCGACCATCCCTGGTGCGAATTGACGGAAATATCCTCGTGTACGCCGTCGGTCAGGAAGCTGAGGCTGAAGTAGGTGCCGTCCTCGTAGGTGTTCCGGCTGGAGACAACCTTATTCAGCGCGAGGTTCACCGTCCCGTTTGCGAAGGGACGCAGAACCACCTGCGCCTTTTGCAGGGCGCGCAGGGCGGTATTGACCTCGGACTGCTTGGCATTCTTGTTGTTCAGCACTGCCTGGGCATCCTCCAGCGCCTTCAGGAATGCATCCTTGCCGTCGTCGCGGTAGTCCGCCATATTCAGGGCTTTTGCGGCCGTCACTGCCTTTTTCAGGTAGTGGAAGTTGGTCACTTCCTTCATCTCGAAGCGGAAATCCTTGTCGCAGGCGAGCAGGGCACCCTCGCCCGCATCCAGTCTGACGGTGTATTTGCCGTCCTTGGCGGTCAGTGCCTCCAGCTTGCCGGTCTCGGGGCTGACCCGGTACAGGGTTTTGATGCCCGCGTCCACGGTAAAGGTGACCTCGGTCGCGTTCTTGTAGTCACGGTTGACGAGCATGGAGTAAGCGCGGCCGTCCGCCTCCTCCATGTAACTGATCGCCAGTCGCTGATCCCAGTCCTCGGGACGGATAAAGAATCCCGCGGGCAGCTGCTTGTACGCCGCGCCGAAGCTTTGACCGGTGAAATACATCGCCCGTGTCTCCAGCTTCATCAGCGTCGGACCCAGCGCCTGGACGGCGGCATTGATCTTGCTGACCGGCTCCATCAGGTCGGTGGGGTTGCCGTCAATATCAATCACGGCGGGGCCGTAGGTCTCGGCGGCGTTGGCGCGCGGGGTCTGCCAGCAGAAGTAGGAGATCTGCTTGACACCGGCGGCAAGGGACGCATAGACCTGATACCGGATGGCATCGGCATCCGGGCGGTTGCATCCGTTCCATGCCATGGACTGGATATAGGTCGCGGTCGGAACGCCCAGCCGCTGACCGATCTCCCGGTTGTACGCCAGCTGCGAGTACAGCGTCAGCTCGTCGCAGGTGGGGTTGCGGAAGGTATAGGCATCGTACATGACATAGTCCAGCGAGACGCCGTACTTGCTCTGCAATTCGTTTTGCAGGTTGGTAACATTCTGGTCATACGCGCCGCAGAAATTGACGTGTGCCACGGCGTTGGGCATCACCGATTTGATCCATGCGACGGCTTTTGCGTAGGGGGTTGCGTTTACCGGCTCATCCACCACGTAGTATCCGGTCACGCCCGGCAGGTGCGAGTAGCGTTTGATAAACTTCATCGTCTCCGCCTCGCTCTTGCCCGGCCAGCTGGCGGCATTGAAATCCACCTCGCTGACTGTGACATCCAGTCCGCGCTCGTATGCCAGCCGGATTGCGCGCAGGTTGTTCTCATACGTGATTGCCTTCTTGTCCAGGGCAAAGTTTATCTCGACGTTGGTAATGCCGCCCTTTTTCAGGTTATCAAAGGTAGTCGGGTTGATGTTTTCCTCGTAAAAATACGGGATAAACGCAACGATCTGGAACTGGTCGGTGACGCGGAAATTGTCCACCGTGACCGGGACCTCATATGTTTTCCCGGTTTCCGTGTCCGTGACTCTGACCGTTGCTTCCCCTGTGGCGACAGAATGGACGGTTCCGTCCGCGTCCACGCTGACGACCTGCTCATTGGTGCTTGCGTAGCGGACGGGGTGTGCCGTGACCTTTTTGCCGTCGGTCAGGTACAGCCAGTCGGTCTCGCCGGGATTCATACGCAATGCATACTTATTCACCGCCAGCTCTCCTTCTTCTTCCGGTTTCTCCTCTACCATGGCAAACAGCTCCAATTCTCCGAGGGACGAGAACCAGCTCCCGCCCGCGTCGAGATTACCGTGGCGTGTGATGTGTATACGGAAATACTTCATATCCGTGGGGTTGATGTCGTACACCAGCGGTTTCACATCGACATCAGTCGCCGCTTCGGTGTTTACATCCTTCTCGCTTCTCAGGGTGACGAAGGTGACGCCGTCCAGGGAGTATTGCAGATCGAAAGCCTTCGGAGTATGCTTTCCCAGGTTCCACTTCATGGGTTTGATAACGATCTGGCGCACCGCATAGGTGCCGTCCAGCTCGACGGTAACGTCCACCGGGTCGGTTTCGGCTGTCGGGGTGTACACGTCGCTGTTCCATCCCAGCCTGACGTTTCCGCCCTGGATGATGGTTTCCCACTCGCCGTCCACCAGCAGGGACTCTCCGAAGAAGCCCTCCGGCGCGATATAGCTGCTTGTTGCGGTGACGGTTTGTCCGAGGGCTACATTGGTCAGTTTTGCGTTGTGTTTCTCCCCTCAGCCACGGCTGGCAGGAGGGACATGGGCATCAGCAGGCAGAGCATCAGCAGCAATGCCGTTGCTTTGATTCTTCTGCGGAAACAAGGGTGTGCGTGCAGGGAATACGGTGTCTCATACTTTTTCTGTTTCCTTTCCATCAATTTGCCTGTTCGGCTGGTTTGATTTTATCACACAATGTGCAAAAATGTCAAGGGAGTTTCGGAAATGGTCGAAAGAAATCTTGGCGGTGGAGTCGCCTGCCTACCCTGCCTTTAGCTTTAGCTTCTGCCCCCATCTCGACCCCTTCCCGGCGGGAAGGGGAGATTAAGTTAATTTTGCCGGGGGCTCCGCCCCGCGCCCCGGCATCAGACCGTTTACGGCACTGACATCCCCCTGCCGCTGTAGTACCCCGGCGGGGAGCTTGCCCTCTTGGTCGCCTGCCTACCCTGCCTTTAGCTTGCTTTTTCGCCCCCTTCCCCGAAGGGGAAGGATAGACTTTCGACTCTTCTCCGGGGAAGGGGGAGACTATAGTTTTTGCCGGGGGCTCTGCCCCTGGCGCCCCGGCATCAGACCGTTTACGGCACTGACATCCCCTGCCGCTGTAGTACCCCGGCGGGGAGCTTGCCCTCTTGGTCGCCTGCCTACCCTGCCTTTAGCTTGCTTTTTCGCCCCCCATCCTTCGACCCCTTCCCGGCGGGAAGGGGGAGACTATAAGTTTTTTGCCGGGGGCTCTGCCCCCGGCGCCCCGGCATCAGACCGTTTACGACACTGACATCCCCTGCCGCTGTAGTACCCCGGCGGGGGAGGGCGGCGTCCCGGCAAGGCAAGGGCGCGGGGCGGGGGGATAGGGCAGAAAGCCATGCAGGCAGTGGAAAAAGAGCGCCAAATTGCAAACTTTTTGTATACGAGTTGTATACAAATCTTGCTGACAGTTGACAATCGGCAATTCACGTGATATACTACTGACGTAGCATATATAGCACAGCGTATAGCACGGTTCGGTAAGTGTTTTCCTTTATAGAACAAGGCTAAAGAAAGAGGTGGTACCGACGCAGCGCCGGAAATAAGATGAACAGACAGCATTTCATGAACGCAAATCCTATCTGTTCTTAAGGAGCCCCCACATAAGACGTCTTTTCAGCAATAATGCTCTCGAATTCTAATGACATTGACTCATATATCATTGTTTCAAGGTAATTTCAGGCACATTTTTTTATAATATAGAAAGGTGAGTTGTCATGAAAAAAACATTTTGTCTTTTTGCTTTCTGTACTGTTCGTTATTGGTTTGGCATCCTGTGCGGCGTCACAAGAAAAAACGTCAAAATTTGAAGTCATGGAAGTTGGGGGATACGACGATAATTCTGTAGCAAATCACCACAGCGATGTCAAGTTGGAGGTCGAAAGCTATCAGAAGTCAGCCAAGATGAAGGAAAGTTCGACGGTAACGATTGAAGGAAAAAGCAGTTTCCGGCGAATATACAACATCAAAAAAGGGCTATCTGTTCAACAGCGAGGTAAATTGCTATGAATCCTCGAACGATGGCACGATGGTGCGGTTCGGAGTAAACGAAAAAACCGGAGTGGTTGACAATTATTCCTACACCAACCTCAAGTATTCTGCACAGCATACACAGTCTGCCGAGCTGACAAAGGAGCAGTGCGAAGAAATTGCATTGCAATATCTTCGTCAGTATGCCGATGCAGACAAGTACTCGTTGGTTCGTGCGGACTATCTGGAAATCCCCGAATACAAAGCCATCTATAACTTTGAATACGTTCATCTCGTTGACGGAATCAAAACGTCCGATTCGGCATTCCTCGGTGTGACGGTGTACGGAGACGTTATCTCTCACGATTTCAGCACGCTGAACGAATTTGAGAAGTTCCATGCTCCGTCTGAGGCGGACAATCGGGCAATTACCGCCGATATTGAGGCGAAAAGTCGGGAGCATATATGATTCGATAAACGACAAGTATACGTATTCTTGGAGCGAGGAAGGAAAGCGGTTTGTAAAATTGTCCGATGGGACGTATGCGCTGGAATGCAGTGTTTCCGTTACGCTGACTCCCAAAGACACTTCGGCAAAAAGCGTAGCGGAGGCAGTTACCCTTCTCGTGTATCTAAGGTGAACAGACGGCATTTCATGAACGCAAAACCTACCTGTTCTTAAAGTTAAGGAGAATCTACATGAAACGTTTTTTGGCGATAATGCTCTCACTGATTATGACAGCGTGTTTTGCAGGATGTAACAAGGCAATCAACAACCAGTTTCCCAATGACTTGGTCGTATCGACAGAAACGGAGCATCCGATGATTACCCAGTCGCCGAGTTGGCCCGTATATAACACCGCCGCGGAAATCGTGACAGCTTCCTCCAATATATACACCGGTAAGGTTAAGAATATCAGCTTTGAGATTGTCAATATGAAAAACCGGAACAGCGGATAGTTCTGCCGCATCGGGCAAAACCGACTGTATGCTGTACACTGTGTACACGGTTGATGTATTGAAGAGCTATAAGGGCGATAACTCCGGGGAGATTAAAATCTGCGTAATAGGCGGTATTGCCGGTTACCGGGAGAACGAACAGTACGATGCGCTGCAGGCGGCAGGTCTGTACGAGCAGTACAACGGAATTCCTGTGGTAGATGGCGGATGTTCTTTGGCGATTGATGGCGAGTATCTGTTCTGCACGTCAAGAACAGCCGGCGGGTATGATTTCGTTATCAACAAAACGCAGTTCGCACACGCTGTCAATTCGCAGAATTATACCGCTATTACCTCGGCTATCAGCTAAGCGGAACGCTGAGTTTTCGATACCCTAAAAATTGAGCCCGTCGCGCGGCACTGTTATGAGGTCATTTGAATGCTCAATAACAGGGGGACTGATATAGGGAGTGGAACGATTGTGCAGCAATACTATTCAGAAAGCGGTGTTTTGTATACTTTTGTGTACGCAAGCACCGAAGCAGGCTTTGTGGTGTCGAACATAAAGATTGGAGATATATCATGAACAAGCGCAAAACGAAAATAATAGTTGTCGCAGCAATGGTTTTGATTTGTGCGTCAGCCACGGTCGCTTGCAAAAACGTCCGACTCAGGAGCTTCTGCTTCCTACGGGGAGGTTTCGGAGCATGCCTACTCTGCCGAAATTCCTTTCGATAAGAACAACCCCGCCACATGGCTCTGCGCAGCGCAGAACGGCGGCATAGGGGAGGATCAGGCAGAGAAGCTCGAGGTGGGCATGACGTTTACCGAAGTCGTGGCACTTCTCGGACGCCCGCAGCGTGATGTCGGTTCCGGTTCGATGCTGGCGGAATGGGATATGCAGTCCGGTAAAGTGCTTACCGTCTGCTTCAGACCGTCGGGAACTGACGCGGACGCCACGATTTCCTACCGTATTTTAATCAGAGGGTAAATAAAAGGGAACGCCGACGGGAGCGGAATGGGCGTGCCGTTGGTGCGCCTTTCCCCGCCGATCCGCGTTTCCTGAACCCCCGGTACAGCATTCGGCTGTACCCTTGTAAACCGTAAGTTACCCACTTCAGCTGTCAACCCCCAAAAATTGAGCCCGTCATGCGGCATTCGCTGCATGGCGGGCTTTTGGCGCGTGGCACTATGAATCAATCGGCGGCGGGCGGAGGCTCCGGCACGGTGTTGTCCGCCAGAATGTCCGGTCTGTACTTCATGCTGTCCGCCTCGGTGATGGGGCGGATGACGCGGCAGGGCACGCCGGCGGCAAAGCTGTTCGCAGGAATGTCCCGCGTCACGACACTGCCCGCCCCGATCACACAGCCGTCCCCCACCGTGACGCCGGGACAGACGGTCACACCGGCGCCGAACCAGCACTGATTCCCGATGCGCACCGGGCGCGCCCAGCACAGCCGCCGCTCGGTTCCGTCTGCCGTCCGGAGACGGGTTCGCTCCGCCGCCACCATCGGGTGCAGGGGCGTCACAATGGTCACGTTGGGTCCGAAGTTGCAGTCGTCCCCGATGTACACATCGGCATCATCCTGCACGGTCAGATTGAAATTGCCGAAAAAGCGCTTGCCGATGTGGGTGTGCTTGCCGTAATGAAACGTGATGGGCCCCTGAAAAAAGCTCCCCTCGCCCAAGTCGCCCAGTATCTCCGCCAGAATGGCGGCGCGCTTTTCCACTTCATCCTCATAGGTCGCGTTGTAGTCAAGATTCAGATTATGCGTGCGGCGCTTGATTTCCTTCAGCTCCGGGTCGCCGGGAAAGAACAGGACGCCGGCGCGGCGCTTTTCATCTTCTGTCATGGTATGTTTCCTTTCCGATTTATGGATTCTGCCTGCTTTCCCCGGGGCTTCCGAGCCGGGGTTCACAGAACCATCAGCAATGTGCCCGCACCGATCAGGATGCAGCCTATCAGCGAGTGTACCGTAAACTTCTCGTGCAGGAAAACGAAAGCCAGCACCAGCGTGATGACCACGCTCAGCTTGTCCACCGGGACAACCCGGGAGGCTTCCCCGATCTGCAATGCATAGTAATAGCACAGCCACGAGGCGCCCGTTGCCAGCCCGGAAAGGATGAGGAACACCCAGCTTTTCCGGCTGATGTCCGTGATCCCGCCCTGCGCGTTGGTGACAAAGACCATCCCCCACGCCATGACCAGCACGACAACCGTCCGGAGGGCAGTTGCAAGGTTGGAGTTCACGCCGTTGATGCCTACCTTTGCCAGGATGGATGTGAGTGCCGCAAATACGGCAGACAGCAGTGCAAATACAAGCCACATAGTAAAAATCTCCGCAATGACCGCCGGGGCACGCCCCGCAGGGGCGGCGGATGCCTGCCTCAACAGATATCCCCCGCCCCGGCGGTCAGACTTATTCCAGCGTCAGTCCCGAGATCGACGCGTCCATATCCGTGTAGAACGCCGCCACACCGCCCATGCAGGCGGTATGCGGCACCGTCGCGTACAGCGAGCCGTCTATCCAGACGGCGACCGTATCCCGGCAGACATCCATCCTGAAGATGTGGAAGTCCGAGGAGGTGAAGAAGAAATTCGTGCGCCGGTACAGGACAGCCTCCCCGTCCGGGCTGACATCGGTCAGCGTCAGCGTGCGCTCCACCACATTGAAGCACAGCTCGGTATAGCACCTGCCGCCGTCCCGGATGCCGAAGCGGTAGCCGAAGCCGCACCGCCCGGCGGCGGTGTCGTAGGCGTTCGACTGCACCGCGCTGTTCAGCGTGAACACGTCGCATTCCCGGCGTGCGGGCAGGTAGCGCCGCCCGTCCGGCTCGCCTTCCCGTCCGGCGGTTGTCCGGAGGTACAGCTTGCCTTCCTTCCCGTCCACGCAGAAGCCGGTCGTATCAAAGTCCTGCTCGACAGCGGCAAGGAACCGCTCCCGGCGGCGTGCGGCAATGGCGTCACGGTCCACATGGCTTTCCATCGTGCAGGCGTCGAACACAGCGCAGTCCTGCGCCGCGTAGTCCTGCGCCGCATAATCCTGCGCCGCGCAGTCCTGTGCCGACACGCCCTCTGCCGGGCGCCGCAGACCTACGAACACATCGCTCACCTCATCGGTCAGTTCAAAGGACAGCGACACGACCGTCGGGCGCGTGCAGACCGCCCGGCGGCTTGCCAGCACCTCACCCATAGCGTAGGGCGTATCGCCGCCGGGCGTACCCAGCGCCGGGATGCGTGCCACGAACAGCTCCGCGCCGCCCGCGCCCGTCAGCAGCTCACAGCGGAAGATGTGCTGTCCTGCCTCCAGCCGCAGTCCCTGCGCGGCGGCGACGTCGCCCCGCTCAAAGTGGCAGATGCGCCCCTTCTCCTTGTCGGCGTATATAACGGTGCCGACCGAATCCGGCGCATCGTTCCGCCACATCGTCCAGTTCGCCATGCCGCCCAGCGTGAAGTCGCCGTTGCGGAAATCCGAGGTCGAGCAGACACCGCAGTCGGTCAGCACGTTGGTCGCCCGGATGGGTCCCAGCGTGCAGTTTCCGGCGTACCGGTTGCCCACGATGCGTATATCCTTGACCGGCGAATAGTCATCGGTCTCGGAGTTGTCAAAGGGCTGTTTGCCGTTGTAGGGGTTGTCGGGCCATGTGCCGACCGGATTGACCGAGGTCAGGTAGTTGTCGGTGGCGTACACGCCGCTGACCTCCTCGTTCTCCTGGACGGGATCGCTGGTGCCCCACGTGATGAAGGCAAGCGCCTTGCCGCCGCCGGAGTTGATGTAGGAATGCAGGACGGTTATATCCCGGCAGCTGTTGTCGTAGCCCCGGAGGTTCGTCCACCACAGGATGCCGCGCGGGTCGAAGTAATGGCAGGACATAATCACGCCGTCATCGTTGGATTGCAGGAAGCAGCGGTTGACCCGCACGCCGTGTGAGCCAGCCACGCCGAAGCCGTCGCCGCTGACGCACTTGACCTCATGCAGACGGACATTGGCGATATACACGCGGCAGCAGTGGCTGTACTCGGTGTTGTAGTTGTTGGAGCGGATGATTTCAAAATCCCGCGTTTCGACATCGTTACAGCAGAACAGCCCCAGCGGGATGCAGTGGATGCGGCGGTAGCATCCGGCGGCATAGCCGGGCATATCCACGCCCTCCTCGGAGCCGGTATCCAGCATCCGGATGCTGCCGTGCCCCGTGATCTTGATGTGCGAGATGTTGGCACCCTGCACGAGCGGCAGATTGGAAACGTGCAGGTTGTGCGTCCAGTTGACGCCGGGGATCACACCGTCATGCCCGACGGCAGGCTGGTAGGGGTACTCGTCCCGGCGCTGGGACTGCCAGAGAACGGCACCGTCCTCAAAGTGCAGATCCACGCTGTCCCGCAGAAGGATCGAGGTCACGATGTACCGGCGGCCGTAACGGTCGGAGCTGCCGGGCAGAACAACGTGTCCGCCGCCGGCGGCGGATACGTGATCCAGCGCCGCCTGGATGGCATCGGTGTCGTTGTGTATCGCATCGCCGAACGCGCCGAAGTCGGTCACGCGCACGGTGTAGTCGGGCAGATCGAAGGCGTAGGGGTTGCCGTCGGACACCTCATAGTTTTCGACATAGAAGCGGTCGGACAGGCACAGTGCCGGCTGTCCCTCCGCCTCGGCGAACAGCAGGAGCTGATAGGGGAGCAGGGTGGTCGCACCCAGCCGGAGCGGCAGCTCCGCCATGCGGAATCCACCGTCAGCGGACACAGCGGACAGCGGGATGCTCCCGACCCGCTCTTTTCCTGCGGTCGTCTCGTGCGATGCGCCCAGCCCGTGGGCGTCCGCCATGGTACCGGCGTACAGGCACAGCTGTCCGTCCGCATACGCCGCCGGCAGGGCGTCGGCGCAGAATCTGCCGGTCACGGTCAGCGTCGTGGCAGTGGCATCCGCCAGGCAGGAGGTCACGGTCGCGCGCGGGGTCTCCAGCGGCTTTTCCTGCTCAAAGGAGTAGCCGTGCAGCAGCAGGGTGCCGCGTCCCTCGATTTCCAGCCGGAAGCCGGTCAGCCGCCCGGAGCAACCGGGGCAGGCGGAAAGGTTGAAGTACAGGGCGTGCATATCCGCGTCCTGCGGCAGGGGGAGTGTCACGGCGTTCTCCGGCAGGTAGTCCGGCGCCGCTTCGGAGGTGAAGGACAGCGTGGCGGAGGCAAGCCCGTCCGGGTTGGAAAGGATCACGAACACCGTGTTCCGCCGGGGCATCAGCATACTGTAGCACCCGCCGGGATCCAGGGGCAGACTCCGGCTGGCAAAGCCGCCGCGTCCGTCCACGGTCAGCGCCATGGCACAGCCGCGGTCGGTCAGCACGG
Source organism: Oscillospiraceae bacterium (assembly GCA_022009675.1). Taxonomy (GTDB): domain Bacteria; phylum Bacillota; class Clostridia; order Oscillospirales; family CAG-272; genus CAMEON01. Next base: position 1,267,111 of record CP091718.1, on the reverse strand, counting down.
CGTTCTCCGGCGTATAGAAGTGCGCCTGTCCGCCCCATTCGCCCAGCGTGTTCCACACAGCCTCCAGGGAAAGGGATGCAGTGAGCGGCGCGCCGTCTGTCTCCAGCCGGAACCGCACCGGCGTAAAGTCCATGCGGGACAGCGCGAAGAAATCGGGGTGTCCCGCGCAGGAGGTGCCGACCGAGGAGAAGGACTCTCCCGCAGCGCCGAAGAAGGTGGCGCGGTATACGACGCCGCTTTCAGTCGGTCTGACGCGCAGAGCGGAGGAACGGCTCAGTACTTCCTGCACCGCGCCTGTCAGCGCCATGTCGGCAGGCGTGTCACCGGCTACCGTCAGATCGCCCAGCGCCAGCAGGGTCTCCGCCTGATAGAGCGGCAGCATGACGTTGTGCGACTGCACACGTCCGTCAATCCACGAGTAGGGAAGGTAGTCGGGATTGTAGCTGTAGTCTGTCTGCGGGACTCTTTCATAGGTTAATTTGTCCTTGACAAGGTAACGAGACATGGTATGCTCCTTTCTTTTTCGGGAGTTATTTGCTCCCGTTGTTTCCGTTGCTGTCGTCGCTGTCCAGACGCAGGACAGCCATGAAGGCTTCGGGGGAGACCTGAACGGAGCCGAGCTGGCGCATTTTCTTTTTGCCTTCCTTCTGTTTTTCAAGGAGCTTCTTTTTGCGGGTGATGTCGCCGCCGTAGCATTTGGCAAGCACGTCCTTGCGCATCGCTTTGACGGTTTCCCGGGCTATGATCTTGGAGCCTATCGCTGCCTGCACGGGGATCTCGAACAGCTGGCGCGGGATATTCTCCTTCAGCTTCTCGGCAACACGCCGGGCGCGGGCATACGCCTTGTCCTCGTGCACGATGAAGGACAGGGCATCCACCTGATCGCCGTTGAGCAGGAAGTCCAGCTTGACCAGCCGCGAGGGCTGATAGCCCAGCAGCTCATAATCCAGCGACGCGTAGCCGCGCGAACGGCTCTTGAGCGCATCAAAGAAGTCGTAGATAATCTCATTGAGCGGCAGGTGATAGTGCAGTTCCACGCGGGTGGGATCGAGGTACTTCATGTCGATGAATTCGCCCCGCCTGTCCTGGCACAGCTCCATCAGACCGCCGACATACTCCACCGGCGTGATGATATTCGCCTGGACGATCGGTTCCCGCGCCTCCCGGATAACGTCGGGCGAGGGGTAGTTGGAGGGGTTGTCCACCGTGATGACCGAGCCGTCGGTTTTGGTGATTTCGTAAACGACGCTGGGGGCGGTGGTAATCAGGTCAAGATTGAACTCGCGCTCCAGCCGCTCCTCGATGATTTCCATATGCAGAAGTCCCAGGAACCCGCACCGGAAGCCGAAGCCCAGCGCGACGGAGGTCTCGGGATCGAAGGTCAGGGCGGCATCGTTGAGCTGCAGCTTCTCCAACGCCTCGCGCAGGTCGCCGTAGCGTGCGCCGTCGGCGGGATAGATACCGGCAAAAACCATGGGCTGTGCCGCCTTGAAGCCGGGGCAGGGCGTAGCGGTGGGGTTATCCGCCAGCGTGACGGTATCGCCCACGCGGGTATCCCCGACCGATTTGATGGAGGCGGTCAAGTAACCGACCTCGCCCGCCGCCAGTTTGCCTGTGGAGCGCAGTCCGAACGGCTCCAGCGTGCCGACGTCCACCACCTCAAAGACCGTTCCGGTGGACATGAGGCGGATCCTGTCTCCCACCCGCAGGACACCGTCCATGAGGCGGATATTGACGACCACGCCGAGGTAGCTGTCATAGTAGGAGTCGAAGATGAGTGCCTTGAGCGGTGCGTCCTCGTCGCCGCGCGGGGCCGGAATGTCGCGGACGATGGCATCCAGCACGTCCTGGATGTTCAGTCCGGTCTTGGCACTGACAGCGGGGCAATCCTCCGCCGGGATGCCGATGACATCCTCGATATCCTTCCGGCACTGCTCCACCTGCGCCGAGGGCAGGTCGATTTTGTTGATCACGGGCAGAATCTCCAGCCCTGCGTCCACCGCAAGGTACGCGTTGGCAAGCGTCTGCGCCTCGATGCCCTGCGTGGCGTCCACGACCAGCAGGGCGCCTTCGCAGGCGTTGAGCGACCGGGACACCTCGTAGTTGAAGTCCACGTGTCCGGGCGTGTCGATGAGGTTCAACTCATACGCCTCGCCGTCGGGCGCGGTATAGTTGAGCCGGACCGCGCGCGCCTTGATGGTGATGCCGCGCTCGCGCTCCAGATCCATATTATCCAGCACCTGCGCTTCCATTTCGCGTGCGCTGAGTGTGTTGGTGCGTTCCAGTATCCTGTCAGCCAGGGTGGATTTTCCGTGATCTATGTGTGCAATGATGGAGAAGTTGCGGATGTGCTGCATCCTCCGGTTCTCTTTTTCAGCTTTCTCTGCCATGCGTATCTCCTGTGCGATTTTTGTTTTTACATTATACATGATTTTTCATCCGGATGGCAATAGGAAAAGGAAATTTTGTTATTTTAATTTGCGTCCGGCTTTCGCGGGTTCCCGCCAGCTCCCGTGCCGCCCGGATTCAGCCCCTGCATGACATAACTTTGGTCACCCCTTCCCCGCCGGTGCCGCAAAATCTTCCGGGTAGACCTTTACATTTTCCTTCCCATGTGCTATAATAGCTGTAATACATACAGGATAACGGCGGAAAGGAGGCGGATCATGCCGAACGACTACACCAAAACCGCTATCAAGGCGGCATTTATCCGCCTGCTGAACGAGCGCCCGCTCAATAAAATCAGCGTCAAAAGCATTGTGGATATCTGCAATATCAGCCGCAATACCTTTTACTACCACTATCAGGATATTCCTTCCCTGCTCGAAGAAATCATCATTGAGGCAGCCAACACGCTGACACAGCAGCATGATACGGCACTGTCCATGGAAACCTGCATTGAGAGCGCCTATGAGTTCGCCAAGAATAACCGCCGCGCCGTGTACCACATCTACAACTCCATCGACCGGAATGCCTATGAGGACTTCCTCATGCGGATGTGCGCACACACTGCCCGGCTGGTGGTGGGCGAGATGACGCCGGACGGCAAGATCGCCCCGGAGGATCGGGACGCGCTGATTTACTTTGCCAAGTGCCAGTTTTTCGGGCTGTGCATGGACTGGACCAAGAGCGGCATGAATGACAATATCGTGGAAAAGTACCGCCGCGCAGTCCGTCTGCTGACGGATATGTCGCACGGGGAATGACGGAGTTCCGGCATTCCCCCCCCTTTTTTATATGACAATTCCCCCTCCGGTGTCCTAAAGTGTGACACCGGCATTTCTTTGTCCATTGCGGCAGACGGAGGTTTCCGGTATACTGTCCCTCGGATTGTCGGTATTCTGCCGCCGAAGGCGGCAAGCGGAAAAGGAGGATGGATATGCACTCGGCTGTTCCCATGCGCATTGCTAAAAATCGGGCACCTCGTGCTGGCGGCGTTTCTGCTCGTACTGGGCGTCCTGCTGGTCGCCGACCCGAGTCTGCAGGTCGGATGGAAGTACGCCTGCGGCGTTTTCCTCATCCTGCTCGGCGCGGTCAAAATCACAGGCTTCCTTTCCAAGGACCTGTACCGGCTGGCGTTTCAGTATGACTCCATTTACGGCGTCCTGCTCATCGGCATCGGTCTGATCTTCCTTGTCCGCCCCGTGCTGACGGTGGAATCGACCTGGCTTCTACTGGGCATCTTCGTTTTTCACCGACGGAATCATCAAAAATCCAGGTCGCCCGCCACGCCAGGAGATTCGGAATCTCCGTCTGGTGGCTGATCTTTTCCCTTGCCGTGCTGGCAACGGCAGGCGGGCTGTTCATCGCCATCTACCCGACCGACAGCGTGCGGTTTCTGACCCGCTTCATGGGTGCCGTGCTGATCGTGGAAGCCACCATGAGCGCCTGCACCGTGCTTTCCTCGGTGCGCGTGGTGGAATATCCCGAAACGCCGGGTGATTCCTGATCGCGGGCTGACCGTCGGCATCGGCAAGGCGGCATTCCTCTGTCCACATCAACGGAACCCGTTGTGGAACAAATACAGCAAAAAGCAAAGGAAGCGCTGATTCGGGAGCGCCCCGGAAGGCAATCCGGACTCGGTTCTTCCCCAACCAAACAAAAAACACAAAGAGAGGGTACTACCATGGACGCAACCACTGTAAAGGCTAAAATCAAGGAGATGCTCTGCGAGCGGCTGGGCATCGAGGCAGATGTGCTGGACTACGACACCCCCTGTTCAATGAGGGCATCGGGCTGGATTCCATCGACTCGCTGGAGATCATCTCCGCTATCGACGAGGAGTACGGCGTGCCGATGACGGGCGTCGGCAAGGAGCACTTCAAAAATATCGACGCGCTGGCAGCCTACGTCGTAGCACACGCGGAGCAGTAAGACCATGGCGGACAGACAGATTCGGTGCGTGATCACAGGTCTTGGGGTCATCAGCGCCATCGGAGGAAATGTGGAGGAGTGCTGGGACAGCATCCTTGCCTCCCGGAGCGGTATCGCGCATACGAACACGCTGGACACCGCCGACTGCTATGCCGATTATGCGGCAGAGGTCAAGGGGTTGGAGGAATCCGACCCCACCCTTGACCGGGCTGCCGCTCTTTGCCTGCGGGCGACGGGGGAAGCCCTGTCGGACGCAGGTCTTTCGGATTTCGGCAACAGTGAGCGGGCAAGCGTCATCATGGGCAGCTGTGTCGGCGGCGGGCGCCGTCTGGAGCGCTACTACCGCGGCGGCAAGCACCGCGAGGATATTCTCAAAATGCCGATTTCGGCAATTGCCAATCAGGTGGCGGGCGTCTGCCATGCGGGCGGCATCGTGACCAATGTTGCCAACGCCTGCGCGGCAGGCACCATCAGCATCGCCTATGCAGCCGACCTTATCCGGGCGGGCAAGGCGGATGTCGTGCTGGCGGGCGGCACCGACGGTTTTTCCTCGGTTCCGTATGCCGGCTTCCTGTCCCTGCACGCGCTGGACGAAAACTCCTGCTCCCCCTTCAACCATTCCCACGGCATCACGCTGGGCGAGGGTGCGGGCGTACTGGTTGTGGAGTCCTATGAGCACGCCGTCGCGCGCGGCGCGCACATTTACTGCGAGATCCTCGGCTCCGGCATCAGCAGCGATGCGCACCACATCACGGCGCCCCGCCCGGACGGCGAGGGACAGATGAGTGCCATCCGCGGCGCGATTGCCGAGGCTGGTCTGACCGAGGCGGACATCGACTACGTCAACGCGCACGGCACCGGAACCGCAAAGAACGACGAGGCGGAATTCCTTTCCCTGCACACGATTTTTGACGGCAAGAACGACAGCCTGTCGGTCAGCTCCACCAAGGCGATGACCGGGCACTGTTTGGGCGCCGCCGGCGCTATTGAGGCGGTGTTCGCCATCAAGGCGCTGGTAGAGAATACCGTTCCGCCTACCATCGGATACAGCGATGCGGATCTGACCGTTCTGGCGGAAAAAGGCGGGCAAGCTGGATTTCTGCCCCAACGTCCCGCGCCGCAAGCAGCTGGACGCGGTCATGAACAACTCCTTCGCCTTTGGCGGCAACAACGCCAGCATCATCTTCGGCAGGCAGGCGGGCGAGCCGCGCAGGCGTCCGGATGCACCCGACATCCTGCTGACCGGTATCGGTCTTGTCACCCCGCTGGGCAACGGCAAGACTGCCTATCTGGATGCCTGCCGCACCGGCGCACACATGGAGGGTGCCGAGGCGTCCTCCCACGTGACCACGGCGGACTATGACGCGCAGGGACTGAAAATGGCATTCTACCGCAAGCTGGATCATCTGAGCCAGATGCAGGCGGTGTCCGGCATGGACGCGCTGCATGACGCGGCTTACACCGTGACCGACGAAAACGCCGGGCATATCGGCATGATTATCGGCACCTCGGAGGGCGCCGTCGGTCCCAGCTGCGACTTCCAGAATCTCATCACGCAGAAGGGCAACGCGGGCGGCAGTGCCTTCAAGTTCCCCAATACGGTTTACAACGCGGCGGGCGGGTATCTTTCCATCTGCTCCGGCGTGAAGGGCTATAACGTGACCGTGACCAACGGAAATCAGTCCGGTCTGCAGTCGGTGGCATATGCCATGCAGGTGATCCGGGACGGACGCGTGTCCGCCATGATCGCAACCGGAACCGACGAAAACGATGCGATTCTCTCCGAGCTGTACCACGGGCTGGGGCTTGCCGCCTCCGAGCCGGTTACACCCTACGCGGGCAAGGGATACCTTCCCGCTCTCTGACGGCAGCGTGTCGCTGGTGCTGGAAACCGCAGACTCCGCCGCCGCGCGGGGTGCGGTGCCTTACTGCCGCGTGCGCGGCTACGGCATGGCGCACAGCGATGTGCCGTTCGGCACGGTGGGCGGCTCCTCCGAGGGTCTGGTCAAGGCAGTCCGCGCGGCGCTTGCCGATGCGGAGCTGACCGCCGCCGATATCGACGGCATCCTCGGCTTTGCAAACGGCATGACCGAGGTGGACTCGCAGGAAACCGCCGGTCTGTCTGCCGTATTCGACCTGTCCCGCGTTCCCGTCCTGTCGGTGAAGCAGCGGACGGGCGAGGGACGCGCCGCCTCCGCCGCGCTGGCGCTGGCACACGGTGCGTTCCTGCTCCACGGCGACCTCGACGCCGAGCCGGATGCCTACCTGCTCCCCGCCGGCAAGACCGGCATGGTGCAGACAAGCGTCTCCGCAGGCTCCCTCCGCCGCCTGCTGGCTGTGTCTTTTGCAGCCGGCGGCTCGTACACGGCGGTCGTGATAGAGAAGGTTCTCTGACGGGAGACGGACGGGGCGCGGGGGCACCGGGCTCCACATACTACACACAGGAGACTTCACAACTATGAAAGTTGCAATCGTAACCGGCGCGTCCCGCGGCATCGGGCGCGCCTGCGCCCTGCGGCTGGCACGCGACGGCTATACCGTCGTCATCAATTACGCCCACCGCGAGGACGAAGCCCGCGCCGTGCTGGACGCCATCGAGGCGGCAGGCGGCGCCGGGATGCTCTGTCAGGCGGATGTGTCCGATCCGGCGGCGGTGCGCGCCATGATGCGCGACGTCAGCAAGGCATACGGGCAGATCGACGTGCTGGTCAACAACGCGGGCATCGTCAGGGACGAGTACCTCCTGATGCTCACCCCCGAAACGCTGGATCGCTGCATGGATCTCAACGTCAAGGGCTACCTCTACTGCGCACAGCAGGCGGTGCTGAAGATGTTCCGCAAAAAGTGCGGCGCCATCATCAATATGTCCTCGGTCAGCGGTACCTTTGCGCTGGCAGGGCAGACGGTATACAGCGCGACCAAGGGCGCGGTCAACGCCATGACGCGGACCATGGCGAAGGAGCTTGCCCCCTACGGCATCCGCGTCAACGCGGTCGCGCCCGGCTTCATTGAAACCGAAATGCTGGACGCCCTGCCCGAAGAGAAGAAGAAGGAATACCTTGATGCCATTCCGATGCACCGGCTGGGCAAGCCGGAGGAGGTGGCGGATCTGGTCGCCATGCTGGCATCCGACGCCTGCGCATACATGACCGGGCAGATTCTGACATTGGACGGAGGAATTTCGCTATGATGAATATTTATGAGGTCAATCGCCGCCTGGAGCAGCGTCCGCCGTTTCAGATGATCGAACGCGTACTGGAGCTGACGCCGGGCGTGTCGGCTGTGGGCACCAAGACGGTCTCTGCCAACGATCCGTGGTTCGCGGGGCATTTCCCGGGGACACCGCTCCTGCCGGGGGGTGCTGATCGTGGAGACCTGCGCCCAGCTCTGCTCCCCTGACGGTGGAGTCGGGCGCGGAGCAGGATGACCGGCTGTACGTACTGCTCAAGGTGGATAATTTCAAGTTTCTCCACCCGGTCATCCCCGGCGATGTGATGACCGTGACGGTAACGAAAAAGAGCGGCGCGGGACCGCTGATTTCCTTTGACGCGCAGGTAACGGTGGACGGACAGCTGCGCAGCAAGGGCAGTCTGTCCTTCACCGCGATGGACAGGAGCCTGCTGGAAAGCAGCGGCGGGGAGGTATCGGAATGACGGATATGCGTAAAGTCGCATTCCTGTTCGCGGGACAGGGTGCGCAGACGGTCGGCATGGGCAGGGACTTTGCCGACACGGTTCCGGAGTCGGGCGCGGTCTTCTCCATGGGGGAGGCACTGCGCACCGGCATCACGCAGATCTGCTTCGGCACGGGCAGTCAGATGGACGGCGCTCTGCTGGGGCAGACGGCGAACACCCAGCCCTGCCTGTTCCTGACCGATCTCGCGATTGCCGAGGCGTTCCGCGCGGTCGGACTGCTTCCGGCGGCGGTGGCCGGCTTTTCGCTGGGCGAAATTCCGGCGGCGGCGTTTGCCGGCGTGCTGTCCTATGAGGAAGCGTTCCGCTTTGTCCTGCTGCGTGCCGAATCCATGGCATGGCAGTCCGGACGGCATCCGGGCGGCATGGCGGCGGCACTCAAGCTGGCACCGGAGGTTGTGGAGGAAATCTGCTCCCGCTTCTCCGAGGTCTGGCCCGTCAACTACAACTGCCCCGGGCAGGTGTCCTGCGCCGGCAGTGCCGCCGAGATCGACGACTTCTGCGCCGCCGTCCGGCAGGCGGGCGGACGCGCGGTCAAGCTCCCCGTGAGCGGCGCATTCCACACGCCCTATATGGCACAGGTCGCGCCGGTTCTGCGTGCGGCACTGGACGGCGCGGACGTCAGCGCCCCTGCCATCCCCCTGTACGCCAACCGCACGGCTTCCCCCTACCCCGCCGACCGCGCGGGCATTCTGGACTGCATGACCTTGCAGGTCTGCTCTCCCGTCCGCTGGGAGTCCACTCTGCGCGCCATGTGGACAGCCGGCATCACCACCTTTGTGGAGGTCGGCGCCGGGCACACCCTCACCGGGTTCGTATCCCGCACCCTTCCCGAAGCCCGTGCGCTCACCGTCAATGACATTCCCTCCTTTGAGGCTGTCTGCCGCGAGCTGACGGAATAAACCGCTAAACCGCGCAGGACACGGCGCGGTATTGCCTGAAATTGAATACAGAACAAGCTTTCCCGGGGAATGCCGGTCTCTCCGGCGTTCCCCGGGAAGCTACCCGTAACACACCACCAAAGGAGGATCGCTCATGAACGTTGCCGAAAAGCCACCCGTGGCGAATGCGGAGATCCGGATTCCGACCCGCACCTGCCCCGGTTGCGGCGAAGCCGTTCCGGATGCGGAGGTGCGCGCCAATGCCTGCGTCTGCCCCCGCTGCAAGCATTATTTCCCGATGCCGGTCCGCGCACGCATTGCGCACCTGACCGACCCGGACAGCTTCCGCGAGCTGTTTGACAAGGAGATATTCACCGACCCGCTGAACTTCCCGGATTACAGGGAAAAATTCGATGCGGCAAAGGGAAAGAGCCGCGAAAACGAGGGCGTTCTGTGCGGCACCGCCACCATCGGCGGACACAGGACAGCCCTGTTCGTCATGGATCCCGCCTTCATGATGGGTTCCATGGGCACCGTGGTGGGCGACCGCATCACGGCGCTGTTTGAGTACGCGATTGCCAACCGCCTGCCTGTCATCGGCTACACGGTGTCGGGCGGGGCACGGATGCAGGAGGGAATGCTTTCCTTAATGCAGATGGCAAAGGTATCCGGCGCGGTCAAGCGGCACAGCGACGCGGGACTGCTCTACATCGTCGGTCTGACCGACCCCACCATGGGCGGCGTGACGGCGTCCTTTGCCATGCTGGGCGACATCATCTTTTCGGAGCCGGGCGCGCGCATCGGCTTTGCCGGTCGGCGCGTGGTGGAGCAGGTGACGGGCGAGACACTGCCCGACAGCTTCCAGACTGCCGAATTCCAGCTGGAAAACGGATTCATTGACGAGATCGTGCCGCGGGACAAACAGCCGGAGCATCTGGCTCTCCTGCTGTCCCTGCACGGGTACTGATAAGGAGGAGCCGATGGATATGCAAAACACCGGCGCTGCGGCGCTGACGGTCTATGACCGCATCTGCCTGACCCGCAAAAACGGACGGGCTACGGCGATTGATTACATAGAATCCGGCGATATTTTCACGGATTTCTGCGAGCTGCACGGCGACCGTACTTTCGGGGACGACCACGCTGTCATCGGCGGTATCGCCCGGCTGGGCGATATGCCGGTCACAGTGATCGGCATCGACAAGGGGCGCGATCTGAAGGAGCGGCTGGACAGGCACTTCGGATGTGTCCTGCCGGAAGGCTACCGCAAGGCGCTGCGGCTGATCAAGCAGGCGGAGAAGTTCAACCGCCCGGTCATCTGCTTTGTGGATACGCAGGGCGCAAACTGCGGCAAGGGAGCCGAGGAGCGCGGAGCGGGGGAGGCAATCGCGCGCAACCTGTATGAGCTGTCGGCAGTCCGCACGCCCATCATCACGGTCATGATCGGGGAGGGCGGCAGCGGCGGCGCACTGGCGCTGGCGGTCGCCGACCGCGTGTGGATGCTGAGCAATGCGTACTACTCCGTCATTTCGCCGGAATCCTGCGCAAGCATCCTGTTCAAGGATCCCAAGCGGGCGCCGGAGGCGGCGGAGCACCTGCACCTGACGGCGAACGACCTGGTGGAGCTGGGCATTGTCGAGAAGAAAATCGCCGAGCCGGACTTTGCGGACGCAGACGCCCGACGGAGTTTCATGGAAAAGCTGGGGCACTCCCTGCACCGCGAGCTGAAGGCGCTGTCCCGGCTGGATGCCGACCGTCTGCTGGCGGAGCGCACCGAAAAAGTACCGCAAAGATCGGGCGCTACGATGCATACAGCGTGGCGGGCACCGGCACCGCGCCGGCACCGCACACGCACAGGTGGTTTTCCCATGGGAAATGACGCGCCGCGCAGGCTCCTGATCATCAACGCGAGCCCGCACCGTGCCGCCAGCACCACGCTTCTGGCGACCAACGCCTTTGTGGCGGGGATGCAGGCGGGCGGTGCCTACGACTGCGAAACGGTGCATCTGTGCGCGCTGAAAATCACGCCCTGCACAGGCTGTCTGTCCTGCTGGGGGCGCACGGAGGGCGAGTGCGTCATCCGGGACGACGATATCCCCGCGCTCAAGCAGAAGATCCTGGATGCGGATGTCATCCTATGCAGCTTCCCGCTGTACTATTTCGGGATGCCGGGGCAGATGAAGGTGGCGCTTGACCGGCTCCTGTCGCTGGTGTATGCCTACCACGGGCAGAACGCGCCGACCGACGGTTCCCCCGCGCACGAGTTCCGCTACCCGATGTCCGGCAAGCGGTTGCTGCTGATATCCGGCTGTGCCTACAACGAGACCGATGTGGTGTATGATCCGATCAGCCGGGAGTTTGATCTCATCTGCGGCAAGGGCAACTACACTGCCCTGTTCTGCCCGCAGTTCAAGACCATGGCGGATCACGGCGGTGCGCGGCTTGCCCGCATACTGGCACGGTTTACTGCCGCCGGTGAGGAATTCGCCCGCACCGGCACACTGACACCCGAGACCGTCCGCGCCGTCACGCGTCCCCCCTTCTCTCCCGAGACCTACCGCACCATTCTGGAGAACGTGTGGGCAAAGGAGCGTGAAAAATCTACCCGCGACAGAAAGGATTCCACTCATGTCTGATCAGATGATTCACCTGGCAGTCGATCTTTTGGGCGCGGACACGCCGGAGGAGGAGCTGTGCCGGGGCGCAGTCCGGGCGCTTGTCGGAAACCCGGCGCTGTTCCTCCACCTGTGCGGGCACGCCGACGTAATCTCTTCTGTGACGGCGGAGATCGGCGCGGCAGAGATTGCCGGGCGGTATGAGATTGTGGATGCGCCGGTCGCTCTGAGCAACAACGAGGATCCGATGCAGGCGTATCAGCGCACGGATGCCTCCCTGTGCGCCGCCATGCGGCTGGCTCACGAGGGGGCTGCGGGCGGCGTCATCACCTGCGGCGCGACCGGCGCTGTGCTGGTCACCTCCATCATGATCCTGGGCAAGCTGCCGCGCCTGCGCCCCATCCTTGCGGTGGAGCTGACGAATCCGGCGGGGGCGCCGCTCCTGCTCCTGGACTGCGGCGCGAACATCGACAGCCGCCCGGAGCTGTACCCTGCCTTTGCGCATCTGGGTGACGCCTATATGCGATGCATCGGCTGTTCCTCGCCACGCATCGCGCTGCTGTCCAACGGTGCCGAAGCCAAAAAGGGATGTGAGGCTGTCAAGGCGGCGCACGCCCTGCTGGCGGAACAGCCCTTCCGCTTTGTCGGCAACATTGAGGCGACATCCGCCCTGCGCGGCACGGCGGATGTCATCGTCTGCGACGGATTTCACGGCAACATCCTGCTCAAGTCCATTGAAGGCTCTGCCAAAGCCGCGCTGGACGAGGTATCCGCGCGGCTGTCTGCCGCCGGTCTGGAATCCGCCGCTGTGGCGGACGTTCTGGCGACCGTTCGCCGCCGCTACGACTACAACACGCAGGGGGGAGCTCTTCTGCTCGGCGTTCGCAAGCCGGTCATGAAGGGGCACGGTTCTGCCACCGGAGAAGCCATTGTGCACATGGCAGACCGCCTCGCCCTGCTCTGCCGCAATCGGTTTATTGAGCGTGTGGCGGAAACCGTGCGCTGAGGCGTTGTCGGCTCACCAAGCCATCCCGGGATTTGCCGGGGTGGCTTGCTTTTTCTCGCCTGCTATCCTGCCTTTGGCTTGCTTTTTCTGCCCCCTTCCCCGAAGGGAAAGGATAGCTCTCGCCCCCTTCCCCGACGGGGAAGGGGGAGATTTTTGTTTTTCTTATGCAAGGGGCTTCGCCCCTTGCATCCCCGCGCCTGAGCCGGAAGCGGCACGGGCTGAACCTGCAGAACAAATACCCAATGGGGGGCTTGCCTTTTTGGTTGCTCGCCTACCCCGCCTTTAGCTTGCTTTTTCTGCCCCCCTTCCCCGAAGGGGAAGGATAGCCTCGCCCCTCTTCCCCGACGGGGAAGGGGGATTTTTAGTTTTTCTTATGCAAGGGGCTTCGCCCCTTGCATCCCCCGCGCCTGAGCCGGAAGCGGCACGGGCTGAACCTGCAGAACAAATACCCAATGGGTGGCTTGCCTTTTTGGTTGCTCGCCTACCCCGCCTTTAGCTTGCTTTTTCTGCCCCCCTTCCCCGAAGGGGAAGGATAGCTTTCGCCCCCTTCCCCGACGGGGAAGGGGGAGATTTTTGGTTTTCTTATGCAAGGGGCTTCGCCCCTTGCATCCCCGGGGGCTGAACCCGGGCGGCACTGGAACAGGGGAGGCAAACCACGCGCCCGGCGGGGGGGGGCTTGTTTCCGGCGTTGGCGGCTCGACCTGCCGCTGTGGTACCCGGCGGGGGCGTGTGTTTTCCTTGCCGCTTCCCCGCCGCCTTTGAGTTTTGATTCTGCCCCCATCCCTCTGCCCCCTTCCCCCGACGGGGAAGGGGGAACAAGGTTAATTCATGCAAGGGGGCTTCGCCCCTTGCATCCCCGGGGGCTGAACGGGCGCGGCACTGACATTGCTTGTGGGAAACCGGTTTTTTTCAGCTTCAAATGGAGCGTTGGCACCCGCTGGGGCAGCGGGAACCCGGGTTGTAAAAAGTCGCCACTCGGCGGGGTGCCTGTTTGGAAAGGACTGTAAGTGCCGCGAACGGTCTAATGCAGGGGTGCCGGGGGCGGAGCCTCCGGCGAAACAAACTAAAAATTTTTCCTTCCCCGCCGGGGAAGGGGGCGAGAGATAGGGGCAGAATCAAAAACTAAAGGCAGGGGTAGGCGGGCAACCAAAAAGGCTCGCCCCCGCCGGCACCGGAGCAGCACGCCAGCTACCCTGTAACCACCGTGATAGAAAGACAGAAAAGCCCGGAACCGTGCAACAGTGCCGATTCCGGACAACCAGATAATTCGGAAAAAAGTTCTGAGGGGTCCGGGGGACTCTTTCAAGAGTCCCCCGGTGTTCCTCTCCAACCAGCGTTCCCCCTCCAATGAACAACTATCCGATCGGCAGATCGTCGTCCGGCAGGACAGAGGTTTCGGTTTCGGGCGGGCGGTACGGGTTGTCCAGACCATGCCGGTAGTAGAGGTAGGAGTCGCCGTCCTCATACACGACGAGCAGGTAGCCGTCCCGCGGCTTACCGGCGCTCGCCTTAACCCCGTAGACAGGGTAATTGTACCGGAGCGCATCGCGCCCCGCCGGTCTGACTTCGCCAAGCAGATCGTCTTTGGAAAAGCTGCTGCCGGGGACACCGGGGGAACCGACCTTCGCCGCAAGGAAATATACCGTGCCGTCATACAGCAGGCTGTCCCGCTGTGCTTCCCCCGTGCCGTTCCACGAGGCTACGTTGCGATAGTGGTGCAGGCAGAACCAGTGCAGTCCGCCAACCAGCAGGGCAAACAGAAGGAACAGGCAGATTCCCCGTGCCAGAAGCGGCATTCCGCGGCGCGGTTTTCCGTCCGGCGCACTCATACCGCGCCCCCTGCGGACGTGTCCTTGCCGGGGATATCCCGCGTCAGCAGTCCAAGATGATCCATCCAGTACAGCACGTGCGAGGCGAACCCGTGGTTGCAGGAGGCGTAGTCACCCACGTTCTCCCACAGCGTGCCGGTCTTGTCCGCCATGTAGGTAAAGTAGCCCTTGATATTGTCGTACAGCGCCTCTCGGCAACCGTAACGATCCAGCAGATCCAGCCGCAGGTAGTTGCCGATGAAGGCATTGGCGGGATAGATCTCCGGATACAGCCCGCGCGTAGCACGGTCGTAGCCGAAGTCATGCAGCAACGTCTCCCACAGCCACGGATGGCTCTCCGGCGTGACGATATCGCAGAAGAAGGCATAGTACTGGCAGGATTCGGTGCGCTCACCCGAGAGCACCAGCTTGCCGTCCTGCCGCAGGGCGTTGTCACAGAAGAAGCCGGATTCGGTCATGGACATATCCAGGATTGTGGCGCGCAGCTTTGCCGCTTTGTCGGTCAGGTCGCTGTCACCGTACAGCTGTCCGCAGGTGTCCAGCAGTCTGGCATACAGCATATTGGAAGCAAAGGACACATCCTGAACCAGTTCGTTGGATTTTGACCATTCCACGAACACCCACGACTTCAGCCCCTCCAGCAGACCGTACTCGTTCTCAAACGGCGCAAAGTAGGCAAGCAGGGCATACAGACGCTCCCGCGCACTGTCCGTGAAGGCGCGGTCGCCCGTGCGCGTCAGGTACTCTCCCATCTCAACGCCGTACCACATCGCCCAGTTGGGGATAAAGGTGCGGTCATTGTGGTCGGAGGGATAGCACATGGGCAGCATTCCGTCGGGGAGAAACGCAAAATGCTCCGGCAGGAGGAAGTTCTGCAGGAAGGCGCGCTCAACGTCCGAGCGCCCGGTCAGGACGCGCTCAACGCGCGAGGTAAAGAAGCTGTCGCACAGCCAGCCGGCGCGCTCACGGGAGGGGCAGTCCATGTAGATGTCCACCGTGTTGGCACGGAAGGTTTCGACAGCCGCGTCAAAGATACGGTGCATGGCGTCATCCTGTCCGGCAAAGCGCGCGGTGATGTGCGTGGCGGGGAAGGCGATATGGTACAGGCGCAGATCGCGCACGGTGATCGCGCACCCCTTGGCGGACAGGCGCAGATACCGCATGACGTACGGCTCCGCCGTGGTCAGGCGGTACCGCCCGGCGCTGACGCCGATCCGGATGATATTGGAGGTTCCCATGCGGAAGGGATTGAGCGTGCCGTGTATCACCTCGTCAAAGGTCAGGTACAGAATGCCGTCGCCTGCCGCCTCTATGTCCAGCGCCCAGACCCCGGTATAGTTGCGTCCCATGTCAAAATCCGCCCAGCCGTCCGCCGGGAGCGGGATGACGTCGGCGGGCAGTGCCGTTTCCTCGCCCGCGTCGTAGTCGATCCGCCCGACCTCGATGTGCGAGGCGCAATCCAGCTCCTCCGGGCGGTAGCCGAAGAAGTGATCGCTGATAGCGGAAATCTCGCGGCTGTCGTAGTAGGACGCCTTGTCGGAGTAGCGCATATGTCCCGTGCGGATCACACGCAGCGGGCGTAGAATCTCATTGTCGGAGTAAGGCATATCCCGATACAGGAACCGTCCTGCCTCCGCCGTTCCGGTAGCGACGGGTACCGCGGCTGTGTGCGGGTCGCTCTCGTAGGAGAAGGCGCCCGGACGCAGGTCGTAGCTCTCCACCATGGTGCGCTGGAAGGAGTAGCGCTGGACGCGCCGTATGCGCTCGCCGACGCCGTAGGCGATGAAATCGCGTGCGTTCCCTGCGCCGGTTGCCGCCAGCACCTGTTCGCCCGCCGTGATCTCGGCGCACAGGAAGGAGGGCTGATTGAGGAAGGAGAAGGAATTGACGTTATAGCCTGCCGTGCGCAGGCAGACGCGGTTGACCTGTGCGGTCAGGTACGGGGTCAGGTCGTACTCGTCCACGCGGAAAAAGCCGTGCGCACAGCGGGCGGGACCGTGCGCGACAAACTGCCCGTTCACCAGCAGGACGAAGGAGCAGGAGGCTGCCGCCGCCAGCCGGATCTGTTGCCCGGCGGGCAGGTCGGACAGCGGGATATCGGTGCAAAAGCTGACCGTGCGGTTCATTGTGTGTGCCGTACCGGTCTCCCAGACCGGTTGCGCCATGCGGAAGCTGTATTCATGAAGCTGCATACTGTTTTCTCCTTAATTGCTTTAGAGGCGCCCTGTACTTACTGTGACTGTGCCTCTGGTTCACCGGTACCATGATACCACATTGCGCCGCCCTTGTCAAGGCGGCGGCGGATTTTTGATCCGGTTTGCCCTGCCGGCTGCCGCCCTCTCTTTTACCCCAGCCGCACGGCGCAACCGCTGTCGGGCGACAGGGTGAGGCACCCGGAGGCGAGCGAGACACCGCCAACAGCCAGAAGGAGCGCCGCGCCTTGCGGCACATCCAGGTTAACCGGTTCGGAACTGCGGCTGACGGCGATCAAAAGATCCCCGGCGTTGCCGGAGCCTGCGCAGCCGTGCTCGGCGGAGCGGCGGAAGGCGAGCCAATCGGCACCGTGCCCGACAGGCAGGAACCCGCCGCGATTCAGGGCGGGTGCGCGCGCAGAGCGCCCAGCGCCCGGTAATGCGCAAGCAGATCGGCGCGGACAGGCTCTTCCAGCTCGTCCCAGGGGAACGGCATCCGGCAGAAGGGGTCGTGATAGCCCTCAAGCCCCACTTCATCACCGTAGTACAGCGAAGGGATGCCGAACACGGTGTATTGCAGCAGCGACGCCAGCTTGAGCAGATGCGCGGCGGCGCGGCGCTTTTCCGGGGACAGCCGCGCCACGGACAGCGCACGGTTGGACGGTCATAGTCGCCGGGTTCACTGCCCAGTACAGTCAGAATGCGCTCGGTGTCATGCGTGCCGATCAGATTCATCAGCGAATCGGACACGGGACGGGGGTAGGAAGCATACAGCTCGGTCAGGACATCGTACAGCATCTCCGCGTCCCGGTCGCAGACAAAGGCGAGGATGCCGCTCCGGACAGGGTAATTCATGACGCTGTCCAGCTGCCCGCCCTGCAGGTACCGCCGCCGCCTGCCGTAGGCGGTCTTTTCGGCGGCATTCTCCCATACTTCGCCGATAATGACCGGCTTCCGCGCGCTTTCCGCCCCTGCCGCGCGCACGGAGGCATGGAATTCGTCCAGGAAATCATCCGAAAGCTCATCCGCGACATCCAGCCGCCAGCCCGCTATGCCCCGGCGGATGTAGCGCGCGCCCACGCCGTCCACGCCCGTGAAGAAGGAGCGGCAGACGTCGTTTTTGTGGTTGAGCTTGGGCAGAATGGGAATGCCCCACCACGATGCGTACCGATCCGGCCACTCGGAAAACTCGTACCAGTCGCGGTAGGGGGAGTCGGGCGACTGATAGGCACCCGTGTCCGGATAGGTGCCGTAGCGGTTGAAGTAGCGGCTGTCATCCCCGGTGTGGTTGAACACACCGTCCAGAATGACCGCGATGCCGTATCGCTTCGCCTTGTCCAGCAGGGCGTCCAGCGCCGCCTCGCCGCCGAAGCCCTCGTCCACGGTGAGATAATCTCCCGTGTCGTACTTGTGGTTGGAGTAGGCGCGGAAAATCGGGCTGAGGTACAGAACCCGCACGCCCAGATCTGCCAGATAGTCCAGCGCTTCCGCCACGCCCCACAGGTTGCCGCCGAAGAAGGTATTATTGGCAAGGCTGTCGCCCTGCCGTTCGGCAAAGGGCGGGATACCGTGTGCCCAGTCCGGCTCCATGACGGCGCCGCGCGCACCGGTCCGGTAGCGGACTGCGCCCGCGCCGCGCCGGAACCTGTCCACGAACACATGGTACAGCACACCCTGCCCGAACCATTCCGGCACCGGGTCGCCCCCGTTGTACACCAGCAGACGGAACGCCTGTCCGCCGTCCGCGCCCAGTGTGAAATCCACGTTGTTGCGGCTGTCCGTGAACAGAGTGTCCTGATCGCGCACCAGCAGGAGGCGGTAGAAGAACAGTCCGCTCCGACGCCCGCCGGCATCCAGCCCGCACAGCGCGGCGGTATCCAGTTCCAGTTCGCAGATGTCCTGTCCCTGCTCGTAATCCGAGGACAGGAAAGTAAAGGGCATATCCTTTGGCGGTTGCCCGTCGCGATTGATGCGCAGCACCACTGCCGTGACGCCCAGCCGCCGCGGGCAACCGACCCGCAGGGACACGACCTCCCCCCACGCGAACGCACCGAAGCGGGTCAGGTTCTCGCCTGCCCGCTCTCCGGTTCCGTATTTCTCGAAGGTGACGGAGGTCAGCGCCTCCGCCGGATTCTTTGGTAGCATAGTATATGTGTACCTCGGTGAGTGGTAAGTGTTTTTGGGGCAAGCCCCGCCGGATCCGATGTAAGGGCACGGGGGCTTCTTTCCGGAAGCCCCCGACGTCTTTATCCTTCAAAAAGGTTTTTCAGACAGGCAGTTTGCCCGCCGCCCTCACTGTACGGGCTTCAGCTTCCAGATGCGGTCGGCGTACTCGCGGATGCTGCGGTCGGCGGCAAAGAAGCCGGAGTGCGCGGTGTTGAGAAGCGACATCCGGGTCCAGGCGGTGCGGTTGCGATACTGCGTCACGGCAGACTGATGCGTCATGCGGTAGGATTCAAAATCGGCAAGGCACATATACGGGTCTGCCACGCCGTGACCGTTGAGCAGGTAGCCGGCAATATCCGAGAAGGACTCCCCGCCGAAGCCGACGGACAGCGCACTCAGGATGCGCCCCAGCCGCTCGTTGTTGGCGTAGTAATCCGCCGAACGGTAGCCGCGGAGCCAAAGCTCCTCCACTTCGGAGCTGGTCAGCCCGAAGATGAACATATTCTCCTTGCCGACGGCATCCAGCATCTCCACATTGGCGCCGTCCAGGGTACCGATGGTCAGTGCGCCGTTCATCATGAGCTTCATACAACCCGTGCCGCTTGCCTCCTTGCCCGCCAGCGAGATCTGCTCGCTGATGTTGGCGGAGGGAACCAGCCGCTCGGCGGTGGTCACGTCGTAGTTCTCCAGGAACACCACGTTCAGCTTTTTCGCGGATGGCAGGCTGGGGAGCCGATCTCCTTGCTCAGCATACACAAAAAGCTGGATGATGCGCTTTTGCCATCTGGTAGCCGGGCGCCGCCTTGGCACCGAACAGGAATGTGATGGGCTGAACATCCCGGTTCGGATCGTCCTTCAGGTCAAGGTACAGTCCGATGATGTTGAGCGCGTTGAGCAGCTGACGCTTGTACTCGTGCAGGCGCTTGATCTGCACGTCGAACAGCGAGTGCGTGTCCAGCTTCTGCCCGGTCTTTTCATACAGGTGCGCCGCAAAGGTGACCTTGTTCCGGTGCTTGATGTCCCGCACGCGCTCCAGCACCGCCGGGTCGTCCGCAAACTTGGCAAAGTCCGCAAGCTGTTCCGGATGGTGCCGGTAGCCGGTGCCGATGCATTCGTCCAGCAGTGCCGCCAGCCCCGGGTTGGAGTAGCACAGCCAGCGCCGGTGCGCGATGCCGTTGGTCACGTTGTCGAAGCGCTCCGGGTACATCCGGTAGAAGTCCTTGAAGACGCTCTCCCGCAGGATCTGCGAGTGCAGTTTGGACACGCCGTTGACCGAATGCGAGCCGATGACAGCCAGATTCGCCATGTGTACCTGCCCGTAGCTGATGACGCTCATCTTGCCGATGCGCTGCCAGTTGCCGGGGTAGACCTGCCATGCCTCGCGGCAGAACCGCTCGTTGATCTCCTTGATGATGGCGTAAATGCGGGGCAGCTTGAGCCGGAACAGATCCTCGTTCCACGTCTCCAGCGCCTCCGGCATGACGGTGTGGTTGGTGTAGGAGCAGACGCGCCGGACAATGCTCCAGGCGTCCTCCCACGGGAAGAAGTATTCGTCCACCAGAATGCGCATCAGCTCCGGGATGACCAGTGTGGGATGCGTGTCATTGAGATGGATGGCAACCTTGTCCGGCAGGTTGTCAAGCGTGCCGTAGACCGCCATATGGTCGCGGATGATGCTCTGGCAGGAAGCGGAAACGAGGAAATACTGCTGGGTCAGGCGCAGCAGTTTGCCCTCGGTATGATTGTCGGAGGGGTACAGCACCTTGGTGATCGCCTCGGCGTTGGTATTCTCCTCCATCGCCTGCGCGTACTGCCCCTGCGTGAACAGACCCATGTTGAAATCATGGATATCCCGCGCGCGCCACAGCCGCAGACGGCTGACCGCCTCGGAGTCTGCGCCGGAGATCATCATGTCGTAGGGGACTGCCTCGATCTCCTCGGCGTCCTCATAGGAAATATTGCAGTGCCCGTCGCGCCACTCCTCCCGGACGTGCCCGCCGAAACGGACGCGGAAGGTGCGGTCGGTGCGCGGCACCAGCCAGACCTCGCCGCCGGGCAGCCAGATGTCCGGCAGTTCGACCTGGATGCCGTCCACGATCATCTGCCGGAACAGACCGTAATCGTAGCACAGCGAGAAGCCGGTGGCTGGATAATCCAGCGAGGACAGCGAATCCATGAAGCAGGCGGCAAGCCGCCCCAGACCGCCGTTGCCCAGTCCGGCATCCGGCTCGCAGTCATACAGCTTCTCCAGCGAGAAGCCCATGCCTTCCAGCGCCTTGCCGTAGGTTGCATCCAGCCCGAGATTGCACAGGTTGTTCTTGAGCGAGCGCCCCAGCAGGAACTCCATGCACATATAGTATACGCGCTTGGAGCCGGTCTGATTGACCTTCTTCTTGAAGGCACCGCGCTTTTCGGTCAGGATGTCCCGGACAGTCATGGCGGTGGCTTTGTACATCTGGTCATTGGTCGCCTCGGCGGCGGTACAGCCGAAGTAACGCGCCAGCTTGACCTCCAGGTTGTCGCGTACCTGGTCGGCAGTGAGTTTCGGGTTCTGCATACGGAAAGTCCCCCTTGTGACGGAAAGTGCTGTGCCCTGAGGGGCACCGTTACAACCTATTATACACCGGCGGCGGCTGATTATCCGGCGGATTATGTGGATTCTTGTTGAATTTTCTGTAAAAAGTGCGTCCGACCGGCAGTCGCGCTCAGTGCCTGCGGATCCACACCGCCATGTCCGATTTTCCCCGGTTGGCAAATGCAAAGTAAGGGATGAAGGTGGCGGTCACGCGCTTCGTCTGCGACGGCTCCGCCGGGCGGTACAGGCACGCCTGCCCATCGCCGGACGGTTCCCCGTCCCGGTATGCCGGCATCCGGACGGTGCAAAGCCCGGTCAGCCCGTCCCGGCTGACCTCTGCCCGGCTGATATCCGCCGGATCGACCGACATCTGCCAGATGTCCGCCCCGTTGTCCGCGCCCTCCAGGCAGCAGACAACCGGACCGTACGTCAGTGCTACGCGACCGGCATCCGCCCGCACGCGCGGATCGGCTGTCACAAAGACCGGCGCGATGCCGAAATCCAGCTCCAGCGTGAACCGGGACGGCACCGGGAAATACGCGTACCCATCCTGCACGGTGGGCGTGACCGGCTTCCCGTTCAGCACGGCTGTCCATGCGCCGCTCCACGCAGGGATCCGCGCCGCCAGCACATCGGATGCGTACCCGTCCGCTTCCACCGTCACGGTTCCGGCGGTGGCATACGCCTCCCGGACGCGGACGGAGCCGAAGGGCGTGCGGAATACCGCCGACACGTACTGCTCCAGCATCAGGTGCCCCTCCTCTACCAGGGCGAGGAAGCTGCCGAATTTTCCGAAAAAGCGGTTGATGTTGGGCGGGCAGCAGGAGCAGCCGAAGACCTCGAGCCGTTCCGGAATCGGCAGATGCTCCCTTGCGTTCTCCGGCACCGATACCTCGCGCCCGTACTCGCAGAGCGCGATCTCCAGCGGGTTCTCGTAGAAGAAGGATCGCCCGTCCAGCGACGTGGCGGACAGCAGTGCGTTGTACAGGACGCGCTCCGCCACGTCCCCGTAGCGTGCGTTGCGGTCGATCTGACGCATCCGGGCGGCAAACAGGATCAGCGCGATGGCGGCACAGCTCTCACTGTATGCCGTCCGGTTGGGGAGGTCATAGGCTGCCGTGAAGCTCTCGGTGCGGTATGTCGAGCCGACGCCGCCTGTCAGGTACATTTTCCGCCTGCTGATGTCCGTAAACACATCGCGCAGGTTGTCCAGAAGCAGTGCGTCCCCGGTTTCCGCCGCCAGATCCGCAATGCCGCAGTAGAAGTACAGCGCCCGCACGCAGTGCCCGTTTGCCTCGTGCAGATGCCGGATGTCGGTGTCATCCTGCGTGCCGGGGCGGTTCCCGACATACACATCCGCGTCGTTGGAAGCCAGTCCGCGCTCCGTGAGGAAGAAGCGCGCCATGTCCAGGTAGGTTGCGTTGCCGGTGTGACGGTACAGGGCGATCAGCGCCAGCTCGATTTCCTCATGCCCCGGCGTGGTGAAGGCGGCTGTCCGCTCCGTGATGAACGCCCGGCGGATGCATTCGCAGTAGCGCTCCATAATCTTCAGGAATCTGTCCCGCCCGGTCGCTCTGTGGTAGGCAATCGCCGTCTCGATCAGGTGACCGGCGCAGTACAGCTCATGGTTTCCCCGCACCCGGAAGATCTGTTCCGGCATCAGCTGCTGATGGGTGGAGTTCAGGTAGCCGTCCGGGCGCTGCGCCGCCTCCATGCAGGCGATCAGCTGCTCGCAGAGGGCGAGATGCTCCTGCATTCCCTCCGGGTCCTTGACAGCCAGATAAGCGACTGCCTCCATCCATTTGGCGACATCCGAGTCAAAGAAAATATGCGGACGCCGTCCGTTCTTCAGGAAATTGAAGCGCATGGCATCAAAGCGCCCGCTGTCCTCAAAGCGGCGGCGCACGTTTTCGATTGACACGCGCCGGTTCAGTTCATACCGGTCAAGCCAGAACCCGTCTGTCAGTTCGGTCTGTTCGAAGGGAACGAATGTTGCAGTATCCATGAGCAAGCCTCCTTGTGATACGGTGGTTTTATTATGATGGTACCAGTATACCACAGTGTGGGCAAAAAAGCAAGTGGGCGGCGGATTATTTTCGCGGTGCCTGATTGCCGCCGGGCTTCAGGAATGCAAATCCCCTTGCATTTTCCGCTGCGATATGCTATAATGCAGGCAGAAAATGCATAGGAGGCTATCCGATGAGCATCACATACAGAACCGACACAGACAGCGCAACGCTGGCTGCGGCACACCGCCTGTACCATACCGCCTGCACAGCGCCGGACGGCATCGCGCCCGCCATATCCCGTGGCTACGCACAGGCAAGCCTCTGCTTGGAACCGGTCAGCCGTGAGGTAAGCGACGGTTGGTTTGCGGGGGCAGAGCGGCACACCGTCACGGCGTGGGACGGCAGCCGATTGGTCGGCATTGCATCCGGCGCGGAGGACGCCTCCCGCGCCTGCGGGTACCTTTCCTTCCTGTGCGTCGAGCCGGACTACCGGCGATGCGGCATCGGCGCGCACCTGCTGGAACAGCTGGAGGATATCCTGACAGCCTGTCCCGGCGTGACAAAGCTGGAGGTCGTGTTCCACAATCCCGTCCACCTGCCGTGGCTGATTCCCGATGCAGGCGGCGACTGGCATCCCTGCCTGCCGGGGGTAGATATGGGTTCCGGACTGTACATTCTGCTCAAGCGGCGCGGCTGGCGGGATTTCGCCGTGCAGAACGCCTATCACCGCCGTCTGGCAGGCTACACCGACCCGCCCGCACTGGCACAGCGCCGTGCGGCACTGCTCGCAGACGGCATTGAGCTGACGCTGTACGACCCGGCGATCCACAGGGGACTGCCGGAGCTGTTTGATAATATCCGCAACCCCGGCTGGGCGGCGCAGGTGCTGGCGCACACAGACCGCCCCATTGTCGTGGCGGTGGATCACGGCGCGGATCGGCTGGTCGTGTCCTATACCGGTCCCCTGTCGGTGGACGGGACGCCCGGACGCGGCAATTTCTGCGGTATCGGCACCCGGACGGACTACCGGGGGCGCGGCATCGGCAAGCTGGTATTCTGCGAGATGTGCCACCGGCACGCGGCAGCAGGCGCGGATTTCATGTCGCTGTACACGGGGGAAAACAACCCGGCACGCAATATCTACGAGGCGGCAGGCTTCCGGATTGCCCGTGCCTTTGCGGATATGCGGAAGGAGGTCCGGGCATGACGGGCGGACGCACTGTACTGATAACCGGCGGCTCACGCGGCATCGGGCGCGCCTGCGTGGAACGGTTCGCGGCGGCGGGCGACCGGGTCGCCTTCCTGTACCGGAGTCGGGAGGAGGATGCGGCGGCGGTCGCGGATGCGACGGGCGCGCTGGCTGTGCGGGCAGACGTATCCGACCCGATTTGCGTGCGCGAGGCGTTCGCGCAGGTGCAGGCGGTGCTGGGCGATCCCGCGGTACTGGTCAACTGCGCGGGCGTCGCGCACATCGGACTTCTGCAGGACATGACGGACAGTGAGTGGCGGTACCTGACCGACACCGACCTGTCCGGCGCCTTCTACCTCTGCCGCGCGGTCATTCCCGGCATGGTGCGGCGGCAATCCGGACGGATTATTCAGATAGGCTCCATGTGGGGCAAGGTCGGCGCGTCCTGCGAGGCGGCATACTCCGCCGCCAAGGCGGGGCTTCGCGGATTGACCATGGCGCTTGCCAAGGAGCTGGGACCGTCCGGCATCACGGTCAACTGCGTGGAGCCGGGACTGATTGATACCGAAATGAACGCCGCGCTGGATGCGGACACCCGCCGCGCGCTGTGTGCCGACACGCCGCTCGGACGCATCGGGACGCCCGCCGACGTTGCCGCCGCGGTCGCGTTCCTCGCCTCGCCCGAGGCTGGCTTCATCACCGGACAGGTTCTGGGGGTTGATGGGGGGATGGCGATCTGACGGAGAACCGAAAAAACACCGGGGAACTCTTTGGAGAGCTCCCCGGTGGTTTTTTACAGTTTACGCACGAACGCCTCGATGCGTTCCAGCGCCTGGGTGATGTGTTTGACGGAGTAGGCGTAGGAGATACGGGCAAAGCCCTCGCCGCCGTCTCCGAAGGCGGAGCCGGGGATGATGGCACAGCGGTTCTCATAGAGCAGGCGCTCGCAGAAGGTATCGGAGCGCAGACCGAACCGGCGGATGTCGGGGTAGATATAGAATGCTCCCTCCGGCTCGAAGGACTCGATGCCGATACTGCGCAGTCCGTTATAAATATACCGGCGGCGGCGGTTATACTCCTCTGTCATGGAAGCGATGTCCTCGTCGCCGTTGCGGAGTGCCTCCACGGCGGCAAGCTGGGAGGTGGTCGGCGCGCACATGATGGCATACTGGTGTATCTTGAGCATCTGCCGGGCGAGCGGCTCCGGTGCGCAGAGGTAGCCCAGCCGCCAGCCTGTCATGGCGTACGCCTTGGAGAATCCGCTGGCAAGCACGGTGCGCTCGCGCATTCCGGGCAGGGACGCGATGGAAACGTGCCGTCTGCCGTAGGTCAGTTCGGCATATATTTCGTCCGACAGCACGATAATCTGGCGTTCCCGCAGGATTCCGGCGATCCTTTCCAGATCATCTGCATCCATGATGGCACCGGTCGGGTTGTTCGGGTACGCCAGCACCAGCATTTTCGTGCGCGGGGTGATGGCGGATTCCAGCAGTTCCGGCGTCAGCTTGAAGCGATCCTCGCTCCGTGTCCGGACTGTCACGGGCACCGCGCCGCACAGCTCCGCGATGGGAGCATAGCAGACAAAGCAGGGGGTCGGGATGATGACCTCGTCCCCCGGCTCCAGCAGGGCGCGCATGGCAATGTCGATCGCCTCACTGCCGCCGACCGTCACGACGGTCTCATGTGCCGGGTCATACTGCAGGGAAAAGCGCCGCGCAAGATAGGCGCAGATCTCCTGCCGCAGCTCCATGGTGCCCGCATTGGATGTGTAGTAGGTCTTTCCCTTCTCCAAGCTCTCGATACCCGCCTCGCGGATGTGCCACAGGGGTGACAAAAATCCGGCTGGCACTACCGTCAGCGCGGTGACATCGGTCATGCCGTCCAGAAGGTCAAAAACTTACGGATACCGGAGGGCGGCATTCCGGCAATGCGGCGCGGAATGATCCGCTCATAGTCGATTGCTACAGCCGCCATCAGTCCAGATTTCCTCTCGTCGATCTCCGGCGCTCCGTAGATAATGCCCTTATCGTTATACTTGCGCAGGTCGAAGTGCGTTGCGGTGGATGTCACGAACTCGATGGGTGCCAGCTTCTGCGCCACGAAGAAGGCGACTTCCTTCATGGTACGTCCCTCAATGATGACGCACAGGTCATAGCCGCCGGACATGAGGTAGACGCTCTGCACCTCCGGGTAGTTATAGATCTTTTCCGCGATGCGGTCAAAGCCCCGGTCGCGCTGGGGGGTGGTTTTGACCTCGATCATAGCGGTGACGTATTCCCGTTCGGTTTTGTCCCAGTCTATGATTGTTTTATATCCGAGGATGACTCCTTCCGCCTCGTATTCCTTGATGAGAGCGCGTATATCGCCCTCCTCCTTATCAAACATGACGGCAAGCTGTGCGGGTGTCAGTGTGGCGTCATCTTCCAGTGTTTTTCAGGATCTGATCCATAGTGCGATACCCCTTTTTCCGTAAATTATTTGGTGTAGCTTTTTTTGTGGGGGCGGCGGCGGTTTTGCTCGCCGGATTTTCCAGCCGTATCAAAGTTTTTTTCTGCCCCTATCCCCCAGCCCCTTCCCTCCGGGGAAGGGGAGTCAAAGTTATTTCATGCAAGGGGCTTCGCCCCTTGCATCCCAGGGGCTGAACCCGAGCGGCACAGGGCTGAACCTGCGTTGGCGTTGCCCAGCGGGGGGCTTGCCCAGCGGGGCACCGGAACAGGGGCGAAACCCGCAACCGGCGGGGGGCACGGCGGTTTTGCTCGCCGGATTTTCCTTCCGTATCAAAGTTTTTTGCCCCATCCCCCGACCCCTTCCCCTCCGGGGAAAGGGGGAGTCAAAGTTATTTCATGCAAGGGGCTTCGCCCCTTGCATCCCCAGGCTGAACCCGGGCGGCGCGGGCTGAACCTGCGTTGGCGTTGCCCGGCGGGGGCTTGCCCAGCGGGGCACCGAAACAGGGAGCGAACCCGCGCCAGCGGGGGCACGGCGGTTTTTCTCGCCGGATTTTCCTTCCGTATCAAAAGTTTTTGCCCCATCCCCGACCCCCTTCCCCGAAGGGAAGGGGGAGTCCAAGGTTATTTCATGCAAGGGGCTTCGCCCCTTGCATCCCCAAGGGCTGAATCCGAGCGGGGCGGGCTGAACCTGCGTTGGCGTTGCCCGGCTGGGGCTTGCCCAGCGGGGCACCGGAACAGGGAGCGAACCCGTGCCCAGTGGGGGCACGGCGGTTTTTGCTCGCCGGATTTTCCTGCCGTATCAAAAATTTTTTTCTGCCCCTATCCCCCGACCTCCTTCCCCGGCGGGGAAGGGGGAGTCAAAGTTATTTCATGCAAGGGGCTTCGCCCCTTTGCATCACCGGGACTGAACCCGAGCGGCATGGGCTGAACCTGCGTTGGCGTTGCCCGACGGGGGCTTGCCTTCTTTGTCTCCTGCTGACCTCGCCTTTAGCTTCTTTTTCCTGCCCCTATCCCCCTGCCCCCCTCCCCTTCGGGGAAAGGGGGAGATTTTTTAGTTTTCTTATGCAAGGGGCTTCGCCCCTTGCATCCCCGAGACTGAACCCGGGCGGCGCGGGCTGAACCTGCGTTGGCGTTACCCGGCGGAGGGCTTGCCCAGCGGGACATCGGAACAGGGAGCGAAACCCGCACCCAGCGGGGGCTTGCCCGAGTGGACGCCGGCTGGGGCAGATGTTCCGATATCAGGCGTCATGCCGGATTTTCCAATCCCGGCAGAAGCGGCTAAGCCGATTCTGCAACACCCAAAATCACAGCCACCATGTATGCTGCAAGACAAGTCCGGGACCGGGCACGAACGCCGGTTCCAATCAGAAATATATCGGGAAAGTTCTTGGGGGTTTGGGGGCTTCTTTTCAAGAAGCCCCCCAACGTTCCCCCGTTTCCCCCGTTTCCCCGTTTCCCCGTTTCCCAGTTTCCCCGTTTCCCCGTTTCCCCGTTTCCCCGTTTCCTCGCTCCCCGTCTCCCCGTCTCTATCTCTTTTCCTTGCCGATGCGCTGAAGGATGCCCTCATAGGTCAGTCCGTAGCGGCTGGCGATGTCGCGGGCGTAGGATTTACCGTCGGGTTTGGCGCGTTTGATGACGAAGGAGCGCTTACCTTCGCCCTCGATGCCTGCGACGAGGGTATCCACGCGCGCACCGCCTTCGGCGGCGGACTGCGCGTTGATGCGGTCGATCTCGGCGGCAAGCTCATGGAGGTGGGTAGAGAAAAGGCAGCGGCAACCGACGCGGCACAGTCCCATCAGCACCTCGGCGGCGATATAGGACGCCTCGAAGGAGCCGGTGGAGGACAGCGACTCGTCCAGGAGGACAAGCCTGTCTGCCGTTACGGCATCGAAAATCTCGCCAAGGCGCGCGCATTCCTCGCCAAGGCGCCCCTTGTCGATGGTGTCGTCCGCGCCGGTCGGGAAATGGGTATAGATGCCGTCCGCCGGGCTGATGCGGCAGGTGTCGGCAGGCAGGAACATACCAAGCTGCAGCATGACCTGACACAGCCCGACCGCGCAGGTAATGACGGATTTTCCGCCCCGGTTGGGACCGGTCAGCACATAGATCATGGCGTTCTCCGGCGTGGTGTCAAAGGCAATGCTGTTGGGGACGATGGTCTCCCCCTCCGGGAGCTTGAGTGCCACGGCAGGATTGTACAGCCGGTCGGCGACAAAGACACGCTCGTCCATCGGGCGCAGATCCGGCTCGCAAAGCGTACAGCCCCGCGCACGCAGGGATTCCTGCAGCTGCGTCCCCTTGACCACAAACTCGATCTCCGGCAGAAGCCCCAGCAGAAAGTCCGTATTCTCCAGCACGTAGCCCTGCACGATCTTCTTCCATGAGCGCAGGGAGGAGCGGTACACATCGTTGATGGCGGAATTGAAGGCAAGCGAGAGCGCCGTCTTCTGGTTCTCGGACTGCTTCTTGCCGAAGGGAACAAGATTGGCAATGCAGGTGTACTCGTCCCCCTTTGAGGTTGAGCCGCAGAATCTTGTCCAGCACATCGCCGGATTTGAAGGGCTGCGCGTTGATGGACAGCACGCCTGCCTGCGCCGGGCGGAGCTGCGCGTCCAGATTAACCCCGATGGTCACGCTCCGGATCTCACGCACGCGCCGCGTCAGCTCGGACAGCTTCCGGTTCAGCTCGGCATAGTAGTCGGACTCCGCCAACTCGGTCACGCAGTCCGCCAGACGCCGGAAGGCGGCACCGTGCAGGTTGCCGCGCACCTCCTTCATGCCCTTGTGCAGGATGTCCACGCAGGTGATATACAGCTCGATCTCGGTCATGCTGGCAAGGTAGGAAGCGGTGTCCTCCCCGGCAATATCATTTTCCAGACGGCGCAGTTCGGTAATGTCCTGCAGGACAGGCACAAGCCGATGCAGTGTCTCGGTCAGGGCAGGATTGCACAGCATATCCGAGAAGGTCTGGTTGCGGTACGAAATCACGGCGGGGTCGGACGTGAAGAAATCCGAAAGCGGGGTGCTTTGCGGGTTGAAGATTTCCAGCATCCCCAACTCCTGGAGCGTATACATATCAATGTCGGGGACATTGACCCCCGCCAGATGATCCCGCTGGGTCTGGCTGTCGGGGTACAGAAGGCTGAAGTTTTCCAGTTTCATGCCGGTATCCTGTATCCTTTCGTTATTCAATGGGGAGGAGGCAGCGCGCACCGTCCCGCACGACCAATACCTCGTGCAGTCCGGCGGCGTTCAGGAGCGCGTACCCCTGCCGGATACAGCGCCCCAGATTGACCGGTGCGTGCGCATCGGAGCCTACCGTGACCAGCCGCCCGCCGCAGTCGCGGTAAAAGCTGAGCAGTTCCAGCGTGGGCATCCCGATGCCAAACCCCCGCCAGAGCGTGGAAACGTTCAGCTCCAGCGCGATGTCACGGCTCATGAGCAGGCGGTAGATCGCCTCGATCCGGTCGTAATGCGGGCGGAAATCAAAGCGCCTGCCCGCCATGGTGATATAGCGGTGGATGTAGGTCAGATGCCCCAGCGTGGTGATTGCCGGTGCGCCTGCGGGCGGCTCAAAGCGCAGCATCTCCGCCGTTTCGTCCATGGCACGGCAGAACAGGCGGTCGATCAGCGCCTCGCTCATGCTTTCAAAGCGAAGCATGGAAAAATCCGGCACGCCGCACAGATTGTGCAGCGACCCGATGACAAACTCGTAGGGGTGGCGCGTCAGCACCGACCGGGCTATCTCCGGGTACTGCGTGGCGTTGCCCAGCTCCAGTCCGCGCGAAATATACAGCCGCCCGCGGTACTTCTCCTGTACCTCGGTCATGGCGTCCCAGGCGGCATCGGCGTCGTAGTGGGTATAGATGCCCTCCGCCTCGCCGTTGACATCGCAGTGATCGGTGATGCACAGATCGGTCAGCCCGATCTCCAGCGCGCGCCGGCACAGGGCGTCCGGCGTGGAGTCCGGGGCGCCGTCAAAGGAAAAACGGGTGTGGGTATGCGTATCGCAGAGTATCATAACAGGATCCTTTCCACTGCCGGCAGGCGCGGCACGCGGGGTTTTTTTCCGAGGCCCCTCCTCAGATACTGCTCGGATTGAAATCCACGCTCAGCACCGGGCGCTGGCGCAGGGCGGCAAACGCCCGCAGCAGTTCCGTAAACAGCGCCCGCGCGCGGCGCGTCAGGCGGCACTTGATGACCGTCCGCATCCGGTATACGTTGTCCACCCGGTAGACCGGTGCCTCGAACGGACCGAACATCTGCATCGGCACATCGGTATAGTCGTTCGCCGTCAGCCGACGGATCTCCTCCGTAAGGCGCAGGCACGCCTTCTGCAGCTCCTTCTCGTCCGGCGATGTCAGCGTCAGAAGGGCAATATCGCAGAACGGCGGGAAGGCGAGATTGCGCCGCAGGCGCACCTCGCGCGCATAGAAGGTCTCATAGTCCTGCGCGCAGGCGAGCTTCAGCACGTCGTTGTCCGGGTTCATGGTCTGAATGACAGCCAGTCCCGGCTTATCCGCCCGCCCGGCGCGTCCGATGACCTGCGTCAGCAGGGAGAACGTGCGCTCCGCGGCGCGGTAATCGTCCACATACAGCGACATATCCGCCAGCAGGACGCCCACCAGCGTCACGTCCGGGAAGTCATGCCCCTTCGTGACCATCTGCGTCCCCAGCAGGATGTCCGCCCCGTGGTTGCGGAAGGAGGTAAGCATATCAAAGTACGCCGATTTTGTCCCGGTCGTGTCCGCGTCCATGCGCATGACGCGCACCCCGGGAAGCTCCCTGCTCCAGCTCCTGCTGGATGCGCTGGGTGCCGAAGCCCATGCGCATCAGATGCGGCGAACCGCAGGAAGGACAGGTTTCCGGAACCGGACGGCGCGCGCCGCACCAGTGGCAGACAAGCTCACCCCGGTCATAGCCGCCGCGCAGGGTGTGATAGTTCATGGCAACCGAGCAGGCGGGGCAGGTCACGGCAAGACCGCAGGAACGGCAGACCAGCTGAGTCGAATACCCGCGCCGGTTGAGAAACAGGACAGCCTGATTCCCCTCCTCCCGGACGCGCTTCAGTTCGGTCACCAGCTCCTGCCCCAGCGGGGCGGTCTGCCCGCGCTGTGCCTCGCCGCGCATATCCACGATGCGCACCGCAGGCAGGTGCGCATTTCCGAAGCGGTGCCGGAGCGCGATCAGCGTGTACTTTCCCTCCTCCGCCTTGCGGAAGCTCTCCAGCGACGGTGTCGCGGATGCCAAAAGCAGCAGTGCCTTCTCCTGCGCACACCGGAACCGCGCCACATCGCGTGCGTGGTACTTGGGGTTCTGATCCGACTTGTAGGTATGCTCCTGCTCCTCGTCCATGACAATCATGCCGAGGTGCGGCACCGGCGCGAACACGGCGGATCGGGTACCCACCACCACCGGCGCCTCCCCCGCACGGATGCGGCGGTAAGCGTCCATCCGCTCCCCGCCCGACAGTCCCGAATGGATCACCGCCACCCGGTAGCCGTACCGGGCGCGGAAAATGGCAAGCATCTGCGGAGTCAGCGCGATCTCCGGCAGCATCATGATAACGCCCCGCCCGGCGTCCAGCATCCTGTCTATCATGGACAGGATAACGCAGGTCTTTCCGGAGCCGGTCACGCCGAACAGCAGTGCCGCGCGTGCCTCCCCCGCATCGGCAAGCCCGGACAGGATGCGCACCGCGTCGGACTGCTCCCCGTTAAGCGAGAACGGCGTGCGCAGTCCCGCGTCCCCCAGCGGCGATGTCTCCGGGTGTTCCGCCAGCACGCGGCGCACCTCGCTCCGGAGCAGTCCCTTCTGCACCAGCGCCCGCAAAAACCGCCGCGGTCACGCCGGCGTGCTGTCTGAGGGCGGATGCGGGGATCGGTTCGGTCGCATCCAGCAGGACGCCCAGCACCGTGCGCTGAGCGGCTGACGCAATGCGTCCGGCTCCCTTTTCCACCGCCAGCGCCGCGCGGATCTCCTCCGCCGGGCGGGCAAGCACAAAAAGCTCTCCTGCCGCTCATCCGGCTCCCGGACAGCCAGCTCACGCTCGACCAGCCCCCGCTCGGTCAGCATATCCAGCACGGCGGCGGCGCGTGTCCCGAAGCGGGTGCGCAATGCCTGCGCCGACACGCTCCCCCGTGCGCGGATGTACTCGTAAATCAGAAGATCCCCTGCGGCAGGCAGGCGCTCTGCCGGCAACACCGCACCGGGGACGGGGCGGTAAAATTCCGCCAGCGTAGCCAGTGCCTGCGCCGGCACCAGCGTGCGCACCGCCTCGCCGACGGTACACAGCGTCTGCGCGGTCAGGTAGCGGCAGAGCGCAAGCTGCCCCTCCGTGAGGAACAGCCGCGCACGGCAGACGCCGCTCACCGGCTTGAATTTATCCGGATCCAACCCGTCCGGAAGTGCAGAAAGCCCCGCCCGATCGCAGATTTCGACAGCCAGAGCGAGTTTCTTCCGGTTCCCCTTTCCGAAGGGAACCGTCACAAACGCGCCCGGGCGGACTGCATCCGCAAGCGGGCGGGGGATATAGTAATGGTACGGTCGGTCAACACCGAAGGGACACTCCAGAATATGCACGGCGGCATACAGAACGTCTGCAGACGGTGCATCCGTCGCGCGGCAGCTTTCGGGCTGGTTCATGCCGTAACTCCTTCCCGCTACCCACGTAGCCCGCCGCGCTCAGGTCGGCTCAGTTTTCCGATGTTCCGGCGGATCCGTCGGCGTCCGCCTCCTCCACCGCTTCCGCTTCCGCCGCCTCTGCCGCTTCCAATTCCTCCTCGGCAACGGCATCGGCAGCCGTTTCGTCCTCCGTCACAGCATCCGCCGCATCGCCGCTGTCCGTCTCTGCGGCTTCCCCGTCTTCCGGTGCCGCGTCATCATCCAGCACGGCATCGTCCGCGTTCCGGTCACCGTCCAGGATCTCATCCTCCTCACGCTCCGCGAACTGCTGCGCGGGCTCGCCGATACCCTCCAGCACGGCGCGCTCCTCGCGCTCCTGCTCCTCCACCGACTTGTGCGTGATGACATACTGCCCCTCGTACAGGCGGCGGATGGCGATATTGACCGCCTTCTCGTCCCGCACCTCCTTGTCGATGAGCGTGTTCAGCGGACGGTCGGTCTCCTTGTTGCCGGACATGGAGCTTTCCGCCTCGGCACGCTGCCGGACGTACTCGTTGGTAATCATGCGGGCGCACTTGGCGGTCGCCAGCGCGACCTCATACCGGTTGTACTTGCCCTTGGTCAGGTCACTGGTAGTGGGAAAAATCATGGATAGTTCTCCTTATTCTGCTCTTCAGATTATGGGTGCCTCTGACAATTCACCGCGCGGCGAACAGGCAGAGAGGTACCCGTATGCCTTGCGCTCTCCGGAAATCCGCATCCCGGCTCAGTCGTCCTCGGTGAGGTCGGCATCGCCAGCCTCCGCCGCGTCGTCGGTATCGGCGTCGCTGTCCAGCCGGTTGGCAATAGTCTCCGCCTGCAATGCCGACAGGATGACGTGCTCCGAATCGGTGATGATAACCGCGCGGGTTTTGCGTCCGCAGGTGACATCAATGACGCGCCCGTCGTCCTTCGCGTCCTGGATCAGGCGCTTGATTGGTGCCGAATCCGGGCTGACCAGTGTGACGATACGATCCACCGCCACCATATTGCCGTAGCCGATATTGATGAATTTCATGGAATTTCTTCCTTTCCCCGGACGGTCTTACTCAATGTTCTGGACCTGTTCCCGGATCTTTTCCAGCTCGTTCTTGATCTCCGCGACCAGCCGCGCCATGCCCGCGTTGGAGCATTTGGAGCCGACCGTGTTGACCTCCCGGTTGGTCTCCTGCAGCATGAAGTCTATCTTCCGCCCCACGGCGTCATCCGTATGCAGCAGTCCCTCCAGCGTGTCCAGATGCGAGGACAGCCGTACCAACTCCTCGTCCACCGAAATGCGGTCGGCAAAGACGGCGCACTCGGTGATGATGCGTGCCTCATCCGGCTGAACGTCCGCCTGCCCGATCAGCGACCGAAGCCGCTCCTCAAAGCGCACCCGCAGGGTACGGACATCCTCCTCCGACGCAGCGGCAAGCTCTGCCGCCAATGTACGGATCCGGGCTATCTTGCCCAGCATATCCGCACCCAGCCGCTCGCCCTCGCGTGCCCGCGCGTCCAGAAACTGCGCGGCGGCATCCGCAAGCACCGGCTCCAGCACGCCCCACGCATCCTCCTCGGACTCGCCTGCCTCCGGACGAACCGGAACCAGCACGCCGGGCATCGCCATCAGGCGGCTGACGGTCAGATCGTTCGGAACGCCCAGCCCCTCGGACAGCCGCTGTGCGGCATCCGCCAGGCGGCGGGCAAAGACCATATCCGGCTCCAGCGGCGTTGCGCCGCCCTCTTCCCCGGAGGCGTCCCGGACTGTCATCGTCACGGTCACGTCCAGCTTACCGCGCGCGATGCCGGCGGCGGTCAGCGCACGTCGGACACGCTCCTCCAGTCCCGTCAGACTGCGCGGCAGGCGGACGGACAGGTCAAGGTAGCGGTTGTTGACCGAGCGCATTTCCACGCACACCTCGCGGACATCCTGCCCGCCTGCCGCCGCAGGGACCGTGGCGGTCGCGCGGGCATAGCCTGTCATGCTTCTCATCGGGTGCCTCCTGGAAAGTTATACTCACATATAAGATTATTGTACTACAAAGCGCCCGCCTTGTCAAGAACTCCGGGACATTTTCGGTAAAATCGGACAGGAAAACTTGCGTGCGGCGTCCGCGTTTGGCAGTGTTGCCGCAGAATCCGCGAAACGGCGATGCGCGCGGCGCAGGCAGACCGCCCGCTCAGTCCTCTCCCGCCGCCGCGGCGATTTCCTTCATGAGCACCGGCAGAACCGGTTCGAATTTCGCGCCGTACCAATGCCCCGGCTCGGCGGCAGTCGCCCGGATGCAGGCGACCGTATAATCGGCGGCGATCCGTGCCGCCGCGAACGGTGCCACACCGCGCAGGATCGCGCCCGCAAACGCCGAGGCGTAGATGTCGCCGGTTCCGTGACAGCTGTTCGGCAGCAGCTCATGCTCATAGTACGCCGTGCCGCCCGCGCTGTGCACCATCACGCCGGTTCTGCCCGCACGCAGGGACACGCCGGTCAGGACGGTACACCGTGCCCCCAGCGCATCCAGCCGTGCCAGCAGGGCATCCGCAAAGGCGCGGTCATAGGTCTCCTGCCACGGCATATCGGTCAGCAGGCACGCCTCGGTGATGTTGGGCAGCAGGTAATCCGCATCGGCGCACAGGGGGCGCATCTCCGCGACATAGGCGGCGTCAAAGCCCGCATAGAGCTTTCCGTTGTCCGCCATGGCGGGATCCACAATGGCGGGGGCGCCGGGGCGGCGGACGGCGGCAAGTATCTCCCGGACATAGCCGATCTGCCGGGCACTGCCGAGGTAGCCGGTATAAACGCCGTCAAACAGAATGCCCTCGCGCTTCCAGTGCGCCAGGATGGCAGGCATATCATCGGTCAGGTCGCGGAAGGTATAGCCGGTAAAGCCGCCGGTATGCGTGGAAAGCACGGCGGACGGCAGGACGCAGGTCTCCAATCCGCAGGCGGATAGGACAGGCAGGGCAACGGTCAGGGAGCATTGACCCACGCAGGAAATATCCTGGATGGTCAGAATACGCGGATACGGCATGGCAAACACCTCATTTCAGTTATGGGCACCTCGCACGCAATGCGCAGCGTAACGCACCGGCGATTGCCTGATTATATCACCCCGCGCGCGGGGCACTCTGATTATACCCGCTTTGTGGGCATATGTAAATGTCCAATTCACGCATTTTCCGTATATCCAGACACGTAAGCCGGCGGGCTTCCTGCCGGGACAGGCAAACCGGCGACCGCCCCCCGGATAAGGCTCATCTCCGGGTGTCGGACGCCGGTGCGGGTATCCCTTTCTTCAACTCTTCAGCTCTTCAGCCGCCCAGATAGGCGCGGCGCACACTGTCGTCGTTGGCGAGCGTAGCCGCATCGCCGCTCATGGCAATGCCGCCGGTCTCCAGCACGTAGGCACGGTTGGCGATCTTGAGCGCCATTTCCGCGTTCTGCTCGACCAGCAGAATGGTCGTGCCGGCGCGGTGCAGCTCCCGCACGATGTCAAATATCTGCTGTACCAGGATGGGAGCAAGCCCCATGGACGGCTCATCCAGCATGAGCAGCTGCGGCTGGCTCATCAGGGCGCGCCCCATTGCCAGCATCTGCTGCTCGCCGCCCGAAAGCGTCCCTGCCACCTGGCTCTTCCGGTGCTTGAGGCGCGGGAACAGCCCGTAGACCTTGGCAAGTCCTTCCTTTGTATATCCCGGATTGGTATAGGCACCCATTTCCAGATTCTCCTGCACGGTCATCTGCAGGAAGCAGCGCCGCCCCTCCGGCACGTGCGCCATGCCGCGCGAAACCAGCCGGAAGGATTCCGTATGCGTGATGTCCGTGTCCATGAAGCGGATACTGCCGGATTGCGGATGGAGCATCCCCGACACGGTCTTGAGCGTGGTGGATTTGCCGGCGCCGTTCGCGCCGATCAGTGCCACAATCTCGCCAGCCTCGACCTCCAGCGACACGTCCTTGAGCGCGTGTATCTTGCCGTAGTACACGTTGATCTTATCTACCTGCAGCATCATGCCGGATCGCCTCCTTCCTTCTTCTTGCCCAGATACGCCTCCACGACCTTCTGGTCGGAGACGATCTGCTCCGGGGATCCTTTGGCAATGATGCGCCCGTGATCCAGCACGCAGATGCCCTCACAGATGCTCATGACCAGCTTCATATCATGCTCGATCAGCATGACCGCGATCTGGAAGGTATCCCGGATGCGCCGGATATTGGTCATCAGCTCCGCCGTCTCGGAGGGATTCATGCCCGCAGCCGGCTCGTCCAGCAGGATGATCTTGGGTCCGGTTGCCAGCGCCCGCACGATCTCCAGCCGACGCTGTGCGCCGTAGGGGAGACTGCCGGCGGGTGCGTCCGCCAGATCCGCCATGCCGAAGAAATCCAACAGCTCCAGCGCCTTTTCATGTGCCTCACGCTCGCGCTTTGCGTAGCCGAAGGTATGCGTCACCGCCGCCAGCAGGCTCTCGCGCGTCGCATTGTGCAGTCCGACCTTGATGTTGTCCTCCACGCTCATGTTCCCGAACAGGCGGATGTTCTGAAAGGTACGCGCGACTCCCATCTCGCTGAGCTGGGCTGTGGTTTTTGCCCGCCGTGCTGTACCCGTCCAGCATGATATTGCCCCGCGTGGGCTGATAGATATTGGTCAGCAGGTTGAAGACGGTGGTCTTGCCCGCGCCGTTGGGGCACGATCAGCCCGGCGATCTCGGTCTTGCCCACCACCAGCGAAAAATCATCCACGGCAGTCAGACCGCCGAAGTCGATGCCGAGGTGCAGTGCCTCCAGCACCGGCGTCTTGCCGAGATCGCGCTCCGGGATGACCGCACCGGAGGGGTACGGAACCAGCCGGGAGCCATCGGCGCGGTCGCTGTCCTTCTTGCTTCCGAAAAGATTCATGATGCGTCCGCCTCCTTTCCGCCGGCTTTCCCGCGCCGCAGTCCGCGGAACCAACCGGACAGCGAGAACCGGCTCTTCCACGCCTTGAAGCGCTTGTTTTTCATTCAACAGCATGATGGCGATAAGCAGCACCGAGTAGGCGAGCATCCGGTAATCCGAGAAGTCGCGCAACGCCTCCGGCAGGGCACGCAGAACGATGGCTGCCAGAATCGAGCCACCGATGTTGCCCATGCCGCCCAGCACCACGATGACAAGTATTTCAATGGACATATTGTACCCGAAGGTGTCCGCCTGCACGACCGGCAGGCTGTAGCCGTACAGCACGCCTGCCGCCCCGGCAAAGAACGCCGCCAGCATGAACACCATCAGCTTGTAGTACACGACGTTGACGCCGGTTGCCTCGGCGGCGATGCGGTTGTCGCGGATCGCCATGATGGCGCGTCCGTGCTTGGAGCGCTTGAAATTCATGATGACCAGCATGGTCAGCAGAACCAGCAGGATGGCATACGGCAGCAGATCCTTTGAGTTGCGCCGGATCGAGGAGGTATCAATGCCCAGTGCGCCCTGCAGGGGGGTGCCCTTGATGTTCAGGTTGGTCAGTACGTTCTTGATGATCTCGCCGCAACCCAGCGTCACGATGGCGAGATAGTCGCCGCCCAGCCGCAGCGCGGGCAGCCCGACGACAAGCCCCACCAGCGCCGCCGCAAGACCGCCGATCACCATGCACAGCGGCAGGCAGACAGCCGCAGGCAGCTTGCCCTGCAGCAGCACCGCCACCGTACAGCCGGTGAACAGTCCGACCGACATGAACCCGGCGTGCCCCAGCGACAGCTCGCCCAGCAGTCCGACCACCAGATTGAGCGACACCGCCAGCACGATGTAGCAGGCGACCGAGGTCAGCATATTCTGAATCTGGCGTCCCACGTTGCCGGTGTACACCAGCACAGCCATGACGGCGAACACCGCCGTCACGGTCAGCAGCGTCACGCGGTCTGCGTTGAAAAATCCACTGCGGAGAATGTTCTTTTTGCCCATGCTCACACCTTCTCCCTTACGCGCTTTCCGAGCAGTCCCGCCGGCTTGAACACCAGCACCAGCACCAGCACGCCGAACACAACCGCATCCGACCACAGGGTGGAGATATACACCTTGGACAACTGCTCAATGAGTCCCAGCAGGATACCGCCCAGCATGGCGCCGGGGATCGACCCGATTCCGCCGAACACGGCGGCGGTGAACGCCTTGATGCCCGGCATGGAGCCGGTCGTGGGCTTGATATATGTGTAGGTCGCACCGAAGAACACGCTTGCCACCGCCGCCAGCGCCGAACCGATGGCAAAGGTGATGGTGATGGTCTTGTTGACGCTGATGCCCATCAGCTCCGCCGCGTCGCGATCCTCGGAAACGGCGCGCATCGCCTTGCCCATGCGGGTCAGGTTGATGAACAGCGTCAGCCCCACCATGATGGCGGCGGTCACGCCCAGCGTCAGCAGGGTGATGCCGTCCACCGTCACGCCGCCCAGCGTCAGGGAGGGCAGGTCAAACAGTGCCGGCGTGGACTTCTGCTCGGGGCCGAAAATCAGGAGCGCCAGATTCTGGAGCAGGTAGCTGACACCGATCGCCGTTATCAGCACCGCCAGCGGCGGCGACTGCCGCAGGGGACGGTATGCCAGAAATTCAATGGTCACGCCCAGTGCGGCGCAGACAACAACCGCAATCAGAATGGCGACGATGGGGGGCAGCTTGAGTGTCACTGCCGAAACAATGACGGAGTATGCGCCGACCATAATGATGTCGCCGTGGGCGAAGTTCAGCATTTTGGCGATGCCGTACACCATGGTATAGCCCAGCGCGATCAGGGCATAGATACTGCCCAGGTTCAGTCCGCTGATAAGGGCTCCGATAAATTGGATCATGACTGGCAGGCTCCTTTCGGATGTATGGAAATGCCGGCAAACCCGTGCTTGCTCTCGGAGACAGCCACGGCTCCGGAAAATAGGCAAAGGCCGGACCCTCACCGACCGGGCGGCGGGGATATCCGGCCGTATGCAAAATCTGCTGTCCTATAACGGGGATCCCGGAAGCTCCGCCGGCACCGATGCGGTGGGCGGAGCCTCCGGGCGTGCCCCGGGGCATTACTCCTTGTCAGGCGTGAACAGGACAGCCTTACCGTTCCTGTACTCCATGGCGATGGCAGCCTTGGAGGACTCGCCGTCGGCAGTCCATGTCATGGTGCCGGTGACGCCCTTTACCTCGATCTTGGTCATGGCGGCGACGATGCGGCTGTTGAAATTGTCCTTATCCTCGGAGGTCAGGTTCGCCTGCTTCAGCGCGGCAACCACGGTGTAGACTGCGTCGTACCCGTCGGCGGCAAACTGATCGGGCGTCGCGTTGTACTTTTCCTGATACTTTTTAACGAAGTTCTGCACGGCGGTGTCCTGGTTGTCCGCCGCGAAGGGGGTCAGCATCAGCACGCCGTCGGCATCGCCCGCGTTGCTGATCTTGGTCAGCAGACCGTCCAGTCCGTCACAGCCGAACATCTTCATGCCGTCCAGCTTGCCCTTTGCCTGCGTCAGGAAGGTAGCCGCATCGGATGCGTAGATGGGCAGGAACACCAGATCCGCTCCGGAGGAAGCGATCTTGGCGATCTGCGCCGAAAAGTCGGTGTTGCTGTTGGCGGTGAACGCCTCGGTCGCCACGACCGAGATTCCCTTTTCCTTGCACTCCGCCTCGAAGGTCTCCTTCAGACCGACGCAGTAGTTGTTGTCGCTTCCGTAGAAGACAGCAACCTTGCTTTTGCCAGCCCATACCGGGCGATGTACTCGGCAGACGCCTTGCCCTGGTAGGGGTCGGAGAAGCAGACGCGGAACGCGCTGTTGTTGTTGGCAATGGCATCCACGGCGGAGCCGGAGGGCGTCAGTACCAGCACACCGTCCGCCTTGGCGGCGGCGGTGACAGCCTTGGTCTCGCCGGACAGAGTCGCACCCAGGGAGACCTTCATGCCATCGTCCACCAGCTTGCCGTATGCCGCGGTGGCAGTATCGGCAGAACCGGCGGAATCTTCAAATTTCAGAACCAGCTTGAAGCCGTTGACGCCCTTTGCATTGGCGGCATTGATCTCATCGACAGCGATCTGCGCGCCGTTGCGCACCGAGGTGCCGTAGTTTGCATAGTCTCCGGTCAGGGGGACCGATTCCGCCTATAACCAGTTCGACCATGCCGTTTTCATCCGTTTTCCAGTCATCGGAAGAAGCGCAGCCGGACAGAATAGACAGGCAACCCATCACCATCACGAAAGCGAGCACAAGCGAACAAAGTTTCTTCATACCAAATCATCTCCTTTTTTTCATTATACCGGAGCCTGTTCAGGGACGTCCTGTATTTGCATTATTATAATACGTTTCCTTGCATTTTGCAATAGGCGGGATATACAAAATTCAAAAGAAATCAGGACGGCGCCGCGTTCATCTTGTATGAACGCGGCGCCGTCCTGAATAAAGAGACAGGATAACCGCCCATTCATTGCATTTTCCGCCCGCCAGCCGTTTTTTTATGCTTGACGCCGGGCAGTCCCGCCGCCGGGCGGAATGCGGCGAATGCTGACGGAAGCGCAAAGGAATCCTGCAAATCCGCCGGGCTGACAGCCAGCCAGTCCTCCGGCAGAACCGCCCCCGCCGGGAGCGTGGCGCACACACCTTCCATCTGCCACTCAACGTGCGTGAACAGATGCCGCGCCGTGCCGACCGGACGGACGGCAAGCGGCTCTATCCCCAGTCCCCGGAGAAACGCGGCAGTCCGGGCGGCGGGATCGTCCCCCTCTGCGGCGGGAAGCTGCCCGCAAAGCAGATTGGGAAACTCATACAGTCCGCCCAGCAGTCCCGCCGGGCGGCGGCGGATCACAACCGGTGCCGCCTCCTGTCCGCCCAGTCGGAGAATCAGCACGACACGCCGCTCGACCCGGCGCGCCTTTGCCGCACCCCGGATGGGCAGATCGCGCGTATGTCCTGCCGCGCGGGCACGGCAGAGCAGTGCCAGCGGGCAAACGTCACACCGCGGCTCTCCCGGCAGGCAGACCAGCGCACCCAGCTCGATCAGGCTCTGCGTAAAATCGCCCGCGCCCGGCGAAGGGATGCAGGGCGCCAGCGCCGCCTCGGCGGCGGTTTTTGCCGCCGGGAGCATGACGTCAGTGTCATCATCGGTCAGGCGGGCAAGCACGCGCAGGACGTTGCCGTCCACCGCCGGGGCGGGGATGTCATACGCGATGGACGCCACCGCCCCTGCCGTGTACCGCCCGACACCGGGCAGACTGCGCAGGGCGGCGACATCCGCCGGAATGACGCCGCCGAAATCCGCCACCACACGCTGTGCCGCCCGTTGCAGGTTACGCACCCTGCTGTAATAGCCCAACCCCTCCCAGAGCTTGAGCAGGGTGTCCCCGTCCGCCTCCGCCAGTGCCGAAACGGTCGGCAGGGGCGGCAAGGAACCGTGCAAAGTACGGTCTGACTGCTTCGGCGCGCGTCTGCTGAAGCATGACCTCCGACACCAGCACGCGGTATGCGTCCCGGTTCTCACGCCACGGCAGGGGGCGGGCGTTTGTCCGGTACCAGTCCAGCAGCAGCGGGACTGCCTCAGCGGGAAACGGATGTTTTCATAACAGTATGCAAAGCCGGCATCCGTCCGCGCATCAGCGGCAGTACCGCACGAACGCCTGCGAAAGCCCCGGGAAGCTGCCCGCCTCGTCAAAGGCGTGCCACGCCACCACGCGCCGCGTGCGCAGGTCAAAGCCCAAACCCTGGTTGTACATCCCGCCCGCCAGATACAGGTCGGCGGTCGCCTCCGTCAGGGCGTAGCCGTACCGCACCCTGTCCACCGGCGGATGCAGGGAAGATATCCGCCCACGCCTCCGAGAAGATGCGGCGGTCGCCCCACGCGCCCCGGTTCAGGTACAGCCAGCCGATCTTCGCCATGTCCTCCGTGCGCAGGTACAGCCCCGTGCCGCCGACGGTGTGCCCGTTCACGTCCCGGCTCCACGCGTTGGCATGGAATCCCAGCGGCACAAAGACCTCGCGCAGCAACAGCTTCTCCATGTCCTCGCCGAGCAGCTCCTCCACGATGCGCCCCCAAAAATATAATAGTTCCCGTCCGAGTATACAAATTCCTCGCCCGGCGTCTGCGTGATGGGAGCCGCGAACAGGGTATGCAGCCACTCCGGATCCTCCCACAGATGCGCATTGGTCAGGTCAAAATCTACGCCGGAGGCGGCGCCTGTCCGGTGGCGCAGCAGCTGATCCACCGTCAGCCTGCCCCAGCGCGGGTCAGTTTTCCCGGTCAGGTAGGCGGACAGGAATCTGTCCAGCGTGTCCTCCGGACGGAGCAGTCCCCGGTCATACAGCAGACCTGCCGCCGTGACCGCCACACTCTTGGCTACCGAGTAGCAGTCATGTGCCGGGTTGCCGGGGCGGAAATCCACCTTTTCCATATGGTACAGGGTGTCACCCTCCTGCGGCGGCTCCAGCGTTACAACCGTGTAATAGCATCCCTCGCCGCCC
Organism: Oscillospiraceae bacterium; assembly: GCA_022009675.1. Classification (GTDB taxonomy): domain Bacteria; phylum Bacillota; class Clostridia; order Oscillospirales; family CAG-272; genus CAMEON01. Next base: position 1,223,051 of record CP091718.1, on the reverse strand, counting down.
TGGGCGGCGACCTCATCCGCCATGGCTTTCATGAAATCCGTCATGATCTTTTCCCCCTATCTGATCTCTGATCCGCTACCCGGCATCCCGGACGGAAACGGCTGTGCGCTTCCCTGCCCCCTCATCCGTTCGTGCAGATTGATAAGCTCCAGTCCTGCGCGCAGGGCGCAGGCACAGGTATACGCCGTCCCGCCGCGACTGCGGGTGCAGAAGGCGACGCAGATGTCGCTTCCCGCAACGAGGCGGCGGTCGCGCTCCAGCATGCATCCCTCGATGTAGCGGTCAAAAAGGAACCGACTGGCATCGGCGTTCCGGTAAATGTAGCGGTAGGTGCGGACGCCGGCTTCGTCCCATCCCGCCGTCTGGTCGCGGCAGGGGAGGATCAGCTCCAGGCGAAGCCCCGGCAGCTGCTCGCGCAGTTCCAGCACCTTGAGTGCCGCCACGGTATCAAAGCCCTGCGCGCCGCCCGCGCGGAAAATGCGTGCGCCCCGGTTATACAGCTCCCGGATCACGCTGTCCAGCAGGGCAGGCAGGCGCAATGCCTCCTCGCGCTCCATGTGTCGGTGCCCCGTAAAGCAGACGGTCAGGGTGCCCGCGTCCTTCTCTGTCATGCTCTGTTTTCCCCTTTCCGTCTTTCCGGAATCGCTGTCCGATACGGCGTTTCCTTCTGTTTCCGTGCCGTCCGGCGCGGCGGTTCGGTACGGTATACCAGTATATCACAGCCCGCCGCGCCTGTCAAGGCATGGAAAGAAAAACGTGGGGGGCAAGCCTCTCCTCCAGCGCGCGATACGCCCCCTGCTCCGGTGCCGCCCGGGTTCAGCCCTTGGGGATGCAAGGGGCGAAGCCCCTTGCATGAAATAATCTTGGTCTCCCCCGCCGGGGAAGGGGGTCGAGAGATAGGGGGGATAGAGGGCAAAAAGAAAATAAACTGAAGGCAGGGTAGGCAGGCGACAAAGAAGGCAAGCTCCCGCCAGCGCGTGATACGCCCCCTGCTCCGGTGCCGCGCAGGGTTCAGCCCGGGGATGCAAGGGGCGAAGCCCCTTGCATGAAATAACCTTTGGTCTCCCCTTCCCCCACCGGGGAAGGGGGCTGGGAGGATAGGGGGCAAAAAGCAAGCTAAAGGCGGGGGCGGCGGGCGACAAAGAAGGCAAGCCCCCGCCGGGCACCGCTAACGCTCACCGAGCCAGCAACCGCCGGGGGCACGCCCCCCATTGAGTCTTCTACAGCGGCAGGTCGAGCCAGTGCCGCCCGGGTTCAACCCCGGGGATGCAAGGGGCGAAGCCCCTTGCATGAAATAACCTTGGTCACCCCCTTCCCCGCCGGGGAAGGGGGACAGAGGGATAGGGGGTAGGAAAAGCAAGCTAAAGTCAGGGTAGACAGGCGGCAAGAAAGGCAAGCCACCCCGGGGCAAGCCCACATTCTCTTTCCCATTTCCCACACAAGAGGGCAAAACTTTTCCACAACCTGTGGAGAAACGTGTGGAGAAACACACCGCATGGTACGCCGTTTGGCTGATGCGCAAACCGTTTTCGCACTTCTTCGCGGTTTTTCGGCACGATTCGACCGCCGCAGGGGTGTGGAAAAGACCGCACGGCGCCCGGAAACTGCACCTCCTCCCGGCAAGGTCAGAGCAGCCGGACAAAATACCGGAGATTACAGACCGCATATCAGCCGCTCGATCAGCTGGTATCCGTCCGCTGCCGAACGCTTGAGCGCCGCATCTGCCTGCGCGCAGGCGTCCACGGCGGCAGACAGAACCCCCGGCTCCGCCGCCCGCGCCACACGCAGGTACAGCTTGACCTGATACGGGTTCATGTGCAGGGATGCGGCAATTTCCTCGCCGGTGTACCCCGCATCCGCCAGCGTGCGGATGGCGCACAGACTTACCAGCTCCCGCGATGCCTCAGACAGGACCATCAGCGGCTCCACGCGCCGCAGCTTCTGCTCCTGCAGGATGGCAAGCGCATCCGCCTGCCGTCGCTCCATGACAGCGTTGGCAAACGCAAATGCGTCATACTCGGCAGCGGGCGTTCCGGCGGCGCGGATATGCGTCTCGGTCACGGTGTCTCGTCCCGTGCGCCAGCGCGTAGTACGCGATCTTGTCGATCTCGGATGCCAGCGTGAACATATTCCGCCCGCAAAATGCTACCGTCGCGCGACAGGCAGATTCGTCCGCCGTCACACCGTCGTGTCGGTAGTGCTTCTGCACCCAGCCGTACAGCTTCTGCGGGGTATTCCGCTCAAACCAGACCGGCTGCAGCAGTTCGGACAGCCGACAAAGCAGTGCCGACGGACTGCGCGGCAGGTTTCCCGCATCCAGTGCATCCGCTCCGACCGACAGAATCAGCAGGACATACGGGTATTCCGGCAGGTACCGCCAGTGCGCCGAGCAGAGCTTCGGCGTCGGCGGCGCGGAGCGTGTTGAAGTTGACTCCCGTGACGGTTATCAGCTTGCGCTCCGCGCCCATGGGCGGCGCCGCCATGGCGTCCAGCAGACGGGCGGCGGTCAGATCCAGCCCGTCCAGCCGCAGGGAATTGAAGGTTGCCATGGGGTCATCGGCGGGGCATACAGCGTCCTGCACCATACGCAGGAGCGTCAGCTTCATGTAATCCTCCTAGCCGAAAAAAACAGGTAGCCGCCCGTGGCGGTTCCGCCTTCAGTGCCCGGCGGAAATCTGCCTCGCTCAAAAGATTCAGTGCTTTGTTCGTTCCTTTTGCTTTTGTTTTTGCCTGTGCCACGGTTGCGGTTCCCCCTTATTTTATCAAACGGTTTCCGGCTCTATTGCATATTGTATCACATCCGCGCGCCGCTGGCAAGGGGAGAAAGTAAAAAAAGTGGGGCGGGACGCTTCTTTGGGGGCGGCTTACCCTGCCGCTCAGGTGCCGGGGGCTTGCCCGGTTGGTCGCCTGCCGACCTTGCCGCCACTGTACCCGGCGGGGGGCGTGCTTTCTTTGTCGCCCGCCTGCCCTGCCTTTAGCTTGCTTCCCTGCCCCCTATCCCCCGCCCCTTCCCCCAATGGGGAAGGGGAGATTCTAGTTATTTCATGCAAGGGGCTCCGCCCCTTGCATCCCCAGCATTTAACCGCCTGCGGCACTTACAGACCTTTTCAAACATGAACCCGGCGAGGGACTTGCCCGGTTGGTCGCCCGCCGACCTTGCCGCCGCTGTACCCGGCGGGGGGCTGAACCCCAGCGGCACTTGTTCGCCCTGCCCCGGGGGAGAGGACCATCTCAAACGCCGCCGTCGCTTGCGACGGATAGTTCCATCTCCCCCGGTCCCCCTCTCTCCTTGGCTGCCGGCACTGATCATAGAAAGGTAGTTCTACCTGTTTTTGCGCCGAAACGCAGGCTCCCCTACGCATTGGGCACCTGCTTGGCAGGGACTATAAATGCCGCAAGCGGTTCAGGGCAGGGGTGCCGGGGGCGGAGCCCCCGGCGAAATAAACTTTGGAACTCCCCTTCCCGCCGGGAAGGGGGCAGGGAGGAATAGGGGGCGACAAAGCAAGTTAAAGGCACGGTTGGCAGGCAGCAAACAAGGCAAGCCCCCCGCCGGGCGCGTGGTTCGCCCCCATTTCCCTGTGCCGCCCGGGTTCAGCCCTCGGGGATGCAAGGGGCGAAGCCCCTTGCATAAGAAAAAAAAAATCTCCCCTTCCCGCCGGGAAGGGGCAGGGAGGGGATGGGGGCAGGAAAGCAAGCTAAAGGCACGGTTGGCAGGGCAGCAAACAAGGCAAGCCGCCCCGCAGGGGACAGCAGGGGCAGGTCGAGCCGTCCGCAAGAAGGCAAATGCGTTATTTTTCCAAGCAACCGCGACAGCAGCATTTAGAGTTGCATTTACTTTGAGAATTTACTCTCCGCAAAGTTTCCTCAGAAAAAAATTTTTGAAAACCTCTTGCAATTTGCGGCGAATTGTGGTATGATAAAAGGGTATATGTGAGTCCTGCGGCATACCCTCTCAGATGAAGCGGGACGGGAGCATAGGAATCATTCTATGAGGAGGAAGCTGTCATGCCGAATATCAAGTCCGCGAAGAAGCGCGTGCGCGTTACCGAGGCCAAGACCCTGCAGAATAAGATGTTCAAGACGCAGATGAAGACCGATGTCAAGAAGTACCGCGCTGCGGTTGCCGCCAACGATATGGCTGCCGCACAGGAGCTTTACAAGGTCGCGTGCAAGAAGATCGATGTTGCCGCTGCCAAGGGCATCATCCACAAGAACTGCGCCGCACACCAGAAGAGCGAGTTCACCAAGGCACTCAACGCCATGCAGGCGTAAGACCGGATCCGGTCGCATCCATAAAGACTTCCCGCAGACATACGCCGGCGGGAAGTCTTTTTTCTTGTCGTTTTTACCTGCCGGAATGGGCGCGCGTACGGCTTTTTTATGTGATTTGAGCACATTTAATCATTCGTTCACAGAAAGTTCCAGAATTTCACGATGATTTGTCATATATACATGGTATACTGAGGGAACTGCACAGGGGCAAACCCCGGCAGGCGGGGCATAGCCAACGGCAGCAAGGGTTGCCGCTCAGGCATTTGTCCCGCTTACAATTCAGAAAGGAAAGCAACTATGAAGAAGATGATTCCGCTTCTGCTGTGCCTGTCGATGCTTCTGACGGTTTGCGCGGTAACGGTTCCCACCGCCGCGCTGAACGACAGTGTCAACGACAGCACTTGGTCAGAAATTGAACTGAAGGCACTCGTGTATCAGGAGGGCAAGAGCTTTTACTCCGCGCTGGCAAAGGGTTATGAGAACTATGACAGCGGCTGGAAGGAAATCCGCGAGCTGGACGACGAGGAGCGCGAGATCTGCTCGATCAACATGAGAGGCTTCTGCGTCACGCCGGACGGCAAGTACGCTCTGATGGGGCACCTCAACGGCTCCAATTTCCGCGGCTGCGCCCTGTATGATTTCGCATCCGGCGCCATCACCGACGTGTACTACCGCTTTGACTCCGAGCAGGATCCGAGCGTTGCGCAGGGTCCCTTCTCCTACGTCAAGGGCATCGCGGCGGATGACAGAGGCAATGTCTACTGCGGCTTCTCTTTCTCCACCAACTTCAACCTGGTCTCCCTGGGCATCGCGCACATCAACGATGAGACCAAGCAGTTTGAGGAGCTGTGGGAAGGTCCCGTGTACCAGTTCGGCGATCAGCCCGGCGATGCGAACGGCATTCAGGTCGGCATCAACGGTGTGGAGGTCGCCAAGATCGGTGACAAGTACTACTGCTACGTCATGACCAACTATGCTTACGATGCACTGTACTGCTTCGACGTGACCAACCCCTCCAAGCCGGTGCTGAACACCGACTTCGGAACCAACGGCTACATCAATTTCTCTGACGACCAGTGCCCCGTCCGGACGGCTGATTCCATGCTGGACGACGGTTACTACCTGGCGGTGGATACGGACGGCGTTGTCTGGCTGACCGCCAAGCTGAAGAGCGGCAAGAAGGCTCTCATGAAAATCGCGCCCGACGGTGCCTCCTGCGTTGCATCCTACGAGCTGGAGAACCCCTACTCGGTCTGCCATGCGGGCAAGTACATTCTGGTCGGCAACAAGAACGGACAGACCATCAAGGTGTACAATGACGATGATATGACCGAGATCGCTACCCTGAAGTACGAGGAAACCTACGGCACCTGCATTACCCGGATCCAGGTCGTGGATGACATTCTGTTCATCGCGGACGGACAGGAGAACAATGAGTCCCTGGCGAACGCCATTCTGGTCGCCGGTCTGACGCCCGATGCGCAGGCTAAGATCGACAGCATGGCAAAGAAACTGGCGGAGGGCGAGGCAACCGAGACCTCTACCGACAAGGAAACCGTTACGGGAGAGGATTCGTCGGATGATACCGCCACCTCCACCGCTACCGAGACGCAGACGACGGCGGATACCGCATCTCAGCCTGCAGAGAGCAACAGCCAGTCCGATGTGGCGTCTGCTACCACCACCGGAGCCGGCGAGGAGAAGGAGTCCGGCTGCGCCTCTGTTGTGAGCGCGTCTGTGGTGGGCGTTGCCGCCCTGATTCTTGCCGGCGTGGGTGTCACGCTCCGGAAGAAGGACTGAGGGGATTCTTGATCCTTGAGCGGCGCATACGCTCTGCGGTCAAAGACAATCTCTGAATAAAGCAACCCGTTTCGCGGGGGATCGAGCAGCATCGGTCCCCCGCTTTCGTCCGCCCACCCCGAACCACACACAGGCAAGCCCCCGGCGCAGCTGCGCCGGGGGCTTGCCTGTGGTTTTTGATACAATCAGCGTCAGACTTCCGGGATCTCCAGCTCGATCTCGTGACCCAGCTTCGCGGAACGGGCAATGCCGTCCAGGATCGCCTGGTTGTAGATGATCTGCGAGGTGGGGACGGGCGCCTTGCCGCCGGTCTTGCAGGCATCCAGGAAGGAGCGGATCTTGCGGTCGAACAGGGACGGACCGCCGTCATTGATAATCGGAACCTGCGTTTCGTAGTTGATGCCGCCGATGGTCTTGTAGATGGTCATGGGACCGCCCACCGAACCGTTCCAGCAGTCGGTGGAGGGGATGCGCAGACCGCCCTTGGTACCCAGAATGATGGTGTCCCCGGGGGTGTCAACGTTCATCGCCCACGCGATGCGGAAGTCCAGAATGATACCGCCCTCCAGCCGGATGAACGCGGCGGCGAAATCATCCACGCCGAACTTCTGCGCGTACTCGGGGTGATCCGGATAGGTCGTGGGATCCTTGCCGAAGAAGTCGCTCTTGTAGCCGGTCACGGACAGCGGCTTCGGGTAGCCGATGGCGTTAAGCACCATATCCAGCGAGTAGCAACCGATATCTGCCAGTGCGCCGAGACCGGCAGTCTCATCGCGGATGAAGGTGACTTCCGGGAACGGGGTGGGAATGCCGCGCCGGCGTCCGCCGCCGGTCTGGATGTAGTAGATCTTGCCCAGCTCGCCGGACTCGACGATTTTCTTGATCATCTGCATGTTGGGATCCAGGCGGGGCTGGAAGCCGATGGACAGCACCTTGCCGCTCGCCTTCTCCGCCTTCATGACCTCCAGCGCCTCGTCCAGCGTGACGGTGAAGGGCTTCTCCAGCAGGACATTGACGCCCTTGTTCAGCGCGTAGATGGTGGGGGCGGCGTGCTGACGGTTGTAGGTGCAGACGGACACGGCGTCCAGCTGCAGGCTCTCGTCATCCAGCATCTCCTTGTGGGAGGCGTAATCGGTTTTGACGCCCTCCACGCCATTGCGCTTGAAGAAGGCTGCCGCCTTGCCGGGAATCAGGTCGCAGCCCGCGACCAGCTCGACATCGGGCATCCGCTTGTAGGAATCAATGTGCGCATCTGCGATCCAGCCGCACCCGATGATACCGACGCGCAGCTTGCGATTGGTGTCGATGACCTGCTCGACCTTCTGGTTTGCGTAATCCAGCTTGGCATCCATTTTTCTCTGCCATATTCGTAATCTCCTTTGCATCATTTGCTTTTTGGAACTGTGTTATATGTATCTTTTTTTCAAAAGATCCGGGAAAAGGGGGGCTCACGCCGCCGGGATGGGATCAATGCCCTCCACGAGGAAGACACCGCAGTACTCGTAAGGCACGACAGCAGAGAAATTGTTGACCGTGTCGGCACGTCCGACGGCGATCACGCGCCCGGTCAGCAGATCGGTCACGCGGTAGTTGTAGTACTGCTGTGTGAAGCCGTCCGAGAAGGGGATCCCGACCGTGCAGACACCGGACTGTTCCGCTTTGTTGTTGGCAACCACGATGACCATCCTGTCCCCCATGAAGCGGGCGTAGTTGTCGGTCTTGGTGTCGGTAACAGTCGCCCCGGTGACGTTTACCTTGCAGATATTGGCGTCGCGGTGGTTGAGCGGGAAGTACTGGAAAATGTCGGGGAAGGAGCGCCGGATGGCAATCATGCGCTTGACATCCTCAAAGAACAGCCCCTGCTCCGGATTGGTTTCGATCTGACTGTAGTCCACCTTCTTGTCGTACAGGACGGCGTTCTTCTGCTGTACGCCGAATTCATCGCCCATGTACCACACCGGGATGAAGGGCGCGTAAATGGCGGCGTAGCCGATCTTGAGGCGGTTGCCGCAGACACTGCGGTTCTGGTAGTCGTGGTTGGTGATGCAGTTGGTGTAGTAGCGGTAGGTGCCTGCGGTACGGCGCTTGCTCTGCTGTTCGGCAGAGCCGAGCCCCCGCCCCTTCTGCACCGATGCGACCATGGACAGGTACCCGTCCACAAAGAAATTCGCCTGCGTCTGCTGGTAGAGCTGACCGCGCGTCATGGCGGAGTAATCCAGCACGCCGTCCTGCTCGCAGTCAAAAGCTGTCCGGCGCTCCCCGCCGTCCTCGCTCATGATGAGCGGATAAATCCCGTTTGCGTTCAGCCTGCTCCGGATCTCGGCATACACATCGTACCCGGCGGTGAACGGCTCACAGTCACAGCGGTAGCCGTCCGCCCCGGTGTACTGGATATTGTGAACCGCCTGCGTAATGAACCACTCGCGGAACTCCTCATTCTTCCAGTTGAAGGCGGCGTTGCCCCACGCCTCCCCGGCAAACCAGTCGGGATGCTCCGTGACCAGCGGCGCCTTCTTCATGGTGCCCCACGAAACGAGGTCGAGCAGGATATACACGCCCTTGGAATGGGCATACTCCACGAAATCCCGGACGACAGCCCAGCCCTCCGCCATATCCTGCGTTCCGGTCAGGGCAGGCTCCACGGTGTGAAGCCCGACATTGCCGTAGCCGTTTCCGCCGGGACCGCGCTGGTAGATGGGATCGAGCCAGATGACGTTTACGCCGGCTTCGGCATAGAAGTCAATCAGGGCGCGGGAATCCTGGAACTTACCGCCGATGGAGGCGGTGTCCAGCCGCACCTCCACGATGACGGCTGTATCCAGCCAGGCGGGCGTCATCAGCGTCCCCTTCTCGTTGGAGGGCGTGGCGGTGCCCCTTCCCTCGTAGGAAAGCAGACTGCTGTTGTTGATTTTATCGGTCGCGTAGGTGTAGGTGTGGCTGCCGTTCACGGGCACCGTGAGACTGCCGTCCGCGGCGCCGCAGAACTGCGTTCCGACATAGCGGATCGCCTGTCCCAGCGCGGCGGCGGAGCCGCCCTTCAGCGCGATGGTGCCGGTCGCCGCATCCACCTCGACAGACCAGTCGTGGCTGTTGCCCTGCATTGTCAACGTGATGACCTTGCCGGAGCCACTCTCCGCCTCGGCGGGATGCGTGCCGTACTTTTTCATCCATGACGGCGTACAGCCAGTCCAGCTCGGCGCGGCAGGCGTCGGTCACGCCCGCGCCCGGCAGCACGGTGTACGATGTCTTTCCGTCCGCGATAACGGACAGTGTTTCGGTGGGAGCCATGGTCATTTCCTCCGGAATTGTCGTGGCGGACTCGGTGGTTTCGGTCGGATCTTCGGTGGGCGTTTCGGAGGCAACGGCGGTGGGTGCCGGCTCCGTAACGGATCCGGTCCCGTCCGTTTCGCTGTCGGTTGCCGGTCCGCCGTCATTCCGGCATCCCGACACACCCAGCGCCAGCAGGGCGGCAAGCAGCGCTGCCGCAAGCGTCCATCTGTACCGTTTCATACGCTTCCTCCGCTCACAGTCCGCGCAGGTAGCCGATGCTCGCGCGGGCGCACTCCATCGGGGTAAGCCCCATGGAGGGCTGATCCTGCTCGACAACCAGCCACTTCGCGCCGGCATCGTCGGCGGCGGCGAGAATGGCGGGGATGTCCTGCACACCGGAACCTACAGGGCGGAACTCAAAGGGATGCTCCTCCGGCGCGTGCTCGGACTGAATGCCGATCAGCTCGTACATATGCTCGGACTTGCCGCCGGCGTAGTCCTTGAGGTGGACGACCGGCGCACGCCCGGTATACTTGCGGATATAGGCGGCAGGCTCCTCGCCGCCGACGCGCACCCAGCACACATCCAGCTCGGTCTGGAGCAGGGAGGCGGGCACGGTATCGTACAGCACCTCCAGCGCGTACTTGCCGTCAATCTTCTGGAACTCAAAATCGTGGTTATGATACAGCAGAGTCATGCCCAGCCGGTTGGCAACCTCCCCCAGCATGGCGGCATTCCGGATGACATCCGCAAAGCCGGGCGTTCCGGGGCGGTACTCCGGCATCAGGTACGGAATGGCGACATAGCGGCATCCGATGGCGGCATACTGTCCCAGCACGCCCTCCGGATCGGCGACCATCTCGTCATACGGCACGTGTGCCGACAGGGGCAAAAGTCCGATTTCCTGACACATCTCCCGAACCTCTTCGGCGGTGTGTCCGTGCAGGCCGGCAAACTCAACGCCGTCGTACCCCATTTCCCTGATCTTCTGCAGTGTACCCCGCATATCGGCGGCTGCGTCGTCGCGCACGGAATACAGTTGAATGGCGATTGGCAACATAGCAAATACCTCCTGTTTGATCTCACGGTTAGCGGTGGGGCTTCCCTGCCCCATACGCTTCCATTATAGCATAGCCGGGCGCTCCGGTCAAGCGGTATACACAAAAATTCCCGGAATTTTTTCCGGGATGTGCGACACTTGTGCCACCGAGCGGGCACATTTGCCCTGCCACGTGCAGGCGCGCCGCCTGCGTGCGCCGGGGGCGGGGCACCGTCCCGCGCAAAAAGATGCCTCCGGCTCCGTGCGCCGGTGCGGCGCACACGGAAGCCCGGAGGCATCCTGTCATGCAAAAATCAGGTCTTACCGGATACCCTTGAGCGATGACAGCTCATCGTCCAGCGCGGTCAGCCGGTCAACGAACCCCTTGGGCAGCTTGTTCTCACTCTCGGCAGGTGCCGGATTGGCAGATGCCTTGGGGGCTGCCTTGGCGGACGTTGCCGCCGGGGCAGGCGCAGCCGCCGGAGCGGGCTCCGACTTGGCGTCCGATGCTGCGGCAGGAGCATCCGTGTCGTTCTTCTTGTCAAAGCCGGTGGCAATGATGGTGACGCGCATACTGTCGTCCATCTCGTCGTCAAAGTTGACACCCCAAATGACGTTTGCATCCGGCGCCGCCTCTGCCGAAATCATGGTGGACGCGATCTCCACATCCGCGAGGCTGACATCCGAGGACGCCACCACGCTGATCAGCACGCCGCGCGCGCCCGCGATAGAGGACTCCAGCAGGGGGCTGGAGATGGCGTTGCGCGCCGCATCCTCTGCCTTGTCCTTGCCGGTACCGACGCCCACACCCATGTGCGCGTAGCCCGCGTCCTTCATGACGGAGGAAACATCGGCAAAGTCGAGGTTGATGAAGCTGGGCACGTTGATAAGGTCGGAGATGCTGCGGGTGCCCTGCGACAGGACGCCGTCGGCAATCTCAAACGCATTCTGCAATGTAATGCGGGGCGTGTCGGGCATCTGGCACAGCCGGTCGTTGGGGATGACCACCAGCGAATCCACGTACTGGCTCAGTTCCTTGATGCCGGCTATCGCCTGCGCCATGCGGAGCTTGCCCTCAAACGTGAAGGGCTTGGTCACGATACCGACGGTCAGTGCGCCCGCCTCCCGGGCAAGCCGCGCCACAACAGGAGCCGCACCGGTACCGGTGCCGCCGCCCATGCCGGCGGTGACGAACACCATGTCGGCGTCCTCCAAAATCTTCTTGATCTCGTCAATAGACTCCTCCGCCGCGCGTGCGCCGATCTGCGGATTGGCGCCGGCGCCGAACCCGTTGGTCAGCTTCTGCCCGATGGCAAGCTTGGTCGTGGCATCCGACTTCTTCAGCACCTGCGCATCGGTGTTGATGGCGACGAACTCCACGCCCTTGATGTTGGAATTGATCATGCGGTTGACTGCGTTGTTTCCGCCTCCGCCGACGCCGATTACCTCAATTTTTACGCCGGACGAATTGGTATCGTCGTGTTCAAAAAGTCATATGTTACTTCCTCCCCTTGCTCGGATTATTCACTCAGGCGTGCCGCCTGGCGGCAGGCACGGCTCCTGCTGCCTGCAGGAATTGACCATACCTATATAATACCGTTTTTTTGCCAAAAAAGCAATAGCTTTGAAAAAATTTATGGAATGTTCACAATTTAGAACCGCCGGCAGTCATCGGCTGCCCACCCAATCCGGCAGGGTTATATCCGGAGCCTCCCGATAGGTGACAGCGGCGGGATCGGAAGCGTCCAGCAATGCCGGTCCGGACGGTTCGGTCTGCTTTGCCAGCACGGTCGCCGCCAGGGACAGCTTGTCCGCCAGCCGGTCGGTGTTGCCCAGACGGATTTTGATCTTTCCGTCCAGCAAAAACCACAGGTCATACCGGTCACTCAGCTCCATTCCCGTGACGTGACGAGCCAAAGAGGAGTTCAGGATGGCGGTACGCACCTCATCCACGTAGGCGAATTCCTCCCCGGCTGTGGCTGTTTCCACCTCGTAGGTGGCTACGTTGCCCGACTCCCGCTCGCCGGGGTACGGCAGGAAGGCAAACGTCAGCGTATCGCCGACGCGCAGCCGCGCCTGCTCCGGCAGTCCGATATACGCGGGGGGCATAGCCGAGCCACGCATCCGGCGTCGCATCCACGGCAATGACGCGCAGAGTCGTGGCAGACAGCAGGTAGTAGTTCCGGTAGTGCCGGGTATAGAGCAGAGTCTCCTCCTCCCGGACGGTCAGCGTGAGCGTCCCGTCCAGTGCCCGGTGCAGGGAGGCGGACGCCAGCAGCGGGAACTGCTTCCGCAGGCTCCGCTCGGTGTCGGATGCCGAAAAGCCCAGCATCAGGTCGTTCGTCCGGACGCCCAGCGCCGCCCGCAGATCGTCCGCCCGGTACCGTGAGGCACCCTCCACCCGGATGTCGGTCACGAGCCACGCGTAGGACACGCCCAGCACCGTGCAGGACAGGATCAGCATCGCCAGCAGTGCCGCCCCCGTCCCATACAGCCAGCGAAGGGCTCGAAAGCGTTTCTTCAGCGGCACATTCGTGCCGAAACGCCCCTTCTGCAGGAATTTATCTTTGAATCTGCGCGGACGCGCCGCCCGCCGCGGGCGTTTCGGGCGGGATCTGTGTCGGATCCGCCACAGGGCGCCGCGCAAAGCGCCACCCGCCCGTTTCAGTTGCGTTTGTAGCCATGGCATAGCTACCATCTCCTTCCTTCCGGCTCCGGCGGTATCATGCCTGCCCGCGCGCAAGGCGCAGCAGCTCCACGCAGAGCCTCTCGTTTGCGTCCGGGCAGGCGAAGCCCTCCTGCAGACGCTGTCCCATGGCGGCGCGCTCCACCGATTGCGCCAGCAACGGCAGGACGGCGCGTTCCAGCGCACCGCCCGGCAGTCCGTCCTCCTCGACGCACACACCCGCGCCCGCCCGTACCAGCGCCTGCGCGTTGCGGAGCTGATGATTGTCCGCCACATACGGGGACGGCACCAGCACCGCCGCCTTTCCGAGCAGGGACAGCTCGGACACCGTCATGGCACCCGCGCGGGACACCACGAGGTCAGCCGCCGCCATCCGCACCGGCATATCGTAAATATAATCCAGCAGGCTGACGCGGGGGCCCCCCGCGGCGGCACTGCCCTTCAGGTTCGCGGCGGTGCGGTCGTAATCCCGCTTACCGGCGGCAAACGTCAGCGTGACGTGCGGCAGGTCGCGCGCGACACGCTCTGCCAGCGCGACCAGCGCATCATTGAGCCGCTCCGCCCCCAGACTGCCGCCGAAGGCAAGCACGGACACCTCGTCCGGGGCAAGCCCCAGCTGTTTCCGTGCGTCCGCGCGGGACACGGCACCGAATCCCGGCAGAATGGGGTTCCCGACCCGGATGATCCTGTCCCTCTCCCTGCCTGTCAGGTTCAGCCGGTCAGCCGTTTCCGGAAAGTTGATAAATATGCGATCCACCCGATGCCTGACCTGCATGATTGCCTTGCCGGGCAATGCGTTGGACTCATGCACGGCGGTCGGAATACCCAGCGCCGCGCCCTCCGCCACCACGGGCCAGCAGGCAAATCCGCCCGTCCCGATGATAAGGTCGGGGGAAAACGCCCGGATGAGCGCCCGTGCCTGTCTCCGCGCCCGGCTCATGATGAACGGCAGGGCGAGATTGGCGGGGTGTACGATCGGGCTTCTCATGCCTCGGATATGGATATGCCGCAACTCGTACCCTGCGCGGGGGATCAGGTCGTTTGCCTTATCACGCGGCATATCCGACGCCGCAAACAGGAACTGCGTCTCCGGATCGCGTGCCCGGAGTGCATCGGCAACAGCCAGCGCCGGGTTGACGTGTCCGGCTGTTCCGCCGCCTGTGAGCAGGATTCTCATGTTCCGTCACATCCTCTCTTGATACCTTATAATATTATACACCGGACAGCGGTTTGTTGTCAACAGGTTTTCGCTCATGATTTGGAGCAAATGTGCGGTGCGTGCATTCTCAACGGGAAGGTGCCCCAGACAGCACCGCGGCTGTTACTCCGAAAAAAATTTTTTTCCTCCGGCGTGCGTAATCTTCACAAAACTATTGAAATTCAGCTGAAAATATGGTATAATAAACCAATTTTTTATTTGAAGAAAGGACGGAACCTATGTCTCAGCGCATGACTTCCTATACCCGCTGGTCCTTCAATTACCCGCCGGGCACAGTGATCCCGGACGGATTCGTATACGGGATCAGCTATGCCCTGTTCGGAATCGACTCACTGTCCGGATATGTGCTCGCCTCGCGGGCACCGGCGGGAGCGTGGGAACCGGGCGCTTACCTGACAAGAGAAGTACAGGTCCCGGAAGAAACGCAACCGTGGTTCTGCTCGCAGGAAACGCGTCCGCTGCTCATCATGACCGAGCACGGATTGGGCTTGCTCTCCAAGCGCTACCTGCCCGCCTGCGGTGTGGGACTGCTGATCCACTTCCACGTGCCCGGCAAACGCGGTGCCGCCGCAGTCAACCGGGGACTTCTGCAGACGGACTGGATCGTGTCCGAGTCGGTTCGGGCAATGGGAGCCGGACGCTGTGACGCCGAAACCTATCAGGTGCTGACCGAAGCCGCGTACGAGCTGAGCGAACGACTGCCGGCGCTGTTCCCACAGCCGGACAGGCAGACCGTGCGTCTGCGGGACGTGTCCGACTGCATCTGCAGCATGGCGGCGGCAATCGGCTGTGTTGCGCAGGAGGCGCCAACCCGCGACGGCGACACGGATCGGGATCAGAACCAGCAGGTTTTCTGCTCCCACCCGCGCGTCTGGGAGGCGTTCCTGCTGTACGGACTGTCGCTGGCATGGCGCATGGCGGCGGACGGCGGAAGCCTGACCTTCTCGCTCAACGCCCCGGGCGCCCTGACCACCGAGACGCTGTCCGTCCGGCTGGATATGGAGCTGGAATACGTCCGCAGTGCGGCGCGGGCGGTCTGCGCGTCCTCCGGCGTGCTGAACGGCGACAGCGGCGCCTTCCTGACAGGCTATCACTGCCTGACTCACGCATCCGCCTACAACGGCGCGATTCTCAGGTACGATTTGGGAAATCCCGTTCCCGCCCCGGACAACCGGCGGCTGGAGCGCCGGCACCTGACGCTGGAGATGACCATGCTGAACGATCCCGCCGTGGACTCGCAGATGAACCTGCGCTCCAGCGCGACCGAACTGTTCCGGTTCTGACCGGTCAGATCAGTCTGACCGGTTCTTCCGGTGCCCACACGCGGCAGTCCGGAGCCGGTCGGCATCCGGCTTTCGGACACCCACGCCGCACGGCACACACTTTCGCCCCATGCGTGAACGATTGGTAAATTCCTTGTTAAAGAAGCGGCAGACCCGTTGACAGATTCTGACAAGGCGTGTATAATGGGCATGAGGAAGCAACCGACACACTGCGACACGCGGCGGCAGAGAAGCGCGCCCCGGTCCGGCGGTCGGACGAAACACAGTGCATGGGAAAGGAAGGCGTATTTAATGAAGCAGCAAAAAGACGCAGAGAATATGACGGCGGCTGGAAACTGCACCGACAAACCGACGCGCATCAAATCAACCGGCATTATCCGGCGCGTGGACGAGCTGGGGCGGATCGTGATCCCGATGTCCATCCGGCAGACGCTGGGGCTGAACGAGCGCGACCCGGTCGAGATATTCATGGACGGCGAGCGCATTATCCTGCAGAAGCATCAGTACTCCTGCATTTTCTGCGGCAGTACGGAAGATCTGATTGCCTACGAGGGCAAAAATGTATGTGCGGCGTGCCGGGGAGGCTCTGAGCCGGAACAACTGAGACGAGGCGGCGACAGCCGCCTCGCCGAACGGATCCGGAGCGCCGGGTCCCGCGCCCCTTTGATTTGAACGCCTACGGATTTAACCCCAAAACCGAATACCGGGATGTAGGGTAACGGTTACCCGCTTGCTTTGGGGAGCGTGTGACCGCCTCGTGAGCCGATCGCCGAAAGCTCGCAAAATCTCCGTTTTTCTCGCGTTTTCTCGCTTTTCCGCCACCGTGTGTTTCGGCAAAAAACCTTTGACCACAGATTTGACCACTTACGGATTTGACCTAAAAACCGAATATTTTCACCAATCGGGGTGTGGCGCAGCTGGTAGCGCGCGAAGTTTGGGACTTCGATGCCGTCGGTTCGAATCCGGCCACTCCGACCAAAAATCAGCCGAAAAACGAGGTTTTTTGCCCCACTTTCGGCTGATTTTTTGCTTATAATCGGCTTTTATCCACCACTTCAGCAAAAATCCTCTGACGGCAGAAAAAAACGACTTGTGCCATAGTTACAGCACAAGCCGCTTTCTTTTTCGGAAGGCTTTTTTTCTTTGCCTACTGCAACGCAATTTTTTTAAGGTTTGACCGCCACGAATTATATAAACAGAGTAATAACTCAAGTCACGGTGCAGTATATTGTTTTTTTCTTTGAAATTTTTGCTATAATAATATCAGAAACAGGCGCCGGTTTCAATATAACTCAAATGGAGGAACATAATGAACAGTTTTGGACAACGACTGAAAGCACTTCGTAAGGAAGCCGGAGTATCGCAATCCTTTGTTGCCGACCACATCGGCGTATCCACGCAGTCCGTATCTAACTGGGAATGCGATAATACCATGCCCGACATTTCACAAATCGTTCCGTTAGCGGCTCTTTTGTCTGTATCCACAGATTACTTGCTCGGTGTCGGAACAAATGAATATGCGGACAAGGAAGAACTCGAAAATAAAGTCAAAAAGGTCTGGGCAACTGATTCCGTAAACTCGACCGAAAAACAACGCAGATTTGCTTGTATATGAGCTGTATAAAAAATATTTGAACAAATACCCGCTTGACTATGCTGTAAAGGTCAAATGTGCTTTTGCCATTCAGGATTATTTGCATGTCGTGCGTGTCAGAAAAAAATTTGATATCCCCGAAGAACGGTTTGACGAGCTTTGGCTTGAATGCGACAGAATGTTGCGTTCCGTTTGTGACAACTGCACGCTTCCGGAGGTACAGATTGATGCAGAAAACCATTTGATTGACCTTTTGCTTCTTAAGAAAATGTTTGAGCAAGCGGGAGCTGTTGCGATGAAATTACCGGACTTGTGTGGCATCAGAGACAAGGCACTTTGCAGAATCGCGCAAGCAAAGGGAGACTCTGCAACTGCCTGTGAGAAAGCAGAATCAACCTCCAAGCACCTTATGTTCGACTATGCAATGTCTTTATTCCATCGTGCAAAAACGCTTTCCGATCATCCGAAAACAAGCAAAGAGACAGTTTTACAGGCGTGGAATGACCTTACACGCGCGTCAAAAGATTTGGTACGACTGTATGCTGATCCAGCTGACCTTGTCGTAAACGGTTTTGAGAAAAATCCCTATTGCTACTTGATTACTTCCTATACGTCAAAGTGCAATTTTCTGATTTGTCAAGGATGTCTGTCCGAAGCGTTATCCTGCGCCGATAATGCAATGAATACTGCCCTTGAAATGTATGCATGGGCAAAGCGCATTGCCAAGACCCACTTGTTATGTCAGACATCCTGTTTTTTGTGCAACGCACACCTTGGTGGTGTCATAAATGGGCTGGAGCAGAACAGAGCAAAGAATTACTCGAAAACAGTAATTTTGCAGAAAAAGCTGAAAAAGATCAGGCATCTTTCTGTATAAAAGCTCTGCTCGCTTCCAAAATCATCTACAATAAGGCTTTTTCTTTGCCTACTGCGCCGCAAATTTTAAGGGCTGACCGCCATGGTCAGCCCTTATTCGTTGCCTTCTCTCCTGCCTTGATTTCCGCAATCTCCTTTTTTTCATCTCCGCAATCAGCACCTTGAGCTTTTCCTCGCACTCCTCCCGCGTGGTAGCGTAGATATTTTTGGCGATTCGTTTGCCGTTCACGCGCGGGGAAAATCTGCCCTCATAGAGGTGGTCGTTGATCATCGTCACGCAACCCGTACCGGGCTTGCGTATCTTGCCCTTATACGGCTCAAATTTCGGCTCTGTCGGCTGATTGGTTGCTTCACTGTCACTTGACTTGCCCGTTGCGGTCGGCTCCGGAATGGGCGTGTCAGCCCCAGCAATCTCGCGATCAATCCTTGCTGCCGCCTGCTGTTGCATCGTGTCGGTGATATGACTATAGATATTGAGAGTGGTTTCCGCGCTTTCGTGTCCGATCATGGCGGACAGCGTTTTGATGTCCATGCCGTTTTCCAGTGCCATGGTGGCAAAGGTGTGGCGGAGATCATGAAACCGCACCCGCTTGCAGTTTGCCCGCGTCAGTATTTTCTGAAACCGATGATAGACCGCCGAGGGGTGACGCGGTTGCGTGAGGTCAAGCGGGGACGGGAAAAATCCACTCGCTGTCGGTTCGCGT
The DNA here is from genome assembly GCA_022009675.1 of Oscillospiraceae bacterium. Lineage (GTDB taxonomy): Bacteria > Bacillota > Clostridia > Oscillospirales > CAG-272 > CAMEON01. Next base: position 1,204,308 of record CP091718.1, on the reverse strand, counting down.
TTTCAGTTCTGCCAGCAGTTCAAGCATTTCGGGCGGCAGCAGAATCATGCGGTTGGAGGATTTTTGTTTTCGGTGTGGAAATCAGCACCTTTCCGTTGACCTTCAGCACCTGCCGCGAGATGTGAAGCTCTCCTGTTTTCAGATTCAGATCCCGCCATTTCAGCGCGAGAATCTCGCCTCGCCGCATGCCGGTGGTCAACTCCAGAAGGAAGAGTTCGTAATATCCCTCCTCTCTTGCCTGTATGAGAAACCGCGTGATTTCCGGCGGAGTCAGCACCTGCATTTCCTTTGCTTTTCGGCGGCAGTTTACATCCGACGGCGGGATTGATACGAATCAGACCTTCTGTCACCGCCTTTTCAAGCGCCGTGCGGCAGGTCGTATGGCATGAGCGCACCATGCGGTCGGACAGCCCTTCTCCGAATTTATCGACATGCTTTTTATCCGTCCGCTCTTTTTGAGCCGTGCGTAAAACTGTTGCAGGTCGTTCTGCGTCAGCTTGTTCAGCGGGATGTTGCCGATAGACGGGATGATGTGCGTATAAATCCTTCCCGAATAGCACGCCTGTGTGGTCGGGCGGAGCTTGGGTGCGGAATAATTCTGATACCAGAAGTCAATCCAATCCCCGAACGGCATGTCCGGCTTGATTTTCTCGCTCCGCCGTCCGCATTCCTCCCGCAGTTTCGCCAGCTTTTCCTGACATTCTGTCTTGGTGTGCGCCGTCACATTTTTTTCGTTTGGGCATAGCCGTTTTCCTTTGTAGCCGACGACAATTCTGCCTTCCCACCGCCCGTCCCTGCGTTGAAAGACACTGCCGTCGCCTTGGTTTTTTTCTTTGCCATTTTCTCATCCTCAAATTTCATTTCCTTTGACCTTTCCGCCGTCAATCGCGGCGTCGTTTTTTTCTGCATGTCACCCGTCACGTGCGTATAGGTGTCAAGTGTGAAGCTCGCGTTTGTGTGTCCGAGAATGCCCGAAAGCGTTTTCGGATCGACTCCGCCTTTTGTCGCATGGGTGGCGAAGGTATGACGGAGGTCATGAAAGCGGATTCGCGGCAGCTCCGCATTTTTAAGGATCGTGTGCAGTTTTTGGTATGCCGCTGCCGGATTCGTCGGCAGGTTGGGGTTGCACGGATTGTAGAACACCCACTCATTCAGCGCGTTTTCCTTGCGTTTTGCAAGCAGTGCGGCAAGGGTCGGCGGTAATACAATTGTCCGTTTGCCCGCGCCCGTTTTGGTTTCACCGATCTGTATCTTGCCGTTTGTGACGGCGGAGAGCGACCGTTCCACCCGCATACGGCGGTTTTTCAAAGTCGATGTCGCTCCATTTCAGCCCGCAGATCTCGCCGCGGCGCAGTCCCGTCATACATTCCGTGTAGAAAAAATCCCGCCAATCGGGGTAGGCTTCGATCATGCCGAGAAATTTCTCAAGCTGACCGTCGTCCAACACCTGCTTGTCGGGATAATTTGGCTTTGGCACGGTTGTGCCGTTTGTGGGATTGCGCACGATGAGCCGTTCTTTCACCGCCGCGTCGAGTGCCTCGTGAAGCATCATGTGGATGCCGCGAACCATGCTGTCGGCAAGCGTTTTTGCCCTTGATTGGGTCTTCGCGAACGCGCCCCTCCTTTTTGAGCTTGTTGTATAGCTTCTGAATATCCGCCGTTGTCAGCGATGTCAGCGGCTTGCCTCCGAGATAGGGCTTGATATAGTGGTTTACCATCATGCGGTAGCTCTGCATGGTGCTTTCCCGCAGAGTGAAGATCATATATTCGTCCAGCCACTTGTCGAGCCATTCGCCGAGTGTCATGCGGCTGTCCTCGCAGAGATCGACATCGCGGTAGGTTTCAATTGCGCGGTGCAATTTGTCGAGCGTTTCCTTCTGCGTTTTGCCGAACACCGATTTGTGCATCGGCGTTCCGTCGTTTTTGTGACCGATCACGATGCGCGCTTCCCATCGTCCGTCCGAACGCTTGCGCACCATGCCGTCACCTTGCGGTCTTCGTTTTGCCATTGTTTTTCGTCCTTTCGTAAGTTTTTTTCGCCCACTGCAAAGATACCACAGGTTCGAGTGAATATCCAGCGGTCGGGCGAAAAGTTATCAATTTGTTATCAACTGTTTTTTGGCGATAAAAAAAGAACGGCGGAGAAATACTCCCCACCGTTCCCGGTTTTTCCTGATTCAGTTACTTGCCCTTGCGACCACAACACCCGATTTCACAGGGAAATCAGGATCGTTTTTTGTCATGGCAAGAAGACGGCAAGCGGCTCCTACCGGATGATTTCTGCCGGCTTCCCATGCCTCCACGGTTTTTACGGAAACACCCATATACTGCGCAAACAGCACCTGCGTCATTCCGGTATCGGTACGGATTTGCTTTGATTTCGTCCGGTGAAAACTGATCGACCGGATGAATGGTCATCACGGTTACCCGTGCCTTGCCTTTTCCTTTTTTTCAAAGTCAATCGCCTGATTCAGTCCCGTTTTGATATCGTCGAAAATGCTCATGGGAGTTCGCCTTTCTTCATAGATTTGCTATCGGCAGTTCTATTCTATTATACCCTATTTAATAGGGTTTGTCCATAGCTGCATGCAAATCTTTTTTTGAAAAAAGGATTTACATCTGCATCACCACTCCGTCACGCTTTGCCTGTTCCTCGCGGCGTTGCCTGCGGCTGATGACGGGCTCCCCTGACGGCGCTTGAATTTCTTCTGCGCGCTCGTCGATGATGTTTGCGGCGTAATAAAAAAGATCGCACAGACCTGTGAAGATCTGTGCGTTGAGTCCGCTCTGAATATTTCGGATCGCCTCCTGCGCGGGCGCGTAGTTTTCCTCGGCAGCGGAGGTCAGAAGTTCCATGCCGTGCTCCCAATCATCGCGCGCATAGCAGTAAAACAGCCCGACCTGCGTGCGCGCCCAGAGATCAAGTCCGGCGGCTTTTTCAAGATGAGCAAGCCCCTGTTCGGTCTGCCCGTTCTCATAATACAGCTTGCCGATTTCATATTCCGCCGCAATGCAGCCGTGTTCCGCCGCACGCATGAGATACGACAGCTTCACATTCGGCATCCGTTTGTCGGTCTGCATGGCAAGTTCATACTCTGCGTAGGCGTGATTTTTGTCCGCAGCCATGCGTAGATATTTCATTTTGTCGCTCGGCTTTTCGGTAAGCTTTCCGTCGCGATAGCCCTTGTAGATCAGATACATCGCTGAGGCACTCCCTTTGTCGGCGGCGACTTTCCATAAATATTCCGCCTCGTCCGCATCATCTGCCTTTTCGTAATAATGCCGTCCGAGTGCGATCAAGGCATCGACGTCACCGAAGTCGGCGCGAATTTCAAGGAGCTTCAGGTCTTCCTCCGGCATTTTTTTCCTTCGGGCATTTCGCGCAAAGGTTGCCGGGGCAAAGACAGAATTTCCGCCGCCGCACGCACCACTTCGTTGCGGACAGATTTGAATTCCTTGTTCTCCTCAAGCGGAATTTTCTCCGGCATGACATCGGTATAGGTGCGGTACACCTCGCACTGACAGCGATACCACAGGTCATACAGCTCCGCGATTTTCCCGTCCGCCGAGAGCAGTTTCACGATTTCATTCGTGAGCTGCTTTGCGGAATTATTCAGATAGCCATAGACTTTTTTTCCCTTGTGCGAAGAAATTTTCCCGCAGAGGAACGCGAATTTCTGATAGAGCTCGGGAGAAATTTCATTCCCACCCGCACGAATCTGTGCGGTCAGCTCCTGCATTTTTGCGCGAAATGTCTCTTTCAGATCGTCCCGCGCCTGCGTTTGCCCGCGATAAACCGACAGCAGTTCCTGACGGAAAATGTCCGCCGCCATCACCTTTTTGATGTCGTGAATCCCCGTCTGCGAGAGATACGGCTCGCGCGGATTCTTCGACCACACCATCATATGCGCGTGCGGGTTGGTTTCCTTGTTGTGGTACGCCGCATACCAACGAAGATTTTCGGGCGCGATGTGCATCGCTTTTGCAATATCATTGCGGCGGGAACGGAGCAGATGCATCCACGGCGCGGCGGAATTATAGCCGAGCCGTTCGGCATCCTCGCGCTTCAAGGAGAAGATAAGCGCCCACACATTGCCGGGATGGTTGTCGATCTCCTGGCTGACTTTTGCAAGGTCAACGGTCACGCCTTCGTCCGAGAACAGTCCGCAGGAGCCTTTGCGCTGACCGATATAGTTCACCATGCCGCCGCGCAAAAGCTCCACGCCTTCGCGCGTTGCGATATATTCCGCGTAACCGCCGCGACCTCTTCCGTCCTCGGTTTTGTGACCGCGCTTGTAATACGGCGCT